>JAKPHK010000069.1 GCA_029550345.1 Pseudomonadota bacterium
GGTTCTCTATGCCGGGCTGATGATCGAGAACGGCCGGGCCCGGCTGGTGGAATACAATTGCCGCTTTGGCGACCCGGAAACGCAGGTGCTGATGCTGCGGCTGGGGGCGCAGGCGCTGGACCTGCTTTTGGCCTGCGCCGAGGGGCGGCTGGACCGCGCCCGGGTGAACTGGGCCGAGGATCATGCCCTGACGGTGGTGATGGCGGCCAAGGGCTATCCGGGGGCCTATCAGAAAGGCACGGTCATCCACGGGCTGGGCCGTCTGCCGGAAGACAGCCGCCACATGTGCTTTCACGCCGGGACGGCGGGCAAGGACGGGCAGATCGTGGCGAATGGCGGGCGGGTGCTGAACATCACCGCGCGGGGCGATACGTTGGCGGATGCCCGCAACCGCGCCTATGCGATGATCGACCATCTGCATTGGCCCGAAGGCTTCTGCCGCTCGGATATCGGCTGGCGTGCGCTCTGACCAAATTTCTTCGAAGAAATTTGCAAAATCCTTCGAAGGATTTTGGCCGCCCCCGTCATTCCGTATCGCCTCTTGCACGCGCAGGGCGTGGCGCATAAAGAGGCGCCGGTTTTCGAGGCATCCGGGGGATGATCCATGCCGGTTTTGGTGATGAAATTCGGCGGCACTTCGGTCGCCGACCTGGCGCGGATCGAGAATGCCGCGAAAAAGGTGCAGGCCGAGGTCGAGCGCGGCTATGACGTGATCGTCATTGTCAGCGCGATGTCGGGCAAGACCAACGAACTCGTCGGTTGGGTCGAAGGCACCTCCAAGCTTTACGATGCCCGCGAATATGACGCCGTGGTTGCCTCGGGCGAGAATGTCACCGCCGGTCTGATGGCGCTGCGGTTGCAGGAAATGGGCGTGCCCGCGCGGTCCTGGCAGGGTTGGCAGGTGCCGATCAACACCACCTCGGCCCATGGCTCGGCCCGGTTCGTGTCGATCCCGCGCGACAATATCGACGCGAAATTTGCCGAAGGCTTCAAGGTTGCAGTTGTCGCGGGCTTTCAGGGTGTCAGCGCCGAAGGCCGCATCACCACGCTGGGCCGCGGCGGGTCGGACACCACCGCCGTTGCCTTTGCCGCCGCCTTTGCCGCCGAACGCTGTGACATCTATACCGATGTGGACGGCATCTATACCACCGACCCGCGCATCTGCGGCAAGGCGCGCAAGCTGGAAAAGATCGCCTTTGAAGAGATGCTGGAACTGGCCTCTCTGGGCGCGAAAGTGCTGCAAACCCGCTCGGTCGAGCTTGCAATGCGCTACAAGGTGCGGCTGCGGGTGCTGTCCTCGTTCGAGGATACCGACGAAACTTCTGGGACTCTGGTCTGCGACGAGGATGAAATCATGGAATCGAAAGTTGTTTCCGGCGTCGCCCATTCGCGCGACGAGGCCAAGATGACGCTGGTCAAGGTCGAGGACCGCCCCGGCATCGCCGGCGCGATCTTTGGCCCCTTGGCCGAGGCCGGGGTGAATGTGGATATGATCGTCCAGAACATCTCGGAGCTGGATGAGCCGGGCGACAAGCGCGCCTTTACCGACATGACCTTTTCCTGCCCGACCAATCAGGTTGCGCGCGCCCAGAAGGCCATCGAAGAGGCGCAGGCGGCGGGCAAGTTCACCTACAAGGAACTGGTGGTCGATACCGATGTGGCCAAGGTTTCGGTCGTGGGCATCGGGATGCGCAGCCATGCGGGCGTTGCCGCCAAGATGTTCAACGCGCTGGCCGCCGAGAACGTCAACATCAAGGTGATCGCCACTTCCGAGATCAAGATTTCGGTGCTGATCGACCGCAAGTATATGGAACTGGCGGTGCAGGCGCTGCACGACGTCTTCGCGCTGGACAAGGTCTGAGCCGGGCGCGGCTTTTCCGCGCATCACCGGGCAAAAGCGGGGCGCCGCCAGACTTGTCTGGCGGCGCCCCGCCTTTACAGGAGATTTCCCCTCCCCATGGCGCCCCTTCCCGCCTATAGAGGGGGAAAGCGATTGATGGACGATATCCGATGCCCGAACGCAGCGAAGGCGACAGCCGCAAGCTCTTGCGCCGTTTGCGCGACGTGCTGGCAACGCCCGCCAAGGGGCAGGTCCGGCTGGACCGCATCACCCATCTGATTGCGGATTCGATGAAGACCGAGGTCTGCTCGATCTACCTTTTCCGCGATGCCGAAACGCTGGAGCTTTGCGCGACCGAGGGGCTGAAGAAGGCTGCCGTCCACAAGACCCGGATGAAGCTGGGCGAGGGGCTGATGGGCCGCGTCGCCAAGTCCGGCCTGCCGGTGAACACTGCCGATGCGCCTTCGGAAAAGGGCTTTCGCTATATGCCGGAAACCGGGGAAGAGCTGTATTCCAGCTTCCTTGGCGTGCCGATCCAGCGGGTGGGCGAAAAGCTGGGCGTGCTGGTGGTGCAGTCGAAGTCCGCCCGCCGCTAA
>JAKPHK010000092.1 GCA_029550345.1 Pseudomonadota bacterium
CGGCAGGAATCCTTGCCTTTCGCGGTTCCGCAAGACCCGGACCTTGCCCTGGTGTTGCTATTGATTCGCAAGATTGCCGCAGGCACTGCGAGTTGCGGTGAGATTGAAGCGTTCGCCTACCAGGCCTTCGGTCACGATTACGAACGGCCTTTGACCCTGGCCCGCGCCTATCTGATCGAAACCTGCACTGCCGCAAAACACCCGATCGCGGTGATCGGCAAAGACCATCCGCGCATGACCGCCGACGAAGCCTTGATGATCGAAGCGCTGGTGCTTTGCCGCAGCGACCTGGGGGCCGCAGAAGACTGTCTGATCGCGCTTACTGACCAGGCAGAGCCGTTCGCGCCGCTTGCGACTGCCCGATTACTGGCCGGGGCACTGGCCGATCTTGGCTGCCTGCTGGGCGATACCGAAGGGCTATAGACCTACCGCCTTCAGCGCCTGATCCAGATCCTCGATCAGGTCGTCCGGATCTTCCAGCCCGACGTTCAGCCGCAGCATCCCCTCGCTCACACCCATTTCCTCGCGCGCTTCGGCGCTGACCGAATAGTGCGTGGTGCTGGCATTGTGGCACATCAGGCTGCGCGAATCCCCGATGTTGTTGGAAATGTCGATCAGTTGCAGGGCATCGAGCAGGCCGTGCGCCTGGGCCCGTCCGCCCTCCAGTTCGAACGAAAAGATCGACCCGGCCGCATCCATCTGCCGCATCGCCAGATCGTGCTGCGGATGGCTGGGCAGCCCGGGATGGTTGATCCGGGGAACCCGCCCTTCAAGGAACCTGCCGACCTTGAGCGCGTTTTCGCTCTGCCGCTGAATGCGCAGATCCAGCGTTTCCAGCCCTTTCAGCACCACCCAGGCGTTGAACGGCGAAAGATTTGGCCCGGTGTTGCGCTGGAACGGCAGCAGCACGTTGTTGATGAAATCTGCACTGCCCGAAACCGCCCCGGCCAGCACCCGGCCCTGCCCGTCCATCAGCTTGGTCGCCGAATAAGCCACCACATCGGCGCCCCATTCGATCGGGCGCTGCAACGCGGGCGTGGCGAAGGCGTTATCGACCACGGTCGTGATTCCGCGGCTTTTCGCCAGATCGCAGACGAATTTCAGATCGACGATGTCCATCGTCGGGTTGGCCGGAGTTTCAAAGAAGAACACCTTGGTGTTGGGCCGGATCGCGGCTTCCCACTGGGCGTTGTCGCGCGCGTCGATCGTGGTCCCCTCGATCCCGAAGCGCGGGAACAGCTGATCGACCAGCCAGCGGCACGAACCGAAAGCGGCGCGCCCCGCAACAACATGATCGCCGGCGGAAAGCTGGCTGAGCAGCGCGGCGGTCATCGCCGCCATGCCCGATGCCTGAACCCGGCAGGCCTCTGCCCCGTCCATCATCGCGATCCGTTCTTCCAGCATCGCCACGGTCGGGTTCTGGAGCCGGGAATAGGTCATCCCCGGATCCTCACCCCGGAACCGCATCGCGGCGGTTTCGGCATCGTCGTAACAATAGCCCGAGGTGAGGAACAGCGCCTCGCTGGTCTCCCCCTGCTCGCTGCGCCAGGTGCCCGCGCGCACGGCCCGGGTGGCCGGGCGCCAGTTGCGGGTGATCGAGCGGTCCTGTCCAGTGGTGCGTTTCATGATGGCAGCGGCTTTAGGCAGAGCCGTGCCGCTGGGCAAGGCCGTTGCGCTTCGCCGCATGGCCGGATAATCGGGCGCCATGCAGCCGCGCTTCACCACGGACGAGGACCCCGCCGACTGGAGCGCGGTGCTGGCGATCTTCTTTCTGGCGCTGTGCTGGTGGCGGCTGGCGCTACCCAGCGAAATCTATTTCGATGAACTGCACTACGTCGCCGCGGCGCGCAAACAGCTCGAAGGAATCCGGGTCAACGCCGAACATCCGATGTTCGCCAAGACCGTGATTGCCGCCGCGATCGAATGGCTGGGCGATCGCCCGATCATCTGGCGCATTCCCTCGGCGATCGGTGGCGCCTTCGGGCTGTTTGCCTTTGCCCGGCTGGTCTGGTTCGCCAGCGGCAGCCGCCGCGCCGCGCTGATCGCCGCGCTGCTGCTGGCGACCGATTTCTTCTGGTTCGTGCAGAGCCGGATCGCCATGCTCGACATGATCATGGCCAGCCTGGGGATCGCGGCGCTGTGGCAAGTCGCTGCGGCGGTCCGGCTGCCGCATCAGGGCCGTTGGCGACTGGCCCTGGCCGGTGTGCTGATGGGGCTTGCGCTGGGCGCCAAATGGTCGGTCGCACCGGCCCTGATCCTGCCGGGCCTGGCCTTTCTGGCTTTCAAACTGAAGGACAATGGCCGCCGCTTCCTGTTCGCTCGCGCTGGTGGTCCGGTGCCCGGCATCTCACTGCTGGAGGCGGGACTGTGGCTCGGCCTCTTGCCGCTGGCGGTCTATTGGCTGACCTTCTGGCCCGCTTTCCACTGGGTCGGCAGGCCGGTCGATCCCTGGCATCCGATCGCCTGGCACGAACACATGGTGAAGCTGCAGGACAGCGTGAAGAAGCTCCACCCCTATCGCTCGGTCTGGTATGAATGGGTCGGCAACTGGCGGGCGATCTGGTACCTCTACAAGGACGTGGACGGCGCCCAGCGCGGAATCGTGCTGATCGGCAATCCTTTCAGTATGTATGCCGGGCTGGTCGCTCTGGCCTGGGCGCTGTGGGCCGGGATCATGCGCCGCCGCATGGAATTGCTGGCCTTTGCCGGGCTCTATGTCGGGTCGCTGCTGTTCTGGGCGCTGTCGGGCAAGCCGATCCAGTTCATCTATCACTATCTGCTGCCCAGCAGCTTCCTGATGGCGATCCTGGCGCTGGGGCTGGACCAGCTGTGGAAGCGCGAGGATCGCTGGCGCTGGCTGGCCCCGGCCAGTGTCGCGGCCAGCGTGGCGATGTTCGCCTGGTTCTACCCGATCATCTCGGGCTATCCGCTGTGCTGCGGGCGGCCCAGCTTCGAATTCTGGATGTGGCTGCGAAGCTGGCGTTAGGTCCGGCTGTTACCGAGACAGGCGGCGCTGCCGCAGGATCAGCCAGGCCGCTGCCAGCAGGGCACCGCTTCCGGCACAGGCCATGTCCTTTTGCGCGTCCCAGATGTCTCCCTGCTGGCCGTTGTAGGCATCCGCATCGGCTCCGGCCATGACCAGCGTCAGCAGCCATTCAAAGATTTCATAAAGCGCCGACCCGGCAAAGACGAACTCCACCGCGATATAGAGCGCGGCGGCGCGCGAGACGGCCGCCTGCCGCAGCAGGAATTGAGCGATGGGGTGCACCATCAGCAGGCCAAACCCGAAATGGACCAGCCGGTCATACCCGTTGCGGGTCAAGCCGAACAACGCACTCGGCCCGGGCAGCCCCAGTGCAGCGAACCACTGGTCATAGGGCACATAGGAATAGGCATAGCGGCCGCCCAGGGTGTGAAGCCACAGGAAAACGGCCAGGCACCAGACGGCTGAATTGGGCAATGGGCTTCGCCCCAGCCCCCAGGCCAGTGCCGCCACGATTGCCAGCGTCGGCAGGTTCTGAAGCGGCGCAAGCTGCGGGAACGGACTTTCGATCAGACTGGCCAGCGCAAACAGAACAGTCGCCAGCAGCAGCGCCTGCTGGGTGCGGGGCAGCGCCATGCGGCGGGAAATCAGTACTTGCCCCAGACGAACTTGCTCGACAGCGCAAAGTTCCAGACCGAGCCAAGCACGATCCCGACGATCGCTGCCGGATAGGGGTTGAAGCCCAGCCGGACCAGCGCGGTGGCAGCGCCGATGTTGGCAAGCAGGCCGAACGCGCAGGTGATCAGGAACCGGACCCAGCCGGTGCACAGCGGCACGAACCCGCGCAGCCGCTTGTCGGCATAGGTCAGTTCGTTGTTGAGCACGAAGTTGAAGGTCATCGCCACCAGCGCGGCAGTGGTCTGCCCGGCGATGAAGGCAGCTTCCTTGGGATAGTGGGAAACCTTGAAGGCTTCTCCGAACAGGCCCAGCACGGCGGCGAGGACCGCCATGTGAACCACCACGCCCAGGCCGCCGATCGTCCCGAACAGGGCAAAGCGCGTGGGAATCCAGCGGCCCAGCCACTTGTCGTAGAGGCCGACCAGGAATTCGAACACCACGGTCCGGTCAAGTTTCGATTCGCCCTCTGCCCGGGCGGCGAAGTTCATCGGCACTTCCTTGATCCGCAGCGGCGTTTCGACCGTGGCGAGGATATCGAGCAGGATCTTGAAGCCCACGCCCGACAGCCGGTGGGCATCACCGCGCAGCACTTCGCTTTTCAGCATGAAATAGCCGCTCATCGGGTCGGTCAGCTCAACGCCGGTCACCTTGTTAGCGATCTTGTTGGCAAAGTTCGAAGCCTTGACCCGGTCAGGCCGCCCCCACTCCTCGGTGCTGGCACCTTCGGCAAAGCGGCTGGCGTAAGACAAATCGTATTCGCCGCTTTCGATCGCGGCGAGCATTCCGGGCAGCAGCTCAGGATCGTGCTGGTGATCGGCATCCATCACCGCCACGACTGGCGCGGCGGTGGCGCACATCCCCTCGATCGCGGCGGAGGACAGCCCGCGCCGTCCGATCCGCTGGATCACGCGTACCCGGCTGTCTTCCTGGGCAATCGCCCGCGCCTCGTCAGAAGTGCCGTCGGGGCTGTTGTCATCAACGATGATCGCTTCCCACGGGATGCCTCCCAGCGCCTTGTCCAGCCGCTGGATCATGCCGCGCAGGTTCTTGCGCTCGTTATAGGTGGGAAGGACAACGCCGAGACGAAGGGTCATGTTACAGTCTTTCGACAATTGCGTCGCCGATTGCAACCGTGCCGAGCGTGCCGCCCAGGTCCGCGCCGCGGATGCCGTCGGCCAGGGCCCGGGCCACAGCCGCTTCGATCCGTGCGGCCTGCTCTTCCAGCCCCAGCGAATGGCGCAGCAGCATCGCCGCCGAAAGAACCGTCGCCATCGGATTGGCCAGCCCCTTGCCGGCAATGTCCGGGGCGCTGCCGTGGATCGGCTCATAAAGGCCGAGCTTGCCCTCGCTCAATGAGGCGGAGGCCAGCATCCCGATCGAGCCGACGCACATCGAGGCCTGGTCCGAGAGAATATCGCCAAACATATTGCCGGTGACGATCACGTCGAACTGGCCGGGATTGCGCACCAGCTGCATCGCCGCATTGTCAACGTACATATGAGTCAGCTCGACTTCGGGGTAATCCGCGGCAACCTCGCTCACCACATCGCGCCACAGCTGGAAGGTTTCCAGCACATTGGCCTTATCGACCGAGCAGAGCTTCTTCTTGCGGCCCATCGCCGCCTTGAAAGCGACATGGGCGATCCGGCGCACTTCGTCTTCGGCATAGGACATCATGTCCCAGCCCTGACGGCGCCCGTCGGGCAGGGTGCGGATGCCCTTTTCACCGAAATAGACATCGCCGTTCAGTTCGCGCACGATCAGCAGATCGATTGCCCCGGCCACTTCAGGCCGCAGCGCAGAAGCATCCTCCAGACCCTTGAAAACCTTGGCCGGGCGCAGGTTGGCAAACAGCCCCAGTTCCTTGCGCAGGCCCAGGATCGCCTGTTCGGGTCGCAGGTGCCGCTCCAGATTGTCGCAATCCGGATCGCCGACTGCGCCGAACAGGATGCCATCGGCAGCGCGCGCGATTTGCAGCGTTTCGGCGGGCAGCGGGTGGCCGTGCTTCTTATAGGCCATGCCGCCAACATCGGCCGGGATCAGCTCAAGGCCAGGCAGGTCGAGCGCTTGGAGAACGCGCACTGCTTCGCGGATGATTTCGGAGCCGATGCCGTCACCAGCCAGAACTGCGATTTTCATGATGCTTTATCCGCCCCTGTCCTATCCGATCCGGGCCAGCCGCTCTCGCAGCATGGTGCGCGCGCCCATAACATCGCCGCGCCGATCTGCAAGCAGGTAGCGCTCCAGCCGCTGTCCCTGGGCATCAAATTCGGTCAGCCCGGCATCGCCCTGCGGCGCCATGCCGCCATAGCCCAATTCACGCATCAGCAGCGCCTCATAGGCGATCAGTCCGGGCAGCCAGCCGCGCGCCGAAGGCGCATGGCAAATCGCGTCGAGCAGCGCCGAAAGCGCCACAAACAACGATGGATAGCCGTGTCGTTCGGGCAGTGTCGCGGCAGTCAGAGCGGTGACCCAGCCGATCGCCACTGCCGGCAGCGGCTCACCCAGCCACGGCGCGCGACTGGCCAGCAGCTCGATCCGCCCGAATGGCAGCTGGCTCTCGCTTTTTGAACGAACTTCGGCCTCAACCAGATTGCCGGGGATCAGCACCGGCCGCAGCTGCCGCCCGCGCCCGCCCGCGACATAGCAGGCAATCAGGCCGTGGCTTTCGGTCAGAAGCCGTGCAATCGCCGCAGTCTCGCCGTGGGGGCGGACAGCACAGACGATGGCAGGGGCACGGATCTGCATGGGCGCGGTGTGGCGGGAAACGCGGTGCGGTTCAACTGGCCTTGGAATGGTTCACGCGGAGACGCGGAGGCACGGAGGTATTTTCTGAAGCCGCAGGCTTCTTCCAAATCGCTAGTGTCCGGCCCAACGCACCCGACGATCCTTGGAGCGGCTCCACCCCAAGGAGAGGCCCTCCGTGTCTCCGCGTCTCCGCGTGAACCCTACTTCTTCGCCTTGAGCGCCTTTTCCAGCGCCTCGACCCGGGCCTTCAGCGCCTCGTTTTCCTCGCGCGCCTTGGCGGCCATCAGCTTGACCGTGTCAAACTCTTCCCGGCTGACCAGATCGAGTCCACCGACCGCATCCTTGACCCGCTCACGCGCGGCATCGCGGGCTTCGCGGCCCATTCCGGCAACGGTTCCGGCCGCACTGTTGAGCAGCTTGGAGATATCGGCGAGCAGGGGGTTTTCGCTTTGCATGGGCGCTAGATGGTCCTTTGCGCGGGTCGGATCAAGAGGCCAGTGCCACTTCCACCCCGGCATCAGGGTTAGCCTCAAGAAACTGCCAGTTGAGCGCGGTCGCGAACAGCGCCCAGGCGAGGTAGGGCAGCAGCAGCCAGGCGGCCAGCGGGCGGACCTTGTAGAACAGGAACACCGTGATGATCAGCGCCAGATCGAGCAGCGCCAGCACGCCCAACGCGGCATCGATCTGGTGCATCGCGAAGAACACCGGCGACCAGGCAAGGTTGAGCAGGAACTGCACCACGAACACCGCAATCGCCGCGCCCCGCCCCGGCGCACCGCGCGCGGTGACGATCATCGCCAGCGCCACGCCCATCATCAGATAGAGCAGGCTCCAGACGATCGGGAACACCGCAGGCGGCGGATAGAGCGAAGGCTTGGCCAGTCCGAAGAACCACACGTTCCCTTCGCCGCTGCCCGAAAGCAGGCCAACCAGCCGTCCGACGAGCAGCAACAGCGGTGCCAGAAACAAGGACCAGCGCAGCAAGGCGGCCCTGAGCTGGCCGGGCGAAGCAATTTCACTCATCGAAGGAGCCTCGAATCGGAAAGCAGTGGATAGCTGGACTGTGGCTTCCCGTGGCCGCCATGGCAATCAATCGCGCCAGGCAGAGATCAGAAATTCCACATTTCCTTCCGGCCCCTTGATCGGGCTTTCGACGATTCCCTGCACCTGCCAGCCCAGCCCTTCGATCCAGCCGCGCACCTCTTCGCAGACCCGGGCATGGAGCGCCGGATCGCGAACCACCCCGCCCTTGCCCACTTCGGCCCGGCCAACCTCGAACTGCGGCTTGATCAGCGCCACCAGCCGGCACTGCGGCGCGGCCAGTTTCAGCGGCACTCCCAGCACCTTGGAAAGCGAAATGAAACTGGCGTCGCAAACTACCCACGAACAGGGCCGGTCGATCATTTCCGGGGTCAGCAGCCGCGCGCTGCACTGTTCCAGCACGGTGACGCGCGGATCCTGGCGCAGCTTCCAGGCCAGCTGGTTGGTACCCGAATCGACCGCGAAAACGTGATCCGCACCCTTGCTCAGCAGCACATCGGTGAACCCGCCGGTCGAGCTGCCGATGTCCATCGCGGTAACCCCCGCCGGATCGAGGGCGAAATGCTCGATCGCGTGGGCCAGCTTGATCCCGCCGCGCGAAACCCACGGATGGTCGCGCCCGCGCACCTCAAGCGGAGCGTCATCGGGCAGTGCCTGGCCCGGCTTGGCGATCTTCGTTTCGCCCGAGAAAACCACGCCTGCCAGCACCAGCGCCTGGGCGCGGGTCCGGCTTTCCGCCAGACCGCGATCGACCAGCATCTGGTCCACGCGCATTTTCACTGCCTTGCCCATCGGCCCGGCTCCTTCCATAGAAGGGCGATGAACGCAAATCTTCGCCTTCTGATCGGCATCGTACTGGCGGCCGCCCTTGCGTCTTGCGCAGCGCCGCCAAAGCCTGCGCCGTCACCGCCTCCGCCGCGCCCATTCGTCACGCCCGGATTGCCTGAGCCGCTGCCGCCAAAGCAACCTGCCGACTGGCGCGATGCGCCTGCGTCACCGGGCAACTGGTACTGGCGCAAAGAGGGCAATCGCTCGATCGCCTTTTTCACCAGCGACCCGAAAATGCCCAGCTACGGGGGGTTCTGGCTGGTCTGCGATCCGGCCGCGCGGCAGGTTGAACTGCGCTTCACATCGCCGAAGCTGGACGACACGATCATGACGGTGGTTACTACATCGATGCAGAAAACCTTGCCGGCAAAGCGGAGCGGATGGGAGGTTGTTGCAGTGGTTCCGGCGAACGATCCGCTGCTTGATGCAATGGCATTCAGCCGCGGACGGTTCATGGTGACCGTACTCCACGACACGCCCCGCTACCTCCCCGCCTGGCCTGAGATCAGCCGGGTGATCGAGGATTGCCGATAACGAACTGTGGAAAGTCAGGCGAAGCAGGCCCGAAGGCACAGATTCTGACACCAAAAAAAATCAATGCAAGACTTGTTGTGCGGCGCGAAATGAATCACACCTAGCGTCAAGGACGGAACGGACATTCCGAACCGGCCCAGCTTCCGACCGGAAGCGAATGGCTCAACAGCGCGAAAGGAGGTGACCGATGTCTCATGGTTCAGCAGGGAGGTCGGTAATCCGCGTCATGGAGCATTATCGCTGAGCTTGACCAAAGCGATAGAGGCTACGTGAGCGGCGCTTCCGGCCGCTGACCATGCGAAGGGCCACCCGGTCAGGCCGGTGTGGCCCTTCTCATTTGCGCGTTCCCATTTGCGCGGGCGCCGCCCGCTCACCAATAGAGACCGAATTCATCGATAGAGATCGGCCGACCTTTGACCCGGTCCTCGTCAGAGCCGATCTCGCTGTCACCCATCAGATCCATCCCGTCCTTCGGATCGTTCTCTGCCAGGTTGAGCCGGACCGAAAGCGTGCAGCCGCCGGTGAGCTGCGCCAGCCTTCCGCCCCCCAGATCGCTGACCCTGCCGCCGTAATCCCAGCCAAAACCCCAGAACCGGATCGGCTTGCCGTTCGCCTTGACCATGGCGTCAAGCGAAGTGCCCATGCCGATGCCCGCAACCTTCCACACCGTTCTGCTCGATCCGATCCGGATCGAACCGATGTGTTCGCCAGGGCGGTCCTCGTCGATGATCGCCTCGACCCTTCGCGAAGGATCTTTCGGCCAGAGCACGATTCCGGAAAGCTCCGTGCCCTCCGGCCCGGGCAGGGTCTCGCGCTTTGCCGCTGCGCCATAGCGGGCAAGCAGACTTGCCGCCGTGTCCTTTGCGCCATCGACCGGATAGCTGCAGGTCAGCTCGGTTTGCGGTTGCGGGGTTGCGGTCTGGGTCGGTGCGGGCTGGGTCGCCGCGCTTGCGTCGGCCGCCGCAGTGGCCGTGGCGGCGTCGCTGCCGGGCGCCGTGGGCGCTTCGCCGGATTGGCTGCATCCGCTCAGGCCGCAGCTGGCCGTCAGCGCCGCGATCAGTAGTCTCGACATGGGCACACCCTCCTTGCCCGCACCATGCACGTCACTTGGCCTCGGACGCAATCCCGGCTATGAAGGAAAGCACAATAGGCACTTTTCATTTATTACATTGCGCTTGCAATGAATGTAATTTTCGTTCAATTGCCGCGCTCTGAAATTGAAGGATCGATTCCCATGGCGACTCTCGCCGATTCCGGCACCCGTTTCACCCACCTGCCCCATCCCGCTCCGCTGGATGCCGCGGTACGGGCAGAGATCCTTGCCAATCCCGGCTTCGGCGGCCGCTTTACTGACCACATGGTCTCGATCGACTGGAGCGAGGCCGAAGGCTGGCACAACCCCACGGTTGCGCCCTATGGCCCGATCGCGCTCGATCCGGCGGCTTCGGTGCTCCACTACGCCCAGGAAATCTTCGAGGGGCTGAAGGCCTATCGCCACCCCGACGGATCGATGGCGCTGTTCCGCCCCGATGCCAACGCCCAGCGCTTCAACGCCTCGGCCCGGCGCCTCGCCATGCCCGAACTGCCCGAGGCGCTGTTCATCCAGGCGATCGAGGAACTGGTCCGCGCCGATGCGGACTGGTTCCCCAGCGTCGAGGGCGGATCGCTCTATCTGCGGCCGTTCATGATCGCGACCGAGGCTTTCCTCGGAGTGCGCCCGGCCAAGGCCTACAAGTTCCTGGTAATCGCCAGCCCGGCGGGGAACTATTTCAAATCCGGCGCCCCGGCGGTGTCGATCTGGGTTTCGGACTATACCCGTGCGGCGCCCGGCGGCACGGGTGCGGCCAAGTGCGGCGGCAACTATGCCGCCAGCCTGGTGCCGACGGCGGAAGCCTTTGCCAAAGGGCACGATCAGGTGCTGTTCCTCGATGCCGCAGAACATCGCTGGATCGAGGAACTGGGCGGCATGAACCTGTTCTTCGCCTTTGCCGACGGCAGCCTATCCACGCCGCCGCTGTCGGGCACGATCCTGCCCGGGATCACCCGCGACAGTCTGATCACACTGGCGCGCGAGGAAGGGCTGACCGTGCGTGAGGATCGCTATAGCCTGGACCAGTGGCGCGATGATGCGGCATCGGGCCAGCTGATCGAGGCTTTTGCCTGCGGCACCGCCGCGGTGGTCACCCCGGTCGGCAAGGTCGCCGATCATGGCGGCGAATTCACCATCGGATCGGGCGGCCCGGGGCAGCTTACCGGCAAGCTGAAAGCCCGCCTCACCGCGATCCAGCGCGGCGAAGAGGCGGACAGTCACGGCTGGGTCCACCGGATCGGCTGACGCGATTTTCCAATCGCCATCAACGTTTCACCTTTATTCATCGGTTGTTGCCTAGCAAAACCGGCGATCAGACACGTTCCAAGGGGAGAAACACCGAAATGCGTACACTGCTTACGGCCGCCGCGGCCTCAGCCATCTGCCTTGCCGCCAGCCCGGCGCTGGCCCAGGCGATCAACGATGATGATGCCAATGCCCTGCTCGCCAAGCTGAGCACTCCGGCTTTCGATTTCTGCACCGATTCAGATCGGGCCAAAGAGCGTCCGCCGATCGATCAGTACAACGCCTGCCAGACCGCCAAGGCTGAACTGGCCGAAGCGCGCAAGAAGGACCGCAAGGCGACCCCGGGCCAGAAGGAAGTCTATGGCTTCTTCGGATCCGCGCTGGAGATGGGCACGACCTATTCGATGCTGCGCGTCGATGGTTCGCCAACCGCGCGGGTGTGCCAGAACATCGAACTGCAGTGGGTTCTGGCAAGCAAGTCCAACCCCGAACTGGTCGGCCCGGACCTGAGGGATGCGCTGAGCGCAACCAAGGAGGCGGTTCGCCCCCTGGTCAAGCTGTGCCGTGACCAATTCCCGACCCCGGCTGGTGCGCTGGCGATCTAATCGTCAGATCAAAATTGAAAAAAGGGGGGTGCGGGCCAACCGCGCCCCCTTTTTCGTTGGGTTTCAGGTATCCAGCCAGCCGCGATAGTGCACCACGGGTCCGATCAGCGGCATCGCCACCGCCACGTCAAAGTGAAAGCGCCCATCGGCGCCATGTTCGCCCGCCGTGATCCGCGGCGCCAGCGCGATCGGCATCGGCAAGCCGAAGGCTGACCAGCGCGCCAACCGCATCGCCAGCGCGCCGTCTGCTGCGACGTCGAGCGCGAAATGAAACCGCATCGGCCCGAAGCGTTCGGTCAGGGTTCCGCCCGGCCCTTCGCTCATCTCGCTGGAAAAGCTGTTCGGTCCGAACCGACGGGTCCATTTCTCACGCCCTCCGCTGGGCGCAAAGCGCACTTCCAGCGGATAGGCCCCGGCCGGCGGGAAGCGCATGACCAGCCCGATCAGCCCGGCGAGAATGCCGCTGCCGCGCGTAACATCAGCCTCTCCCACCGCGCGACTTTCAGCGATCGGCTGATGCAGGGCCTGCAATTCCGGCGCCAGCGCGGCATATCGGCTGCCCAGGATCCGGCGATAGAGCGGTTCCAGAGTGTCCTCCTCGGCTACGTAGGCCACCGGCAGCTGTTCGAACAACTGCTCGAAATCCGCTAGCGCCAGTTCACCGGCGGCATGGCGCGCACCGGGTGCAAGGCGCCCATCCCGCAATCGGCGCGCCAGCAGCTGCGCCGCAAGGGTGGGGATTTCCTGACCTTGTCCCTGCTCGGCAATCAGCGTCCAGCGCCGCTCAACCGGCTTTGATCCGGCCCAGCCCTTGATCCGCACCAGCATCGCCGAGCGGTCCCCGCCGAGCCGCGCGGTCGCCTGTTGCAACGGCGCAAGCCACGGCGCCAGTCGCGCTGCCGAGGGCAGCCACCCCTTGCCCACCACCCAGCCCAGCAGCGCCAGCGCGCGCATCTGCAACGAAAATTCCGATCCGCCGCGAA
Source organism: Pseudomonadota bacterium (assembly GCA_029550345.1). Classification (GTDB taxonomy): domain Bacteria; phylum Pseudomonadota; class Alphaproteobacteria; order Sphingomonadales; family Sphingomonadaceae; genus Novosphingobium. The sequence continues at coordinate 12,736 of JAKPHK010000092.1, forward strand.
ACAGCGTTGCGGGAGCGCCCGGAAACAGGGCTGGAAACAGCTCAAGATCGGGAACTTCGGCCAGCGCCACCCGGCGCGTCAGCGGAGCGACGCCAGGCACGGCGAAACGTTCGCGCCGGGCCAGAGACCAGCCCGGCTGGTGCTCCCACTGCCCTGCTTGCCACACCCGGATCGGCTGACCGGCATAGGACAATGCCGAGCGCACCACCGCCAGGCCAGAACTGGCCTTGGTCGTTGCGCTGATCGTGCTTTCGATTGCGGCGATCCGGTCCAGCCCGCGCGTCAGTTCGCGCAGCACCGCCGCGGACAACGCCGGGACGCTGGACGCCCCGCTGATCACCGGCACCCCGGCCGTCCGCGCCGCTTCATCCAGAACCGCAATCCCGCAGACGAAATCACGCGCATCGGCCAGATCGATATAGGGCACCCGCGCCGCGATGCAGGCCAGCGGCAGGCGGTAGTCACTACCCTGAAACGGCCCGGCAGCATCGATCACCAGGTCGGGCTTGATGTCGGCAAGCTGCGCCGCGCAATCCCCGGTCCGATCGAACCGCACCCCGCCCGCGCCGCCCAGCTCCCGCGCTGCTGCCTGCGCCTTGGCAAGGCGGCGCCCCGCCACCAGCACCTGCCAGCCATCCGCCACCAGCCGCCGCGACAGCCGAAGCCCGAACCCCCCATAGCCGCCGACCACCAGAACCCGGTTCATGGGGTTACTTCCCCCGGTTTCCCGCCGCAGCGGCGAATTCGCTGCCGGGCTTCCAACTGGGCCAGCGCGTTGAATTGGCAAGATCCCAGCCGATGCCATAGACCAGCTCCAGATCCTGGACCGCGCCGCCCAGATTCCAGCTCTTGTCCCAGGCATCGCAGGCCTGGTGATAGCAGCGCCCGGTATAATCATCGATCCAGGCCTGGCCGGCGGGTCGTCCGCCCTCAACCAGATCGGAGGCTCCGGCCAGCCCCATGATCAGCAGCACCGGCACCCCGCGCTTGGCGAATGAGAAGTGGTCGGCCCGGAAGAACAGCCCGCGTTCGGGCAGGCTTTCCACGGTAACGGTGCGCCCCTGCCGCGCGGCAAAAGCCGCCAGTTCGTCCTCCATGGTCGAATGGCCCTTGCCAATCAGCACCACGTCGCGGGCCGGTCCTGCGGTCTGCATCACATCGATGGTCAGGTTGGCAACGGTCTTGTCGATCGGCCAGACCGGATCGCGGGCATAAGCTTCCGATCCCAGCAGGCCGCGTTCTTCCGCGGTCCAGGCCGCGAAGACAATTGAACGCTGCGGCGCAGGCCCGGCCTTGATCCGCCGCGCGATCTCGAACAGGCCGGCCAGGCCCAGCGCATCGTCATTGGCCCCGGCGCGGTAGATCCGGCCCTGGGCGTCAGGCTTTCCTTCGCCGTAAGCATCCCAGTGCGCGCCGAACATCACCAATTCATCCGCCCGGGCCGATCCGGGGATGCGGGCCAGCACATTGTGGCTGATCACCGTTTCGTGGGCGTTGGGAATGGCAGCGGAAAGCGTCACGCCTTTCAGCTCGACCGGCCGAAACTTTGCGCTTCGCGCCGCCTTGCGCAGCCGCCCCAGATCCTGCCCGGCCATGGCAAACAGCCGGTCGCCCAGTTCGTGGCTGAGCCAGCCTTGCAGCGCCAGGCTGGTCTGGCTGCCATCCTTGCTGACCAGGCCATAGTTTTCGCCGCCCGGGCTGGTGATCACGTTCCAGCCATAGCCGACCCCTTCGGCATCATGGACGATCAGCGCGGCCACCGCCCCGCGCCGGGCCGCTTCCTCGAACTTGTAGGTCCAGCGGCCGTAATAGGTCATGGTCCGGCCGCCGAACTTGCCGAAGGCCGCCTCGCCCTTGACCGCTTCGAAATCGGGATCGTTGATCAGGAAGACCGCGACCTTGCCCTTCAGGTCCTGCCCCTTGAAATCGTCCCAGCCGCGTTCCGGCGCCTTGACGCCATAGCCGACGAAAACCAGCGGCGCATCGGCTACCCGGGCAACATCATCGCTGCGCAGGGTGGAAAGATAGACGTCGGTCCCGCTGCGCAGCGCCACTTTGCCCTGCGGCGTCCCCAGCTCAAGCTGGCTGGGGGTGCCAAGCCGGGTGTGCAGCAGCGGCACCTGCTGAACCCAGCTTCCGTCCGGCCCGCCCGGTTCAAGCCCCAGCCCCTGAAAACGCCCGATGAGGTAACTGACCGTGCGCTGTTCGCCGAGGGTGCCCGGCGCGCGGCCCTGAAACCACGGATCGGTCATCGTGCGCACCGTCTCTACCATCCGATCGGGATCAAAGGCCGGGGCGCTCTGCTGGGGTGCGGCGGGGGTGGCGGCAAGCAGCGCGGCGGCTGCGGCGACAAGCGTGTGGCGGATCGACATGGCCTTCATGCCTAAAGCAATCGCCGCGCAGAGCAACCGCCTTGCAAAGCCCCTTCCGCGCATTACGTTGCAGTCAGCAATGCAATTACCGGTGGGGAGAAGGACCGTGTCAGACAGCGAATATGTGCCGCCCAAGGTCTGGACCTGGGACAAGGACAACGGCGGACAGTTCGCCGCGATCAACCGCCCCACTGCCGGCGCGCAGAAGGACCATGAGCTTCCGGTCGGGCAGCACCCCTTCCAGCTCTATTCGCTCGGCACCCCCAACGGCCAGAAAGTGACCATCCTGTTCGAGGAACTGCTCGCGGCCGGCCATTCCGGGGCAGAATACGATGCCTGGCTGATCAATATCCGCGAGGGCGATCAGTTCGGCTCGGGCTTTGTCGCGCTCAATCCCAATTCGAAAATCCCGGCTCTGCTTGATCGCAGCGGTCCGGAACCGTTCCGGGTGTTCGAAAGCGGCGCGATCATGCTGCATCTGGCCGAAAAGTTCGGCGCCTTTATCCCCACCGATGCCAGGGGCCGGGCCGAATGTCTTTCATGGCTGATGTGGCAGATGGGCAGCGCGCCGTTCATCGGCGGCGGCTTCGGGCATTTCTATGCCTATGCGCCGTTCAAGATCGAATATGCGATCGATCGCTATTCCATGGAAACCAAGCGGCTGTTCGATGTTGCCAACAACCGCCTGGGCGAAAGCCGGTTCCTGGCCGGAGACGGCTATTCGATCGCCGACATGGCAGCCTATGCCTGGCTCGGCCTGCTCTATCGCGGCCTTGCCTACAACGACGCGGCGACGTTCCTGTCGCTCCACGAATACGAAAATGTCGGACGCTGGGTTGGCGAGATCGGCGACCGCCCGGCGGTAAAGCGCGGACAGAAGGTCAACCTGCCCAGCGGCCTGATCGAGCGCCACTCCGCCGCCGATTTCGACGCGCTGGAAAATCCGGCCGCCGGATAAGGTAGCCCCTTCCCTTTGCCGCGCGGCCTATCTATAGGCCGCGCTCCTGCTGGGGCGTCGCCAAGTGGTAAGGCACCGGTTTTTGGTACCGGCATTCGCAGGTTCGAATCCTGCCGCCCCAGCCAGCCTATTCGGGCTTCGTCAGATCCCTGATCGCGGCAAGAACCGCCTCGGCGTGTTCCTGGCGGCAGATCAGCAGGTCGGGCATATAGGTATCGGCGCGGTTGTAGATCAGCGGGCTGCCGTCAACCCGGCTGGCGTGGAGGCCGTGGGCGATCGCAACCGCCACCGGGGCGCAGCTGTCCCATTCGTATTGCCCGCCGGTGTGGAGATAGATGTCCGCCTCGCCGCGGACCACGGCCATGGCCTTGGCTCCGGCCGATCCCATCGGCACCAGCTCTGCACCCAACGTCATCGCCACCGAAACCGCCTCTGCCGCCGGGCGGGTGCGGCTGACCACCATCCGCAGCTGGTGCGGAGCCACCGGTACGGATTGAGGCTGATCGCTGCGCAGCACCAGCCCCAGCCCTGGCAGGGCGACCGCACCGAGCGCCGGTTTGCCGTCTATCGCCAGGCCGACGTGAACCGCCCAGTCGCTGCGTTCCTCACCAAATTCGCGGGTGCCATCGATCGGGTCGATGATCCACACCCGGCTCATCTCAAGCCGCTCGGCGCTGTCCTTTTCTTCTTCTGACAGCAGACCGTCATCGGGCCTGGCCCGGCGCAGCGCATCGACCAGGAAGCGGTTGGCGCGCTCATCCCCGGCCGCGCCCAGTTCCTTGCCGCTGAACTGCCCGCTGGCGCGCACATCGAGCAGCAGGCGGCCGGCCTGTTCGGCAAGCTGGGCGGCAAGTTCGGCGTCGGTCATGGCGTTCAGCCCTTTCCGGTCATTTCAGCGGGAGCAGCTGCGCGATGATGAAGTCGGCGGCCTGCTCGGCGCTCATTTCCGAGGTGTTGACCCGGATTTCGGGTGCCTCGGGCGGTTCATAGGGGCTGTCGATCCCCGTGAAGTTCTTGAGCTGGCCCGACCGCGCCTTCTTGTAAAGTCCTTTCACATCGCGGCCTTCAGCCACTTCCAGCGGCGTATCGACGTGAATTTCGATGAATTCGCCTTCGGGAAGCATCGCCCGGACCATCTCGCGCTCGGCCCGGAACGGACTGATGAAGGCGGTCAGCACGATCAATCCGGCATCGGCCATCAGCTTGGCCACTTCGCCAACGCGGCGGATATTCTCGATCCGGTCGGCCTCGGTAAAGCCGAGATCCTTGTTGAGCCCGTGGCGGACATTGTCGCCATCGAGCAGGAAGGTGTGGCGGTTCATCAGCGCGAGCCGCTTTTCCACCTCGTTAGCGATGGTGCTCTTGCCCGCGCCGGACAGCCCGGTGAACCACAGCACCCGCGGGGTCTGATTCTTGAGCCGGGCGTGATCCTCACGGCTGATGTCGGTCGGCTGCCAGTGGACGTTCTGTGCCCGGCGCAGGCTGAAATGCAGCATTCCGGCGCCGACGGTGGCATTGCTCAGCTTGTCGATCAGGATGAACCCGCCCAGCGTCCGGCTATCGGCATAGGTTTCGAACACCAGCGGTTTGTCGGTGGTGATCTCGGCTACGCCGATCGCGTTCAGCTCCAGCGTTTTGGTAGCGATGTGCTCCATCGTATTGACGTTGACGGTGTATTTCGGCTGCTGCACCGTTACCGAAACCGTCTGCGTGCCCAGCTTCAGCCAATAGCCGCGGCCGACGTGCAGGGCTTCATCATTGAGCCAGACCAGGGTCGCTTCGAACTGGTCGGCCACTTCGGGCGGGGCATCGGCGGCGGCAATCACGTTGCCGCGCGAACAGTCAATCTCATCAGCCAGGCACAGGGTTACCGATTGCCCCGCCACCGCGCGATCAAGATCACCATCCAGGGTGACGATCCGGGTAACCGTGCTGGTCTTGCCCGATGGCAGCACCCGCACTTCATCGCCCGGACTTACCGAGCCGCTGGCGATCAGGCCGGAAAAGCCCCGGAAATCCAGGTTCGGGCGGTTGACCCATTGCACCGGCAGGCGCAGCGGCCGCTCGCTATCGCGTTCGGCCAGCACCTCTACCGTTTCAAGGTGCTCAATCAGGGTCGGGCCTTTGAACCACGGGGTGTTGGGCGAAGGGGCGGTGATATTGTCACCCTTGAACCCCGAAATCGGCAGCGCGGTGAAGCCTTCGATCCCGATGCCCCTGGCGAATGCGGCATAGTCGGCAACGATCGCGTCGAACACCTCCTGGCTATAGTCCACAAGGTCCATCTTGTTGACCGCCAGCACCAGGTTGCGGATCCCCAGCAAGTGGCACAGGTAGGAATGGCGCCGGGTCTGGACCAGCACGCCCTTGCGCGCATCGATCAGGATCACCGCCAGATCGGCGGTGGAGGCCCCGGTCACCATGTTGCGGGTATATTGTTCGTGCCCCGGGCAATCGGCGACGATGAACTTGCGCTTTTCGGTGTTGAAGAAGCGATAGGCGACATCGATCGTGATGCCCTGTTCGCGCTCTGCGGCCAGTCCATCGACCAGCAGCGCAAAGTCGATCTCCTGCCCCTGCGTGCCCTGCTTCTTACTGTCGCTCTCCAATGCGGAAAGCTGGTCCTCGAAGATCATCTTGCTGTCATAGAGCAGCCGCCCGATCAGCGTGCTTTTGCCATCGTCCACGCTGCCGCAGGTGATGAAACGCAGCATGGTTTTGTGCTGATGCTGGTCAAGATAGGCGTCGATATCCTCGGCGATGAGAGCCTCGGTGACGTAGGCGGGTTCGTCCATCAGAAGTACCCCTGCTGCTTCTTGATTTCCATGCCAGCCCCGCCCGCGTCCTTATCAATCGCGCGGCCCTGCCGTTCGCTGGTGGTGGTCAGCAGCGTTTCCTGGATCACTTCGGAAAGCGTCGCCGCCGCGCTTTCGACCGCGCCGGTCAACGGATAGCAGCCAAGCGTGCGGAACCGGATCGAGCGTTCGACCGGCACTTCGCCCTCGCGCAGCGGAAAGCGATCGTCATCGACCATCAGCAACATCCCGTCGCGCTCCACCGTCGGGCGCGGAGCCGCGAAGTAGAGCGGGACGATCGGGATGCCTTCCAGCTGGATATATTGCCACACGTCCAGCTCGGTCCAGTTGGAGATCGGGAAGACCCGGATGCTCTCACCCTTGTGCTTGCGGGCGTTGTAAAGGTTCCACAATTCGGGCCGCTGGTTCTTGGGGTCCCAGCCGTGGCTGGCGGTGCGGAAGGAGAAGATCCGTTCCTTGGCTCTGCTCTTTTCCTCATCGCGCCGGGCCCCGCCGAAGGCCGCATCGAAGCCCCATTTGTCGAGCGCCTGCTTCAGCCCTTCGGTCTTCCACAGATCGGTGTGGAGCGCGCCGTGATCGAACGGATTGATCCCGCGCTCAGCCGCTTCGGGGTTTTGATAGACCAGCAGCTCCATCCCCGATTCCGCCGCCATCCGATCCCGCAGCGCATACATATCGCGGAACTTCCAGGTGGTATCGACATGGAGCAGCGGGAACGGCGGCGGGCTGGGATAGAAGGCCTTGCGCGCCAGGTGCAGCATCACGGCCGAGTCCTTGCCGACCGAATAGAGCATCACCGGCCGCTCCGCCTCGGCCACCACTTCGCGCATGATGTGGATCGCCTCGGCCTCAAGCCGCTGCAGGTGGGTCAGGCTATCGCTTGCGCGCGGTTCGGACATGGCCGCTGTTCTCCTGTGGGTCCGCCCCCATTGCCGCTCTTGCTTGACCGTTATGCTCCCATATGGGAGTAAAACGCCATGAGCGTGCTGCCGGCCGACCAACGCGAACTGTTCCTGCCGCTGGCCGATGGCCTGCACGAGTCGCCCTGTTGGGCAACCTTCCTGCGCAATCTGGCGGTGCGGGCCGGAGCAAATGCGGCCATTCTGGCGGTCTGCCTCAGGCCGGGCGGCGCCCCCGCAGTGACCCGCTATGGCGCGCCCTCGGCCGGGCCGGAGCCGCGCCTCGATCCGGCGCGGCTGATTGAACTCGGGCTCAAGCCGCTATCCATGCTGCGCCCCGGGCGGATCTACGCGCTCGACGAACTGCTCGACTACGACGATCCGGCTGCGCTTGAGCGGCAGCGCCGCGCGCTTGACGGGCGCGGCTGGCGGTTTGGCCGCGCGCTGCGGGTCGCGGCGGAAAACGGCGCCGAGGCGTGCCTCCTGCTCACCCGCGACCGCGAAGATATTTCGGCCAGTACAACTGCCGCGCTGACTGCCGCCGCACCGCACCTGCGCGCGGGCCTCAAGACCCTGACCATCCTTGCCGAACAGCAGCTGCGGCTTGAAATGGCGCAATCCGCGCTTGCCCGGATCGGGGTCGGCCAGATCGCGTTCGATCCGGCGGGGCAGGTGATCCTTGCCGATCCGCAAGCGGAGGCGGTCCTGCCGCTGCTGGCCGAGCGGCGCTTGCCGGTTCTGCCCGATGTTGCCCAGGCCATCGCCGAGGCTTGCGCCCGGCTGGCCGGGGCAGCTGCGGGCGAAAGCGCGCTGCTGCCAATCGATCCACGCCGCGAATTGTACCTCCTGCTGCGCAAGGCTGAGCACACCCCGGACCGGACCGGCCCGAGCCCGGCCGTGATCGGAACCCTGCGCCAGCCCCGGCGCGAAGACCCGCGCGCCGCGATCCGCCTGCTTGTGCGCCGCTATGGCCTGTCCGAACGCGAGGCCGCACTGGCCCATGCGATCAGCCTGGGCGAAACCATCATCGAAGCCGGCCGCCGCCTGCGCCTGACCGATGAAACGGCGCGCAACTATTCCAAACGCATTTACGCCAAGACCCAGACCCGCGGCCAGGCCGATCTGGTACGGCTGTTGCTGGAAGGACCGATGCCGTTCGCCTGACCGGCAGCCATCGGTATTTCTACCTGCCCGCCCGCTTACCAGCCCCAAAGCGCCCTCCGGCTATCCGCGCAGGTACTGTTAAAGACCGGGGCACAAGACAAAATGCTGAAGCGAATCAATCCTTCACAGGCGGAATTGGGAATGTTCATCCACAAGCTGGAAGGACCGTGGCTGAAGCATCCGTTCTGGAAAAGCCGGTTCGTGATCGACGATCCCGATACCCTGTCTGACCTGCGCGACGCAGAGATTGACGCCGTAGTGATCGACATTGCCAAAGGGCGGGACATCAACACCCTGCCGCCCGCTCCGGCGGCCATGGCACCGGCGCCGCAGCCGCCGCGCCGCCGCTTTGCCCCGTCCGCTGCTCCGGCCCCGTTCGATCCCCGCAGCACCGCACCACAAAGCACCGCGCGTGAATTCGGCCAGGCCACGAAAATCGCCGAGCGCGCCCGCAAGGTCGTCAGCAAGGTCTTCCTTGAAGCGCGGCTGGGCAAATCGATCAAGGCCGAAACGGTCGAGCCGGTGATCGAGGACATCTTCGCCTCGATTCAGCGCAACCCCCATGCCTTCAACGGCCTGATGCGCTGCAAACAGGAAACCGAATATCTCTATCGCCATGCGCTGGCCTGTTCGGCGCTGATGATCTCGCTCGCCCGTCAGCTCAAACTCTCGCCCAGCGAAATCCGCGATGCCGGGCTGGCCGGATTGCTGTTCGATGTCGGGGTCAACCACCTGCCGGTCAATCTGGCAGAATACGGCAACGACTTTCGCCGGATCACGCCTGACGTGCTGCAATTGCACGCCGATCTGGGATACAACTTCCTGATCGCCAGCGGACTGCCCGAACCGATAGCGTTGGTGGCCCGCCACCACCACGAACGCAACGACGGCTCCGGTTATCCGGCCGGGCTGATCGGCGGGGACATTCCGCTGCTGTCACGCATGGCTGCGGTCTGCGACGCCTATGACGAACTGGCCAGCGGCTCCGGTGATTCCCAGCCGGTCGATCCGGGCGCGGTGGTTCAGCAGATGGCGCAGACCCCGGGCAAGTTCGATCCGGTGGTCTTCGCCGCCTTCGTGCAGTGCATCGGCACCTTCCCGATCGGCACCTTCGTCGAACTGCGCAGCGGGCGGCTGGCGATGGTGATCGACCAGTCCGCCACTGACTATGCCAAGCCGACCGTGCGCACCTTCTATTCGATCGAGGTCAACGAGCGGGTCCGCCAGGAAGTGATCGATCTGGCCAACTGCTATGGCGCCGATGCGATTGTCGGCCTGGCCGACCTTTCCCGGTTCGAGCCGGAAGACGTGCTGGAACTGCGCCAGCGGATGCTGGCAACGCTCGGGCGTGTCCGATAACTCAGTCCTTTACCACCGGCAGCCAGACCGCGCTGGCATTGGCACCGCCCCAGCGCACGGTCTGGCGCGCTGGTTGGTAGGCGCTGGCCGGGGCTTCGAAGATGTTCGGCACCCAGGTCTGCGGATTGCGGTCATAAAGCGGGAACAGGCTCGACTGGACCTGGACCATGATCCGGTGTCCCGGCAGGACCACATGGTTCACGTTCGGCAATGACCAGCCGAAGGCATAGGTCTTGCCCGGTTCCAGCGGCGCCGGGCTGGAAAAACCGTGGACATAGCGCCCGCGATAGATCTCGATCCCGATCCCCAGCTGGTATCCGGCCATGCCCGGCTGGGCCGACATCTGCGAAGGATAGACGTCGATCAGTTTGACCACCCAGTCGCTGTCCTGCCCGGTGGTTGCCGCGCGCAGGTCGATCCGGGGGGCGCCCTTGATGTGGACCGGCTCTTTCAGCACCGGCGTGACATAGGACAGCACATCGCTTCGCCCGTCGGCAAAGCGCTGGTCCTGCACCAGCCAGGTTTTCCAGCCGTCCCCGCCCAGTTGAACCGGGCGCGGCATGAAGGGGACCGGCTTGGCCGGATCGGAGACATATTCATCCGCCCCCTCGGCGGTCGGCTTGGCGAAGGACAGGCCGAACTTGCCGGTCAGGTAAAGCGGCTGCTCGGTCCCGGCGGGCCACTTCGCGTCGGTTTCCCAGCGATTGGTGCCGGTGGCATAGGTGATCGCGGCGGGCATGGGCTTGCACGGCGCGGGATTGGTCTTGACCCGGCAATCGAGGAACGGCTTGATCCAGTTCAGCCGGAACTGCAGCGCGGTATCGCCTTCGAACTTCAACGGGCCGAGATACGACCCATCGTAATTCGCCCCCGAATGCCGCCAGGGGCCGATCGCCAGGCTGATCGGGGCATCGGGCTGCGCGGCCTTTACCGCCTTGTAAACCGCCGGAGCGCCATAGGAATCCTCCTGATCCCACTGTCCCAGCATCACCAGGGTCGGCACGGTCAGCTTGCGTTTGGCCAGCAGCTTGTCCACCGCCTGTTCCTGCCAGTACTGGTCATAGCTGGGGTGTTCCAACACCTTGCGGACCACCGGCAGCTGGTCGATCCCCCAGTACCGCGCGAAATTGCTGGCCGATCCGCCTTCAAGATAGACCTCATAAGGATCGCCGGTGCCGACCGGCACGTTGCCGCCGCCCTTGTCCACGGTTTGCGAAAGGTCATAGTCGAACCCGAAGGTGCGGAAGGCGCCGTTGTGGAACCAGTCGTCCCCCATCCAGCCATCGACCATCGGCGATTGCGGCACCGCCGCCTTCAGCGCCGGATGCGGATCGATTAGCGCCATCAGCGAGGTGAAGCCCAGATAGCTCGACCCGATGATCCCGACCTTGCCGTTGCTTTCGGGCACGTTCTTGACCAGCCAGTCGATCGTGTCCCAGGCGTCGGTCGAATGGTCGATCCCGGTCTTGTTCAGCGGCCCGCGTGCCGGACGGGCCATGACATATTCGCCTTCCGATTTTCCCAGCCCGCGCACGTCCTGATAGACCCGGATATAGCCATCGTTGACGAACGGCGCGTCCATAACCGGCAGAATTTCCTCGATCTTCTGGCTGCGGTTGCGGCTGGTTGAACCGTTGGCATCATAGGGCGTGCGGCTCAACAGGATCGGCCCGCCGCTGGTGCCCTTGCGCATCACGATTACGGTATAGAGCTTGGTCCCGTCGCGCATCGGCACCATCACTTCACGCCGCACATAGTCGGCCTGCGGGCGCACCCAGTCGTAACTATCGACCTTCTCGTTGGCCATCGGATCGATCGGCTGGGCGATCAGCGGCATGGTGACTGTGGCAGTGGCAATCAGCAGGCTGGACAGAAGAACGCGGCGCATGGATGCTCCCTCAAGCGGTTTTCGGGAAGCTAGCAGCTTTGTCGGGCTTGAGAAGCGCCTCGGCTTGCCTATTCTGCGAACAACAGGAGAGAGACAATGCGCGCAGTCCAGGCCATTATCGAACAGACCGGCGGACCCGAGGTGATCCAGTGGCACGAGGTTGATCTGCCCGCCCCCGGCCCGGGCGAAGTGCTGATCCGGCATGAGGCCGTGGGGCTGAACTACATCGACACCTATCTGCGATCGGGGCTGTACCCGACCCGGCTGCCCGGCGGCCTCGGTTTTGAAGCGGCGGGCGTGATCGAGGCAGTAGGCGAAGGGGTAAGCCACCTCAGCCCCGGACAACGCGCGGCCAGCTTTGGCGGGACGCCGGGGGCCTATGCCAGCGCCCGGATTGTCAAGGCGGCAGAGCTGTTCCCCCTGCCCGAGGGCATCGACAGCGCGACAGCCGCCGCCGTGTTCCTGAAAGGCGCAACCACGGAAGCACTGGCAGAACGCTGCGCCCCGCTTGATGCCGGAGCATGGGCACTGGTCCCCGCCGCCGCCGGTGGGGTTGGTCTGCTGCTGGTCCAATGGCTGAGTGCACGCGGTGTGCGTGTGATCGGCACGGTTGGCACCCCCGCAAAGGTCCGTCTGGCGCAGGAGGCCGGGGCTGAACTGGTGTACCTTTCGGGTGATCCCGATGTGGTCGCCAAGGTCCGCGCGGCAACCGGCGGCAAGGGCGTTGCCGTATCCTATGACGGGGTCGGCGCGGCGATGTGGGAAACCTCGCTCAAATCCATGGCTCCGCGCGGGACGATCGTTTCTTTCGGCAATGCCAGCGGGCCTGTCACCGGGGTCAACCTCGGCGTCCTGGCCCAGCACGGCTCGCTGTTCGTCACCCGGATGACGATGTACGATTACTACCGCGACCCGGCAGAGGCGCTGGCCGGATCAGCCAGGCTGTGGGACATGATCGCCAAGGGCAAGCTGACCATCACGATCGGCCAGACCTATCCGCTGCTCGAAGCCGCCCAGGCGCACCGCGATCTTGAGGCGCGAAAGACTACGGGATCGACGCTGCTGTTGCCTTAAAACCTGGGCCTAGACCCGCGCGAACCAGATCACGTGGCGCGGGCCCTTGCCCTTGCCGTTGGCGTCATAGCGGGCGCGGACTTCGACTTCCTCGACTGTGAAGCCGACTTCGCTCAGCCGCCGGGTGAACTTCGGATCGGGAAAGGCCGACCACACCGCCAGCACCCCGCCCGGCGCCAGCGCACGGCGGGCGTTATGAAGCCCGGCCTTGGAATAAAGCCGGTTGTTCTCTTCGCGCACCACCCCATCCGGCCCGTTATCGACATCGAGCAGGATTGCGTCGAACGGTTCGGGGGCCAGCAGGATCGCCTCGGCCACGTCACCCATCACCAGCCGTACACGCGGATCGTCAAGGCAGCCCTCGGCCACTTCGGCCATCGGACCTTTCGCCCATTCGATGATTTCCGGCATCAGTTCGGCGACGGAGCAGCGCCCCTTTGGCCCCATCCCCGCCAGCGCGGCGCGCAGGGTGAAACCCATACCGTAACCGCCAATCAGCAGGTGCGGATCGGCCATGCCCTTCAGCCGCTCCAGAGTCAGGGTCGCGAGCTTTTCTTCAGAGCCGCGCATCCGCGTGCTCATCAGCTCGTTATGCCCCATCACAATCATGAAATCGCGGCCATGGGAAAAGAGTTTGAGCTCCTCGCCCCCCGGGACCTGGGCACTGCCGAGCAGCTGGCGGGTAATCACGCCGCGCGCTGGGCGCGGTCAACCGCTTCCTGGTTGAGCATATCCGCCAGCAGGAACGCCAGTTCGAGCGACTGCGCCGCGTTAAGCCGCGGATCGCAGTGGGTGTGATAACGATCGGCCAGCGCCGCATCGGAAATCGCCACGGCCCCGCCAACGCATTCGGTCACATCCTGACCCGTCATCTCGATATGGATGCCGCCCGCATGGGTGCCTTCGGCGCGGTGGACCGCGAAGAAGCCGCGCACCTCGTTCAGGATCCGGTCGAACGGGCGGGTCTTGTAGCCGCTATCGGCCTTGACCACGTTGCCATGCATCGGGTCGCAGGACCACACCACCGGATGTCCTTCGCGTTTCACCGCGCGGACCAGCGGGGCAAGGCCGGCTTCCACCTTGTCATCACCAAACCGGCTGATCAGGGTAATCCGCCCGGCTTCGCGGCCCGGGTTGAGCGTATCGAGCTGGCGCAGCAACTCGTCCGGGGCGAGGCTCGGCCCGCACTTGAACCCGATCGGGTTGCCAACGCCGCGCAGATATTCGACGTGGGCCGATCCTTCGAACCGGGTCCGGTCGCCGATCCACAGCATATGCGCGCTGGTATCGTACCAGTCCCCGGTCAGCGAATCGCGCCGGGTCATCGCCTGCTCATAGGGCAGGTGCAGCGCCTCGTGGCTGGTATAGAAGCTGGTGCCCTGCAACTGCGGCACGGTGGCCGGGTCGATCCCGCAGGCCTCCATGAAGTCCAGCGCTTCGCCAATCCGGCCGGACACTTCCGCAAACCGCGCGGCCCAGGGGCTGCGGCCCATGAAATCAAGCGTCCACTGGTGGACCTGGCGCAGGTTGGCATAGCCACCGGTCGAAAAGGCGCGCAGCAGGTTGAGCGTCGCCGCGCTCTGCGAATAGGCCTGCATCAGCCGCTGCGGATCGGGGATGCGGCTTTCGGCCGAAAACTCGATCCCGTTGATGTTGTCACCCAGATAGCTCGGCAGCTCGACCCCGTCCTGCACCTCGACCGGCGAGCTGCGCGGCTTGGCGAACTGGCCCGCCATCCGCCCGACCTTGATCACCGGCTGCTTGCTGGCGAAAGTCAGCACGACCGCCATCTGCAACAGCACCCGGAAGGTGTCGCGGATGTTGTTCGGGTGGAACTCGGCGAAGCTTTCCGCACAGTCCCCGCCTTGCAGCAGGAAACCCTTGCCCGCCGCAACCTCGGCCAGATCGGCCTTCAGTGCGCGCGCTTCTCCGGCAAATACCAGCGGCGGAAAAGTGGTCAGCGTATCCGTGACCTTATCCAGCGCCGCGCCATCGGGATAGCTCGGCAGATGCCGCGCTTCCTTGGCTTTCCAGCTTTCGGGGGTCCAGTTACTAGCCACGTTGATGCTCCGACAATTCGCAAAGCGCGGCCCATAGCCCCGCTTTGCCGCAAATGCAAAACCTGCAAACCCGATCAGTGAAATCGCGCAATTATATTACGCGGCCACCGCCTGGATCAGCGCGGGGCCGGAGCCGTCAGCGTGCCTTGCCCCGGCAGTGTGGCCAGGGTCTGCCCCTGCGGGATCACCGCGATCCGCCACGACCGGCCCGGCCCGAAGTACTTGCGAGCCAGCGCCTGCATCTCGGCGGGCGTGGTCACGGTGTAATCCGGCATGACATTGCGGATCGTGCGGTAGCGACTGGGATCGCTGGTCGCCCCTTCGATCAGGTACATGAAGAAGGCGCTGGACGAGGAAGCACGGGTCAACTGCTGTTTGAGCGGCTCCGTCACCCGGCCCAGTTCATCGTCGCTGACCGGCTTGTTGACCAGATCGGCGGCGATTTCCTCGCTCAGGGCGAAGAACACCGGCACGGTCTTGGGCTGCATATTCGAAATCGCGAAGACGTTGCCCCCGCCGTTCAGTTCGGTCGGCCAGGAATTGACCACCTGCGGCGAATAGGCTTCGCCCAGCTTTTCACGCAGCTTGTCCATCAACCTGTTCGAGAAGATCTGGCTGAGGATTTCGAGCTGGCGGCTTTCGCGGATCGAAGCCATGCCGCCACCGGTCGGCCAGCCGATCAGCGCCGCAGCCTGGTTGGCATCGCCGCGGTGATAGAGCAGCACCGGATCGGCCGCGGGGCTGAGCGTACGGGCGTCGAGCCCGGCAGTCCCGGCCGGTAGCCCACCCCGCAGCGGCAGCGCGCCAAAGGTACGGTCAAGCGCGGCCAGCGCCTTGTCCTTGTCAAAATCGCCGAACAGCTGGATCTCAATCGGCCCCTGCCGCAGGATCGGCTCCCACACCTGCTTGAAACCGTCCACCGAAGTGGCGTCAATCTCAGCCGGAGTCGGGGTGCGGAAGGTCGGGTCGCGGCCGCGCTCGAGGAACTTGAGATCGCGTTCCAGCACGCCCTGCGGGCTTGAGCCATAGCTTTCGTAATTGATCTTGGCCGCGGCCTGGGCGCGCATGATCGGATTGGCATCCCAGCGCGGAGTCGCGAACTTGGCGGCGAACAGATAGAGCTGATCGTCCAGATCGGCGGCACGGGTATCGGCCTTGAACACGAAAGTCGTGTCCTCGATCGAGAAATTGAAGCCGATCTTGCGCCCGGTCATCACCCGGTCCATCGCCTCGCGATCGAGCTTGCCGACGCCGGTATCGACCAGCGCCATTTCGCCCAGCGTGGCATAGGGTGCGGTCTTGGCGGTAAAGGCGCGCCAGCCCCCGCCGAAGCGAACCTTGAGCGTGACCCGGCCCGGTTCATCCTCGCTCGGCCAGAGCTGCACCTTGACCCCGTTGGCGTAATCGTACTGCGTAATATCGAGCAGCCCGGTGGCCTTTTCGGCCAGCGGCTTGGTCGGCGTGCCAATCGGGGGAAGATCGGAAAACTTGATCGCGTTGGCGGCCAGGCGCGAACCGCTGTTGGCGGCAACCGGCATCCCCAGCGCGGTTTTCAGGCTGGCCGGATTGGCCTCGCCCGCCTGCGGCGTGACATAGACCGCGCGGGTCACGGTGCCCTGAAACAGCTTGCGGGTCTGGGCCAGAATATTGGCCGGCGTGAACAGCGGGATCGAGCTGTTGAAGATCTGCTGCACCACTTCGGGCGACGCAATCGTTTCGCGGATGTCGAGCGCGGCGACCATATCGTCGGCCAGCTTGGCACCCGGCATCAGGCGCCGCTGCTCAACCGAGCTTTCGAAGGCGACCGAGAATTCCTTGACCTCGCGGTCGATCTCTTCCTGCGTCGGCGGACGCAGCATCGCATCGGCGATCACCGCGCGGGTATCGGCCAGCGCCGACTTCCAGTCGCCCCCAAGCGGGGTAATCATCACATAGGTTGCGTCGGCCGAGCGGACCACCTTGTCCTGATTGACCATCGCCACCAGGAACGAGCCACCAGCCCGCGCCTTTGCCTCAAGCCGGCGATTGATGATCGCCTGGGCCAGGCTGCCGACCATGATCCCCTGGTTATAGACCACCGTATCGCGGACCGGCCGCCACGGGCGCATGATCGCATAGGTGATCGAGCGCGGCATATCCGGCTCAACGATCACGCGGGTCTGGCCGACCGGGGCGGCGCCCTTGCCGCCCGCGGGGGCCAGCGGATCGCCGAACGATGGTTCGGGAGTGCGCGGGCCGACGCCCTTCCAGTCGGCAAACCAGGTCTTGATCGAGGCTTCCATCGCCGCCGGATCAATATCGCCAACCACGATCACCACGGCGTTTTCAGGACGGTACCAGCGCTGATGGAACGCGCGGACATTGCCTTCATTGGCGCCGTTAAGCGTCGCCTCGGTGCCGATCACCGCCCGGCTGGCGAGCTTCTGCCCGGCAAACAGCGTTTCCTGGGTCTGGTCGAACACGCGGCTGGCGGTGCCGCCACGTTCGCGCATTTCGGCCAGGACGATCGGCACGTCAGTACGCACATTCTTTTCCGACAGGGTCGGGGCGATCATCATGCCCGACAGCAGCTTCATCGATTCATCGACCGACGCCTCGGTCGCGTTCGGCAGATCGAGCTTGAAAGTCGTCGCGATCGGGCTGGTTTCGGCGTTGGTATCGCTGCCAAAGGTCGCGCCCATCTTCTGCCAGGTCGGGATCGCCTCACCATCGCCAAGATACTTCGACTGGCGGAACACCAAGTGTTCCAGCAGGTGCGAGAAGCCGCGTTCGCTGTCCAGCTCGTACATCGAGCCGACGTCCATCCGCACCCGAATCGATACCTGCCCCGGCGGCACCCCGTTCTTGCGCACGACATAACGCAGGCCGTTGGGGAGTTCGCCGAACTTCCATTCGGGATCGATCGGAATATCGCTGCACCGATAGAGCCATGGGGCGCCAGGATCGCACTTCGGCGCGGCTGCCGGGGCCTTGACCGGAGCCTTGCGTGCCGCGACCGGACGCTTGGCCTTAGCGGTCGCCGCCTCAAGCGCGGGCGTAGCGGTCATCGCAAGGGCGGGAAGGACAAGGGCGATAGCGCGCAGCGCGCGGAAGGTCTTTGGCATAGGGCTGCGACTATAGGCGGCACATATCTGAAGGGCCAGTGAATATGCGGTGCAGATCGCCGCACGGTGGCGCTTGATCCGTGACCCGGATGGATTGCCGCATCAACGCCGCTCGTGTTAGGCGACGATCATGCCTGGTTCGAATGCAAAGCTCGTCATCCGCCCCGCCGAAGCCAGGGACGTCCGCTCCATCGCCGCACTGTCGTCGCGCGTCTATGGCAAGAGCGAAGGGTTCACCCCGGCCCAGGTCCGCGGCCAGATCAACAATTTCCCCGAAGGCCAGTTCGTGGCCGAGGCGGAAGGGAAGATCGTGGGCCATTGCGCAACACTGGTGGTCACTGAGAAACAGGCGCTGAGCCGGCACAAGTGGGCCGAAATCACCGGCGGCGGCTTTGGCCGGCCACCGTCGGAAGACGGCAACATCCTCTACGGGATGGAGGTCTGCGTCGATCCGGCTTACCGCCGTCTGCGGATCGGCCAGCGATTCTATCGCAAGCGGCGCGAGCTGTGCCAGCAGCTTGAACTGAAAGGCATCGCCTTTGGCGGACGGATGCCGGGCTACAACCGCCGCCGCAAGCAGTATGCCGATCCCGCCGCCTACCTTGATGCGGTGCTGGAAAAGAAGCTGCGCGACCAGGTGATCAATTTCCAGATCAACCAGGGTTTCACCGCCAAACGCGTCCTGCCGGGCTATCTGCCGACCGACCGCGAAAGCGGCGGCAATGCGGTGCTGATGTTCTGGCCCAATCCGCTTGCGCCGGAATCGACCACCTTCCGGTTGCACGGTTCACGTTCGCGGCTGCCGTCATCGGTACGGGTGGCAACCGTGCAGTTCCAGATGCGCCGGATCGCGAAAATCGATGAGTTTGAGGAACAGGTCGAATATTTCGTGGACGTCGCATCGGACTACCGCGCCGACTTCGTGGTTTTTCCTGAGCTGTTCACGCTCGAACTGCTGTCGATCGAAAGCGAAAAGCTGGCACCGGCAGCAGCGATCGAACGGATCGCCGACTATACCGAGCGCTTCCTCGCCTTCATGGAAAAGCTGGCGGTCAGCTATAACATCAACATCATCGGTGGGGCGCACCCGACCCGCGTGGATGGGGGTGAGATCCGCAACATCAGCTATATTTTCCTGCGCGACGGCGCGGTCCACACCCAGGAAAAGCTGCACCCTACCCCGTCCGAGCGGCAATGGTGGAATATCAAGGGCGGCTATGGCGCCAATGTGATCCCGACCGACTGCGGGCCGATCGGGGTGATGATCTGCTATGACTCCGAATTTCCCGAGATGGCCCGGCACCTCACCAACCAGGGCGCGCTGCTGCTGTTCGTGCCGTTTTGCACCGACGAGCGGCGCGGGTACCTGCGGGTGCGCTATTGCTGCCAGGCCCGCGCGGTGGAGAACCAGTGCTATGTCATCACATCGGGCGTGGTCGGCAACCTGCCCAATGTCGAGAACATGGACATCCACTATGCCGAAAGCGCGATCCTGACGCCGTCGGACTTTCCCTTTGCCCGCGATGGGGTGGCAGCCGATACCGCCCCCAATACCGAGACGATTGCGATTGCCGATCTTTCGCTGGATGACCTGCTGACCAGCCGCCAGTCCGGCGCGGTGCAGAACCTCAAGGACCGGCGCTTCGACCTTTACCGGGTTGACTGGAAAGAGCGCTGAGCCCCAGCGCGACGGCCCGGTTCGAACGAGCGAATTTGTCGAAAATTGCCAAGCGCCCCTAAGGATCGTTCGCCATTCTGGTGCAGGAATGCACCTGAAAGGAAGGCCATGATCAATCGCTTACCGCGCAATTATCGTCTGCCGCTGATCGTGGGTACCGTTACCTTGGCCATTGCTGCGCCGCTGTTTGCCCAGGGCCAGATGACCAAGCGCGAGGCTCCGCCTGCGGCAGCGGTCGATGCCAACCAGTGCGTGATCGGCGGGCCGGTCGATGGCGGTTGGACAAAACTCTATGTCATCAAGGCCCGCGCCGAAGAGGCGGCGATCGATCGCTGGCAGAAAAAGGTGCGCCGACAATACGGCCCTGACTTCACGCGGTGGAAGCGGGCCAGCCGATCCCAAGGGCGCGATCTTGTATGCGAATCCCAGCGCATCAACGCCAAGAACTGGCGCTGCAAAGCGAAGGCGGTGCCCTGCCGCTCCGGCTAGATGCAGAACCACCAGCAGCGGCGCCTGTCTGACACGGTGTTGCAAGCTTGACCCTTGCCCCGGCCTCTCGCCGCTCCTACATCGCGGCCATGTTCATCGAAACCGAAACCACGCCCAATCCCGCCACCCTGAAGTTCCTGCCGGGACAGGAAGTGATGCCCACTGGCACCCGCGACTTCCGCGATGAGGAAGACGCGGCGGCCAGCCCGCTGGCGACCGCGCTGTTCGATCTGGGTGACGTGACCGGGGTGTTCTTTGGCCGTGATTTCGTTTCGGTCACCGCCGGACCGGGCACCGACTGGTCGGCGCTAAAGCCGCAGGTGGTTGCGGTGCTGCTCGATCATTTCGTGATGCAGGCGCCGTTGTTTCATGCCCCCAGCGCAGGCGGCATCACCGTGCCCGGTGAAGACGAGGATCTGGGTGATGATCCCGCCGATGCCGAAATCGTGGCGCAGATCCGTGAACTGATCGAAACCCGCGTTCGCCCGGCGGTTGCCAACGATGGCGGTGACATCGTCTATCGCGGCTTCCGTGAAGGGATCGTCTATCTTTCGATGCAGGGCGCCTGCGCCGGCTGCCCCAGCTCCACCGCCACGCTCAAGAACGGCATCGAGACGCTGATCAAGCATTACGTCCCCGAAGTGCGCGAAGTACGCGCGGCCTGATCGCCCCGCCCCTCCCAAGAATTGCCGGAGTAACCGATGTCCCAGCCGCTGCCTGATGCTTCGCTCGATCAACTGTTCCGCACCGCGCGTAGCTATAACGGCTTTCTCGACAAGCCGGTTTCCACCGAGCAGCTCCACGCGATCTGGGACCTGATGAAGATGGGGCCGACATCGGCCAACCAGCTTCCGGCCCGGCTGGTCTGGTGCACCAGCCAGGACGCAAAGGAAAAGCTGGCGGCCTGCACCATGCCGGCCAACGCCGCCAAGATCTTGAGCGCGCCGGTTTCGGTGATCGTGGCGATGGATATGCAGTTCCACGAGCAATTGCCCTGGCTCTTCCCTCACGCCGATGCGCGATCGTGGTTTTCCGGCAACGATGCGCTGCGCGAAAAGTCGGCCTTTCTCAACACCACGCTTCAGGCCGGCTATTTCATCATGGCGGCGCGCGCGGTCGGGCTTGATACCGGGCCGATGACCGGCTTTTCGAATGAGGCGGTCGATGCCGCGTTCTTCGCTGACCAGCCGGACTTCAAATCGGTGATGATCTCGACCCTGGGCTATGGCGATCCGGCGAGCATTTTCGATCGCAGCCCGCGCCCGGACTTTGAGCGCTTCAACGCCATCGCCTGAGCAACCGGACGGGTGATGACCAGAACACTGGCGATCGATTGCGCGACCGAGGCTTGCTCGGTCGCGCTGTTCGAAGGTGAGCGACTGATCGCCGGTGACTGTCGGATCCTTGGGCGCGGCCACGCCGAACAGCTGGTGCCGATGATCGCGGCGCTGCCGGGCAAAGGCCGGGCAGACCGGATCGCGGTGGCACTGGGGCCGGGCAGCTTCACCGGGGTCCGCGTTGGCCTTGCGGCGGCGCGGGCGCTGGCGCTGGCCTGGGGGGCACAGCTGGTCGGTTATCCGACCCTGCCGCTGATCGCCGCGATGGCCCGCGCAAAGCATTCAGACGAACCGCTTAGTGTCTGCACCACAGGCGGGCATGGCGAATGGTTCGTCCAGCATTTTGCGGCGGACGGGGCAGCGCTGGGCCCGCTGGCCTCGCTCTCACCCGCCGATGCCGCCTCGCAATGTGCAAAGCTGGTTGCGGGCAGCCAGGCCGAAGCGCTCGTCGCCCTGCGCGGCAGCGGAACCGCGCTGGCGCTGTGGCCTGATGCCCGCTCGTTCGCCCTGCTCACCCCGGCCGAACTGACCGAAGACACCGCACCGCTCTATGGCCGCGCGCCTGATGCCCGGCTGCCAGGCACCGCATGACCGAGCCTGACGACGATATCGACCGGCTGATGGCAATCATGCAGGCCGCCTTCGATCCAGCTTACGGTGAAGCCTGGACCCGCCGCCAGGTCGAAGACGCGCTGCTGCTGGGCAATTGCTTTTATGCCCTGATCGCGGACCATGGCGGTCCCCCGGCGCCAGGCGAGGCGGCGAGCGGGTTCTACCTCTCGCGCCACGGGGTTGAGGAAGAAGAGCTGCTGCTGCTCGCGGTCGCCCCGCAGAGCCGCCGCCTGGGTCTTGCCAGCAAGCTGATCGACCATCTGGCGCAAGCAGCCGCGCGGCGCGGCGCGCAGCGGCTGCTGCTGGAAATGCGGCGCGGCAATCCGGCCGAGATTCTTTACACGAACCACGGTTTTCTGCCGATCGGAGAGCGCCCGCGCTATTACCGGACGCCGGGCGGTGATCGCCTCGATGCCGTAACCTTCTGCCGAGAAATGAAATAACGACGAGCGCCAATTGTGTATCGGAATTGAACTATTAGCCGTCGTTGACTTTGCCTGCCGCGATATTGCCCTGACAGCAGATTTGGCCTAGACGCGCCTGGTCGACCAATAACGCAGGCGACAGAAAAAGATACTAAACGGGATCAATACTGAATGGAAGGACAAGGCCATGGATGCAACCCATGCCGATATGAATGAAATGCTCATCACACTGACGTCGGATATAGTCGCGGCCCACGTCAGCAACAACGATGTCGCCGTTGGCGAAGTCGCCGGACTGATCGGCAATGTCTACACTGCTCTGTCGGGCCTGGGACAGGCCGCCGTGGTGGAAGAAAAGCTGCCCGAACCGGCGGTTTCGATCCGCTCTTCGATCAAGCCGGACTACATCGTCTGCCTTGAAGACGGCAAGAAGCTCAAGATGCTCAAGCGGCATCTGATGACTCACTACAACATGACCCCGGAACAGTACCGGGCGCGCTGGAACCTGCCGGCCGACTATCCGATGGTTGCTCCCAACTATGCGGAAAAGCGCCGCGATCTGGCCAAGAAGATCGGCCTGGGCCGCAAGCCGGGGCAGAAGCGCGGACGCAAGCCCAAGGCCTGATCCGCTTCAGACCGCTACTGGTTGAAGAATTCGCCCGCCGGGCTATTATCGGCGGGCCTTTTCTTTTTTCGGACGGACATTTCGTGCACAATGCGATCGACATCGAAGCCATCTGCGCGGAGCGGGGGCTGAGAATTACCGAGCAGCGGCGAGTGATCGCCAAGGTCCTGTCCGAAGCGACCGACCACCCAGATGTGGAGGCACTGCACGCACGCGCCTCCGCGATCGATCCCAAGATCTCGATCGCGACCGTCTATCGCACGGTCCGGCTGTTCGAAGAGGCCGGGATCCTTGATCGCCACGATTTCGGCGATGGCCGTTCGCGCTATGAGGCTTCGCCCGAAGCGCACCATGACCACATGATCGACGTCGAAACCGGCAAAGTGATCGAATTCGTCGATCCCGAACTTGAAGCCCTGCAACGCCAGATCGCCGAAAAGCTCGGCTACCGGCTGGTCGATCACCGGATGGAACTCTACGGCGTCCGGCTCGAACGCGAGGGCTGATGGCACTGGCGCTGGCCCGCCCCCGCTCGATTTCGCTGGCGGGGTGGCTGCGGATCGGGGTCCGCCTGCTGGCAATGCTCAGCCTGCTGACGCTGTGCGTCCCGCTCTATTACGTCCATCGCCTGGTGCGCCTGCACAACCCGTGGCCGCGCATATTCCTGGGCGGCGTCGCCTGGATCGCCGGGGTCGATCTGACCTACCGGGGAGAGAAGGTTCGGCGCGGAGCCTTTCTGCTTTCCAATCATGTCAGCTGGATAGACATTCCGGTCCTGGCCGGGGCGACCGGAACGGCCTTCGTCGGGCATGACGGACTGGCGGCGATGCCGCTGCTCAAGACGCTGTGCGAGATGAACGATACCGTGTTCATCGCCCGGCACGATCGCGCCTCGATCGCCGCGCAGGTCGAGGCCGTGCGGACCGCGCTGAGCGATACCGGTGCGCTGACCGTCTTTCCCGAAGGCACCACCAGCGATGGCACCGGCCTGCTCACCTTCAAAAGCTCGCTGCTATCGGCAATCGAGCCGATTCCGGCGGGAATTGCCATTCAGCCGGTGCTGCTTGATTACGGGCCGGAAGCCGCCGAAGTCGCCTGGGTGGGGGAAGAGCACGGGCTCGACAACTTTCTGAGGATACTGGCCCGCGGCCGCCCGGTGAAACTGACGGTCCACTTCCTTGATCCGCTCAGCGGTGCACAGCTTACCAACCGCAAGACCATTGCCCAGGCCGCGCGTGAGGCGATGCTGCGGGCGTTGACCGGATAGGACTTCAAATCCGCGCCGATTTGCCCTATCGGCCCCTCCCCATGCGCCCCACCCCGCCCCCCAGGACCTACCGGGTCAAGAGCTTCGGCTGTCAGATGAACGTCTATGATGGCGAGCGCATGGCCGAATTGCTGGCTGCCGAGGGGATTACGCCCGCACCGGACGGCGAAGAAGCCGACCTGGTCGTGCTAAATACCTGTCACATCCGCGAAAAAGCGGCGGAAAAGGTCTATTCCGACATCGGCCGCTTGCGGCGTGAGGATGGCACTGCCCCGCTGATCGCGGTGGCGGGCTGCGTTGCCCAGGCCGAGGGTGAGGAGATCATGGCCCGCGCTCCTTCGGTCTCGATGGTGGTAGGACCGCAAGCATATCATAGACTTCCGGGGATGATCGCCGATGCGGTCGAGGGTCGCCGCTCGGTCGATACCGATATGCCGGCCGAAACCAAGTTCGATGCCCTGCCCGCGCGGCGCAAGGTTGGCCCAAGCGCCTTCCTGACCGTGCAAGAAGGCTGCGACAAGTTCTGCACCTACTGCGTGGTCCCCTATACCCGCGGCGCGGAAATATCGCGTCCATTCAGTGATCTGGTGGAAGAAGCGAAGAAACTGATCGATGCCGGTGCGCGCGAGATCACGCTGCTGGGCCAGAACGTCAACGCCTGGCGGGATGACAGCAACCGCGGCCTTGAGAAGCTGATCGAGGCGCTGGCGGCAATGCCCGGACTGGCGCGTATCCGCTACACCACCAGCCACCCGAACGACATGACACAAGGGTTACTCGAAGCGCACCGCGATGTACCCAAGCTGATGCCGTTCCTGCACTTGCCGGTCCAGTCGGGCAACGACCGGGTGCTCAAGGCGATGAACCGCAGCCACACCGTGGATAGCTACCTGCGCATCCTCGATCAGGTCCGTGCCGCCCGGCCGGACATTGCCCTGTCCGGCGATTTCATCGTCGGCTTCCCCGGTGAGACCGATGCCGAGTTCGAGGATACGGTGAAGCTGGTCGAGCAGGTCGGCTATGCCCAGTGCTTCAGCTTCAAGTATTCGCCCCGCCCCGGCACCCCCGCCGCGACGATGGACGGGCAGGTGCCGATGGCGGTGATGGACGAGCGGCTTCAGCGTCTTCAGGCCGCGCTCAATGCCAGCCAGACCGCCTTCAATCAGGCTTCGGTCGGCAAGCGCTGTCAGGTGCTGGTCGAACGGCGGGGGCGGTACGACGGCCAGTGGCTGGGCAAATCACCCTGGCTGCAATCGGTACACTTCACCGGCGATGCGGCGATTGGCGATCTGGTTGAGGTGGAGTTGGTGGAAGCCGGTCCGAACTCACTGGCCGGTCGGCTGGTCTGAATTTCCCGAACAAAGAGGCAGCTTCTTCAACGGCTCCGCGCCGCGGCGCGACCAGATTTATCCACGCCCGGCAGCCACGCGTCGGCTTGCGCCAGCCAGCCATGCGCCTATCCTTCCGACTCAGGGCCAGTCCGGCCCGAATCCGAAAGGAGCGCCGCAAAAGCCCCTATGGCCCGCAAACCTGCCCGCGCCTGGCAAGAGGCGCCGACCCGTCCTGCTCCCGCCCGTGCCCGGGCCGAGATCGAGTTTGAAGAAGCGACCATGCTGGGCGCACTGTTCGGGCAGTTTGACGCCAACCTTGTACTGATCGAGAACCGGCTGGGCGTGTTCATTTCCGCGCGCGGCAACCGGGTCCAGATCGAAGGCCCGGAAGACAGCGTGGCCCGCGCCCGCGATGTGCTGAAAACCATGCACCAGCGGCTGATGCAGGGGCAGGATCTTGATCCCGGCGCAGTTGAATCGATCATCGTGATGTCGGCCGAACCGACGCTGGAAGGGATTGTTTCCGGCGATGACGGCGCCCCGCCGATCATGATCCGCACCCGCAAGAAAACCATCGTCCCGCGCTCTGCGACCCAGATCGAATACATGAAGGCGCTGGCCCGCAGCGACGTGATCTTCGCGCTTGGCCCGGCGGGCACCGGCAAGACCTATGTTGCGGTGGCCCAGGCCGTTTCGCAGCTGATGAACGGATCGGTCCAGCGCCTGATCCTCAGCCGCCCGGCGGTGGAAGCTGGCGAGCGGCTCGGCTTCCTGCCCGGCGACATGAAGGAAAAGGTCGATCCCTATCTGCGCCCGCTCTACGACGCGCTTTACGATTGCATGCCGCCCGAACAGGTCGAGCGCCGGATCGCCAGCGGCGAGATCGAGATTGCCCCGATCGCCTTCATGCGCGGGCGCACCCTGGCCGATGCCTTCGTGATCCTTGACGAGGCGCAGAACACCACGCGCGAACAGATGAAGATGTTCCTGACCCGGTTCGGGATGAACAGCCGGATGGTGATCTGCGGCGATCCCAAACAGGTCGATATCCCCGGCGGCCCGAAGATGAGCGGCCTTAACGACGCGGTCGAACGGCTGGAGGGCGTGGAGGGCATCGCCACCACCCGCTTCACCGCCGCCGACGTGGTCCGCCACCCGATCGTCGGGCGGATTGTCGAAGCCTATGAGGGGCAAGAGGGGTAGCGCATTGGCGCAAGGCAGCGGGACCCCCGCCTGCGCGGGGGTGACGATTCCTGTTTTCACTTCTACCCCTCCGTCGTCACCCCCGCGTAGGCGGGGGTCCCGCTGCAATTCTCGAGGCCAGCCATGAAGCGCGGAGGCTGGGTTTACATGATGACCGAGCGTTATCGCGGCACCATTTACACCGGGGTCACTGCCTACCTGCCCGAACGCATCACCCAGCATCGCGACGGAAAGGGCGCCGAATTCACGCGCAAATACGGCCTGACCAGGTTTGTCTACGCCGAGCACCACGGAACGATTGAGGACGCGATCACCCGCGAAAAGGCGATCAAGAAGTGGCGCCGGCAATGGAAGATCGACCTGATCGAGAAAGTAAATCCGGATTGGGATGACCTCTACGATCAGATAATCGGCACGACGCTTAGCTAACAGGCAATTTTCATCCGCCCCCACCGCTGTCACCCCCGCGAAAGCGGGGGTCCCGCTGTTCTTTTCAAGGATTGCGCGCTAACGAGACCATGCGAAAGAAGCGGGACCCCCGCCTGCGCGGGGGTGACGAAAAGGGGGGCGAACTTTGTCCTTCCCCGTCACCCCGGGCTTGACCCGGGGTCCCGCTGCCTTGGCGACGTTCGCCCTTTGCGCTACGGTCGGGACAAACAGCGCGACCCACGCCTTCGCGGGGGCGACGAAAGAGGGTTCGAACTTTGTCCTTCCGCGTCACCCCGGGCTTGCCCCGGGGTCCCGCTACCTTGGCGACGCCCAATCAATAGGCTACCTACGACAAGGCAGCGGGCCCCCCGCCTGCGCGGGGGTGACGGAGGTTATTTTGGAACTGGACATTGCGATCGAGGCCGAGTGGTCCTCCCCGCCGGATTGGGCGGGTCTGGCCGAGCGCGCCGCCACCGCGCTGGCCCAGGTCGCCCCCGAACTCGCGCATCCCCGCCTGTCGGTTTCGGTCCTGTTTTCCGACGATGCCGAGGTTCACGAACTCAACCGCGAATGGCGCGGCAAAGACAAGCCGACCAATGTCCTGTCCTTCCCTATGCTGGAGCGCGGCGAATTGCTGAGCCTTGCCTCCGATGGTCCGCCCGAAATGCTCGGAGATATCGCCCTGGCGCTGGAGACTTGCACCCGCGAGGCAGCGGACAAGGGGATCAGCCTGGAACATCACGCCACCCACCTGCTGATCCACGGGTTGCTCCATCTGGCCGGATACGATCACGAAGTGTCGGCAGAGGACGCCCGCGAAATGGAACTGCTCGAAATAAAGGCCCTTGCCCTTTTGGGCATTGCCGACCCATATGGCGACCACGATTTGAACCAGACGATGCAGTAAAGGGGCGATGGCCGACTTATCTTCAGGAGACGGGGACAGTAGAAGCCTGCTGAACCGCTTGGTACGCCGTTTCATGCGCGGCGGCGAAGCCGACCAATCGCTGCGCGCGCAGCTTGAAGAAGCGATCGACGAACACGAGGAAGAGGGCGAGGCCGATTCCGGCAACGGCGATCTTTCCCCGCTCGAACGGCAAATGCTGCGCAACCTGCTGCACTTTTCCGAGCACGACGCCGATGACGTGGCGATCCCGCGCGGGGAAATCATCGCCATTCCCAAAAGCGCCAGCTGGACCGATGTGGTCGATGCCTTTGCCGAACACGGCCATTCGCGCCTGCCGGTCTATGCCGAAACGCTCGACGAAGTGGTCGGCATGATCCTGATCAAGGACGTCTTCACCTATCTGGCCGAGGGCAAGGCGCCCAAGGACTGGACCCAGCTGATGCGCCAACCGCTGTTCGTGCCGCAAGCCCGCAATGCGCTCGACGTGCTGGGTGACATGCGCGCCAGCCGCACCCATCTGGCGGTGGTGGTCGATGAATATTCCGGCACTGACGGGATCATCACGATCGAGGACCTGGTCGAGGAAATCACCGGCGAGATCGAGGACGAGCACGACGATGCCCCGACCGAGCTGCTGATCCAGCTTGATGATGGCTTGTGGGAAGCTGATGCCCGGGCCGAGCTGGACGACGTTGGCGAAACGATCGACCCGCGCCTGGGCGAGATCGAGGAAGACATCGATACGCTGGGCGGGCTGGCCTTCATGCTGGCCGGGCAGGTGCCGCCGGTCGGCGCGGTGCTTGAACATGACAGCGGCTGGCAACTGGAAGTAATCGGCGGCGATGAAAAGCGGGTTACCCGGCTGCGGTTACACCCACCGGCGGCACCCGAAACGGCAGAGGGCTAAGGCTCTTGGCGATCCGCAGACTTCCCCCCCTACGCGCGATTGAGGCTTTCGTGCGGATTGTCCGGCTGGGTTCGGCCCGGGCGGCTGCGGATGAACTGGGGCTTTCCCCCAGCGCCCTTTCCCGCCGGATTTCGGCGCTTGAGGACTTTATCGGCAAGCGGCTGTTCACCCGCCAGCATCAGGCAATGAAGCTGACCGATGAGGGTCAGGCCTTTTACAATGCCGTCGGCCCCAAGTTCGATGAGCTTGCCGCCGCGGTCGAAGGCCAGGTCGAAAACAGCAAGGTGCTGCGCCTGCATCTGGGCGTCTTGCCGCTGTTCGGCAGCCAGCGGCTGTTCCCGCGCCTGCCCGAACTGCGCAAGCTGCACCCGCGGCTGCACATCGATATCGATACCAGCCCGCACCTTGATCACCGGGTCGGCGATACGCTTGATGCGGCGATCGTGCTGGCCAAGCAGCCCGATGCGATGTTCCATGCGGTGCGGCTGGACTATAACCGGGTCTATGCCTTCACCTCTACGGCGCTGGCGGAAGAGATCGGGCCCAGTCCCGATGCAGAGGTGCTTTCGCGTCAGACCTTTCTGGTCCACACCGAACTGCCGGAAAGCTTCGTCGCCTGGAAAGCGGCGATGGGGATGACCGATCTTGAGCCCGCCGCGGTCGATCATTTCGATTCCGGGCAACTGATCCTTGAAGCCGCGGCCAACGGCCTGGGCATTGCGATCATGCACGACGATCACTTCCGCCGCAGCCAGGACAACCGTCTGGCCAAGATCCACGAGGCGGAGGTCGAAAGCCCCTATTCCTACTGGTTCATCTGCCGGCCCCACGCGCTTGAAATGCGCTCGGTGCGAATCTTCCACGATTGGCTGGTGACGGCAGGGCTGTGAGCCTTGCCGCAGAAGGGCTGCCAAGCGCGCGAAAAATCGGCATCATGCCGCGCATGAAACGCCGATTCGTCCTCTCCGCCCTGCCCGCCATGCTGATCGCGCTGAGCGGAGCGACCAAACCAAAGCGCCCCGCCGCAAAGCCCGCCCCTGCCGTGCCGCTCGGCGATGTCGTGCGGGTGGAGATAGAGACTGCGCTGGGCACGATCACCGCCGATCTGTTCCACAAACAGGCGCCGATCACGGTCAGGAACTTCGTGCGCTATGTCGATAGCGGGCGCTACAACGGGATCGGCTTTTACCGGGCGATGAAGCTCGATTGGGGGACGCAGCCCAATGGGATCATCCAGGCCGGGGTACGCGAAGCGGCCAAGCTGCTGCCGCCGATCGCGCATGAGCCGACCAATGTGACCGGGATCAAGCACAAGGCCGGGACGCTTTCAATGGCGCGGCTGGCCCCGGGCACAGCGCGATCGGACTTCTCGATCCTGATGAGCGATCTGGCCGGTTTCGATGCCGATCCGGCCTCGGACAATCCCGAAACCCGCGCAGGCTACGCTGCTTTCGGGCAGGTGATTTCGGGCATGGACGTGGCGAAGAAGATCTTCGAGGCACCGCGTTCGGCCACGCTGGGCGAAGGGATCATGCGCGGCCAGATGCTCAGCCCGCCGATCAAGGTGCTGCGGATGTGGCGGGTGCCGATTCCGGCACCCGCTCCCGAACCTGTTTCTAGCTGACGGTCGCCTTGGTGATCACGCCGGGTTCGCGCGGGGGTTCACCCTTGGGCAGGGCATCGACGTGTTCCATGCCTTCTTCAACCACGCCCCACACGGTGTACTGGCGATCGAGGAAGGTCGCATCATCAAAGCAGATGAAGAACTGGCTGTTGGCCGAGTGCGGATAATTGGTCCGCGCCATCGAGCAGACCCCGCGCACGTGCGGTTCATTGTTGAATTCGGCCTGGAGGTCGGGCTTGTCCGATCCGCCCATGCCGGTGCCGTTCGGGCAGCCGCCCTGGGCCATGAAGCCCGGGATCACGCGGTGGAACTTCACCCCGTCGTAAAAGCCTTCATTGGCCAGCTCGACGATCCGTTCGACGTGTCCGGGCGCCAGATCGGGGCGCAGCTTGATCTTGACGTCGCCGCCGCTGGAAAGCGAGAGGGTGAGGTATTCGGCCATGGGTATCTCCTGTGTTTCGCCGCCCGATATAGGGAGCGATCGGACAAAGTCACGCCCCCGAACATCTCGGCTGTTGCTTTTGGTTTCGAGCGGCCTAGACCACCGCCATGACTTCCGAGCATCATGCCGCAGACCTGCTTGAGGACGCCGCCGTAGCGGCGGACGAAGCGGTGCGGGTGGATGACAGCCTGGATGAGGAAAACACCCTCAAGAAAGACTTCGTCCGCAAGGTCCGCGAGGCGCTTGAGGCGGGCGACGATGCCGAAGTCTATAACCTGGTCGAGCCGCTCCACCCGGCCGACATCGCTGACCTGTTCGAGCTGCTTGAGGCCGATGAGCGCCCGGCCCTGGCCAAGGCGATCACCGACCTCATGGGCAGCGAGGTTTTTGCCGAGCTGAACGATCACGTCCGCGAACTGCTGGTCGAGGCGCTGCCGGCCGGCGAAGTGGCGGACATCGCCGAACAGCTCGATACCGACGATGCCGTCGCCATGCTGGAAGACCTCGACGAGGATGACCAGCAGGCCGTTCTGGCCGAGATGGAGCCGGAAGACCGTGCGGTTATCGAAGCCGCGCTGTCCTACCCCGAGGAATCCGCCGGGCGCCTGATGAGCCGCGATTTCGTGGCAGTGCCCGAACATATGACCGTTGGCCATCTGATCGACTATCTGCGCGAAGGGCGCGATATCGCCAACGAGTTCTGGGAAATTTTCATCGTCGATGCGCGGTTCCACCCGATCGGCACCTGCGCGCTGAGCTGGATCCTGCGCTGCCCCCGCTCGATCGCGCTGACCGATGTGATGAAACGCGACCAGAGCCTGATCCCGGTCGATATGGATCAGGAAGAGGTCGCGCTGCGGTTCCAGAAATACGCCCTGATCAGCGCCGCCGTGGTCGATGCCGATGGCCGCCTGGTCGGCCAGATCACGGTCGATGACGTGGTCCACATCATTCAGGAAGAAGCCGGCGAGGACGTGCTGCTGCTGTCCGGTGCCGGTGATGGCGACATCAACGAGCCGATCCGCGATTCCTATATCAGCCGGGTCCGCTGGCTGGTCGCCAACCTACTCACCGCGCTGCTTGGCGCGACGATCATCTCGCACTTCGGCGGGGCGATCGAAAAGCTCGTCGCGCTGGCCGCGCTGTCACCGATGGTCGCCTCGATCGGCGGCAATGCCGGGACCCAGACCATGGCCGTTGCAGTCCGCGCGCTGGCCACCAACCAGCTGACCCGGGCCAATACCGGCCGGATCCTGCTGCGCGAACTGCGCGTCGCGATGCTGAACGGGGTGACCGTGGCACTGCTGATCGGGATTGCCACTGCGCTGTTCTTCGCCAACCCTCTGCTTGGCGTGGTGATCGGCACCGCGGTGGTGGTCAACATCATCACCGCAGGCCTGGCCGGCGTGATCGTGCCGGTATTGTTCGACCGGTTCGATCAGGACCCGGCGGTGGCCAGCTCGGTGTTCGTGACGATGATCACCGATTCGATGGGCTTCTTCGCCTTCCTCGGCCTGGCCGTCGCCAGCGGACTGGTGTGAGGCCGTGGCGCTGCACCTCACCAAGGTCGCCTATGGCGCCACTTCGCTTGAGGAAATGCGCGGCTGGTTTGCCACGCGCGGCGATGAAGCGCGGCTGACCACCCGCTATCTGCCCAAGCGCCACGAGGAAATCGTCCCCGCCGATGGCTCTCAGCCCGGTTCGCTGTTCTGGATCTTCAAGCACCAGCTGGTGATGCGCAGCCCGATCCTGCGCTTCGAAGAGGCCGAAGGCGGCAAGACCGCGATCGTGATCGCCCCGCGCCTGATCGAAGTCCACCCCCGGCCCAAGCGGGCGCATCAAGGCTGGCGTTATCTGGAAGAGGCCGACGCTCCGGCCGATCTCGGCGCCGATGAATCGGCCGGAGAGGTCCTGCCCGGCCACCTTGCCGCCGATCTTGCCCGGCTCGGTCTGGTCTGATCCCGCCCGCCAAAGTTCTGCTTTCCAGCGCCGGGGCAAAGCTCTCTTCCCCGATCGCCGCAGTTGTGCGAGGCCTGTTTGATCAGGGAGAATCGCGACCATGCCGGTCTTCGGTCTAATCGAACTGCCATATGCCGCCGCCGGGCTGCTGGTCGGCTTTCTGGTCGGGCTGACCGGGGTGGGCGGCGGATCGCTGATGACCCCGCTGCTGGTGCTGGTCTTCGGCGTCAGTCCGCAGACTGCGGTCGGCACCGACCTGCTGTTCGCGGCCATTACCAAGACGGTTGGCGGAACCGTCCATGGCTGGCGCGATACGGTTGACTGGAAGATCGTGCGGCGCCTTGCCACCGGCAGCCTGCCCGCCGCGGTGCTGACGCTGATCGCGCTCAACACCTTCATCCATGTCGGCAGCGGAACCAGCCGGGTGATCCTGACCGTGCTGGGCGCGATGCTGATCCTGACCGCGATCGGCATCCTGTTCCAGCGGCGGCTGCTGGCCTATGGCGCCACGCACCACCCGCTGGCACCGGACAACGCCCTGATCCCCACGGTCGCGCTGGGGGCGGTGCTGGGCGTCCTCGTCTCGCTCTCCTCGGTTGGCGCGGGCGCGATCGGCGTCACCGTGCTGCTGATGCTCTATCGCCGTCTGCCGATCCTGCGCCTGATTGGATCGGACATCGCCCACGCCGTGCCGCTGGCCTTCGTCGCCGGGTTCGGACACTGGATCATCGGCGGGGTCAATGGCGGCCTGCTCCTGAGCCTGCTGGCGGGATCGCTGCCGGGCGTGATTGCCGGAAGCCTGCTGGCCAGCCGCGCCCCCGATCATTTCCTGCGCCCCGCGCTGGCCGCCGTTTTGGTACTGTCGGGCGTAAAACTGCTGGCTGGCTAAAGCCCTTTTGCCGCCACCCGCCGCAGGGCATTGGCATAGACTTCAGGCTCCTGCGCGCCGGGGATCAGGAACTTGCCCTGAACCACCATCGCCGGAACGCCGCTGATGTTCATGTCCCAGGCCTGCGCCTCCTCGCGCCGGACGATCTGGCCAAGCGCTTCATCATCGATCGCGGCGCGGGCAGCACCCCGGTCAAGCCCGACCGAGGCGGCAATATCGGCCAGAACGTCAGGATCGGAGACATCGCGGCGCTGCTGGAAATGGGCATCGAACAGCGCAAGTTTCAGCGCGGTCTGCACCTTCGCCCCTGCCTCCACCAAGGCCCATTTCAGCAACTTGTGCGCGGCGAAAGTGTTTCGCATCATCGCTTTGGGCGGCTCACCCTCGCCCATGAAATCGAACGAATAACCGGCCCGCCATCCGATCTCCAGCAGCTGGGCACGGCCCGCTTCGGCCTGCTGCGGTGTCCGTCCATATTTGCGGACGATATGTTCGGCCTGCCCCTCACCTTCCGGGGGCATATCGGGGTTGAGTTCGAACGGCAGCCAGCGGATCTCCGCCTCGATCTCGCCTTCGAGCAGCGCCAGCCCCTTTTGCAGCTGGGAATAGCCGATGATGCACCATGGGCACATCACATCCGAATAGATGTCGATCGTCAGGCGGGCGGGTTGGCTCATCGCGCCAGCCACCATTTCAGCAGGTGATGGGCGATCGCCTGCGGCGGCGGAGCGATGAAGCGGGCATCATCATCACCGCGCATCGCGGCAGCCACTTCGTCGCGGCTGAACCAGTCCGCTTCTTCCAGCTCGGTCCGGTCGATCGTCAGCGCATCGTCCAGCGCCTCGGCATGGCAGCCGATCATCAGGCTGGAGGGGAACGGCCAGGGCTGACTGCCGACATAGGACACCTTGCCCACGCTCACCCCGGCTTCTTCCAGCACCTCGCGCGCGACGGCCTCTTCGATGCTCTCTCCCGGCTCGACAAAACCGGCAAGCGTGGACAGGCGGCGCGGCGGAAAGCGCGGCTGGCGGCCCAGCAGCAGCCGGCCATCATGTTCGACCAGCATGATCGTCACCGGATCGACCCGTGGGAAATGCTCGGCCTTGCAGACCTCGTTGGTGCAATTGCGCTGCCAGCCGCCTTTGGCCAGCATGGTGGGATTGCCGCAACGCGCGCAATAGCGGTGCCGCGCGTGCCAATCGATCAGGCTGCGCGCCGTGCCATAGGTGGCCAGCTCTTCGTGCCCCAGGCTCGACATCGCGGCCCACAGCCGCGGGTTTGCCGGGGCGACCGAACCAAGCAGGGTGGGCGAGACTGCGGCGAAGCAGGCCTTGTTCTGGGCAAGGCCAAGGAACACCAGCTCCGCATCGGGATCGGCATCGGCCAGGCTGCCCCAGGCCAGCGCGCCATCGACATCGAAAACCGGATCGAGCCCATCGAGCATCAGCAGCCGGGCCCGCCAATCCATCAGCGCAGCCAACCGATCGGCATCGGCGCGGATCTGATCGGCCCGGTCCAGCCCCGAACCGGCGAAAGCAATCGGCCCGATCGTCATTGTGGCCTGCCCCCCATCGCCGCAAGGTCCGTCCCCACCGCCGCCGGGAATTCCCGCAGCACCGGCAGCACTTCCTGCGGCATATACTGCGTATAGAGCCCGGTGCGCAGTTTCAGCCGGGTCTGGGCAAAGCCGATGGTGCCGGCCGCACCCGACCAGCCATAGAGCCCCTCATCCCTGCCCTTGCCCGAAATTCCGCCCGCGCCGAACCCGTTTCCGTCCACCCAGGTTCCGGTCAGATCGGCCCCGGACGGCAGAAGATCGGATGTGGCAAGCGCCACCGTCTCCTCGCGCAGCAGGCGCTTGCCGCGATGCACCCCGCCGTTGACGATCATCGCCAGAAACCGGTCAAAATCGCGCGGCGTGGTGACCAGGCCCGATCCGCCATAGGCAAAGGGCGTCGGCTTGCGGTAGATTGAATCGCTGGGCCCGTCGATCGGCACCGGCACGCCCTTCAGCAGCAGATAGTTGGTGGTCAGATGCGGCACCGCATCACTGGCGAGCTGGAAGGTGCTTGCAGCCATGTCGAGCGGAGCGAACACCCGCTCCTGAAGAAAGGCACCAAAGCTCTTCGCCCCGGCGGCGCGCTGGACGATCAGGCCCAGCACGTCGAGGCTCATCGAATAGCGCCAGGCCTTGCCCGGTTCAAAGCACAGCGGGACTGTTGCAGTGCGGCGCAGGAATTCGTCGGGATCGGGCACCTTGGCCCCGCCCGACAGGCCAGGGATCGGCAGGCTGGAAACAATCGCCGGGATCAGGCCCAGCCGCTCCATTTCGCGGGCAATCGGCTTGTTCTTGCCAATTCCGGCATAGCCCAGCCCGGCGGTGTGGGTCAGCAGATGGCGCACGGTGATCAGCTTGTCGGTCGGCCGCGCGGCAAGGCTCTTGTCGGGATCGATCGCCACCTTCATCCGCGAAAATTCGGGCGCAAAATCGGCGATCGGCTGATCGAGCCGCAGCTTACCCTCCTCCACCAGCATCATTGCCGCGATTCCGGTAACCGGCTTGGTCTGGGAATAGGCGCGGAACAGGCTGTCCTGCCCCATTGCGTCCTTGTCGGAAAAGCCCTCCTTGCCGCGCGCGATGTAGATCGGCGCCTCATCGCGCCAGCCCAGCGCGGCGATCATGCCCGATACCTGACGCGAGACGACGTACTTATCGACGAATGCGGTCACCGCCGGCCATTGCGCAGGATCGGCAGCGGCCTGCGCCAGCAACCGTTGCAGCGGCAGGCCGCCGATCAGCCCGCCGGCCCCGATCAGCGCCGTGGCGCGCAGCAAACTGCGGCGCGTCAGTTCGACTTCGGACATCAAATTCTCCCCAGACCTGTCAGGCCAGTGCCAATCGCGCTGCTTTGGCAAACAGGGTCGGCAGCCCCGCCTGATCCAGGTCATCGCGCCGCCACCATTCGCCGTCTTCGCCGCCAAGCCTAGCCCAATCGCCTCCCGAATAAAGCAGCAATTGCATTTCGAGATCGAAATGGGTGAAGCCGTGGCGAACCGTTCCGGCGCTGGTCCAGCTTCCGGCAAGCGGCGGATCGCCGTGGCCGTCGGCGCGGGCGGACCAGCCATCGTCAGGCAGTGCGCGCATTCCGCCCAGCATCCCCCGCCCCGGCCGCCGGACCAGCCAGACCGCTCCGTCGCGCTCGATCCAGAAGGCGCGGCCCTGGCGCAGCGGCCTGGCCTTTTTCGGGGCCTTGACCGGGAAATGCTCGGCTCCCGCAATCCGACCCTGGCACCCTTCGGCGAGTGGGCAGATCGCGCAGCGCGGATTGCGCACGGTGCAGACCGTCGCGCCCAAGTCCATCATCGCCTGGGCAAAATCGCCGGGGCGTTCGGCCGGGGTCAGGCCCAGCACGCGGGCGCGGATCGCCGCCCTGGCGCCGGGCAAAGGCTCTGCAATCGCGAACAGCCGCGCCGCCACCCGCTCGACATTGGCATCGACCACCGCGGCCCGCTCGCCAAAGGCAATCGCCGCGACCGCCGCTGCGGTATAGGCACCCAGCCCGGGCAGTTCGCGCAGTTCGCCCTCGCTGCTCGGAAAGGTCCCGCCGCGCGCCGCCACGGCTCTGGCGCAGGCCAGCAGGTTGCGCGCCCGGGCGTAATAACCAAGTCCGGCCCAGGCAGCCATGACATCGGCATCATCAGCCGCAGCAAGATCGCTAACCGTCGGCCAGCGCTCAAGAAACCGGGCGAAATAGGGCCCGACCGCCGCCACCGTGGTCTGCTGCAGCATCACTTCCGACAGCCAGACCCGGTAGGGTTCTGGCGGCGGTGTGCCAGGCGGGCTGCGCCACGGCAGCGCGCGCGCCTGGCGATCGTACCATGCAAGCAGGCGTTTGGCGGTGGCGTCCATCGCCCGCCTATGGCATTGCCGAAGCCGCAATGGAACGGGACAAGGACAAACCGGCCGCAAAGCCCCGCCGCTACGAGCGGCCGCGCGGTGCCGCAACCCGCCCGATCGGTGAGCTGATGCCCGAAATCGGCCGCACCGCCTTTCGCAAGTTCGGTTTCATCCAGTCAAGCGTGGTCACCCGCTGGGCCGAGATCGTGGGTGATCGCCACGCCCGGGTCTGCGCCCCGGAATCGATTCGCTTCCCCCCCGGCGAGAAGAGCGAGGGCATCCTGCAACTGGTGGTAATCCCCGCCCATGCCCCGATAATCACCCATGTCGTGCCGGAAATCATCGCCCGGGTGAACCGCTTCTTCGGCTACAACGCGGTTGCCCGGGTCAAGCTTCGGCAAGGTGAGGTTAAGCCGCCGTCTGCTCAGAAGAGCGCCATTGCGGCCCCGTCGCTGCGTCCGATCCCGATCGAGCTGGGCGAAAGCCTGCGCGACATCGGCGATCCGGAACTGCGCACGGTGCTGGAATCGCTGGCCCGCAGCCTGGGCGAAGCAAAAGGGGACGGGCAGGAATGACGCGGGGCAAGAACGCTCTGCTGTGGATTGCCGCGCTGGGCAGCGCCCTGCCGCTGGCCGTGGCCGCCGCGCCCAAGACCGTCGCCTGGAGCAATACCGTCACCCTTGGCGCCAATGGCAGCCATATGCTCGGCAATCCCGAGGCCGGAACCCGGCTGGTCGAGTACAACAGCTATACGTGCCCGCACTGCGCGCGCTACAACCTGCAATCCGAAGGGGTGCTGCGCCTCGCCTACATTCCGTCGGGCAAGATTTCGGTCGAAGTTCGGCAATTTCCGCTGAACCCGATTGACGTTGCCGCCGCGATGCTGGCCGCCTGCGGACCGAAAGAGAAGTTCTTCCTCAATCACACCGCGCTGCTGCGCAGTCAGGAAAAGTGGGCGGCGCCGATCAGCTATGCCACCGGTGCGCAGCAGGCGCGCTGGAAGCACCCGGACCTTGGCACCCGCAACCGCGCGATCGCTTCGGACCTGCATCTTTATGACGTGATGGAAACCCGCGGCTATGATCGCCAGACGCTGGAACGCTGCCTGACCGACAAGACCGAAGCCGCCCGGATCGAAGCACAACGCGCCGCGGCCGAAGCTGACGGGGTTGTGGGAACTCCCAGTTTCTCGATCAACGGCAAGCTGCTATTGGATACCAACGATTGGGCCAGCCTGCGCCCGCAACTGGATGAAAGCCTGAGATAACCCGATGATGAAGATCGCCGTAACCGCCCTGCTCGGCCTGACCCTCGCCGCCGCACCGCTGATCGCCAAGCCCGCACCAAAAAGTGCCGCGGCCACCCCGAAGTGGGATCTGAAGCTGGCCCGATCGGCAACCGGCAACCACCTGTTCGGCAACCCGGCCGCCAAGGTAAAGGTGGTCGAATACATCAGCTATACCTGCAGCCACTGCGCCCATTTCGCGATGGAATCGAAGGGACCGCTGTTCTCAGGCCCGGTTCGCCAGGGCAAGGTCTCGATCGAAATCCAGCCCTTCTTCCGCAACGGGATCGACGTTGCCGCCACGCTGCTGGCGCAGTGCGGGCCGGACAGCAAGTTCATGGGTAATCACGAAGCGATCCTGGCGACGCAGGAATCGTGGCTCAAGGAACCCACAAACCCCAACGCCAAAGAACGCTGGGCCAGCACCGATTTCGGCCTCAAGATGAAATACGTGGCGCAGGACATGGGCCTCTACAAGCTGATGCTGGGGCGCGGCTATACCCCGGCCCAGCTCGACAAGTGTCTTGCCAACAAGGCGTTGGGTGACAAGCTGGCCAACCAGACGGCCGATGCCGGAAACCGCATCGGCGTGAAGGGCACGCCCAGCTTCCTGATCAACGGCAAGTTGCAGGATGCCTATTCATGGGACGCGCTCAAACCGCTGCTGGACGCCGCATTGCGCTGATTCAGCTGTGGAGAAGCATCCGGGCAGCAAAGGCTATCCTTCTGTCCGGTCGCTTTCCCCGCTACCCTTCCCGACTCGAACGCCTGACAAAGCGAGATTGCAATGACCCTTCCCCGCACCCGCCTGCTGATCACCCTGGCCCTGGCTCCGCTGGCGCTGGCCGCCTGCAAGCAATCGGCCGATAGCGCCGCAACCGATGGTTCGGCGCCGTCCGCCCCGGTTGCCGCCGTTGCCCCGCCCGCCGGCAAGGCCTGGACCGATGTCGTTTCGGTCACGCCCGATGGCGGTTACAAGATGGGCAACCCCGACGCGCCGATCAAACTGATCGAATATGGCGCGCTCAGCTGCTCGCACTGCGCCGAATTTGCGCATGAATCGTCCAAGGAACTGCTCGGCGATTTCGTCGCCAGCGGGAAGGTCAGCTACGAGCTGCGCTTCTTCATGCTCAATATCCTCGATCTGCCGGCAACCCTGCTCGCCACCTGTGGCCCACCCGAAGCGGCGATCCCGCTGGCCGAACAGTTCTGGGCCTGGCAGCCAAATATGTTCGAAAACCTGAAGGCGGCCGGTGACGGACAGATTCAGGCAGCCGGCTCCCTGCCGCCCGCACAGCGCTTTGGCGCGGTTGCCAAGCTGGGCGGGATGGACAAGTTCTTCGCCAGCCGCGGCATTGCCGAAGCCCAGGGCGCAATGTGCCTGGCCGACACTACCAAGGCGACGGCCCTTGCCAACCAGACCGACAAGGGCAGCAAGGAAATGGGCGTTACCGGGACGCCCACCTTTTTCATCAACGGCAAGAAGGTTGAAGCTGGAACCTGGCCGAAAGTGAAGCAGGCGCTGCAGGCTGCGGGCGCCCGCTAGGCACCGCCACAGGGGGGACCAACCGCGCCATGCGGATCAAGCGGCTCAAACTCTCCGGCTT
Organism: Pseudomonadota bacterium; assembly: GCA_029550345.1. Lineage (GTDB taxonomy): Bacteria > Pseudomonadota > Alphaproteobacteria > Sphingomonadales > Sphingomonadaceae > Novosphingobium. Next base: position 53,344 of record JAKPHK010000092.1, read on the forward strand.
CAAGAGCTTTGTCGAGCCGGCTGAGCTGCGGATCGAACCGGGACTGACCGGGGTGGTCGGCCCCAATGGTTGCGGCAAGTCCAACCTGCTTGAAGCGATCCGCTGGGTGATGGGCGAAAGTTCGCCCAAGTCGATGCGCGGCGGCGGCATGGAAGACGTGATCTTCGCCGGAACCGCGCAGCGCCCGCCGCGCGATTTCGCTGAGGTGGTTCTGCTGGCCGACGGCGGCGATAACGATAGCGAGATGGAGGTCGTCCGCCGGATCGAGCGCGGCGCGGGCAGCGCCTATCGCATCAACGGATCGGATTCGCGCGCGAAGGACGTGGCGCTGATTTTCGCCGATGCGGCGACAGGGGCGCATTCGCCCGCGCTGGTCAGTCAGGGCCGGATCGCCGCGGTGATCGCCGCGAAACCGGCCGAGCGGCGGCTGATGCTGGAAGAAGCGGCGGGAATCGCCGGGCTGCATGTGCGCCGCAAGGATGCCGAGCAGAAACTGCGCGCTACCGAAACCAACCTCGCCCGGCTGGATGACATCATGGCCGGGCTGGACAAGCAGATCGCGGCGCTGCGCCGGCAGGCGCGCGCGGCGGAACGCTACATCGCGCTGTCCGACCAGATCCGCACCGCCGAAGCGCGGCTCGTCTTCGCGCGCTGGCGCGATGCGGCCAGTTCCGCCGATGCCGCCCGCGCCGAAGCAGACGCGGCGGAACGCCAGGTTTCCGAAGCGACCGATGCGGCAAAACAGGGCCAGACCGCACAGGCGCTGGCCGCGCAAATGCTGGCGCAGGCGCGCGATACGCTGGCGGACCGGCGCGACGATGCCAGCGCCCACGGCCACCGCATGGCCGCGCTCACCTCTCAGCTTGAGGCCGCCGAGGAACGCCTTGCCGATCTGGACCGGCAACGCGTCCGGCTGGAGGCCGATCGCGGCGATGCCGACCGGCTGACCCGCGATGCCGCCGATGCGCTCGCCCGGCTGGAAAGCAGCGTGGCGGAAGGGGAGGCCCGGCTGGCGCGCGATGAGGCGGAGCGGCCCGCACTCGCCACCCGGCTGGACGATGCGGAA
>JAKPHK010000106.1 GCA_029550345.1 Pseudomonadota bacterium
GGCGGTTACCTTTCGCGCAAGTTCGGGCGTGAGATGCTGTTGTGGCCGGGCGTGTGCATCGTGCATGAGGCGTTTTCGGAAACCGAGCTGCTCAAGCTGAAAGCCCAGCACCCCGGCGCCCCGGTGGCGGCCCACCCGGAATGCCCGCCGCACATCATCGATCATGCGGACTATGTCGGCTCGACCAGCGGCATCCTGAACTATGCCAAGAGCTTTGACGGAGACACCCTGATCGTCGCGACCGAGCCGCACATCATCCACCAGATGCAGCTGGCGATCCCCGACAAGACCTTCATCGGCGCGCCCGGCGCCGACGGCCAGTGCGCCTGCAACATCTGCCCCTACATGGCGCTCAACACGCTCGAAAAACTCTACCTCGCGCTGCGCGATCTGAAACCGCAGGTGCAGATCGAGGAAGGCCTGCGCCTGCGCGCGAAGAAGAGCCTCGACGCAATGCTGGCGATGGCGGCGGGGACCGTGGGCAAGGGAGATCTGGGGGCGCGGTGATGGGCAGACGCTTTAAACTCGTTTGCGTCAGCATGGGAAGCGGTTGGCCAAGTGGGCACGTTGCAGTCGATCACTATTACGGCTGGCCCGATAGCGCTGGAGGTAATGAGATTTGCCTGAACCACGATACCGACTCTCCAGACGAGCTGATTTCTGAGATCAACAAGCTAATTTTCGAGCTTGAGGACTTGAAGGAAGACGTTCCAAAACGCTTCAGCCAATGGAAGGCTCTGTTTGAGAAAGCGTCCAAACGGGAGTTGGACGGTTGACGCCGCGGCCTTGACATTTTGCGTCATTTTTGACACAATTGCCCTGTGAAGCCCGATCGGTCCAAAAAGATTTCCGCGCGGTTCTATGTTTCGGCATCGGGTGCAGCGCCAGTGCGGGATTGGCTTGTGTCGCTTGATCCGGAAGACCGCAAGGCGATCGGCAAGGACATCCAGAAGGTCGAGTTCGGCTGGCCGATCGGGATGCCCTATTGCCGTCCGCTTGGACGCGGGCTGTGGGAAGTACGTTCCAGCATCTCGTCAGGGCGGATCGCGCGAGTACTGTTCGCAATTGTTGAAGGAGAAATGGCGCTGCTTCATGGATTTGTGAAGAAAACGCAGAAAACACCGCCCCATGAAATCGATCTGGCGCTAGCACGCAAGAAGGAGCTGGACTGATGGTAAATGCAGCAAAAGCGCGGCTCAGCGCTGAAACTTTCGATGATTTCCTTGAGGAGCAGAACCTGCTTGCCGATTGTGAGGAGAGCGCGATCAAGGCGATCATCGCTGATCAGATCCGGCTGGCAATGAAGGAGCAAGGCCTAACCAAGACCGCCATGGCCGCTCGAATGCAGACCGACCGCCGTCAACTCGATCGCCTGCTCGATCCCAGCAATCCATCGGCCACGCTATCCACACTGCGCCGCGCCGCCGCCGCCGTGGGTCGGACGCTTCGGGTCGAATTGGCCTGAGCTACCGTAACGCCAAAATGCACGGCTGACTGGAACGGCAGACCCATGAACGCGGGCTGGATGCGCATCATCGAGAAGGCCGAGCTGCGGGATGGCGGCGCGCTGTTTCTGCTGTGGTCGGATGGCACCGCTGCCGAATTGCCTGCCCCTATGGCCAAAGGTCCGGTTTCGGTCGGCGACTGGGGACACAGCGTCGAATGGGCCGATGGGAACGAGCGCGGGGCGGACAGCCTGTGGCTCGACACGCTCAAGGCGATCGGCCGAGATGATGCCCGCGAGTTCCTGCAATGGCGGATGGCCAATGGCCTGTCACTGGCCCGCGCGGCGGAAGAACTGGGCCTCTCACGCCGCACTGTCGCCTATTACTCAAACGGAACGCGCCCGGTTCCGAAGGCGATTCTGCTGGCCTGCAAGGGCTGGGACGCCATCCACCCCAACCGCAAGGCTGCCTGAGCCCTACTTCACCGGCAGACCGAACATCAGCGCCCGCGCGTACTTCACCGGCGGTGAGCCGTAACTCAGCACCGTGTCGTGATAGCGCCGCAGGGTGAACTGCTTGCCCCAGCGCTTTTCGGCTTCGGCGCGCAGCATCCGGTGTTCTTCGTAGCCGGTGAAATAGCTGAGCAGTTGCACCGACGAGAGGTTCGCGCGGACCCATTTGCCCGCCGCCTCACGCTCGGCCTGGAAGGCGCCTTTCTGCATCAGCTCCATCGCCTGTTCGCGGGTCATCCCTTCGGTCTGGATGCCGATATCGAGCAGGGTGTTGGTGACGCTGCGCAGCCGCATCTTCAGCACGGTCAGCTTGAACAGCGGATCGCCGTTCAGATAGCCTTCGTCCTTCATCACCCCTTCGGCATAGACCGCCCAGCCTTCCACGAACGGACCCGACCACAGCATCGCGCGCAGCGGATTGTTGCTGCGGTTGGAATGATCGAGCTGGAGGTAATGGCCGGGCATCGCCTCGTGGATCGACAGGTCGTGGATCATGTAATCGTTATATTCGGTCAGGAAGCTGGCGGCCTGTTCGTCGCTCCACTCGGCGGGGATCGGGCTGACCGCATAGAAATTCTGCCCGCCCTTTTCGAACGGCCCGGGCGGGTCGTTATAGGCGACGGCCACGCCCTGCTGGAACTTGGGCATGGTGATGATCCGCACCGGCCCGTCGGGCATCCGGATGAAGCCCTTCTTGCGGACGAAATCGGTTGCCTCAGTCAGGGTTTCGCGGGCCCGCTCCTCCAGCCGGTCGCGCGGGGGTTTCTTGGCATAGGATAGCTTCAGGGCCGCCTCGATCCCGGCCTGCTGCTGTTCGGGCGTGGGCTTGGCCGGGAACTGGCCGGGCAGAACCTGCCGGGCAAGGCGATACATCTCGGCCCGGATATCGGCCTTGGCCTTGAGCGCGCGGTCCTTGAGCACGGGCCGCGTCAGATCGCTCATCAGCGCGAACTTCATTTTCTGGTCATAGAGCTTCGCGCCGAGCCGGAAATCGCCCTTGGCCTGCGGCACCAGCACATCATCCAGCCATTTCTGATGCTCTGCCACCCCAGCCTTGAGCGCGGCCAGCGCAGCATCGAAACGCGCCCGGTCCGCCCCGCCCAGCGCATCGGCGTGGGGGGCAAGCATGGTTTCCGCGATCTCGACAATGCCTGCATTCTGGCGCGCGACCGTCTCGGCATAGATCAGCGGGACCCGCGCCGGGACCAGCTGCTGGCGGCTTTGCGCCAGCATTGCCGGGATCGCCTCCATCCGCGCGGTCGCGGCCTTCAGGCGCAGGTCCCACGGCGCGAAATCCCGCGCCGCCAGGGTATAGAGCGCACCCCCGGCGATGTCGTTGTAAACCTGCGGGTTCCACGCCCATTCCTGCAGCCCGTCATTGGCGAACAGGCGGTACTGCAATTCGTTCTTGAGGATCGCATAATCGACCTGATTCTCGCGGCTTAGCAGCGCCGGGTTGATCCGCGCCATTTCGGCCAGGATCGCCCGCCACTCGGTCACCCGCGCGGCGCGGCCGGCAGCCGTTACATCGGGCAACAGGCCATCGTAATCGTGGATCCCCATGGCGGTCGCCTCAACCGGGGAGGACCGCATGGCAGAGGCGATGAAGCGATCGCCCAGTGCCTTGAACACCGCGTCCGAGCGGGGCGAACGGACCGCGCCGGCCGGAGTCTTTGAGGCTTCTGCGGGCAGCGCGGCCAGGCCCAGCGCAGCCAGCGGCAGGGCGGAAAGCAAGAGCAGGCGCTTCATCGAAGATCTCCCCAATATGTAATCGCAATGGCAGGCTAGCGGCAGATCAATCCTGCGTCGAGCGCGCCAGCACCAGCGCCGCGCCGACCAGCAGCATACCCAGTCCGTCGAGCGGCGAGAGCACTTCTCCGAACTTGTACCAGCCGACCAGCACCGAAACCGCCGGCTGGGTCAGCAGGACCAGTCCGACGATGAACGCCGAAAAGTGCCGCAGCGCAAAGACCAGCAGCCCCTGCCCGATCACCTGGCTGGTCAGCGCCAGCGCGATCAGCGGCCCCCAGTGCTGCGGCCAGACCGGTTCACCCAGCGCCAGCGATGTGCCGAGCAGCACCGGAAGACCCGCCAGCGAAGCATAGACCAGCACGGTCCAGCTGCCGAAATCGGCCCGCGCGCGCTGCGCCAGCAGGATGTAGAAGGTGTAGAGGAACCCCGCGAGCAGGCACAGCAGATCGCCGATCAGCGTCGCCTGCCCGATTTCCAGGCTGCGCCCCAGCAGGATCGCCGATCCCGCGATCGCGGCGGCGAAGGCAGCCCATTCGGCCAGGCGCGGTGCACGGCGCAGCGCGATCAGCCCGAAAGCGACCAGCAGGATCGAGCCAGAATTGCCGAACAGCGTGGCATTGCCCAGCCGGGTCCGCTCGATCCCGAGATGCCACGAGGCAAGGTCGAGCGAGAAGAATATGCCCCCGGCCATAATCGCCAGCACTGCCGCGCGCGAATGGCCCAGCAGCCGCTGTCCGTTCCAGCGCGCCAGCACCACGAAGGCCGGGATCGCCAGCAGCAATCGCCAGAACCCGGCCGCGACCGGACCGGAATCGGCCAGCCGCACCCACAGCGGCCCCAGCGCCAGCGCGGCATTGCCGGTCAGCAGCGCGGCAAAGTGCCAGCCATTCCAGTTTCTGCCGCCGGTTGCCATCATCACCGCCTTGCCTTAGCGGTCCATTTTGAATTGCAAAACGAAATCTAAGGAGGATGCCTTGCACGATGCCCTGTTCCAACCGATCCGGCTTGGCGCGATCGAGGCGAAGAACCGGATCCTGATGGCCCCGCTGACCCGCGGACGGTCTGATCCGGGATCGGTGCCGAATGAAATGATGGCAACCTATTACCGCCAGCGCAGCGATGCCGGGCTGATCATCAGCGAGGCCACCGGGATCAGCGTTGAAGGGCTGGGCTGGCCTGCCGCGCCGGGGGCGTGGAACGATGCCCAGACCGAAGGCTGGAAGGGCGTGACCGAGGCGGTCCACGCCGCTGGCGGCAAGATCGTGATGCAGCTGTGGCACATGGGCCGGATCGTCCATCCCGATTTTCTGGGCGGCGAGCCGGGCGTTTCGGCCAGCGCGACGACCGCCCCGGATCATGCCCACACCCCCACCGGACGCAAGCCGCACCAGCAGGCCCGGGCCGCGACCAAGGCCGACATTGCCCGGATCGTGCAGGACTATGCCCATGCTGCCGCCAACGCCAAGGCAGCCGGGTTCGACGGGGTGCAGCTGCACGGCGCCAACGGCTATCTTGTCGATCAGTTCCTGCGATCCAGCACCAACCTGCGGACCGACGAATACGGCGGATCGCCTGAAAACCGCACCCGCTTCATGCGCGAAGTGCTTGAGGCGCTGATCGCCGTCTGGGGCGCCGACCATGTTTCGATCCGGCTTTCCCCCAATGGCGATACCCAGGGCTGCGACGATCCCGATCCGGTGAGCATTTTCGGTGCGGCGGCGCGGGTCTGCGAGGAGCTGAAGCTGGGCTTCGTCGAACTGCGCCAGCCTGGCCCCGAAGGCACCTTCGGGCGGACCGACGTACCCCAGCAGGACGGGCTGATCCGCTCGATCTATTCGGGGCCGCTGGTGCTCAATTCGGACTATACCGCCGCTGCGGCTGAGGCCGACGTGGTTTCGGGCCGCTGCGATGCGGTCAGCTTTGGGCGGCCCTATATCTCCAACCCCGATCTTGCCACGCGGATCACGCGCGGCGCGGAATGGGCACCCAATGTTAACGTCCCGCAAAGCTGGTATCTGCCAGGACCGGCAGGCTATATCGATTACCCGGCGCTCGATCCGGAGTGATCCCGATACAATGAGGTTGCGGCAATGATGCTACGTTCCTGGCTGTTCGTTCCCGGCGACAGTGAAAAGAAGCTGTCCAAGGCGGCGGCGACCGGGGCCGATGCGATCATCCTTGATCTGGAGGATTCGGTCGCTCCGGCCAACAAGGCGCTGGCCCGCGATCTTTGTGCGGCCTGGCTGGGATCGCACCGCCAGCAGGTGACCGACGGCAAGCGGCAGGGCCGCTGGGTGCGGATCAACGCGCTCGACAGCCACCAGTGGCGCGATGACCTGATCGCGGTGCTGCCCGGCGCGCCGGACGGGATTATGCTGCCCAAAAGCGCGGGGCCGGAATCGGTCCAGCAACTCGCCGCCGAGCTTTACGAACTCGAAGGGCGCTGCGGCGTTCAGGCCGGCAGCACATGGATCCTGCCGCTGGTCAGCGAAACTCCGCAGGCGGCGATCACGATCCCGGCCTATGCCCCGGCCTCGCTGCCGCGTCTGGCCGGGCTGACCTGGGGGGCGGAAGACCTTTCCGCCGCGATCGGCGCCAGCCGCAAGCGCGACGCCGACGGAAACTGGACCGACGCCTTTCGCTTCGCCCGCAGCCAGACGCTGCTGACCGCCCACGCCCGCGGGGTGATGGCGATCGACACGCTCCATGCCGATTTCGCCGATGAGAAAGGACTGAAGCAGGCCGCAGAGGCGGCGCGGGCCGATGGCTTTTCGGGAATGCTGGCGATCCACCCGGTTCAGGTCGCGGTGATCAACGCCGCTTTCACCCCCAGCGAAGCCGAGCTTGAGGAAGCCCGCGCGATCGTCGCCGCATTTCAGGCCAACCCCGATGCCGGAGCCTTGCAGATCAACCGCCGGATGATCGATCGCCCGCACCTGAAACTGGCGCAGCGGATTCTGGGGATCGAGGAATAGGGCAACGCCACGCACCCCTCGCTGGTGTAGCGCGCGCCGCAGGCAGGGGAATAGTTCGCGCAAAGGCCGCAAAGAGCACAACGCTGTTGCGTGTGCAGGGAGCCAATGCGCCGCCCCGGGCGTAGCCCTTTCCCTCCGCGCCTCCGCGTCTCCGCGTGGCTCGTTCTTGCTTTCAGCGCCATTGGTCTGCGCCGTTCACCTCGCGAGTATAAAACGATTCACGCGGAGGCGCGGAGGCGCGGAGGTGTTGTGTTTGGCGCTGGCCGATCAGCCTGCCGCTGACCTTCCAAGGTCATTCCCGCTTCGCGGGGCCATCATTTCCAGACGTCGGGGTTTGACCCAAGCCAGCCCCAGCCGCATCTTTGTGCTCTTTGCGGCCTTTGCGCGAACCATTCCCTGCTCACGGCTAGCACACCCTGCACCCCAATGCGGGCCTATTCCTCTGCCGCAGGTTCTTCGGCTGCGGGTTCCGCTGGTTCGGCGGCGGCGCTTTCCTTGGCCTTGGCCGGTTCCTTGGCGTCCTTCTTGTCCCCGCCTTCGCTCTTCGGGGCGAGCGGGGCCTGGCTCTTGACCTGATCGAGCGGGATCATCGCATCGCTGGCCGAACCGGGCAGGATCTCCCCTTCGGCCTTGCCGGCCCCGGCGGCGCGCTTGTCCTCTTCCCCGCCGCATCCGCTCAGGGCCAGGATCAGCATGGCTGAGGCAATCGCCTTGATCATCGTTCACTCTCCGCCGGACAGGGCCGTTCCAGCGCCGCAAGGAAATCCCCGGCGCGGCTCAGCAATGCCCTATCCCAGGCATCGAAATCAACCGTGTGCCCCAGCCTTTCAAGGCTGGTCACGCCGAATTCCTCGATCCCGCAGGGCACGATCCCGCCGAAATGGGAAAGATCGGGCGCGATGTTGACCGAAAAGCCGTGCATCGTCACCCAGCGCCGGACCCGCACTCCGATCGCGCCGATCTTGGCCTCGCGGCCGTCGATATCGGCGGTCCAGATCCCGATCCGCCCCGGGGCGCGCCAGGCCTCTACCCCGAAATCGCCCAGCGCCGCGATCACCCAGCCTTCCAGCGCGTGGACGAACCCGCGCACATCGCGCGCCCGGCGCTTCAGATCGAGCAGGACATAACCGACCCGCTGGCCCGGGCCGTGATAGGTATAGCGCCCGCCCCGCCCGGCCTCGACCACCTCAAAACGCGGATCGAGCAGCTCGCCCGCCGCCGCGCTTGTTCCGGCGGTATAGACCGGGGGATGTTCCAGCAGCCAGATCAGCTCATCCGCGCTGCCT
>JAKPHK010000135.1 GCA_029550345.1 Pseudomonadota bacterium
GAGCGCAGCCACGAATATGCCACGCTGGAGCATCTGCTGCTGGCGCTGATCGACGATTCGGACGCCGCGCAGGTCATGCAGGCCTGCGGCGTGGAACTGGGCGAGCTGGGCGACGTGGTGCGCACCTACCTCGACCAGGAATACCAGTCGCTCAAGACCGAGGAAAAGGGCGATCCCTCCCCCACCGCCGGTTTCCAGCGGGTGATCCAGCGCGCGATCCTGCACGTCCAGTCATCGGGCAAGGACACCGTAACGGGCGCCAACGTGCTGGTCGCCCTCTTTTCCGAGCGCGACAGCTATGCCGTCTATTTCCTGCAGCAGCAGGACATGAGCCGGCTCGACGCGGTCAGTTTCATCAGCCACGGCATCGGCAAGGGCGGCCGCCGGATCGAAGACCGCAGCCCCAAGGGCAGCGAGAGCGAAACCCCCGCCCAGCAGGAAGAAAAGAGCTCGGCCAAGGACAGCAAGAAGGAAACCGCGCTTGACCAGTTCTGCGTCAACCTCAACGAGAAGGCGCTGTCCGGCAAGATCGATCCGCTGATCGGACGCGGCCCGGAAGTTGACCGTACGATCCAGATCCTCTGCCGCCGCTCCAAGAACAACCCGCTCTATGTGGGCGATCCGGGCGTGGGCAAGACCGCCATTGCCGAGGGTCTGGCCCGCAAGATCGTCGAAGACGAAGTGCCCGAAGTGCTGTCCGAAGCGGTGATCTATTCGCTCGACATGGGCGCGCTGCTGGCCGGCACCCGCTATCGCGGCGATTTCGAGGAGCGGCTCAAGCAGGTCGTCTCCGAACTGGAAAAGATGCCGCACGCGGTGCTGTTCATCGACGAGATCCACACCGTGATCGGCGCGGGCGCGACCAGCGGCGGGGCGATGGATGCCTCCAACCTGCTCAAGCCCGCGCTGTCGGGCGGGACGATCCGCTGCATCGGTTCGACCACCTACAAGGAGTTCCGCAACCACTTCGAAAAGGACCGCGCGCTGCTGCGCCGGTTCCAGAAGATCGACGTCAACGAACCGACGGTCGAGGACACGATCAAGATTCTGAAGGGCCTGCGCACCGCCTTCGAGGAACACCACAAGGTCAAGTACACGCCCGATGCGATTCGGACGGCGGTGGAACTGTCGGCGCGCTACA
>JAKPHK010000140.1 GCA_029550345.1 Pseudomonadota bacterium
CAGCGCGCCGCTCGGCCAGCGCCGGATGCGGCTCCCCCGGCAGGCGACGAAAGCACCCACCGCGAACTGGCCAGCGTCACCCGCTTCCGAGAAACCTGGTCGCGCATCGCCGCGGAAGACCAGGTGGCCGCCGCCGTCGAACGCGGCCCGGCCAACGCGGGCCCGCTGAACTCGCACATGCTGGTGCTGCGCACGCTCGCCCGGCTTCGTGATCTGTCGCCCGATTACCTGCGCCGCTTTCTGTCGCAGGTGGAGACGCTGCAATGGCTGGAGCAGGCCAGCCAGCGCCTCGCGCCGGTCAAGCCCAAGCCGGCGCGGCGCAGCCGGGTCAAGAAGTAACGCCTGGCCCGCCGGTCAGGGGCCGCCAGCGGATCAGGAGGCCTTGCCGAACTCGCTGCGCTTCAGGGCGTCAAGCAGCCGACGCACCTGCCGAACCAGGATGCCGTTGATCACCGCCCGGCTTTCGCCATAGAACGATCGCGTCTCGCGCATGGCTTTGTCCGCGGCCGCGATGGCACCGCAGGCCTCGTGCAGGTTCACGGCAAAGCCACGGCGAAGCAGTTTCAGCAGGAGCCGCCCCTCGGCACCCGTCAGCTCCGGAAAGAACATCGGCAGCAAGACGGTGCGCACGGCCGTCTTTTCATCGTCCTGACCGGATCCATCATTGGTCACGTTCTCCGAGTGCCGCCGGTACAGCAGCAACGGCTGCTCCAGGCTTTGAAACGTGGCCCCCGCCCGCATCATGGCGATGAAGAACATGTGGTCGTGATCGATCGGAAAATTGGCGTCGTAGAACAGCCGGTGCTGGCGCACGAAGTCCGTCCTGAACATGGCGGTCGGGTTCAGCAGCGCGCCGTCGACCCACAAGAGCTTGGCCTTGATGTCTTCGTCCGTCAGCGGGTAGGTCATGGGAATCCTGCGGCCGTCCGGCAGCATCTTGATTGCCAGCGACCCACACACCGTGAGATCCGGATGGGCCTGCAACCAGTCCGACTGCGCCGCCAGGCGCTCGGGCAGCGCCACGTCGTCGGAATCCATCAGGGCAATGTACGGCGCCGTGGCCGCCTTCAAGCCCGCGTTTCGCGCGGCATTGAGCCCTAGGTTCATCGGAAAGCGGATCAGCCGCACCCGGGGGTCGCGCGCCCGGTAGCCGTCGATCATCTTCGAGATCGCCGGGCCACTGCCGTCTTCGATGACGATGAGTTCAAAATCCTTCAGCGTCTGGGCCAGGATGGACTCAATCGCTTCTTCAAGAAAGGCTTCGCGGTTGTGAACCGGAAAAATCACGGAAACCCGTGGCATGCACACACTCCTGAGAAATTGCACGGGGCCGGTGGACGCGGACGCGCCCGCTCAAGACCCTGCGGCCGATTGTAGAAGTGCCCCCACCCGATGCCCGGCAGTGGTCAGTTTTTTATAGCAAACAATGACCAGATCACGCCGGGTTCTGCCAGATTTCTTCAAGAAAATGCGCCTGAAGGCCCCGCGGTTCGCCCATCAGCCGCGTGAGCATGAACCCTGGCCGCTCAGGCCCCCTCGTCCCGCATCGGGGTCAGCTGCGAGGCCCTGACCTTCCAGCCCTGGGGCGTGTTGAGCCAGAGGTGCGTGTAACGGTAGCGCCCGCCAAATTCAAAACTGCCCAGACGCCCGGCCAGGCCCATAATGCCAACCTCCCAGGCGGTGTCGCCGAATGCGGTGATTTGCACGTGGTCGATGCCATGCCGCGTCAGCTGAAAGGCCGGATCGCGGTAACGGCCCACCGAGACGGCCTTGT
>JAKPHK010000017.1 GCA_029550345.1 Pseudomonadota bacterium
AACGATGACGAGCATGCTCAAGAAACTGTTCCGTGATGTTCGCGGCGCTTCCGCGATCGAAATGGGGCTCATCTGCTCGCTCATCGTTCTGGCGATGCTGACCGCACTGCAGAACTTTGCCAGTGAAAGCCAGCTCACCTGGACGGCGGTTTCGAGCAAGACTGCGGAAGCAGTGCAAAATGCCAACGCAAGTTAAGTAATTCTCAAGAACTGACCCTTAATCCGGTCAATGCTCGATCCGGGTAACAGGGAAAGAGCCGGGTAACTGAAGACTGCCAACAGGAGACTGACCATGAAGTTCATCAACAAGCTGATCCGCGACGACGCTGGTGCCACCGCCATCGAATACGGCCTGATTGCCGCCCTCATCGCCGTTGCCGCGATCACCGCCATGCAGGGCCTGGGCAGCCAGCTGCAGAAGACCTTCACCACCACCTCGGGTGCGCTGTCGACCGCGAACGCTTCGGCGGGGTAATCGGCGCCTGACGGCTGAAAACAGAAGGGGCGGCGGGGCAACCTGCCGCCCCTTTGCTGTGCGCCCTGCGCGCGGACCGCTTCGTCCTGGCGAATGGTCCGGAACGGCCCGCAAGCATCGGGGGCCCGGCCGAAACGGGCTTACAGTTAAACAAATATCAAGGCTTTTTCCCTAACTTGACATTGCTTGATCCGGGCCACGGGAAAAGCCGGGTAACTGAATACTGCAACAGGAGACAGATCATGAAGTTCATCAACAAGCTGCTGCGCAACGAAGCTGGTGCCACCGCGATCGAATACGGCCTGATCGCCGCCCTCATCGCCGTCGCCGCGATCACCGCCATGCAGGGCATGGGCAGCCAGCTGCAGAAGACCTTCTCCACCACTTCGGGTGCGCTGTCGACCGCGAACGCTTCGGCGGGGTAATCGGCGCCTGACGGCTGAAAACAGAAAGGGCGGCGGGGCAACCCGCCGCCCTTTTGCTGTGGGCCGCGCCCGAAGGCTCAGTAAGTGACGAGCTTGACCTTCTGCCCTTCGGCAATCGTGCTGGTGGCGGTCAGGCCGTTGAGCACGAGGAACCGGTCCAGCGGGGCATCGGCATAGGCCATGCGCGCCGCGAGCGACTTGATGGTGTCGCCTTTCCTTACAGTGATGACCGCCAGCTTGCGGGGCTTCACGGCGGCGGCCTCGCTATCGCTGATCCGGCGCATCGATCCGTACATTCCGTTGAACACCGCGCCGGTGCCGGCAGGCACGATGGTCACGAAGTGATAGGCCTGGGTATCGCTGAACCTGTAGGCAAAGACGGTGACGTCGACCTGGCTGCCATTCGAAGCGACCCGCGCTGTCGCATAGGCGGCGGGAAGACCGTTTACCGTGGACTTCTGGATCGTGCCCGGATCGATGGCCGGCTGGCCCGATTCGGTCAGTCCGGCGAAGGCCGCGCGCACATAGGCATCAAGATCCCCGCTGAATGGCCCGCTGGCAAACTGCCCCTTGCCTGACTGGCCCGAG
>JAKPHK010000074.1 GCA_029550345.1 Pseudomonadota bacterium
GAAGTGCTCGCCGGGCAGGAGCGCCCTGCATCAGCCTATGACATTGCGGAGGCGGTATCGAGGGCGCGCGGCAAGCGGGTTGCGGCCAACTCGGTCTATCGGATCCTCGATCTGTTCGTGAAGGCCAACCTGGCCCGCCGGATCGAAAGCGCCAACGCCTATGTCGCCAACCCGCACCCGGGCTGCCGCCATGACTGCATCTTCCTGATCTGCGACGATTGCGGCCAGGCAACGCACCTGGATGATGACAAGCTGACCGGCGCGCTGGTCCAGGCCGCAAAGGATGCGGGCTTTGCCGACATCCGCCCGGTAGTGGAACTGCGCGGGATCTGCAGCGAGTGCAGCTAGTCAGGCCGACGATCCGAACTGCGTGAGGCTCAGAACGTTTTCGTCGGGATCGGCGAACCAGGCGATCCTGGCGCCGCCATCGGGGCTGGACCAGACGCCGTCAGCATCCTGCCCGAACCCGTCATAGATCTTGAACTTCACCCCCTTGGCACGCAGCGCGGCCATCGCGGCGCCGATATCGGCGACGTGCCAGCCCAGCACGACGTGACTGGCGGCGCGGTGGCCGGGCACGTCGGTCAGCCGAAGCGGCGTGCGGTTGCCCAGATCGAAGGTTGCGGCATGGCTATCTTCACCCATCAGCCGCAGGCCCAGAACATCGCGGTAGAACGGCACCGCGCGGGGCCGATAAGCCGTGGCGATAAACGTCACCGGAAGGGAATTGGCGGGCAGTGACATCGCTCGATCTCCTTGGCGCGTCCATCGAATGAACACCTTAGCGCCAATCGACACGAATGAAACCAGCGTGTAAGGCGAACCCCATGAGTTCCAATCCGGAAACACCATTGCTCGATACCGTCGATCTGCCTGCGGACCTGCGCCGGCTGGCGCCGGGCCAGCTGCGCCAGCTGGCGGATGAATTGCGCGCCGAAATGATCAGCGCCGTGGGGCAGACCGGGGGGCACCTCGGCTCGGGCCTTGGCGTGGTGGAGCTGACGGTGGCGATCCATTATGTCTTCAACACCCCCGATGACCGGCTGATCTGGGATGTCGGCCATCAGGCCTATCCCCACAAGATCCTGACCGGACGGCGCAGCCGGATCCGCACCCTGCGGCAGGGCGGCGGGCTTTCCGGCTTCACCAAGCGGAGCGAGAGCGAATACGATCCGTTCGGCGCCGCGCACAGTTCCACATCGATTTCGGCCGCGCTGGGCTTTGCCGTGGCGAACAAGCTGGCCGGAACCCCGGGCAAGGGCATTGCCGTGATCGGCGACGGCGCGATGAGCGCGGGCATGGCCTATGAGGCGATGAACAATGCGGCCGAGGCTGGAAACCGGCTGGTCGTGATCCTCAACGATAACGATATGTCGATCGCGCCGCCGGTGGGCGGGCTTTCCGCCTATCTGGCCAAGCTGGTATCCTCGCGCCCGTTCCTGTCGCTGCGCGATATTGCCCGGCGCCTGTCGCGCAAATTGCCCGAGCCGCTGCACAAGGCCGCCAGGAAGACCGACGAATTCGCCCGCGGCATGGCAATGGGCGGCACCCTGTTTGAGGAACTGGGCTTCTATTATGTCGGCCCGATCGACGGGCACAACCTTGATCAGCTGATCCCGATCCTCGAAAATGTCCGCGATGCCGCCGAAGGGCCGTGCCTGGTCCATGTCGTGACGCAGAAGGGCAAGGGCTATGCCCCGGCCGAGGCCAGCGCCGACAAGTATCATGGGGTCCAGAAGTTCGACGTTATCACCGGACAGCAGGTCAAGGCTCCGGCCAAGGCTCCGGCCTATCAGAACGTCTTCGGGGAAACGCTGGCCAAACTGGCGGATAGCGACCCCAAAATCTGCGCAATCACTGCCGCGATGCCGAGCGGGACCGGGGTGGACAAGTTCGCCAAGGCCCACCCAGAGCGCAGCTTTGACGTCGGGATTGCCGAACAGCACGCGGTAACCTTCGCGGCGGGCCTTGCCGCGCAGGGAATGCGTCCGTTCTGCGCGATCTATTCAACCTTCCTGCAGCGCGCCTACGATCAGGTGGTGCACGATGTGGCGATCCAGAACCTGCCGGTTCGCTTTGCGATCGACCGCGCCGGGCTGGTCGGGGCGGACGGGGCGACCCATGCCGGATCGTTCGACATCACCTATCTGGCGAGCCTGCCCAACATGGTGGTGATGGCTGCGGCTGATGAGGCCGAGCTGGTCCACATGACCTATACCGCCGCGCTCCATGATTCTGGCCCGATTGCCTTCCGCTATCCGCGCGGCAATGGCGTGGGGGTGGAACTGCCACAGGTTCCGCAGGTGCTGGAGATCGGCAAGGGCCGGATCGTAAGGCAAGGCAGCAAGGTCGCGATCCTTTCGCTCGGTACCCGGCTGGCCGAAGCGCTGAAGGCGGCTGACCAGCTGGAGGCCAAGGGGCTTTCAACCACGGTGGCCGACCTGCGCTTTGCCAAGCCGCTCGACACCGATCTGATCCGTCAGCTGATGACCACGCATGAAGTGGTGGTCACGGTTGAGGAAGGCTCGATCGGCGGGCTTGGCGCCCATGTCCTGACCATGGCCAGCGATGAAGGGCTGACTGATGCCGGCCTCAAGATCCGCACCCTGCGCCTGCCGGACCTGTTCCAGGATCATGACAGCCCCGACAAGCAGTACGATGCCGCCGGGCTCAACGCGGGCGGGATCGTTGACAGCGTGCTGAAGGCCCTGCGGCACAACAGCGCGGGGGTTGAGGAAGCGCGGGCTTGAGTGGTGAGCGCAGGCGCTGGCGGCGCGGTATGCTGATCGCTCTGGGGGTCCTGCTCACCGGATATGTCGCGGTTGCGGCCTTGCTGTTCGCGGGTCAGCGGGCGCTGATCTTTCCGGCGCCAAAGGCCTTCCCGCCCGTCCCCGCTGGTTACGAGCAGGTGGCGTTTCAAACCGAAGACGGACTGAACCTTGCCGGGCTGTGGCGCGCGCCCACCGCGGGAAAGCCGGTCGTGCTGTTCTTTCACGGTAACGGCGATAGCTGGGCCGGCGCTTCGCAGGCGGTGTCCGGACTGGCTGCAGCGGGATACGGGATCTTCCTGCCCGAATATCGCGGCTATGGCGGCAATCCCGGCGCGCCCTCGGAACAGGGCTTCTTCAAGGATGGCCGTGCGGCGCTGAACTGGCTTGGCGCCAATGGCTTCGCACCCGGACAGGTGGTGCTGATCGGCAATTCGATCGGGTCTGGCACGGCGACCCAGCTTGCGACCGAACATCGGCCCGCCGCGCTGGTGCTTGTCTCGCCCTTTTCCAGCGTGCCCGATGCCGTGTCGGAACGCTTTCCGTGGCTACCGGCGCGGCTGCTGGTCCGTGACCCGTTCGATAACGCCGCCAAGCTGGGCCGGGTGGAGGCTCCGATCCTGATCCTGCACGGCACCGCCGATGCAATGATCCCCGCTGTCCATGCGCAGCGGTTGGTTGCCGCCAACCCCGCCGCGCGGCTGCGGCTTGTCCCCGGCACAGGGCATGAACTGGCCTATCTGCCCGAAGCCCAGGTAATAGAGCGCGTCTGGCTGGATAACCTTCATTAGGATAATCAGATGGTTATCGCGGTGCGCGCGGCTGGCGCGGCATTGCGGTGTACCAGTGCCTTACCGCGCCTGACGGAAATATCCGCTTGCTCCTAATCCTAAGGGCATCGCCATGCGGCGCGCGGATCGCGTGCCTCGGCTCACTCTGGAGAGGATGCTGCGTGCCTGTTTCAATCAAGGATCTTGTTGAGGAATCGATCAATCACCGGGCGGTCCGGCACCCCTATCTGCAGGCGCTTGGCGCCGGTGACCTGCCGGACACCGACTGGGCCCTGCGCGATTTTGCCCGGCACTATTATGGCTATTCGCTGCACTTTCCGCGCTATCTGACGACGGTAATCTCCAAACTTGAAGCGCCTGCCCACCGGACCAGCCTGTTGCAGAACCTGACCGAGGAATCCGGCATCTATGAGGAAGAGGAATACGCCGAGCTGGCGGTAATCGGCGTTCAGCGCGAATGGATCGAAGGTGTGCCGCACCCGCAATTGTTCAAACGTTTTCGTGAGGCGACCGGGATCACCGAAGCGCACGATCCGGCGAATGAGGCGATCGAGCTGGTTTGCTGGCGCGAATCCTTTCTTGCCACATTGACCCATGGATCGGCGGCCGAAGCGCTTGGCGCGCTTGGGCTGGGCACGGAAAACATCGTCAGCACGATCTACCTGCCCTTCGTCGCCGCGATCGAACGCACCGATCTCGCCCCGCGCGATACGGTGTTCTTCCCGCTTCACACCGCGGTTGACGATCATCACCAGCAGGCGCTGGAAGACATTTCGCTCGCCTATGCCGCGACTGCTTCGGGCAAGGGTGATCTGCGGCGCGGAATGATCAAGGCGCTGTCGCTGCGGTCATCGTTCTGGGACTGGATGTTCGAACGCGCGCTGAATTGCGCGGATGAGCGTGAGATGGCGCTGGCTTCCTGAGCAACCCGACCAACCGAAATTCCGCCGCAAGGAAACAGATCCATGACTGCCGAACTAGAAACTATCGTTGCCAATGTTGAGGCCCGCCAGCCGCTCGCGCCGGGTGAGGACGTCGGGGCCTTTCAGGCCCAGCCGCTGGTCAATCACCGCGAGATCTACCGCAACCGCAATCCCAAGCTGGGGATCGATTTCAGCGTCGACGTGCTCGATTTTCCGGGCATTCAGGTATTCGATCCGCGGGTCGTCAGGATCGCGGCCGGTTGCAACAATGAATTGCACAAGCACGCGCACGAATCGCTGTTCTATGTGATGCGCGGTACGGCCGAGGTGCGGATCGGGGATGAAACCATGCGGGTCGATCAGGGCGGCGTCGCCTTCGTTCCGCGCTGGGCCTTCCACCAGTCACGCAATCTGTCTGACAGCGAGGAGCTGGTGATCCTGGCGATTACCGATTTCGGCCTGACCAAGGCGGTGCTGGGCGATTACGACAAGCGCACCCGTCTGGCGGCAGAGGGTGCGGATGTGATCGAACACGCCTGAGCGGCGGGCCGGGCGGGGTTACAGCCCCGCCCAACGCCAGATTCCAGCCGGAACGCCGATCGAATGCAGATGCAGCCAGGTCGCGCCCAGCCATAGCAGCACTCCGCCGATCCACGGGCCTGCACCGGCCTTGCTGAGTGCACCAAGGCGCGGCCAATAGCTTGTCTTGGCTTCCCAATCGCTCCAGGCCGCGCCCATCTGCACTTCCTTCTTGCGGTCCTGCATATGTGATCCGGCCAGCGCCAGCACGGCAATCGCCACTGTCAGCACGATCACCCGCGGTGTCGGCGCCACCAGCAGGTGCGAAATGCTCCACAGGGTGAAGGACCACATCATCGGGTGGCGGGTGACGTGAAACACCCCGTGCGGGACTTTGGCGGCCAGCGCCGCGGCGCCGGGCGCGGGCATCGCCGGGTTGCCCTTGAACGAACCGACCAGCAAAACCGATGCAATCAGCATGATCAGCGTGGCAGCCAGCCACGGCAGGTCGCCCGCCCCGTTCCACCATGGCGCCTGCGCCGGAACGGCCCGAAACGCGATCACCATCCAGCCCATCGTGCCGAGCGCGACCAGCGAATAGAGCGCCTGGAATCCCCGATCACCAACTGCTCTGGACAGCCCGCCGCGCAGCGGATGCGACAGGGCGAAATGGGTTCCCACGAAAGCGGATGAGGCTGCGATCAGATTGGCGAGGGCAGGGTCCACAGTAACCGGCTCCAATGTTGACGGCGTCAACATAGGTAGCAGATTGAAACTGGATTGCAAGCCGCTTCCGGAGACTACCAGTCGTAACCCCTGGGCAGCGTACCCGGGTTGTCGGTGTTGTACCGGTCCCGCAGGCGCGTCTGGTGGTTGTCGAGTGGCTGTTCAGTGCCATCGATGTACACGCTGACCACCCCGCTGGTCACTTCCAGCGGATCGCCATCCCAGATCACCACGTCACCCGCGCGGCCCGGGCGGAGCGAGCCGAACCGGTCGCCCATTCCCAGGATTTCAGCGGGGCCGGAGCTGATCGCGGCAAAGGCCTGATTCCAGGTCAATCCGCTGGCCCCCGGGACCTTGGTCAGGCCCACCAGATTGCCCGCATATTGCGGGGCATAGCGCGGCTGATCGAAGAACGCGCCAAGCGATACCTTTACCCCGCCTGCCTTCATCCGCCCCACATTGGACTGGGTCGCCCCCAGCTGCTCGAAACTGGCAGGCAGATCGTTGAGCGGCGTTGCCAGAACCGGCACCCCAGACTTCGCCAGATCGCCCGCAACCATCCAGCCTTCTGTCGCACCGACGATCACCAGCCGCAGCGCCGGAAATTCCTGCTTGAGTTTCAGGACCATGCGAATGTCCGCGGCGCGTTCGACATGGACGTAGAGCGGCTGCTTGCCGGTTACCACCGGCACCAGCGCCTGGGCATCACGCCGCCCCAGCATCACATCGTCACGGCGCGCGCCATTGGGGTTGGCGGCGATTTCCCGCGCTTCACCCAGCGCATTGTACAGCTCGGTCCAGGTTGAAACCCGGCTGCCTCCGGCCCGGTCCGCACCGGTTTCACCCAGTTCGACATACTGGAAGGCGCGCGGCACGGTAACGGCATCGGGATCGGCGCCAAGGTCGATCACCGCGCCCTGACCGCCGAAGATCGAATCGGTCCCCAGTGGTGCCACCGCCGCGCGGGTCACCCCACCGGCCCGGCTGATCTTGATCGGCTGGGCATCGGGGTTGATCGCATAGGAGATGTCGAGAGCGGCGCTGAACGGGCTTTTCCCGGCGCCCGAATCGTTGCTTTCATCGACCGCGCCGACATCGATCAGACCCAGATCGGTGATCGCCACGACCAGCCCGGGGGTGACCCATTTGCCGCTGGCATCAACCCGGCGAACCCCGGCGGGGATCGCCACGTCGCGGCCAACGGCGGTTACCTTGCCGCCCTCAACCAGCACGGTCGCGCCGTCGATCGGGTCAGAGCCATCGCCAATCACCACCTTGCCGCCGGTAATCGCCACGCTCTGGGCGAGGGCCGGAGCGGCGGTGCAGGCCAGCAGTGTGGCCAGAACGGCGCTCAGCTTGCGGGCGCTCATTTCACGTCTCCTTCGCCGGGCTGGCCAAGCTCGAAATCGCTGACAGCGCGGCGTTTGCGGTCCTGATTGTCATAGAGCAGCGCACCATCGACCCAGACCTTTTCGGGCCGCGAGTAAACCGACAGTGGCGGACCGTTCCACAGCACCACATCGCCGCCCTTACCCACTTCAAGGCTGCCGGTCAGCTTGTCGATCCCGATCGCCTTGGCCGGGTTCAGCGTCAGCCAGCGGATCACTTCGCCATCGGGAACCACCACTCCGATCCGGCGGGCATCGCCCTGCGCCTTGGCGGCTTCCTGGTTGAGCCGCTGAATCCCGTTTTCATCGTCCGAATGGATCACCACGCAGGCCCCGGTCTTGTAGAGCAGCCCGGCATTTTCGGGAATTGCATCATAGGCTTCCATCTTGAAGCCCCACCAGTCCGCCCAGACCGCGCTGCAGGTATCGGACGCCTTCAGCATATCGCCGATCTTGTAGGCTTCCACCGCATGGTGGAAGGTAGAAACGTGGTAGCCGAATTCCTTGCCCATATCGAGCACCACGGCCATTTCGTCAGCGCGGTAGCAGTGGTTCTGGACCAGGATTTCCCCGTCCAGCACCCCGGCAAGGGTTTCCATCGCCAGATCGCGGCTTTCCAGTTTTCCGGCATTGCGCTTGGCCCGGTATTCGCTGGCCTTGATCCAGGTTTCGCGGTTGACCGCCAGGTTGCCCATTCGGGTCGAGGGAGCCCGGCCCTTGCTGCCATAGACCCGCTTGGGATTTTCCCCGCAGGCCATTTTCAGGCTGTACGGCGCGCCGGGGAACTTCATTCCCTGCATGGTCCGCGCCGAAACTGGCTTCAGCACCACCCCGCGACCGCCCATCAGATTACCCGAACCCGGCAGGACCAGCAGCGCGGTGACCCCGCCGTTTGCCATCGCCCGCGAAAAACCGGGGTCCTGCGGCCAGACCGAATGTTCCGCCCAGACGTTGGGCGTGGTCGGATTGGTCATTTCATTGCCATCGGAATGGGCATCGACTGCCGGGCTGGGATAGTCCCCCAGGTGGCTATGGGCATCGATGATCCCGGGGGTGACGTATTTGCCGGTTCCGTCGATCCGCACCGCATCGGCGGGGATGTCCATATCGGCCATGCTCGACCCGACTGCGGCGATCTTGCCGTCCTTGATCAGCACCACCCCGTGATCGATCTGCCTGCCGGTCCCGTCAAACACGGTCGCGCCGGTGATCACCGTGGTCCGCCCCGGATAGGGCTTGTAGGTGGAAGGATAGGGGTCTTTGTTGAAATCCCGCGCCGCCTTCACGGCCGGGCTTTCCTCCTTCTTGTCCTTGGCCAGGCCCGGGCCGGTCCCGGTCAGGATCAGGCCAAGGGCAGCTGCGGAAAGGAGAGCGGAGCGCATGGTGGGCATATCGGCTTACTCCGACTTGGGTTCGGCGCGATCCTCAAGCGTGTCGAGGTGCATCCAGCGTTTTACGATGGGAGACAGAGCCAGGACGACCACGGCCACGCCGATCGTGATCCAGCCGATCTCGTTGTAGATCGAAAGGGTCAGCTCCTTCGACATTTCACCGCTTTCGCCGCCGGTCGCCTCACCGATCTTGCCGGCCACGAAGTTTCCGACCGCGGTCATGTAGAACCAGGCGCCCATGATGAAGCTGCCCAGGTGCAGCGGGGCCAGCCGGGTCATCGCCGAAAGCCCGACAGGAGACAGGCACAGTTCACCAGTGGTGTGCAGCAGATAGATCATGAACACGAAGAACACCGGCGTCATCGTCGCCATGCCGACGGTCTTGGCGCCCCAGACGAAGACCAGGAAGCCCAGGCCGACCTGGATCAGCGCCAGCCCGAACTTGGCGGGGGCCGACGGCTCCAGGCCGCGCTTGCCCAGCCATTGCCACAGCGCGGCGAACAGCGGGGCAAGGAGGACGATGTAGATCGGGTTGATCGACTGGAACAAGCTGGTCTGAACCCCGGCCTTGTCCACGAAGCGGTCAGTATAGAGTGAAAGTGAGCCGCCAGCCTGCTCGAACAGGCCCCAGAACACCGGGTTAAGTGCGATCAGGAACAGGATCGCAAAGATCCGCTCGCGCGGCTCCTTGGGCAGCTTGAACGCCTCGTAAAGCGTATAACCCAGCATCGCCAGGCCCGAGACGATCAGCAAGTTCTGGATTACCGACTGGTACTGAACCAGGAACCAGATGACCGCCACGGCGGCAATGCCGATGCCGTAGAGTTTCATCTCGTGCGAACGGTCAAGCAGCTTGGGTGGCTCGCCCTTGCCTTTCAGTGCGGGCTTGCCGGCGACGAAGATGATCAGACCCAGGACCATCCCGATCCCAGCCAGACCGAAGCCCCAGGACCAACCGATCGTCTCGCCCAGATAGCCTACCAGGATCGTGCCCAGCGCTGCGCCGACGTTCACACCCATGTAGAAGATCGTGTAAGCGGCATCGCGGCGCACGTCGGTCATCCGGTAGAGCTGGCCGACGATCACCGAGATGTTGGCCTTAAGGAAGCCGGAGCCGACGATGATCAGCGCCAGCGCCAGCCAGAACACGTTGATGGCCGGATCGCCCTGCTTGGTCAGCGGGTCGGTAACCCCCTGCATCCCCTCATAAGCCATGAACAGGTGCCCGAAGGCGAGCAGGATCCCGCCAAAGAGCACCGCCTTGCGCTGACCCAGCCAGCGGTCGGCCAGATAACCGCCCAGCACCGGGGTGATATAGACCAGGCTGGTATAGGCGCCATAGATCAGGTTGCCCTTGGCGTCGTTGAACAACCAGAACTTGGTCAGATAGAGGATCAGCAGCGCGCGCATCCCGTAATAGGAAAAGCGTTCCCACATTTCGGCATAGAACAGCACGAACAGGCCGCGCGGATGGCCGACAACCTCCTCGCTCTTGCGGCTGGCGATGATGCCGCCGATCACGATGAAGGCGAACAGGGCGACGGCTGCGATCGCAGCGGTCCAGTCGCCTGGTGTCCACAAGGCCATGTCTTTCATGAAGAGCTCCCCGAAATGCTACTGGGTGCGGCCGATCCCTGCGGCCGCTGCATGGGCGGAGAGACTAACCGCGATTTCGCCGGTGTGAAGGGAAATTTGCAGACATTGTTGCATTGTTGCGTCACGCATGCGTCGCCAACAAATCCTTGACCTGCCGCGCTGTATTATGGCACTGATGCACCATGCCGCAATCCAGCAAGCCCGTGTACCTGAAGCTGCGCGATACGATCGCCGCCGCGATCATCGATGGCACCTATGGCGAAGGCGCGATGCTGCCTTCGGTCCGTGCCTTTGCCGCCGATCAGGGTGCTAATCCGCTGACGGTGGCCAAGGCCTATCAGCTGTTCCAGCTCGATGGCCTGGTTGAGGTGCAGCGCGGGGTAGGAATGTTCGTGGCCCGCGGTGCGGCGGAGAAACTGCGGCGCAGTGAGCGCGAACGGTTTCTTTCGCGCGAATGGCCGGCAATTCGCCAGAAAATTGAGCGGCTTGGTCTGACACCCGCAGATCTGCTGGTGGAAAAACTGTAAGAAAATTCACTAATTCCGTTTGCGCATCGGGCTTGCTTTTGGCAGTGTCCGCGCCGTGCAGTGCTGCTTGCTCCGGGTCGGAAGCTGCGCCGCGCTTTTTTACCAGTGATTGGACCGGGTCGCGTGGCGGCCCTTGAAAGGCGTGTTATGATCCGTTCCGAACTTGTGGCCGAACTGGCCCGCGAAAACCCCGGCCTGCGCATGGAAGAGGTCGAAAAGGCGGTTTCCACTTTCTTCGATGAAATCGCGGCGCGGCTGGCCAATGGCGGCCGGGTCGAACTGCGCGGTTTCGGTGCCTTTTCCACCCGTGAACGCGATGCCCGCAAGGGCCGCAACCCGCGCACCGGCGAAGCCGTCAGCGTGCCGGGCAAGAAGGTCCCCTATTTCAAGCCCGGCAAGGAAATGCGCGCGCGTTTGAACAGCGATTAGTTTGTCGGCGGTGCAAACAGATTCCTGCTGTACGTGCCGTTGGCCTCTGTGTTGCAAGGCAGGGCTGGATACCCCTGCCGCTCTGCCGTAAGGCGGGCAGCAGCGCGGACGTGGCGGAATGGTAGACGCCGGGGACTTAAAATCCCCTGATCCTTGATCGTGTGGGTTCGAGTCCCACCGTCCGCACCAAGGCAGGGCCGGACCGGAAAACCGCGCGAATCGCCCCGCCGTTAACCACTGATTAGGCATTTTCCTTCACTTCTGCCCCGGCAAACGATTGGGGGCACAATGTCTTTTCCTGGCTTTCCTGGCGCAGCCAACACCGCGTCAAACCGTGAAAAAACCGTCGATGTGGCAATTATCGGGGCGGGGCCGGCCGGGCTTACCGCCGGATATCTGCTGACCAAGGCCGGCCTCAGCGTTGCCGTGATCGAAAAGGACCAGACCTATGTCGGCGGAATCAGCCGCACGGTAGAGGTTGATGGCTATCGCTTCGACATCGGCGGACACCGGTTCTTCTCGAAATCGAAACAAGTGGTCGATCTGTGGAACGAAATCCTGCCCGACGATTTCATCGAGCGCCCGCGGATGAGCCGGATCTATTACGAGGGCAAATTCTATTCCTACCCGCTGCGCGCTTTCGAGGCGCTGTGGAACCTGGGGATCGTGCGCAGCGCGCTGTGCATGATGAGCTTCGCCAAGGCCAAGGCGTTTCCCAACAAGCAGGTGAAGAGCTTTGAGGACTGGACCGTCAACGCGTTCGGCTGGAAGCTCTATTCGATCTTCTTCAAGACCTACACCGAAAAAGTCTGGGGGATGCCCTGTGACGAGATGAGCGCCGACTGGGCCGCGCAGCGGATCAAGGGCCTGTCACTGTGGGGCGCGGTGGTCGATGGGCTTAAGCGCAGCCTTGGCCTCAACAAGGTTCCCAATAACGGGATGCAGGCCAAGACCCTGCTTGAATCGTTCCGTTATCCCCGGCTTGGTCCGGGGATGATGTGGGATGCCGCGCGCGACCGGATCGTCGAAAGCGGCACGGGCGAAGTACTGATGGGTCATGCGCTCAAACAGCTCGCCAGTGATGGCCAGGGCGGCTGGCGCCTGACCGCCAGCCATGACGGGGGCGAAGTGGTGATCCGCGCCGCCCATGCGATCAGCTCTGCCCCGATGCGTGAACTGGCGGCGCGGCTGCATCCGCTGCCGTCCACCAGCCTTAACGCCAAGCAACTCAAATACCGTGATTTCCTGACCGTCGCGCTCAAGATCAGGGCCGATGACCTGTTCCCGGACAACTGGATCTATATCCATGATTCGAAGGTCAAGGTCGGACGGATCCAGAACTTCCGCTCATGGTCGCCGGAAATGGTGCCCGAAGAGGGCGTCGCCTGCGTTGGCCTTGAATACTTCTGTTTCGAAGGTGACGGCCTGTGGTCAATGGCGGATGACGAACTGATCGCGCTCGCCACCCGCGAACTGGCCCAGCTTGGGCTGGTATCGGCCGAGCAGGTGTTCGGCGGGGCCGTGGTCCGTCAGGAAAAGGCCTATCCGGTCTATGATGAGGACTATGCCGCCCATGTCGCCGCGATGCGCACCGAACTGGAAGAACAGCACCCGACGCTGCATCTGGTCGGCCGCAACGGGATGCACCGTTACAACAATCAGGATCACGCGATGATGACCGCGATGCTGACGGCGGAAAACATCCTCGCCGGATCGCGGGTCTATGATGTGTGGTGCGTCAACGAAGATGCCGAATATCACGAAGCAGGCGACGAAGGGGCCGAACAGAGCCTGGGCGCCCGCCGCGCACCGAACGAGGACCAAGCCGCTGCCCTGGCATCGGTCCGCGAGGTTCCCGAGCGGATCACCGCGACCAAGCGCGACGCCGCTTGAGCCAGGGAGCGAACGCCATGGTGCGCCGTCTGCTGGACAAGGTCCTGCTCCGATACCTCGGCGCTAGCGCGCTGGCGCTGGGCGTGGATATGGGTACCTTTCTGCTCCTGCTGCAATTCGCCGCCCCCGCCGCGCTGGCCGCTGCGGGTGGCTATGGCGTGGGGATCGTCGTCCACTGGCTGATATCAAGCCGTGCGGTCTTTACCGAGAATGTCGCTGAACGCGGGCCGCGCAGGACCGTGCAAAAGGCGCTGTTCGTCGGCTCGGCGCTGTTCGGGCTGGCGCTGACCACCGTCGTGGTCGGCACCGGCACCGCGCTGGGGCTTGATCCGCGACTCGCCAAGCTGGCTGCGATCGCCGCGAGCTTTACCGCCACCTGGCTGCTGCGCGAACGGGTGATCTTCCGGCCGCGGATGGCGGCATGACCGTCCCGGCGACGCGCCGCGACGTGGTGCTGCGCGCCGGAGCCATCTGGCTGGCGGTTGCGGCGATCTTCTTGGTCACCAAATGGGCCGAGATCAGGGCGCTGGCCTTGCCCGATGCCGACGATACGCTGCGGATGATCCAGGTGCGTGACCTGTTTGCCGGGCAACCGTTCTGGGATCTTCACCAGTACCGGATCGATCCCCCGGCGGGCATGCTGATGCACTGGTCGCGTCTGGTCGATCTGCCGCTGTGGGCGCTTCAGGTCTTGCTGCGGCCGCTGCTGGGGCCCGAGCTGGCCGAGCACGCCGCGCTGGTCATCGTTCCTCTGCTGACGCTGGGCGCGGCGATGCTGCTGGTCGGCCGACTGGCAGCTCGGATCGGGGACAAGGGCCTGATCGCCTTCGCCTGCGTAGTCCTTGCATTGGCTACCCCGGTAACCGGGCAGATGCAGCCGCTGCGGATCGATCATCACGGCTGGCAGATTGTCGCGGCCCTGGCCGCACTGAATGGACTGGTCGCCGCCAATGCGCGGCGCGGCGGGTGGATCATGGGGCTATCGCTTGCGCTGGGCATGTCGATCAGCCTTGAACTGCTGCCGATCGCGGTGCTGCTCGCCGCGATCCTGACGCTGCGCTGGCTGCGCGATCCTGCGGCCGGTGCGGGCCTGATCCATTTCCTCCTCGCGCTGGCCACGATCAGCGTGCTGGCCTTCTTTGCCACCCATGGCATGGCGGACCTTGCCGCGCATTGCGACGCGGTTTCGCCGCCCTATCTGGCGGCGCTGGTGATAGCGGCGGGCGGCACGGCGCTGCTGGGTGTGGTTCGGCCGCGCAACCGCTGGGTAATTGTCAGCGGGCTGGGAGCGATCGCACTGATCGCTGGGGCCGCGCTGCTGTGGCTGGCCCCCACCTGTCAGGCCGGACCGTTCACTGCGCTCGATCCGCTGGTCCGCCGGTTCTGGTACGATAATGTGCACGAAGGTATGCCGGTCTGGCTGCAGAAGCCGCCGGTCATCGCGCAGATGATCCTGCCCGGCGTGCTTGGCCTGATCGCGGCGATCGGACTGGCGCGGCGTTCCGAAGGCATGCTGCGCCAGCAATGGTGTGAATATGCCCTGCTGCTGGCCGGAACGATCCTGCTCGCCGTGCTGGTTGCACGGGCATCGGCCGTTGCCTGCGCCTTTGCGGCGGTTCCGTTCGCCGCGCTGCTGCGGGACTGGCAACTGCGCGCGCGCGCCGCTTCGCGGCCGCTGGCGCGGATCGCCATTCTGGGCGGCATGGCCATGGCTGTTATGCCGGGCGTGCCGCTACTGGCCCTTGGCAAGCTGGTTTCCGGCCCCGCCAAACAAGATGCCTTACCTCCGGCCCAGCTGGCCTGCAACATTCCGGCCGCCGCCCCGGTGCTGAACCGGATTGCGCCGGCGACGATCTTTGCCCCGATCGATATCGGACCGGTACTGCTCGCTCATACCCATCACAAGGTGGTGGCAACCGCGCACCACCGCGCTCCGCAGGCCCTGCATGACCTGATCGCAGCATTCATCGCCGATCCCGATGCAGCCCGGCCTTTCGTAGAAGCGCACGGCGCACACTATGTGCTGGTCTGTCCGGGCCTGATCGAGGCTGGAAACTATCAGCGCACCGCGCCGCAGGGCCTGATGGCCCGGTTGCTGGAAGGCAAGGCACCGACCTGGCTAAGGCCGGTTCCGCTGCCGCAGGAAAGCGGGCTCAGCCTGTGGGAAGTCGCGCCCCGCTAGGCGGCGTGGACAAAGTCCAAAGGGGCGATTTTGAGGACGTTCTGGTTGAAAGCTGCCTGTGCGGACGCGACAACATTGCTGCCCATGCCCACTCCCCAACAAGGTGATCGCCTGTGCTCAAGCCTCGGATCCTGACAGGGTCACGCAGAGGTCGCAGAGAAGAAACAGAGACGCAGAGATGCTGCTTTGCGCCGCAGGCTTTTGCATCCCCGCAGCGATGCGCCTTGTCGAAATGATGATTCAAGAGCGCGTCTCCGCCGCCAGCGCGACACCTCTGCGCCTCTTCTGTATCTCTGCGGGCTCTGCGTGAACCCCATGGCGCGTCCCTAGCCGCACGCGGAAGGTCAGCGGGAACAGCGTCCGCTTCCTCCAACATCGCCGCCGTCAACCACGCCTAGTGGCCAGGTGGGCTGCAGGCGTTTATTCAGGCCGGAATTTGCTCACACTACCCCAGAAGATCAGAACTTCTCCAGTGTGACTTCCATCTTGCGGAAACCGTGCACGAAGTTGGCGCGGACGCGTTCGACCTTGCCGGTAACGTTCACCCGCATCCGGCGCTTGTGCATCTCTTCCATCAGGATCTTGAGCTGCAATTCGGCCAGCCGCGCGCCGACGCAGCGGTGGATGCCATAACCGAACGACAGATGCCGCCGGGCATTGTCGCGGTTCAGGATCACGCGATCGGCGTCATCGAACACCTCTTCGTCGCGGTTGGCGGAGATGTACCACAGGATCAGCTTGTCGCCCTTCTTCACCTGATGGCCGAACAGTTCGGTATCGGCGGTGGCGGTGCGGCGCATATGGGCCAGCGGGGTCTGGAA
>JAKPHK010000080.1 GCA_029550345.1 Pseudomonadota bacterium
ATCGGCGTCATCGAACACCTCTTCGTCGCGGTTGGCGGAGATGTACCACAGGATCAGCTTGTCGCCCTTCTTCACCTGATGGCCGAACAGTTCGGTATCGGCGGTGGCGGTGCGGCGCATATGGGCCAGCGGGGTCTGGAAGCGGATGATTTCCTGCACGGCATTGGGGATCACCGAGGGATCGGCTTCGAACAGCGCGCGCTGTTCGGGGAAGCTGTGCAATGCGTGGATGATCCCCGACATGGTGTTGCGGGTGGTATCGTTGCCGCCGACGATCAGCAGGATCAGGTTGCCCATGAATTCCTGCGGGCTCATCTGGTTCATCGCGTCCGAATGGATCATCATCGAGATGAGGTCGCGGCCGGCCGGCTTACCCATCCGGTCGATCCACAACGTCTTGAAGTAGTTGGCCATCTCGCCCAGAATTTCCCAGCGGGTCTCGTGGAGCTCGCGGGCAAAGCCCAGCTCCACGTCACCGGCCCAGTCCGACCAGAAGGTCAGCAGGCGGCGGTCTTCCCACGGGAAGCCGAACAGGATCGCCAGCATCCCGGTGGTCAGTTCGACCGAGACCTTGTCAACCCAGTCAAACTCTTCCCCCCAGGGCAGGGTATCAAGCGTGGCTGCGGTGCGGGCGCGCACCTCCTCTGCCATCTTCTCGATCTCGCCCGGGGTGAAGGCCGGGGCGACGGTGCGGCGCTGGCCGGTGTGTTCGGGCCGGTCCATCGCGATGAACATCGGCAGGCGGCGTTCGGCCAGCTGTTCGGGGGTTACGTCTGCGGGCGGCTCGGTGATGGTGATCCCGCCATATTCCCATGACGAGGAGAACAGCTCAGGCAGCGCTTCGACGTGCTGGATCGCCTTGGAGGTGGTGACATTCCAATAGGGGCCATAGGGCGATTCGGGAACGAAGTTGACCGGCGCATTGGCGCGCATTTCGGCAAAGATCGGCTGCCAGCGATCCTCGACATAGATGTCGCTGCGTGAAACGTCGCCCGGATGGGTGTGCTTGGGCAGTTCCTGACCGTGTTCCTTGAGCCAGCCCTCAAACGCCTCGCTGGCGGTGGGCGAGGTGCGATAGGTGAATTGCTCGGGGCTTGCAGCCTGGGTCGCCATGGTTTGTCTCTCCGGTGCCCGCATCCGTTATGATGCGTTGCTGAGAGAGACTTATCCCGCGCAACTTACCGAAATGTCAATAGCGGCTCGGCCAGGCGCGGTGTTTTGCGGTCAGGTGGAAACCGCGCGCCGAAACAGGCCGCGCCGCACCTTGCCGGCCGGACCGCTCTGCATCACCCGCTTTCTGAACATTGCCGCTCCGGCCCGCACCAGCATCGCCACGCAGACCGCCTGCCAGGCGATCGCGGCGGCATGGGGCCACAGCGCTCCATCGGTCGCCGCCTTGGCCAGCATGATGAACGGGGACGAGAACGGCACAGCCATCGCCGCCTTTTCAACCCAGCTGCCCGGCATGGCCATGGCAAAGCTGGCGAAGAAGAAGTTGAGCAGCTGGAGCATGGTGACCGGCATCGACAATGTCTGAACTTCGCGCACGGTGGTGGCGAGCGATCCTATTGCGAGAAAGATCGAGCCGAGCAGCAGGTAACCCATCGAGAAATAGACCACCCCCAGCGCGAAGAACAGCGACCAGCCAACCGCCGGGGCAGGGAAGCTCGCCAGATTGCCCCCCGCCGCCAGCCAGACCCCGCCGCCGACCAGTCCCCAGACGCTGATCCCGACCCAACTGACTGCCAGCATCGCGAACAGTTTGCCCAGGAACACCGCGTCCATCGGGATCGCCGCCGCCAGAACCTCGATGATCTTGTTGCCCTTTTCCTCGACCAGGTTGGACAGGACCATCCCTGCCAGCAGCATGGTCAGCAGGAACAGCACGGTCTGCCCGCCTTGCGCGGTGATCGTCCGGCTGTGGGTCTGATCAGCTTTCGAGGTGGCCGTGCTTTTCAGATTTACCGGGGGAAAGCCTGCCGGTCCTTGCCCTGAAGCCTGCGCTGCCAGCAGCGCGACCCGGCCCTGCCAGTCCTCGATCCGCTGCTGCGGCCCGGTCAGCACCGGCTTTGCTGGGGTGCCGGTAACGATCGCTGCCAGATTGCCCTTGTTGGCCTTGAGCTCGGCGGCGGGATCGAAGTTCTCGCCCGGCTGAAGCTTTCGCACCACCACCAGCACTGGCATGGCCGGGCCGACCTGCGGGGCGAGCAGTTGCTGCGCCCGGACCATGGCATCGGCATCGGCGGCCTGCATCGCCACGCCCAGTTCAGGGCGGTCGGCGCTCTGCTTAACCTGCTGGCCGATCCCTCCGGCCAGCCCGCCGACCAGGATCGGGAACAGCGGGCCAAGCAGGAAGAAAAAGAAACTGCGCGAAAACAGGATCGCCACGAAATCGCGGCGCGCGACGACAAAGGCTGCGGCCAGAGTGGAAAGCCGCCCGGTGTGCAGGTCGGTGCTCATCGCCGGATATCCTCCTTGTCTTCCTGCAGTGCTTTGGCCGCCGCCTCACCCGCGATCGCGACGAAGGCATCGTGCAACCCGGCGCGCTCGATCGACAGTGAAAGGATTCCGGCCTCCCCTTCGATCAGGGCGCGCAGCAAAGGCTCGATCCCGGTTTCGGGCAGGCTGAAGAACCAGAAGGCGCCCTCGTGCCGGGCATCGGCGGGTAGCGCCGCGCGCCACGGCCCATCCTGTGCCCGGGTTTCCAGCCGGACTTGCGGCCGGATCCGGTCGCGCGCCACATCGACCGGCCCTGCGAAGGGCACCTTGCCCCCGGCGATGATCGCCACCTCATCACACAGCCGTTCGGCATGGGCGATGACGTGGGTGGAAAAGATCACGGTCGTGCCTTTGGCAGCCAGCGCGCGGATCATGACTTCGAGCTTGCCCTGGTTGAGCGCGTCGAGGCCCGAGAACGGCTCGTCGAATACCACCAGCCGGGGGTTGTGGACCAGTGTGCCGAGCAGCTGGACCTGCTGGGCCATGCCCTTGGAAAGCTGACGGATCTGTCGTTCGATCGCATAACCAAGGCCGTGCTCTTCGAGCAGCTGCTTGCCGCGCCGCCGTCCTTCGGCCAGTGGCAGACCGCGCAGCGCGCCGAGGAAGGCGATTGCCTCATAGGTCTTCATCGCCGGATAGAGCCCGCGCTCTTCGGGCAGATAACCGATGGTGTGCGCAACTTCGTGCGGACGATCGGTGCCAAGGATCCGGCGGACCCCCTGATCGGGATCGATGATCCCCAGCAGCATCCGTAGCGTGGTAGTCTTGCCCGCGCCGTTCGGCCCCAGAATGCCGTAGATCGCGCCTTCGGGGACGGAAATGTCCACCCCGTCAACCGCGGTGAAGCCATCAAACCGTTTGACCAGTCCATGTGCCTCTATCGCCAGCGGGCGGCCTTTCGCACCGCTTGCATTGCTCGTCATCGGTCCATCGCCTAGCTTCATCGTCCGGTTCCACTATGGAGCGGCTATGAACAGGAGCAACAGGAAGTTTGGTTAACGCCGCACCAACCGCATCGCTAAAGCAAGACCTGGCGGCAGAGGCACGGCGGCTGGGCTTTGCTGCCTGCGGGATCGCCCCGGCCCGTGAAAATCCCCAGGCCGCAGCCCGGCTTGAAGGCTGGCTGGACGCCGGGATGCACGGAGACATGGGCTGGATGGCCGACCGGCTGCACCATCGCCGCAGCCCGCAGGGGCTGTGGGGCGAGGTGCAAAGCGTGATCGCTCTGGGGATGAGCTATGCGCCCGGCGGCGAAGGGTTCGCCAGCCACGGCCAGCCCGATCGCGGACAGATTTCGGTCTATGCCCAGGGCAAGGACTATCACGATGTCGTCAAAAAAGCGCTCAAGGCTTTGGCCCGCTGGCTGGTCGCCGAAGCCGCGCGGCGCGGGCTGGGCGACGTAGGGGTAAAGGTCTTCGTCGATACCGCCCCGGTTATGGAAAAGCCGCTGGGCCAGGCTGCGGGGCTGGGCTGGCAGGGCAAGCACACCAATCTGGTCAGCCGGGATCATGGATCATGGCTGTTTCTTGGGGCGATTTACACCACACTGGAATTCGAACCGGACCCGCCGGGGATTGACCGCTGCGGTTCCTGCACGGCCTGCCAGACGGCCTGCCCGACCGATGCCTTTCCGGCGCCCTATCGGCTCGATGCGCGGCGCTGCATCTCCTACCTGACGATCGAGCTGAAGGAGGCCATACCGACCCAGTTCCGCAAGGCGCTGGGCAACCGGATCTATGGCTGCGACGATTGCCTGGCCGCTTGCCCGTGGAACAAATTTGCCGAGAAAGCCCATGCGATGCAGGCTTTCCTGCCCCGCGCCGAGCTGACCGCGCCGCGGCTGGCCGAGCTGCTGGCGCTGGATGACCCCGGCTTTCGCGCGCTGTTTTCCGGTTCGCCGATCAAGCGGATCGGGCGAAACCGGTTCGTGCGCAACTGCCTTTACGCCGCCGGGAACAGCGGTGATCCGGCGCTGGTCGGGGCGGTGCGGGCGCTGCTTTCCGATCCCGATCCGGTTGTTGCCGAAGCGGCGATCTGGGCGCTGGCGGAGCTGACGGGATAGGGGTTCGGGCAGAGGCGCAGAACCCCCCTTTTCCTTCCCTTACCGCGCCAGCAGATTCCGCGCCTGGCTGGCAAGCTGGGCCAACATTGCCGGGGCGACCGGCACGGCAGCCTGAGCCCGGGCGACGACCCGGCGGAACTGGGTGATGCCTTCGGCCTGGGCATCGGCCCACTGCGCTACCGCTGCCGAGGGATCACCCTTGCGGCCCATGGTCCGGCGCAGGAAATCGAGCCGGATCTGCTGAAAATCGCGCGCCAGCCCGTTGACCAGCAGCCGTTCCCACGGATCGGACGGGCTCATCCGGGCAGCAGTCTGCTGCGCCCAGTCAAGGCCCATGCGTGCGCCGATATCGCCGAAAGCAGCGGTAATCGCGCGGGCAGGACAGCCGCTTTCGCGCGCCAGCCGGGCAATCCCGATCGAGCCGTCGAGATCATAAAGCCGGGTGACTATCCGGGCTTCCTCCAGCGGAGCGCCGGCTTCGGCCAGTGCATCGCGCATCCGTTCGGACTGGGTCCGCGCTTCGCCGCCCAGCAGGCTGTCGATATCGCCATCCAGTTCACCAACCCCGACTTGCAGTTCGGCCACCAATTTCGACGGCTCGAAACCATGGCTGCCAATCCGCAGCAGGTCGGCAATGTGATCGGACAGGGCCGCTGCCGCGCGGTCGAACAGGGTGATCCGGGCCTCTTCACCCATCGCTGCGGTTTCGATCCGCTGCCACACCTCGCCCATGCCGAACAGCCGCTCCGCCGCGACGAATGCCGCCGCGACCTGGGCCAGGCCAACGCCTTCTTCCTCGGCCAGTTCGAACGGATGGATCAGGCCCAGGCGGTTGACCACCCGGTTGGCCAGCTTGGTGGCGATGATTTCACGCCGCAGCCGGTGCGCAAGGATGTCCTGCTTGAACTTGGCGCGCATCGGCCCGGGGAAGGCGGCGAGCAGCTCTTCAGCCAGGCCGGGATCGTCGGGCAGGGCCGAAGCCTCGATCGCAGCCTGCAATTGCAGCTTCGCGCTGGACAGCAGCACCGCCAGTTCCGGCCGGGTCAGACCGTGGCCGTCCGCGGCGCGGCGGACATAGACCTCGCTGTCGGCCAGACCTTCGGTCTTGCGGTCAAGCTGGCCCGATGCCTCCAGCGTTTCGATCAGCCGCAGGTGCGATGCCGCAGCCTGGGGTCCGCCTGCCTGGGCGATCGACAGCGCCAGGGCCTGGAGTCGGTTATCTTCCAGCACGATTTCGGCCACCTCGTCGGTCATGCTGGCCAGCAGCTTGACCCGGGCGGGCTCGGTCAGCCGCCCGGCGCGCTTGGCCCCGGCCAGCGCGATCTTGATGTTGACCTCGTTGTCTGAGCAATCGACCCCGGCGGAATTGTCGATGAAATCGGTGTTGATCCGTCCGCCCTTCAGGGCAAATTCGATCCGCCCGGCCTGGGTGGTGCCAAGGTTGGCGCCTTCACCGATCACCCGGGCGCGGATATCGCGGCCGTCGATCCGCAAGCCATCGTTGGCCGGATCGCCGACCTGGACGTTGTTTTCCGCGCTGCTCTTCACATAGGTGCCGATCCCGCCGAACCACAGCAGGTCAATCTGGGCTTTCAGGATCGCGGTGATCAGGCTGTCGGGGTCTATACTTTCGGCGTCCAGCCCCAGCAGCGCGCGGACCTCCTGCGACAGCGGGATTTCCTTGGCGCTGCGGGGGAAGACTCCGCCGCCCTTGGAAATCAGCTTCTTGTCGTAGTCGTCCCAGCTTGATCGCGGCAGTGCGAACATCCGTGCGCGTTCCTTCCAGCTCTTGGCCGGATCAGGATCGGGATCGAGGAAGATGTGGCGGTGGTCGAAGGCCGCGACCAGCTTGATCGCCTGGCTGAGCAGCATCCCGTTGCCGAACACGTCGCCCGACATATCGCCGCAGCCCGCCACGCGGACCGGCTCTTTCTGCACGTCGATGCCCATTTCGAGGAAATGGCGCTGGACCGAAAGCCAGGCGCCCTTGGCGGTAATCCCCATCGCCTTGTGGTCATAACCCTTCGATCCGCCGCTGGCGAAGGCATCGTCGAGCCAGAAATCGAAGTCCTCGGCAATGGCGTTGGCGGTATCGGAAAAGGTCGCCGTGCCCTTGTCGGCGGCGACCACGAAATAGGGGTCCTCGCCATCGCGGATAGTAACCGCCGTGGGATGCACAACCTTGCCATCAACGATGTTGTCAGTGAGCGAAAGCAGGGTGCGGATGAACAGCTTGTAGCTTTCCTTGCCTTCGGCCAGCCACCCGTCGCGGTCGCGGGCCGGGTCGGGGAGCTGCTTGGGATAGAACCCGCCCTTTGCCCCGGCCGGCACGATCACCGCGTTCTTGACCTTCTGGGCTTTCATCAACCCGAGGATTTCGGTGCGGAAATCATCGCGCCGGTCGGACCAGCGCAGGCCGCCGCGGGCGACCGGGCCAGAGCGCAGGTGGATCCCTTCGACGCGGCGTGAATAGACAAAGATCTCGCGCCACGGCAGCGGCTTGGGCAAGCCCGGGACCAGCGCCGAATCGAGCTTGAAGGCCAGGGCCTCGGCCCCGGCAGGGGCAAAGACATTGGTCCGCAGGCAGGCTTCGACAACCGACCGGAACTGGCGCAGCAGGCGA
>JAKPHK010000090.1 GCA_029550345.1 Pseudomonadota bacterium
CCGTAGGTGATTTCCACCCGGCGGTTCTGGAGTTCACGCACGCCGTCCGCAGTGGGGACGCGGTTGTTGGTTTCACCGAAGCCCTGGCTGGTGATCGCCGAACCCGGGATCCCGTGCGAGGTCAGGTAAGACGTAACCGAAGCGTTGCGGCGTTCCGACAGGCCCTGGTTGTAGGAGGGCTTGCCCGAACGGTCGGCATAGCCGGCCAGCATGATCGGCACGTTGGCGCAGTTGCCATAGGCGGCGACGGCGCTGTCGAGGATCGAGGCAGCCTCAGGCGTGATGTCCGACTTATCCCAGTCGAAGAACACGATGTACGGGCCCTTGTTGCAGACCGGCGCTTCAACCACCGGCGGCGGGGCGGGCGGAGCAGGCGGGGGCGGCGGAGGTATGTCCACCGTAACGACCTGCGGCGGAACCGGGCGCGGCCCGCCGAAGTTATAGCCGATCGTTGCCATCACCGAATGGCTGCGCCAGCGGGTATCGACGATGCCGGTCGTCGGCACCGGGGTCGTGGTGCTGCGATCGGTAATGGTGAGCGGCACGCTGACGTTGCTCTGGTTGTAGAAGCGGTACTTCAGGCCAGCATCCCAGTTGCCGGTCAGCGGTACCCGGACCCCGGCCAGCAGCTGCCAGGCAAAGCCATCGTCGCTGTCATGCATCGAGAAGGCCCGGTTGGGCACGATGTTGCCCTGGGCCTGAAGGTTGACGCGGCCATAGCCGACGCCGCCGCCGGCATAGACCTGCATCCCATCATCGTCGCCCAGATCGATCAGGCCGTTCAGCAGCAGCCCGCGGGCGCTGACCTTGCCGGCCGGGTTGAGGATTGCCGGAACGGTGCTTGATCCGAACACCGTGGTCACGGTGGAGACCGGGGCGCGGCGATAGCTGGCCTCACCTTCAAGGCGGAACATCCCGAAGTCATAACCGATCACGGTGGCGATATCATAACCCGCCTTGCTATCGATCTTGGCGACATCCACCGTGTTGCGATTGAAGGACGGGCCGGCGAGGTTGAAATCATCAACCAGCGTCACGCCGCCATCAAGTTCGATGTACCACGAATCATCGCGGGCGAGCGCCGGAGTAGCCAGCGCGGTCGAGGTCAGAGCGGCCCCCAGAATAAATTTGCGCATGAGAAATGCCTTTCTTGCCGCGGTTGGTCAGACGGATTCACCATGACGCGCACCAGGCCCGCCACCGAATCGTGTCTAACCAAGGAAATGCTTCATTTCTTTGATTGATTCGAGAAAAATCCGGAAAAATACGGATAATTTTCCGAATCCGGTGCGCATGAGTGGCATTAGAGGCACAGGCCCCGGTGTGGGGCCTGGCCCTTGGGCGCTGCTGACGGGTTCAGGCTGTCGGCAAAAGTCGCTTGTCACCCGCGATGCGCATCATCGCCTTTTGCAGCTTTTCGAAGGCGCGCACCTCGATCTGGCGGACACGTTCGCGGCTGACGTTGTATTCCTGGCTCAGTTCCTCAAGCGTCTGCGGGTCCTCGATCAGGCGGCGCTGGGTCAGGATATGGCGTTCACGATCATTGAGGCTGTCCATCGCTTCGACCAGCAGGGCGTGGCGGTTGCCGGCTTCCTGCGCGTCTTCCACGATCTGGTCCTGCAGCGGGCCACTGTCTTCCAGCAGGTCCTGCCACTGGCCTTCGCCTTCATCGTTGAACGAGATGTTGAGGCTGGCATCGCCGCCCATCATCCGGCGGTTCATGTTGACCACTTCCGCCTCGGACACGCCAAGGTCGGTGGCGATCTTCCTGACCTGATCGGGGTGGAGATCCGAATCCTCGTAAGCGTCGAGGTTCTTCTTCATCCGCCGCAGGTTGAAGAACAGCTTCTTCTGCGCCGCGGTGGTGCCGATCTTGACCAGCGACCAGCTGCGCAGGATGAATTCCTGGATCGAGGCCTTGATCCACCACATCGCATAGGTGGCAAGGCGAAAGCCGCGATCGGGCTCAAACTTCTTGACGCCCTGCATCAGGCCGATGTTGCCTTCGGAAATCAGTTCGCTCACCGGCAGGCCATAGCCGCGATAGCCCATCGCGATCTTGGCGACGAGCCGCAGGTGGCTGGTGACCAGCTGCTTGGCGGCTTCGGGGTCCTGGTGTTCGGCATAGCGCTTGGCGAGCATATATTCCTGCTCGGCCGTCAGCACCGGGAACTTTTTGATTTCCGCCAGATAGCGGTTGAGCCCCTGTTCGCCGCTGAGGCTGGGCAGGGTCGTGCCGCTGGAGGCAGGCAGTTTGCGTTCGGCTTCGGACATCTTGTTCACTCGTCCTTTCATCGTCGGCCCACCCTTAAGGGACCCTTTATAGGCATCCCGGCGCGGTGGCCACATGGGAAAGTGTTATACCACGATAGGTCAGCTTGTTCCCTTCAATTCGACCAACAGCCCCGTCATGTCGGCAGGCAGCGGGCTTTCAAAGCGTAGCGCCGCCCCCGAAACGGGATGGATGAAACCCAGCACTGCGGCGTGCAGCGCCTGCCGGGCGAAGTGAAGTTCGTGAAGAATCGGCCTGAGCCGCGGGGGTGTGCGTCCATAGACAGGATCACCCAATAGCGGATGGCCGATTGACGCCATGTGAACGCGGACCTGGTGGGTCCGTCCGGTTTCCAGTCGGCATTCGACCAGAGCCGCGCCGCCGAGGCGTTCCAGCGTCTTGAAATGGGTTGTTGCGTGCTTGCCGCGTCCGTCTTCGACCAGCGCCATCTTCTTGCGGTTGGTTGAGGAACGGGCGATCGCGCCGCGCACCGTTCCAGCGGGCGGCAGGGGATGTCCCGCCACCACAGCCAGATAGGCCCGCTCGATCGAATGGTCCGCAAACTGCGCGGCCAGCCCTTCGTGGGCCTTGTCGGTCTTGGCGACCACCAGCAGGCCCGATGTATCCTTGTCGATTCGGTGGACGATTCCCGGCCTCGCGACCCCGCCAATGCCCGAAAGCTGTTCCTGGCAATGGTGCAGCAGGGCGTTGACCAGCGTTCCGTCCAGATTGCCGGCCGCCGGATGGACCACCAGTCCGGCGGGTTTGTCGATCACGATCAGGTGCTCGTCCTCGAACACGATGGTCAGCGGAATGTCCTGCGCCGCGGCTTCTGCCGGAGCGGCTTCGGGGACGCGAATCTCGAACGAGGTTCCGGCTGCAGGCTTGTGGCTGGGCTGGCTCACCACCTTGCCGTCCAGCAGGACCCGGCCTTCGCCCATCAGGGCCTTGACGCGCTCACGGGATAGCCCGCTGGCCTCGGCCAGCGCCTTGTCGAGCCGCTGGCCGCCATCGGTCACCTGACCGGAAATGATGGAATTCCCCCCGTTCATTGCTAGCTAGTTGGGCATGGATATCGAAGTGACAAGTGGCACGATTGCCACACTGCGCGAAGAAGCGGAGCGAGCATACCCGCGCGAATGCTGCGGATTGCTGCTCGGGCAGGGCAACCGCGTCGCGCTGGCCCAGCCTGCCGCCAACGTCCATCCCGATCCGCTGCGCCATTTCGAAATCGATCCCGCCGCGCTGATCGCCGCCCACCGCGCTCAGCGGGCAGGGGGGCTGGAACTGATCGGATACTACCATTCGCATCCCAATGGCCGGGCCGAGCCTTCGGCAGAGGATATCGCCATGGCTGAGCGCGCAGGTCGTTTTTGGGCAATCGTCGCGGCTGGAAACGTGCTGTGGTGGCGCGATGGCAAACAGGGCTTCGAACCGCTTTCCTCGCGAGTCGTCGGCGGCTAAGGAGGGGCTTGTTGAAAATTCCGGGGCCCTGATGACCGACTCTTCGATCGACCTTGCCAGCCTGCTTTGTTCGCGTCTTTGCCATGATCTGCTCAGCCCGGTGGGGGCGTTATCCAATGGGCTTGAGCTTCTGGCCGAGGAAAAAGACCCGGAAATGCGCAAGCGCTGCATGGAGCTGCTTGAGCAATCGGCCCGGACCAGCGCTGACAAGCTGAAGTTCTTCCGTCTCGCATTCGGTGCGGCCGGCGGGTTTGGCGATACCGTTCCGGTTGAGGAACCCAAGGCGCTGATCGACGCACTGGTCGCCGGGAATGACCGCGTTACGCTCAACTGGAGCCTCGGGGTCGCCGTGCTGCCCAAGCCTGCGGTCAAGGTCCTGCTCAATCTTGCCCATATCGGGATCGAGGCGCTGGTGCGCGGCGGTACGCTGGACATCGGTGCCGAGCTGCGCGGCGGAGCGGCCGAAATCGTGATTCGCGCCACCGGCCCCAAGATCGCCTTCGATCCGGTGATCGGCCGCGCGCTCGACGGGGTGCTTGATACGGGTGAACTGACCAGCCGCACTGCGCCCGCGCATATGATCCAGCAGCTTGCCACCGGGCTGGGCGGTGGGCTGCAATATGCGCTCAGCGAAGAGGCGCTGGTAATGGGCGCGGTGCTGCCGGGATGAGGTTGCTGACTTGCCAATTCCTCCCCGAGACGGGGAGGGGGACCACCGAAGGTGGTGGAGGGGCACGGGCCTCTCTTCCTGACGCATTTGGCCAAAACCGTCTGGTATATCCGGGCGTGCCCCTCCACCATGCTGCGCATGGTCCCCCTCCCCGTGCCGGGGAGGAATAATGAACGAGCTGATCAACTTCGAGAATCCCTCGCCCAACTGGAACGAGCGGCAATTGCCGATCTCGATGGTGGTGCTCCACTATACTGGAATGCAAAGCGCCGAAGAAGCGCTGGAGCGGCTGTGCAGCGAAGAGGCTGGCGTGTCCGCTCACTATCTGATCGAGGAGGATGGCACGGTCCACCGTCTGGTCCGTGAGGATCGCCGCGCCTGGCACGCCGGGAAAAGCTTCTGGCGCGGGGTGACCGACGTCAATTCGGCCAGCATCGGTATCGAACTGGTCAATCCCGGGCACGAATTTGGCTATCGCCCGTTCCCCGATGCCCAGATGGAGGCGCTGCTGCCGCTGCTGGCCGACATGGTCCAGCGTCATGACATCCCCCGCGCCAATGTGGTTGCGCATTCGGATATTGCCCCGACCCGCAAGGAAGACCCCGGCGAATTGTTTGACTGGGACCTGCTCGCCGCCCACCGTCTGGCGCTGCGCACCCCGCGCGTAACGATGCCCAGCCCCTACGACAACGACGGGGCCTTCTTCCTGGCGCTTGAGCGGTACGGATATGACATTTCCGACCAGGCCGCCGTAATGCGCGCTTTCCAGCGCCGCTGGCGCCCGCACATCATCGACGGCAAGGTCGATGGCGAATGTTCGGCGATTTTGTTCAACTTGTTGTTGGATCGGGATTCTGGGAAGACGCGGTAGGCTTGGCCAAGTGAAGACTACTGCGTGCGGAGCGCACCTATAACCTTCATATCACGCTTTCGTATGGTGACTCCAAGTCCCCCGCCAAGGTAGCCTTCCGGACTCAGCGTAACCTCCCATTCGGTCCCCATATCCTTTACGAAATAATGGAGACGTGCGCCGTTTGGCTGGAAGGAGCCTACGGGATAGTGGGTTTCGGCGTATTTTTTCGCAACCACGAGTGCTTGTGCGGGATCATTCGAATCAACTGTAGGTGCCTTGGTGCAACTGCCTGTGCTGATCAAAGCGGACATGACCAAGATGCGTCGCGAATACATTTGTCGAAGATGCAAAAGAGGCAGAGCTGCGCAATCGGATCGTTTTCCGATCATCTTTGTATCAAGCCGCCTTCGCCAGCCTCCCAACCCTGATCGCGCCTTGGTGACCACGCGCCTGGGCCAGATCATAGGCGGTCTGCATCCGCAGCAGCGTATCAGCCTTCACGCCAAAGGCCTGCTCAAAGCGGATCGCCATGTCGGCGGACAGGCTGGCATGGCCGTTGAGCAGGGTGCTGAGCGCCTGACGGGAAACACCGAAATGCGCGGCGAGCGCCGTGACGCTGATCCCGGCCGGTTCGACAATCTCGGACTTGAGCCAATCGCCCACGTTGACGGTAAGCGAGGGGTGCATCTTAAGTGCCATGGTAATCCTCCAAATCCAGATCGATCAGCGCGCCGTCTTCGTTCACTGCGAAAGTCATGCGCCAGTTTCGGGTAACAGTCATCGACCAGGTGCCTTTGCGACTCCCGACCAGCTCGTGCAGCCCAAAGTTTGGCGGCACTGACAGTTCACCAAGGCTTTCAGCTTCATCGATGAACGCCAGCATATTGCGAAGCCGCTGCGAATCTCCAACCAGACCTTTGACGTTGCCGGTTTCGAAGAAGCGCCTGAGGCCCTTGTGCCGGATGCTTTCGATTTCCACACGGGTTACATAACCGCCTTCCTGTCGATCGTCAAGTGACGGGCGACGCTTGACGGCGAAGTCGAAGCACGTCCCGACCTTGCTCCTCTCTGCGCCTTGCACTAGATGATCGCTCGCCAGGGGGCCGGGCAGCCGCGTTATCGCAAGATACCGAGGAAAGTCCGGGCTCCACGAAACAAGGGTGGCGGGTAATGCCCGCCGGGCGAGTTGCTTGCAGCGAAGCCCAGGGAAAGTGCCACAGAGAGCAGACCGCCTCGTTATCGAGGTAAGGGTGAAAGGGTGCGGTAAGAGCGCACCGGGGGGCTGGTAACAGCCACCGCACGGCAAACCCCACCCGGAGCAAGACCGAATAGGGGCGGCGCGCTGGCAACAGCAGGCTTGTTTCGAGCCCGACCGCCCGGGTTGGTTGCTGGAGCCTTGTGGCAACACAAGGCCAAGAGGAATGGCTGCCAGTGCGGATACGGTCTCTTCTGGGATACCGTCCGCGCTACAGAACCCGGCTTACAGGCCCCCTGGCAAATTCCGGCATTGAAGCTCGATTGAAATTGGCGCAGCGTCGTCCCCGAACCATTTCAGCGAGACTTGCGCGATGAGCCCACCGACGGATCAAGATGCATCAAACAGCCTGAGCCTAGACGCGCATTGTCAAATGTTGTCCGAAGCCATGCGGGACAAAAGCAAGGCAATGACTGACGCGTTCAAGCACTTTGTGCAGACTTTTTCTGCTCTGATCGGCGGTGGCATTGCGCTGCGGCTCGCTTATGGCGCCGACAAGATGAAAGCCTATGAAACCATTTTCAACTGGCTGCTGGCCTTGGGCGGTCTCGTCTTCATCATCCTGATTATCGAGAATCACCGGTCATGGCTGGGCTATCGGCGCAAGTTGCACGAAATTGCAGGCCGCGATCAGAGCGGTAACCCGCTTGTTTCCGCTCCAAATCCGCGCGCCGATCTGGTCCCGGCACTCTACTGCCTGGTCATTGCAGTCGCGGTTGCCATGGCGATAATTTCCACTCCGCTGGACTGAATAGCCCTCACGGCCGTCCCACGCTGGAATAAGCGAAGCCCTTGGCGCGCACTTCGGCCGGATCATAGATGTTGCGCAGATCGACCAGCACCGGGGCCTTCATCAGCTGCTTGACCCGGTCGAGATCGAGCGCGCGGAAGGCGTCCCATTCGGTGACGATCACGGTTGCGTCGGCGCCGTCGATCGCCTGATAGGCATTCGCCTGCATCGCCACTTCGGGCATCAGCGGCTTGGCGAGTTCCATCCCTTCGGGATCATAGGCGGCAACATCGACCCCGGCATCGATCAGGGCCTGGGCGACCGCGATCGCCGGGCTGTCGCGCATATCGTCGGTGTTGGGTTTGAAGGTCAGGCCCAGCATGGCGACCTTCTTGCCGCGCGCGGCGTCCATCCCGCCCAGTGCTTCAATCACCTTGCGGCCCATCGCGCGCTTGCGGGCATCGTTGACCGCAACCACCGCCTCGACGATCCGGGTCGGGGCTTCGTAATCCTCTGCGGTCTTGAGCAGGGCGAGCGTGTCCTTGGGGAAGCACGAGCCGCCATAGCCGGGGCCCGCGTGGAGGAACTTGGCCCCGATCCGCCCGTCCATGCCGATCCCGCGCGAGACGTCCTGCACGTCCGCGCCAACCTTTTCGCACAGGTCGGCCATTTCGTTGATGAAAGTGATCTTGACCGCCAGGAAGGCATTGGCGGCATACTTGATCAGTTCGCTGGAGCGCCGGCTGGTGAACAGCAGCGGAGACTTGTTGAGAAACAGCGGGCGGTAGACCTCGGTCATGACCGAACGGGCCCATTCGTCCTCGGTGCCGACAACGATCCGGTCCGGGTGCTTGAAATCGCCGATCGCCGCACCTTCGCGCAGGAATTCGGGGTTGGAGGCCACGGCGAATTTCACG
>JAKPHK010000091.1 GCA_029550345.1 Pseudomonadota bacterium
GAAGTTTCCCGGCCTGATCAGCACCCTGCCGCGCGAAAGCCTTGGCCGCGTGCCGCTCTCGCCCGCGATGGACCTGAGCCAGCGCAATGCGATTGCCGACTGGCTGGAGCGCAACGGGTTGGTAGAGCCGATCGTGCAGGCGCGGGGGCTGGATGCGGCGGCGG
This sequence comes from Pseudomonadota bacterium, assembly GCA_029550345.1. Classification (GTDB taxonomy): domain Bacteria; phylum Pseudomonadota; class Alphaproteobacteria; order Sphingomonadales; family Sphingomonadaceae; genus Novosphingobium. Next base: position 165 of record JAKPHK010000091.1, read on the forward strand.
TCTTGCGGCAGAAGATGGATTTCATTCTGGTCGAGGCGGCGGAAACGCTGGGCATCGACATCGGCGACGCGCGGCGGACCGAGTTGCGCAAGGTGGCTTACCGGCTGGGCGACAGTCTGCCCGAGGAATTCCTGGGGCTGGCGGCGCTCTTGCGCTGGGTCGAGGGGGCCGGGCCATGGCCGCGGATCACCTCGGAACATGCGGCCTATTTCTATACCCTGCGCGGGGCGCCGTGGCCGGACCGCGATCTGGTGAACATGCTGTTGTCGGAACTGTCGCCAATGGACGTGCGGCAGATGTTCATTGTTCACAAGGAACTGTTCTACGCCCATTATACCCGCTGGTCCGAGGCCAAGCGGCAATTCGTGGTGGATTTTCTGGAACGCGAATACAAGGTGGATGCCCAAGGCGCGCGTGAGGCGCTGTTCGGCCCGGAACCGTCGATGGATGCGCGCGAGCGGCCCCATCCCCGGCCCGCCCGCGATCTGGCGGCGGCGGTCGGGCCATGGGGCGCGGTGCAGAGGGAGAGAAGATGATCGGATTGATCCGCCTTGCCGTGTTCGGCTTTGTCGCCCTGACGCTGATCTATGTGCTGGTCTCGATCTACTCGCGCTCGGTCCGGCGCGAGCGGCTTGAGAAGGAATGGGACACGGACCCCGCCCGCGAAGGCAGCCTGCCGGATGAGCGGGAGACCTTTATCGAGGCGGGGATGGCCACCTATCGCCACAGCCTGCGGCGCAAGCTGATCGTGCTGGTCTATATCATTCCCATGGCAATCGTCGCCGTCACCACCTATCTGGTGAACTATCAGTAACGGAGGCCCCGATGGGTGGTAAATTCTGGACCTATGCCAAATGGACGGTGCGCATCGTTCTTCTGCTGCTTGTGGCGGGGTTTCTGCATTACACCCTGCCGCAGCATGATATCGTGCGGATCACCAACACCTATAACCGGCTGACGACGGTCGGCACGGAAAACAGTTGGGCCTATTCCTCGCCGGATTCCGGCACGGCAGAGGGCACCACCACCCGCGACATCCGCTTTGTCGATACCGCCTTCCCCGACGGCAAGGTGATGGTCTATC
>JAKPHK010000094.1 GCA_029550345.1 Pseudomonadota bacterium
ATCGGCGCGGGCCTGAATCGGCACCAGCAATTCGATTTCCCGCTCCACCCCCTCTTCCGGGTCTTGCCCGGGGGTCAGCGGATGGCTGCGGCGGGTCTGGTTGAAGCGGCGAATCAATTCGGCGGCGCTGCAATCGAGATAAAGAAGCTCAAGCGTGACCTTGGGTTCGCGCGTCAGCGTGTCGATCAGCTCGATCATCGCGGCAACGGTAAACTCTCGGTTGCGGACATCGACGCCCAGCGCGATGGGCCGGCCAAGGGGCGGGCCGTCGATCAGCCGCGGCACCAGCGACAGCGGCAGATTGTCGATCGCCTCGAACCCCAGATCCTCAAGCGCGCGGATCGCCGTGGTGCGCCCGGCACCCGACGGGCCGGTGACCAGCACCAGCCGATGTTCCAGCCCCTGTTCCGCCCCATCCAGCACGCCCGGACCCTTCATGCACCGCGTCCATGCAGCAGATAGCACAGAAGCGCAGATGGCAAATGGCTGCTCGCCGACCCATGCACAAGATCAAGCGGCGTTGTTGTGATTGTCACGCTGCGTCGCGGCGGCAGGCGTTCGGTCCCGGTCTGGCCAAGGTCGATGGCCAGGATCAGCCGCGCCCGCGGCAGCGCCGGGGCATTCAGAATGCCGATGCCCCGCGCCTCGATCCGGCCACGCAGCGCAGCCGGACAGGTGGCGATCAGCGCGCCGTCCTCTTCGCAGACCTCGGTGCGGTCATCGGCGACAAGTACCGCCCCCAGCGCCATGAGTTGCAACGCCAGCCCCGATTTCCCGCTGCCCGACGGCCCCAGAATCAGAAGCCCCCGGTCTGCGCCGAGGGCCACGGTCGTTGCGTGAAGGATCAGCCCGCCGCTCACACCGGCAGGCCCACCACGAACCGCGCGCCCAGCGGGTCCGACGTGGGGTCGGCGTTGGTCGGACGGATGTTTTCCGCCCAGATCACCCCGCCATGCGCCTCGACGATCTGTTTCGAGATCGCCAGCCCAAGGCCGGAATGATTGCCGAACTGCTTTTCCGGCCGTTCGGAATAGAAGCGTTTGAACACCTTGGTCAGCGCCTGTTCGGGAATGCCGGGGCCGGTATCCTCGACCACGATCAGCACGCGGTTTTCCCGCTGCCGCGCCCAGACGCGCACGGCATCGCCGTCTTCGCAGAAGGAAATCGCATTGGTGATCAGATTGACAAAGACCTGCGCCAGCCGCGCCTCAAGCCCGGAAATGCGGATCGGGTCGGCGGGGAAATCGGTGATGAAATCCACCCCCTTTTCCCGCGCGCTTTGCGCCAGATATTCGGTCAGATTGGTCAGGGTCTTGAGAAGGTTGAACTCTTCCTCCTCCTCCTTGACCAGTTCACTGTCGAGCCGCGAGGCGTTGGAAATGTCGCTGACCAGCCGGTCAAGACGGCGCACGTCATGGTCGATCACATCCAGAAGCTTGTCGCGCTGCTCTTCCTTCTTGACGAAACGCAGGCTGCCCACGGCCGAGCGCAGGCTGGCCAGCGGGTTCTTGATTTCATGCGCCACATCGGCGGCGAATTGTTCGTTGGCGTCGATCCGGTCGTAAAGGGCGGCCACCATGCCGCGCATCGCCACCGAAAGCCGCCCGATTTCGTCGGGACGCGCCGCAAGGTCGGGAATGCGCACGCGGCCGGGCGCCATCTTGCGCGCATCGCGGTCGCGGCCGAGTTCCGCCGCCGCCGCCAGATCGGAGAGCGGATTGGCGATGGTCGAGGCCAGCACGAGCGACAGGCCGATGGAGACCAGAAGCGCGATCACGAACATCTGGAGTATCTGCTCGCGCTCATACCGCACCAGACGGTCGATCTCACCTTCGGCACTGGTCAGGGCGATGACTCCCGCCACCTGCCCGCCGATCATCACCGGGGTTGCCACGGTGAATTGCGCACCGCCTTCGCTGCCCTGCGCGGTCTTGACGGCGGTTTCGCCGGCAAGCGCCCGCGGCAGCATCTCGCGCGCCAAAGTCTCTGCCGTCGCGGGGGTGCTGCCCTTGCCGCTGCGCACCAGCAGGCCCGAGACACCTTCCCAGATCGAGTTCAGGAAATCGGTGATGATGGTGGAGCGGCCTTCGGGGGCCAGCGTGCTGCCGTCGCGCGACTGGCCAAGACCCCGCGCCGCGATATTGCCGGCAGGGTCGAACAGGAACACCTCAAGCCCCGGGCTGATCGCCATGCTGTCGAGCGTGCCGGGCAGGCCGGCGCCCCCCGCCTCGATCACATCGGCCAGAAGCTGCGCCTCGGTCACCAGACCCTGTTCACGCTGGACCACCAGACTGTCGCGGAAGGGGTTCAGGAACAGCACCCCCGCCACCAGCACCACAAGCGCCATCAGGTTGAAAATGATGATCTTGCGCGCCAGCGGCGAGCGGTTCAGCGACACCAGCCCCCGGCGCACCCGACCGTCGCGCAGCGCCGGATCGGCCACCGCATCGGGCGAGACCCAGTCTTCACCGAGAAGCAGTTCACCGGGTTTCGCGGGGCGCGCCTTTTCCATCTCGATCCGGGCGGCTGCGGTCATTCTTCGTTATAGCGGTAGCCGATGCCATACAGCGTCTCGATCGCCGAGAACTCTTCGTCAACCGAGCGCATCTTCTTGCGCAACCGCTTGATATGGCTGTCGATCGTGCGGTCATCGACATAGACTTGATCGTCATAGGCCACATCCATGAGCTGATCGCGCGACTTCACGAAGCCGGGCCGCTGCGCCAGCGCCTGAAGCAGCATGAATTCGGTCACGGTCAGCGACACATCGCGGCCCTTCCAACTGACCGAATGGCGCAGCGGGTCCATCCGCAGATGCCCACGCTCCATGATCTTGGTCTCTTCGGTGACCGCGACTTCACCCGTCGCCATCACGTCCTGACGGCGCAGAAGCGCGCGGATACGTTCGACCAGAAGCCGCTGCGAGAAGGGCTTCTTCACATAATCGTCGGCCCCCATCCGCAGGCCAAGAACCTCGTCGATCTCATCATCCTTGGAGGTGAGGAAGATCACCGGCATGGTGGTTTTCTGCCGCAGACGCTGCAACAGATCCATGCCATCCATCCGCGGCATCTTGATGTCGAGAACAGCCATATCGGGAAGGCGCCTGTTGAAGGCGTCCAGTGCCGATTGGCCGTCGTTGTAGGTTTCCACCTCGAAACCCTCTGCTTCGAGAGTCATCGAGACGGACGTCAGGATATTCCTGTCGTCGTCCACAAGGGCGATCCTTGCCATGTCGGGCTTCCCTATTCTGCTCGGCTTGCCTGATTTTTCCCACATGATCAGTATTCTGCCCCCCAGAATCAACAGGAATGTGCGAATCACCCCTTCCGGCGACTCCATGAGGGGACAAATTTCCCAAGGATTGACTAATTTGCCGCAGTTCCGGGGCTGCCGAAAATTTGGTTGCGCTAAACCCAAGGTGGTTGCGCTAACTGCGCCAATGCGTCCTATTCCAACTCCCCACCACATGGTATAGCGGCCCCACAGACCCGGCCCCCCGCGACCGGGCCTGTGGCAACCCATTGGCCCGGGTGCCTAATTTCTGGAACTTATCCGCCCAATCGGGTGGCAACGGGAGCTTGCAGAACAATGACCGGACGTGTGAACCCGAGCGCGACGCTTGAACATCAAGGCATCACGGGACTTGGGAACGTCTATTACAACTTCATCGAGCCCGCCCTTGTGGAAGAGGCTGTGAAGCGCGGCGAAGGTCGTCTCGGCAAGGGGGGCGCGTTCCTCTGCACCACGGGGCAATTCACCGGACGTTCCCCGAAGGACAAATTCGTTGTCCGCACCCCTGCGGTGGAAGACAGCATCTGGTGGGAAAACAACGCCCCGATGGCGCCCGATGCCTTTGACCGGCTGTATGAAGACATGCTGGCCCATATGAAGGGCCGCGACTATTTCGTGCAGGATCTCTTTGCCGGGGCCGACCCCGAGCATCGGCTGGACGTGCGCGTGGTGACGGAGCTGGCATGGCATGGCCTGTTCATCCGCCACATGCTGCGCCGCCCCGAGCGGGCCGAGCTGGACAGCTTTGCACCCGAATTCACCATCATCAACGTGCCCTCGTTCAAGGCCGATCCGGCCCGCCACGGCTGCCGCACGGAAACGGTGATCGCGCTGAACTTCGACAAGAAGGTGATCCTGATCGCCAACACCGAATATGCGGGCGAGAACAAGAAATCGGTCTTCACCCTCTTGAACTACATCCTGCCGGCCAAGGGCGTGATGGCGATGCACTGCTCGGCCAACCATGCCATCGGCAACCCCGATGACGCGGCGGTGTTCTTTGGCCTGTCGGGCACCGGCAAGACCACCCTGTCGGCCGACCCCAGCCGCATCCTGATCGGCGACGATGAACATGGCTGGTCGGAAAAGGGCACCTTCAACTTTGAAGGCGGCTGCTATGCCAAGACCATCAGCCTGAGCGCCGAGGCCGAGCCGGAGATTTACGGCACCACCTCGAAATTCGGCACCGTGGTCGAGAACATGGTCTATGACCCCGAGACGCTGGAACTGGATTTCGAGGATGCCAGCCTGACGCAGAACATGCGCTGCGCCTATCCGCTGGACTATATCTCGAATGCGTCGGACACGGGTCTGGGCGGTCAGCCGAAGAATGTGATCATGCTGACCTGCGATGCCTATGGCGTGCTGCCGCCCATCGCGCGGCTGACCCCGGCGCAGGCGATGTATCACTTCCTGTCGGGCTTCACCTCGAAGACCCCGGGAACCGAACGTGGCGTGACCGAGCCGACGCCGACCTTCTCGACCTGCTTCGGCGCGCCATTCATGCCGCGCCGCCCCGAAGTCTACGGCAAGCTCTTGCAGGAGAAGATCGCGCAGACCGGGGCCACCTGCTGGCTGGTCAACACCGGCTGGTCGGGCGGCGCCTTCGGCACCGGGCGGCGGATGCCGATCAAGGCCACCCGTGCGCTGCTGTCCGCCGCGCTGGATGGCAGCCTGAACAAGGTCGAGTTCCGCAAGGACCCGAACTTCGGCTTTGAGGTGCCGGTGGAAGTGCCGGGCGTGGACACCACCCTGCTGGACCCGCGGGCGACCTGGGCGGACAAAGCCGCCTATGACGCGCAGGCGGCCAAGCTGGTGAAGATGTTCTCGGACAACTTCGGGCAGTATGTGCCCTATATCGACGCCGATGTGAAAGCGGCCGCGATCGGTTGATACGGCCTGCGGGACCGGGGGCCAGCCCCCGGACCCCCGGGAGTATTTCCAGAAGGGCAAATACAAGGGGCGGCGCTGCGGTGCCGCCCTTTTGTTATGCGAAGAGGGCCTGACGGACGAGGTTCAGCCCGGTCAGCACCAGAAGCACCTGGGTCCAGCGGCGAAAGCGCGCCTGATCCAGCCGGTCCTGCAGCGCCTGCCCCAGGGTCTGCCCGGCCAGTGCGGGCAGCACCAGAAGCGCCGAAAAGATCAGGTTCGGACCATCGAGCACCCCGGTCCCCAGATGCGCGCCCAGAAGAGTGATCGCGCCGAGCAGGAAAATGACGCCCTGCACCCGGACCGTTTCAGCCTTGTCGGTGCCGACCGACAGCAGATAGACCAGCAAGGGCGGCCCCCAGACGCCGGAAACCCCACCGTAAAGGCCGCCGATGGCGCCCAGAACCCATTCCGCCCGGTGACGATGTTCCAGCCGCAGCGCCAGTTTCCGGCCCGCAAGCTGCAGCGCGGCGAAAACGGTGATCGGCAGGCCCAGAAGGACAAGGAACAGCGTCTGCGGGATCAGTTCGACGAATTGCGCCGAGACCAGCAGCAGGACCAGCGTGGCGATCACGAAGCGGTGGTAGTGGCGC
>JAKPHK010000114.1 GCA_029550345.1 Pseudomonadota bacterium
CAAGGGCCACCCGGCGGCCAAGGTCCGCGACGATGCGCTCAGCCGCGCCCGCTTCGAATTCCGCTGGCGCGACCAGTTCAACCTCAGCCTCGATCCCGACACGGCCGAGCAGTACCATGACCAGACCCTCCCGGCCGAAGGGGCGAAGACGGCGCATTTCTGCTCGATGTGCGGGCCGAAGTTCTGCTCGATGAAGATCACGCAGGAGGTGCGGGATTTTGCGGCGAAGCAGAACCAGGATAGCACCGCCTTCATCGCTGCGGACGAGGCACAGAAAGGGATGGAAGAAATGAGCCGCGTCTACAACGAAGGCGGGCGTGAGCTTTACATCGTGCAGGGCGATCGGGAGCGGGATTGAGCGTAACAGGTGTCGGATATTTGTTGCTTCATCGGAATTATTTAGCAGCGCAGCGCGGAAAACGAGGTGGTGAGCGACTTGGTGGAAATCCCGTTATCCTTTCGCAGACAGTATCCATCATAAGGCAGGAGCTCGATAAGCTAGGCAGACTGCTAGAAGAACCGTGAACTTTGGGGGAAAGATACTCGAATTACCTCACCTGCATCGCTTCCATGACTCCTGGGAACTGTATCAGCTTGGGGTAGGCCCACGGGTGTTCGACAGCGACGCCCGCCGCAATCAGCGCCTTCACGTTGTTGGCCGCCCCGGCGTAGGTCACGCCCAACGCCTCAGCAATTTGACTTACTGACATTACTGGGCGCTCGAAGGCCATGTCGATGATTCGCAGCATTAGTGCCGAGCGGCGGGCGGTCTGGAATCGCTCGCGGTAATCCTTCTGTAGGTCCTGCACCCGTTGTACAACTTCAATCGTCTCTTCCGCCGATTCCGCCACTGCACGTAGGAAGAAGCTAATCCACGGCACCCAATTGCCCGACTGCGAGACTTCGAACATCAGGTCGATGTAGAATGCCTTGTGTCGTTCTAGCCACGGGCTCATATAAAGCAGCGGCTGCGGCAACACACCGTTTTCTGCGAGCATCAACGCGATCAACATCCGTCCGACGCGACCGTTGCCGTCGCCGAAGGGGTGGATCGCTTCGAACTGGTAATGGGCGAGCGCCGCGTCGATCAGCGGCGAGCCTTCCTCGCGCTGCGGTCGATTGATGAACTTGGTCAGATCGTCAATCGCATCGGGCGTCGCTTGGGGCGGAGCGGGAATGAAGCGGGCTGTCTCGATCGAGCCGTCGCCGCCGATCCAGTTCTGGTCCTGCTTGAACTCGCCGGCTTCGATCCGCGCGCCACGTTCGCGGGTTACACCATCCAACAGCATCTTGTGCGCGCGCCGGACAAGACGAGCGGAGATCGGCAGCGTGGCGAGGTCGGCGATCGCGCCTTCCAGGGCGCGCACGTAGTTGAGTACCTCGCGGTTGTCCGACCGCCTCTCAGGTGCGCTGACTCCAGCCTCGAACATGAACAGGTCGCTCAGCGTGGTGAACGTGCCTTCCATGCCTGACGAGGATACGGCCTCGCGACGTTGGAGCGGCCTGACGAGCAGCAGCGGATTTGGAATAGTCCGGCCGATCCCCTTCAGCTCCCCAACGGCTTGTGTAGCGCGACTGAGGATCGGGAGGACCGGGTTCAGGTCAAGCGCAACGGGTGGCAAAGGATTCGGGATGAAAGCTTTGCGTCCGCTGATCGTGGGAACGAGTTGGCCTGCGCTGGTTGAGGAGAAGCCGTTTCTGTCCATTAAACGGAAGTATCAGACCGGACTGCTGGGTTCAATGAAAAGACGCTTTCGTATAAAGTGCTGATGCCGGTATGCACTTCCGTATAAAGCCGAATCAGCACAACCTCTCCGCCCTAGCCGGAATTCCGGGGCCAGCGCTATTTCCGCCCCAACCGCACCAACTTCCGGTCCAGCGCCTGCAGGAACCGCGAGCGGTCCTCCTTGCGGAACGGCGGTGGGCCGCCGCCGCTCCCTCCTAAAGGCCCGTCCATTCCGGCCCGCAGGTCGGCCATGAACGCGCGGGTGGCCACGGCGCTGCCGATGCTGGAGTTACGGTGACGGAGTTACGGTGACGGGTGCAACAACCCCCAAACTCCCCGCACCTTGCCTTCACCGACACAATCCGTTATAACACCCGTATGAACGCACCGCTCAAGATCACCAAGATCGGCAATTCTGCCGGGGTTATCCTGACCAAGGAGCTGCTCGCGCATCTTGGGGCGCAGGTCGGGGATTCGCTCTCGCTGGTCACCACCCCGCGCGGGATCGAGCTTTCGGCCGCCGAGCCTGATTTCGAGGCGCAGATGGCGGCGGCACGTGAAGTGATGGCGCGGCGCAAGCGCGCGCTGCGTGAACTCGCGAAGTAGCAATGGCCCAAGGCTGGATCTGGATCGCCACCGCAGTGGCCGAGGCTGCGCATGCCGAGCAATTGGCCGAACACGGTGGCCCTGCCGGGGTGCGCGATCCGGGCGGACTGGAAAGCGCGATGATCCGGCCCCGCAATCTGGCGGAATATGGCCAGCCCGATCTTGCCACATTGGCGGCGGCCTATGGCTTTGGCATTGCCCGCAACCATCCCTTCGTCGATGGCAACAAGCGCGCCGCGGCTGTGGTGATGGAAACCTTTCTGATGCTCAATGGCGCCGGGCTGGCGGCCAGCGATGCCGAACTGGTCGTCGCGATCCAGGCCCTCGCTTCAGGGGAACTCAGCGAGGACGAACTGGCAGACTGGCTGCGCGAACACCTCGCGCGCTGACGCCCTCTGCGCGCCGTTACCCCACACCCTCACCGCACCCCCCGCACGGCGTATCGCTTGGCCGGTGCGTCCGCGGCCTGCTTGCGGCAGGGGCGCGGGATGGATCGCATTTTCACTCTGCACGGGCCGCGCCGGGCCTTGCTGACCTTGGCCATTCCACTGGGTTTGGCGCTGGTTTCCGGACCTGCCGCCTCGGCCACGAAAAGGCCTGCGGCGAAGAACCAGGACGCAAAGGCAGCGCCCGCCAAACCTGCCGCCGCGCCGGTCGCCAAGGGGCGGCTCTATGCCGTGGTGCTGGGGCCCGGCCCGGCCTGGAAAAAGCAGAAGCCGTTCAAGGGGCCGGGGCTTTCACAACACCGCGCCTATTGGCAGGGCTTGCTGGCGGATGGCCGGGTCGCCAGTGCCGGGCCGCTGGGCGAGGAAAGCGGGTTGGCGCTGATCCGGGTGCGCGATCAGCGCGAGGCGAATGCCGTGGTTGCAGCCGATCCGGCGGTCAAGGCGCGGATCTTTCAGGGCGCGGCGCGGCCCTATGCTGCGGAACTGATCAGCACCCCGGTTCTGACCGGCGGCTGAGGTCTTTCGGGCCGCTTCGCCCCGGAAAAGCGGACGGGTTAACCGCTCGATGACCAATTTCCCTTACCGTGGTGGTCAAGGGGCATGGCCAGGGGGCTTGCCCGAGCCGGAGTTCTCGCGATGCACACACTGCAACGGGCCTTTGCCACCGCCGCCGGGGAAGCGGATTGGACCGCGCAGCTGACCGCCCTGTTCGAGCGGCGCGAGCTGGGCGAGGCAGAGCGGATCCTGCGCAAGGCGCTGATCGAACTCGGCGGGCCGATGATGCAGCTGTGCCGCGAGGCGAGCCTTGACGCAGTGGAGATCACCGGCTGGGCAGAACTGGCCGAAGTGGTCGCCGCGCATGAGGGCGAGCCGATCACCGGGGCGACCGTGGCGATGGGCAACGAGGCCGATCTGGCATTCGACCGCGGGCTGCCGCACCGCCCCTACATGGTGCTGGGGCTCTATACCGACGAGGCGTGGGACTGGTCCGCAGCCGGCCAGGACCAGGCGCTTGCCGAATGCCGCAAGGAATGCCCGGACTGGGCCGGTCGGGATGAGGATGTCGAGGCGTTCCTCGATCTCGAAGGACTCGATGCGCTCAACACCGCGCTGATCCACCATAAGCAGCGCCACTTCATCCGCGAGGGCGGGGAAGCGGAAGCGCCGCTGCGCTATGTCGAATTCGTGCTCGGATCGTGGTGGCGCGCGCTGCGGTTTCACCAGGCGGTTGCGGTTCAGCTCGAACGGCACGGACTGGGTGGAGCGATTCCGGTAATTTCCGGCATGATCGATATACGTCCGGATGCGGTTGCGGTTCACTGGCCGGTGGTGCGCGAAGTGCCGCGCGCCGCGCCGGTTGAGCCGACAGACGAGGATGCGGCCGACACCGCCGATTATGGTGGCGGACCGAGCCTGGTCCGCTTCAACCTGATCCAGCGCGGGCGGCTGGTGATCGAAGAGGATGCCAGCCCGGCAGGAACCGCGCTGCGCCGCCGGATCGAGGCCAATGAAGAGGGTGAAGTCGAGGCCGAAGCCGAAGCGCCCGGCCTGATGCGGCGGATGTTCGGGCGGGGCTGAGGCCGCTTCCGCTCAGGGCACGCTCAGGGCACGCTCAGGGCAGGTTTTTCAAAACCCGCTCGATCTCTTCGGGTTGGCATAAGTCTGTGCCCGGTGTCAGCACCGCGGCTGTGCCTGCGGCGATCCCGCGGCGAAAGGCTTGCGGCGGGTCCTCACCGCGCAGCAGGCCATCGACCATCGCCGCGAGGAAACTGTCCCCCGCCCCCGTGGTCGATCGGGCGACGGCGTGGACGCCGGGATGCGTCACAACCCCGCCTTCCCAGGCCAGGACACCGCCTTGCTCACCCATCGTTACCGCAATCATCCCGGCCTTGCCGGCCTTGACCAGTGCCTCGGCAGCTTCGGCTACTTCGCCGTGACTGGTCAGCTTGCGATCGAGCAGGCTTTCGAACTCACCGACGCTGGGCTTGGCGAGGTGGATTCCGCCCGCCGCGAACGCCGCTTTCAGCGCCGCGCCGGAAGTGTCGAGCACCAGCTTGCGATCGAGTGCGACCAACGGCGCGGCCAATCGGGCGAAGAAGTCATCGGGCACACCGCGCGGCAGTGAGCCGGAAGCGATGACCCATTCGGCCGGGCTGGCGAAACAGGCACCGAGCAGGGCGCGCCACTCCTCCTCGGCAACCAGCGGACCTTCGGGAACAAAGCGGTATTCGTGCCCGGTCGAGCGTTCGTAAACCGCCAGGCTCATCCGGGTGTGATCGTGGATCGGGATCGCCCGGCGCGGCAGCCCGGCCGCATCCAGCAGCTGGTCAAGCAGTGCCCCGGTTGGCCCGCCGGAAAGGTAGATCGCCTCGACCGGAACCCCGAGCCGATGCAGCACCCGCGCCACGTTGAGCCCGCCGCCGCCCGGATCATAGCGCTCACCACTGGTGCGGATCTTGCGGGTGGCGGATACCACCTCGGCCTCACAGGCCGAATCGATCGCCGGATTGAGCGTCAGGGTGGCAACGCGGGTGATGACGGCCTCCTATCCCTGGCGCTTGCGGACAAATTCCGCGCGCAGCACCAGGCCCTTGATCCCGGGATAGCGGCAGTCGATCTCTTGCGGGTCGCCGGTCAGTCGGATCGACGGAATCAAGGTGCCCTGCTTGAGCGTCTGGCCAGCACCCTTGACGGTCAGGTCCTTGATCAGGGTAACCGCATCGCCATCGGCGAGCAGATTGCCGACCGCATCGCGAACCTCAACCGCGTCTTGTGCCGCACGCTTGGCGGCCAGTTCGGAAGCGGGCAGCCATTCACCGCTTTCTTCGTCGTAAACGTAGTCTTCGTCTTCAGCGCTCATCGTCTAACCCATCTTGTCATGAAGGATCGCCGCCCAGCACACCAGGGTCAGCGCGCCGCCGGCCATTGTCCAGCGGATCGCCAGAGCCAGCAGATGCGACTGAACGTCGATCGAGTGAATGAAAGCGGCGAACAGCCGCTGGCGCGCGGCATCATCGTCTGCGATGCCTTCGCTATCGAACTCTTCACCCACCAGCAGTCCTCGCAAAGCGAAGAAACAAGAGATCACCAGTGGCAGAAGGCCGAGAATTGAAAACAGCACCAGACCGCTCCGGCTGGCAGCATCAAGACTGAGCGGTGCCCCGGGGCTGGCCGAAATGGGATGGGTTCCGATCGTAATCAGCAAGGCGTTGAACCCCAGCATAGCACCCAGTCTGATCGACAGATCAACGTCCCGGTTCTCAAGGAATTCAAGATCGGCCACAAAGCCCGGATCGGGCGGATCACTCCGCATCGCCTGGAAAGCGCGCAGCCGGGTTCTGAACGAGCGGTTGGCCATGATCGCTGGTTAGGGCGGTTGCCGCCGCGCCGCAAGGCTGCCACTCTGCACGCCATGACCCGCGAGATCATCAGGGTTGGCCCGCAGCACCGCGACCGCGCGGTGCAGTGCCTTGCGCGGGCGTTCCACCACGATCCGGCCATGGTCTTCATGATGCCGCACGAGCCATCGCGGGCGCGGCGGCTGACCCGTCTGATCGGCTGGATGGTCGATCAGACGTTTAAGGTGGGGCTGGTGCTGGGCACGCCGGAACTCGAAGGAGTGACACTGTGGCGGCCGCCCGGCACGGTGCATTATCATGAGCCGTTGTGGCACCCCGGGACGCTGCGGTTCCTTCCGATCTTCGGATGGCACCTGCCGCGCGCACTCAACACCGATGACGGGATTACGTCGCATCTTCCGAAGGGCGAAAGCTGGATGTACCTGAAGATGGCGGGGGTTGATCCCGACCATCAGGGCAAAGGGCTCGGCGGGGCGATGCTCCGCGCCGGGCTGGCCGAAGCAGCCCGGCTGGGCGTGGCTTCGCTACTGGAAACCGCCACGCCCGAAAATGTCGGCCTCTATCAGCGGTTTGGATACCGCATCCTGTGCGAATGGGACGTCAAAGATGGCGGACCGCATTTCTGGACCATGGCGACCGCCGATCCGCGCGGCTGACCCACGCATGGCAGCGTCGCAAGGTGGCCCACGAACAGCCTGAATCCGCGATTCAGCATTCACCGCAAGTCCGGGGCAAGCCGGCCTGTGACAGAGGTCAGGGCCTTGCCAAGGGTTGCCGTCTTCGACAACCCGCCGCTCGGGAGGACAAGACAATGCCCAGGGTCGCACCCGCACTTGCCCTGCTGGCCGCGCTGGCGGCTTGCTCGGGTTCAAAAGAAAAACAGGTCAACGGGGGCTATTCGCTGCCACCGCCGCCGACCCGCACCGCCGCGGCCCCTCCGGCCACGCCGCGCCCGGCCGCGCGGGTTGAGGCGGGCGAAGCCGTCTGGCATTTGCGCGCCGGGCTCAATGTCGCGGCGCTATCCTGCAAGGGCCGGGGTCGCACCCCGGTTGCCGGGCACTACTCACGCGTGCTGACCCGCCACAAAACCTTGCTGGCACAGGCCTATGTCGCCGAACAGCGGCGCTATGGCAAAGGGCTCGACCGGCACCAGACCCAGCTCTACAACCGCTTCTCGAACCAGCGCAATCCGGTCCGGTTCTGCGCTGCTGCGGCAAGCGTGGCCAAGCGTGCGGCAGCAATGGATTCGCCAGGTCTGGCCAGCAACGCACGGAGCTTGCTGGGCGAGATCGATTAGGGTCAGAGGCCCGGAATCAGAGGCCCTGAGCAATCAGCCGCAGCCCCAGCGCAATCATCAGCACATAGGTCAGGGTATAGAACTTCGCGTTGTCCAGTCGCCGGATCAGCCAGACCCCGGCAAGGGTTGCGGCGATCGCCAGCGGGATCAGCAGGGCGGCGGCTTCCAGCACGGCGCGATCGAATGACCCGAGCAAGATGAAGCTGGGCACCTTCATCCAGTTTATCGCCGCGAAGGTGATTGAACTGGTGCCAACGAAGGTTTCGTGCGGCAACTTGCGCGGGGTTACCCACATCTGGAACGGCGGTCCGCCGGCGTGAGCGATCTGGCTGGTGAACCCGGTTGCAGCGCCGAACAGCGCGCCGACCCAGCCCGGTGAGTTGCTGGCGGCAACGATCGGTCCCCCGCGTTCGATCCAGAGCCGGTACAACCCGAAGGCCAGGGTAATCACACCCAGCACCACCAGCAGCTTCTCTTCCGGCACCTCGGCCGCCAGCCATGTCGCCAAGGCGATCCCAACCAGCGCGCCGGGTAGCATCCAGCCCACAATCCAGCGGTCCCAGGTCTTGCGATAGGACCAGACGCTGACCACGTCCTGCACCAGCAGGATCGGAAGGAGAATTGCCGCTGCAGTAACCGGCGGCAGCGTTAAAGCCAGCAGCGGGGTCGCCAAAGCGCCCAGACCGGCAAAGCCGCCCTTGGCCAGTCCAAGGATGATTACCGCCACTATGGCCAGGGTCAGGGTCCAGGGATCGCTGAGCAATTGCATCGCCGCCTGGCAGCACGGAACAGCGCCAAACACAACGCTTTGCTCATCCACTGCCGATTTTCGTGCAAAATCCTCGACCCGGGCGAATAGCTTGGTTAGGCTGGCACTTGCCACTCGTCAGACGGAAATCCTCACCATGCGCCATGCCCTGTTGCTGTCCGGTTCGCTCGCCGCGGCCCTCCTTTTCACGACATCGCTCCCAGCCAAGCCGGTGCGTACGCCCGAACAGGTTGCCATGGCGGCGCTGGCTGCCGCGCCGGTCTGGGATGGGCACAACGACGTGCCGGAACAACTGCGCGATCGCCGCAAGAACGTGCTGGGCGATTTCGATTTCCGCGATACCCGCGGCACCGCTGATCCGGCGCATGGCATCGGCGCGATGCAGACCGACTTGCAACGGATGCGCGCCGGGCGGATCGGTGCGCAGTTCTGGTCGGTCTATGTCTCGGCCAACCTGACCGAGCAGCAGGCGGTGCAGGCCACGCTCGAGCAGATCGATATCGCCAAGCGGCTGGTTGCCCGCTATCCCAACGACCTGATGCTTTGCATGGATTCAGCCTGTGTCGAATCCGCCTGGAAGCAGGGCCGGATCGCCTCGCTGATGGGGATGGAAGGCGGCCATTCGATCGGCGGAAGCCTGGCCGTGCTGCGTCAGATGTATGCGCTTGGTGCGCGTTACATGACGCTGACCCATTTCAAGAACAACGCCTGGGCCGATGCCGCCACCGATGCCCCGGCCCACAACGGACTGACCCCGCTGGGCAAGGACGTAGTGCGCGAAATGCAGCGGCTGGGGATGCTGGTCGATCTGGCCCATGTCAGCGAAAAGACCATGCTCGATACGCTGGAAATCGCCCGTGCGCCGGTGATTGTCAGCCATTCCAACGCCTATGCGATCAACCCGCATCCGCGCAATGTGCCCGATGCGGTACTCGATGCGATCAATGCCAATGGCGGGATCGTGATGGTCAACTTCTATCCGCCCTATGTGCTCGATGCGACGCGGCGCTGGGGGGCTGAGCGCGATGCGGTCGAAGCCCGGCTCAAGGCGCTTAACCGCGGCCGCCCGGATCTGGTCAAGGCCGGCCTGGCCGATTGGGAAAAGGCCAACCCGATGCCGCTCGGCTCGATCAAGGATGTCGCTGATCACCTCGATTACATCGCCAAGCGGATCGGCACCGATCATGTCGGCCTTGGCGGCGATTTTGACGGGATCGAGGTGGCGGTGACCGGGATGGAAGACGTCGCCACCTATCCGGCGCTGTTCATCGAACTTGCGCGCCGCGGCTGGAGCCAGCAGGACCTCGAAAAGCTCGCCAGTCGCAACATGATGCGGGTGCTGAAGGGCGCCGAAGCCTATGCCGCGAGCCAGAAGAGCGCGATCCCGTTCGAAAATCCGACGACGTTCTGAAGGCTCAATGCGCCTCGATCCGGCCGAGCATCCGGAAGAAGAAGGCGGTGGACCAGCCGAGCAGGAACACGCCCAGAATGCTCTCGAAGGCGCCGACCAGGCGCCATTCGGTGAGGATGTGGGTGTCGTTGTAGCCGACGGTCGAATAGCTTATGGTCGAGAAATAGAGCGCGCTCTCAAAGCTCGGGACTGCACCGGTGGCCCAGTAGATCAGGGCGAAGGCCCAGATCTCGATCCCGTGCAGGGCAAACATCGCCAGCACGATCAGCAGGGTGAAGGCCCCGCCACGGGCCGATAGCGCATTGATCCGTTTGAGGCGTTCCACCGCGGCTTCGCCGCGCAGCAGGTGGCTGAGGCTGAACAGACCCAGCCCGTGGACGACAACGGTCAGCAGGACCATTGCCGTCGCCACAGTGAACTGAATCAGCAGCATCGACACCGCCCCTAATCGCGCAGCAAATCGTTGATCCCGGTCTTGGCGCGGGTCTGGGCATCGACCGTCTTGACGATAACCGCGCAGTAGAGCGAGGGGCCGGGCGAACCATCGGGCAGCGGCTTTCCGGGCAGCGATCCGGGCACGACCACGGCATAGGGCGGGACCCGGCCGATGTGCACTTCGCCGGTGGTGCGATCGACGATCTTGGTGGAAGCGCCGATGAAGACCCCCATTGAAAGCACTGCGCCTTCGCAGACCCGCACGCCTTCAACCACTTCGCTACGCGCGCCGATGAAGCAGCCGTCCTCGATCACCACCGGGCCGGCCTGCAGCGGTTCGAGTACGCCGCCGATCCCGACCCCACCCGAGAGGTGGACGTTCTTGCCGATCTGGGCGCAGGAACCAACCGTGGCCCAGGTATCGACCATCGTCCCATCGCCGACATGGGCGCCGATGTTGACGAAGCTGGGCATCACCACCACGCCCTTGCCGATGTGTGAGCCGCGCCGCACCACCGCGCCGGGCACGATCCGGAAACCGGCCTCGCGAAAACGGTTTTCGCCCCAGCCTTCGAACTTGCTGGGCACCTTGTCGAATGCCGGGGCGCCGGCCGCGCCGTTCGCCACGACCTGGTTGTCGTTCAACCGGAAGCTGAGCAGCACCGCTTTCTTGAGCCACTGGTTGACCTGCCAGCCGCCTTGCCCATCAGGTTCGGCGACGCGGGCCTGGCCAGAATCGAGCAGCTCCAGCGCGGCTTCGACCACTTCGCGGACTGCGCTGCTGGTCGGGGTAACGGTATCGCGGGCCTCCCAGGCCTGATCGATCGCGGCGGCAAGGTCGGAACTCACGGCATTCTCCGGTTCTGGGGTTTCGGGGCGGACTATAGCGGACAATCCCACCCGGCAAGCGCAGGATTTGCCGAACCGGCAAGAAAGTGCTGGTTAACTATCGTCATGCCAGGATGCTATGAAATCGACACTGGCTGGTTGCCCGGTGGTTCGGAAGGGTGCGCAAATGGCAAAACCGGTTTTCCTTCAGGCACGTTGGCACATGGGTGCCGCGCTGCTTTCGCTTGCGCTGGTCGCCGGCTGCGGCGGCGGTGGTTCGGTCGGTTCCACCCCCACACCAACGCCCACACCAACGCCTTCACCGACACCAACGCCCACCCCAACACCCACCCCAACACCCACACCAACGCCAACGCCAACGCCGACCCCATCATCGACGCCGACATCGACCTTCCTGACTACCGAGTACAATCGCTCGACCGGCCCGGCCCAGCATGGCGCGATCACGGCCTGGGCTTCAGGCTATTCCGGCACCGGAGTGACGATCGGGATCATCGATTCCGGGATCGATACCGACAGTCCCGAATTCCTCGGGCGGATTTCATCGATCTCGCGCGATGTCGCTGGCGGCCGCGGGCTTGATAACGCCGACAGCGATCATGGCACCAATGTCGCCATGGTCGCGGCGGCGGCGCGCGACAACACCGGGATCATGGGGATCGCCTTCAATGCCCAGATCGCGATGTTCAGGGCCGATACCGCCGGGACCTGCGCCGATACCTCTACCGATGGCGGCTGCAAGTTTTCCGACAGTGCGATTGCCGCCGGGGTCGATGCGGCCGTGGCCGGCGGAGCGAGGGTGATCAACATCTCGCTGGGCGGGGGCAATGCCGATGCCCGGCTGCGGCAGTCGATCACCAATGCCGCCAACGCGGGGGTGGTGGTGATCGTTTCGGCCGGGAATGATGGGGAATCGACCGATCCCGGGATTGATCCCAACAACCCAGATCCTTTCGCGATGGATTTGCGCTCGGCCGGGAACGGCAATGTGATCATCGCCGGCTCGGTCGGATCGACCGACACGATTTCCGCCTTTTCGAACCGCGCTGGGACCGAAGCGGTGTGGTATCTGAGCGCGCGCGGCGAGCGGGTCTGCTGCGTCTATGAGAACGGCGTGCTCAAGATCGAGACCCAGCCCGATGGATCGCGGGTTCAATATGTCATTTCCGGCACCAGCTTTTCCGCACCGCAAATCGCCGGGGCCGCCGCGCTGCTCCGGCAGGCTTTTCCCAACCTCTCGGCGGTCCAGGTGGTCGATCTGCTGCTGCGCACCGCGCGCGATGCGGGCGATGCCGGGACCGATGCGATCTATGGCCGGGGCATTCTGGACATCGCCGCCGCCTTCGCGCCGCAAGGCACCACCAGCCTTGCGGGCAGCACCGTAGCCATGCCGCTGGGCGACAGCACCGGGGTAACTTCCGCGCCGATGGGCGATGCCGGGACAAAGGGACTGCCGGTTAGCGCAATCGTGCTCGATAGCTACAGCCGCGCCTATCAGGTCAGCCTTTCGGCGGGGATGCGCTCGGCCCAGGTGCAGCCGCGTCTGGCCCCGGCGCTCAATCGTGATACGCGCCATGTCGCGATCGGCACCGACCAGTTCTCGCTGGCCTTTTCGATCGACGGCAAGGATCGGATTTCGAACCTCCCATGGATCGGGCAACTGCGGGTTTCAGACCGGGACGCGCTGATGGCGCGGGTGCTGGCGGCGCGTGCGATCGCCCGGATCGCGCCCGATACCCGGATCGGTTTCGCCTTTTCGCAAGGATCGGACGGGCTGGTTTCGCAATTGCAGGGCCGCAATCAACCGGCCTTCCTGATCGCCCGGTCACCGGCGGACGATATCGGCTTCGGGCAGGATGACAGCATCAGCTTTGCCCTGCGCCATCAGCTCGGCGCGTGGGGGTTGAGCTTCGGGGCCGAACACGGCTCGGCGATCAGTGCCGCACCGGTGCTAAGCGCGGCCAGCAATACCGCGCGGACCCGGCTTGCCCCAGCCGATCGCTATTCGATCGCGCTGGATCGGCAGTTCGGCGCCTTTGCCGGATCGCTGGGCGCAAGCTGGCTGCGCGAAGGGCGGACCCTGCTCGGCGCGCGCTTCCACGAAGCACTCGGCACCGGCGGGGCGGATACCCTGTTCGTCGATGCCGCGGGCGAGTGGTATCCTGCCAAGGGCTGGCGGCTTGGCGCCAACCTGCGCGGCGGGCTGACCTGGGCCAGGCTGGGCGGCTCGTTCGGGGCGGGGTCGCGGCTGACCACATCGGCCTGGGCCGTCGATCTCAGCCGTCAGGGCCTGTTTTCGGGCGAGGACAGCCTTGGCCTGCGGCTGTCGCAGCCGCTGCGGGTCGAAAGCGGCGGGGTCAATTTCAACCTGCCGGTCGATTATTCCTATGTCACCCTGCAGCCGACTTTCGCGCTGGTTCCGCTATCACTGGTGCCGCAAGGGCGCGAGCTGGACGGCGAACTGGTCTGGCGCGGACCGCTGCTGAGCGGCAACGGCATGGTCAGTGTGTTCTACCGCCGTAACCCCGGCCATTACACCGCGCTGCCCGACGATCAGGGTGTGGCGGTCAGCTGGTCCAAACCGTTCTGACCGCCCGCGCCGCGCTCAGGCCCCGGCCTGGACCGCAAAGTGCCAGGCCCGATCGACCAGCGGCTGAACCCGTTCGGACATCGCCTTGGCATGGGCTGAACTGGCTGTGCCGTCGATCACCCGCTTCTTGATCCCCTGCATGATCCCGGCCAGCCGGAAGAAGTTGTAGGCGAAATACCAGTTCATATCCGGCACGCTGCTGCGCCCGGTTCTGGCGCAATAGCGTTCGACCACTTCGGCAAGCTCGGGAATGCCCAGCGCCTTGCGATCAAGATCCTGCACACCGCTGCGGCCGCCGTTTTCGGTGACCCAGGCCATGCAGACATAGGAAAAATCGCCGAGCGGATCGCCAAGCGTCGAAAGCTCCCAGTCCAGCACCGCCAGCACCCTGGGTTCGTCCCCTTCGGAATTTCTTGCGGCCCAGATCATGTTGTCGATCCGGTAATCGCCGTGAACCACCCCAGTCCGGGTTTGTTCGGGCATGGTCGCGGGCAGCCATTCGATCAGCTTTTCCATTTCCGGCATCAGCTCGGTTTCGGAAAGTTTGTACTGCTTGGTCCAGCGGTCGATCTGGCGGCCGAAATAGTTGCCCGGCTTGCCGTAATCGGAAAGCCCCGCCGCATCGACATCCACCTGGTGCAGATCGGCCAGGGTGTCGATCATCGCCAGGTAGGTATCGCGGCGGTATTGCGGCGTATCGGTCGGCATCGAACCGTCCCAGATCGTCCGCCCATCGACCATGTCCATGACATAGAACCACGAACCGATCACGCT
Organism: Pseudomonadota bacterium; assembly: GCA_029550345.1. Classification (GTDB taxonomy): domain Bacteria; phylum Pseudomonadota; class Alphaproteobacteria; order Sphingomonadales; family Sphingomonadaceae; genus Novosphingobium. Next base: position 14,263 of record JAKPHK010000114.1, read on the forward strand.
ATCATCGGTGCACAGCCCAAACTGCCGCGCCGCCGGAAAACCGGCCTTGTTGAGTGCGTTCTGGACCTTGTATTCACGGTCAACCGCGTGGGCGCTGGGCAGCAGCGGCCCGAACGGTTTGCGCCGCAGGACATAGTTGCCGCTTTTCGCCGCGATCTTGTAGGTCGGGTTGGATTGCCCGCCCTTGAACTTGGTCAGGTGCAGCGGCCCTTCAAAGCCTTCGACATTGGCGCGCAGCCATTCGCCGAGTTTGCCCTCGTCAAGCCGGTCGGCGCCTTCCGGCTCAACCGTGCCGACAAAGGCCTCTTCCGCGTTCATCTGATCGCTCATGTCCGGGCCTTACTGGTCGAAGACGATGACCGAGCGGGCCGAATGGCCGCCCTTCATCTTCTCGAACCCGTCGTTGATCTGCTCCAGCGGGATCCGCTCGGCGATGATCGAATCGAGATCGAGCAATCCGCGCATATAGAAATCGACCAGGCGCGGCATATCGACCGGGAAGTGATTCATCCCCATGATCGCGCCCTGCAGCTTCTTGCCCGAAAGCAGATCCATCGCGCTGAGCCCGACCGAATGATTGAGCGGCATCATGCCCAGGATCGTGGCCGTGCCGCCACGCCGCAGCGATTTGACCGCCAGCTCACCCGAGGCCGGACGGCCCACCGCCTCAACCGCGTGATCGACCCCGCCCTTGGTCAGTTCGACGATCTGTGCCGCAGCATCATCGGCCAGGGCATCGACCGTGTGGGTCGCCCCCAGCTTGATCGCAAGGTCACGCTTTTCCGGCATCGGATCGGCGGCGATGATCTTGCCCGCGCCGGCGATCTTGGCGGCATTGATCGCCGCCAGCCCGACCCCGCCGCAGCCAACCACGGCCACCGTTTCACCAGGGGTGACCTTGCAGGCGTTGAAGATCGTACCCGCCCCGGTGGTCACCGCGCAGCCGATCACCGAAGCGCGGTCCAGCGGCATTTCCGGGTCGATCCGGGTGCAGGCGTGTTCGTGGATCAGCATCATTTCCGCGAAGGCCGAAAGGTTGAGCATCTGCCCCACCGGGCTGCCGTCCGGGCGTGACAGGCGCGGTTCGGCACCGGGCGCGCGGCGGGTATCGCCGCCCAGGCACAGCGCCATGCGGCCGGTCACGCAGAACTCGCAATGTCCGCAGAAGGCCGAAAGGCAGGTCACCACAGCATCGCCCGGCTTGACCGTGCGAACCTCGCTGCCGACCGCCTCGACGATGCCGGCTGCTTCGTGCCCCGGCACGGCAGGCAGCGGATGCGGATAGGTGCCTTCGATGAAGTGCAGATCGGAATGGCACAGGCCGCAGGCCGCGGTGCGGATCAGCACTTCGTGGGGGCCGGGCTTGCTGATCTGAAGCTGCTCGATCTCCAGCGGCTGGTTCGGTGCAACGAGGACTGCGGCTTTCATTCATCTCTCCATTCAGTATTGCCCCCCTCCCGCAAGCGGGAGGGGGAAGAGTATTACCGCGCCACGCCCAGATCGCCCGAAGTCGGGCCCGTGGGTGCCTGCGGGGCATATTTGCCCATTTCGAGCCGCGCGATCGAACGGGCGTGGACTTCGTCCGGACCGTCTGCGATGCGCAGCGTGCGCTGCCCGGCATACATCTTGGCCAGACCGAAATCCTCGGACACGCCGCCGCCGCCATGGGCCTGAATCGCATCGTCGATGATCTTCAGCGCCATGGTCGGCGCCTTGACCTTGATCATCGCGATTTCGGCCTGGGCGGCCTTGTTGCCGACCTTGTCCATCATGTCCGCCGCCTTGAGGCACAGCAGACGCGAGCATTCGATCTCGATCCGGGCTTCGGCGATGCGCTGTTCCCAGATCGAATGGGTGCTGATCGACTTGCCAAAGGCAACCCGCGATTGCAGGCGCCTGACCATCCGTTCCAGCGCCTCTTCGGCAACGCCGATCGTGCGCATGCAGTGGTGGATGCGGCCCGGGCCAAGGCGGCCCTGCGCGATCTCGAACCCGCGGCCTTCGCCCAGCAGCATATTGCTGGCCGGGATGCGCACGTTGTTGAGCCGCACTTCCATGTGGCCGTGCGGGGCATCGTCATAGCCAAAGACCGGCAGGTGGCGGACGATTTCAACCCCTGGCGCATCCAGTTCCATCAACACCATCGACTGCTGCTGGTGCTTCTTCGCCTCGAAATCGGTCTTGCCCATCACGATCGCGATCTTGCAGCGCGGATCGCCCGCACCCGAAGACCACCACTTGGTGCCGTTCAACACATATTCGTCGCCTTCGCGCTTGATCGAACATTCGATGTTCGTCGCGTCCGAAGAGGCCACCTGCGGTTCGGTCATCAGGAAGGCCGAACGGATTTCGCCCTCCATCAGGGGCTTCAGCCACTGGTCCTTCTGCTCGCGCGTGCCATAGCGGTGCAGCACTTCCATGTTGCCGGTATCCGGCGCGGAGCAGTTGAACACTTCCGAGGCAAAGCCGACCCGGCCCATTTCCTCGGCGCACAGTGCATATTCAAGGTTGGTCAGGCCAGGACCTTCGAATTCGAAAGTATCGTCCACATGGGTGCGGCCCGACTGCGGCGGCATGAACAGGTTCCAGATACCCTGCGCCTTGGCGCGGGCCTTTTCCTCTTCGACCACCGGGATCACTTTCCAGCGATCGCCTTCGGCATCCTGCTTCTTGTAGTCGCCCTGACGCGGGCGGACGTGCATCTCGATGAAGTCGCGTACGCGGTCGCGCCAATAGACCTGCCGTTCGGTCGGGTCGAAATCCATGGGGTCATCCTTTCCTGATACTGTTGAGTCTCGAGCGCTTCCCTGCCACGGCAACGCGCCAAGGCCAAGGGTGAATTAACCGGACGGTTAAGGGTGCATCCCCTCCGCGTCGGGGTTGGTCCGCGCCGCGCCCAGCTTTTCCAGGCGCGCTTCATGATCGGCCCGGGTGATCGGGAACTTGCGGATCACCAGCGCGATGCCGACGGCGAACGCGGAAACGGTCAAGGCATAGGTCAGCGACAGGGTGTCGATCACCGCCATCGGGACTTCGCCGGGCTGCGCCTTTTCCGGCAGTCCGGCAAAGGACAGCATCAGCCCGGTCACGAAAATGCCCATGCCGGTGGCGCATTTCTGCATGAAAAAGTTGCCGGCAAAGAAGGCGCCTTCGCTGCGCCGCCCGGTCTGCTCCTCGCTTGCCTCGACCACGTCGGCAACCATCGAACTGGCGGAGATCATCGCCGAAACGCTGAATACGTTGGACAGGAAGAACAGCGCGAACAACGACCAGGTTGAAACGGCAGTGCCCTCCGCGAACCACAGCCCGCCCGCGCGCAGCAAGAACGGCGCGACCCAGAAGGCCGCCCCGATCACCGCGGTGGCCATTGCCGTGTCGCGCTTTCCCCAGCGGGCATGGAGCAGCGGCAGGATCAGGAAACACACCACAACGCTGAAGAACAGCACCCAGGGATAGAACTTGAGCGCGTCGGCGCTGAAGCGCCAGATATAGAGATAGAGGTAATTGCTGATCGTGAAGGTGATCCCCTGGCTGGTATAGGCCAGCGCCCCGCCCGCCAGCAGGATCAGGAAAGCCCGGTGCGAGAAACTTTCGCGCAATTCGGCAAAGGCGGTCAGCAGGTTGAATTTCGATCGAGCGCGGGGCGGGTAGCCTGATGCTACCTTGTGCTGGGCAAAGGCGGAAACCAGCACCCCGACCGTAATCAGCAGCGCCCCGGTCAGGCCATAGACCCGGTAGCCATCGGCCTTGAGCAGCCCATCGGCCATGAACACATTGTAGGCCAGCATCATCACCAGCAGACCGCCAGCCCAGCCGAACAGAAAACGGTATCGCATCAGCCGGGTGCGCTCATCGTAGTCATGGGTCAATTCCGGCACCAACGCGACCGAGGGCACTTCGCAGGCCGAAACCAGCACCCGGATCACCACTGCAAGGCCAAACAGTTCCCAGAAACCCGGCGCCTGAGTGACCGCCCAGAGCTGGTACCAGACGAACCCCAGCGGGATCGGCGCGAGGTAGAGCCACGGCAGCCGCCGCCCCCAACGGCTATAGGTCCGGTCGGAAAGATAGCCGATCACCGGATCGACGAAACCATCGACCACCAGCGCCAGCATCAGCGCCAGACTCACCAGCCGGGCATCCATGCCCAGCACCTGATTGTAGAAGATCATCAGAAAGGTGAGGAAGCCGTTGTCCTTCACCCCGTAGGCGATCGAGCCAAGGCCATGGAAAAAGGCCAGCCTGGTTGGGACCTTGCCCGCGATCGGGGTCATCAGACCTTGGTCCCGCCGGGCCCTCCAGCCGCCTCGGCCATGGCGTTCAGGGCATCGAACAGTCCGGGGGCATCAGGATCCCAGCTGTGCCGCGGCCCGACGGTGATCCCGCCATCCACCACCAGCGAGGTGCCGGTCATGAACCCGGCGGCATCGCTGGCAAGGAACGCGACCGCATTGGCGATATCTTCGGGCATTCCGGGCCGCGCGACCGGCTGGGCCTGGCTCGACATCTGAAAGATCATCGCCTTGGCCTGATCGACCAGTTCGGCGGGCATTTCGATCGAGGCGGTGAAAATGTTGGTGTTGATGAAGCCGGGCTGCACCGCGTTGACGCGGATGCCATACCTGGCCAGATCGGTGGCGGCGCACTTGGTCAGGTGCAGCACCCCGGCCTTGGCCACGGCATAGGCCGTGGGCGAATAGCCCGGCCCGACCGCCGCGACACTGCTGGTGTTGACGATTGCAGCCCCCTTGCGGTGCTTCATATGCGGCGCGGCATAACGGATCCCCATTGCCACTGAACGCAGCAGCAGGTCCATCGTCCGGTCCCAGCCGTCCGCGTCGATCTCGTCGATCGGGGCGCGCTCACCCCCGGCGCCGGCATTGTTGAACAGAACGTCGATCCCGCCGCAGGTTCCGGCGGCATGGTCCATCAGCGCCTTGATCTGCGGCACGTCGCAAACGTCGCAGGCCACGGGAATGATGTTTTCGCCTTCGCGGGCAACGGCTTCGGCCCCGGCAAGGTTGAGATCGGCCGCGAAAACGGTGGCGCCTTCGCGCGCGAACAGCAGCGTCGCAGCCCGCCCGATCCCTGAAGCCGCGCCAGTGACGACAACACATTTGCCCGAGAATCGCATAGCCTCTCCACCTCTTCTGTTTGGTTGCAGCTTAGGACCCGAATAGGCCCGGTCAACGCCCTTGGCGTTTACGCTACGGCATCGGGGGCGCGGAAATCCGGGCTTGCGCCGCGATGCCGAGTCCCTTTAACCTTGCGGTTAAGAGAGGAGTGCCGATCCATGTCTGACCCCGATTCCTTCCGCGCCGAGATTCGCGCCTGGCTGGAAGAAAACTGCCCTGCCGAGATGCGTGAGCCCGTGCGCGACGAAGATGACGTCTGCTGGGGTGGCCGCAAGTTCAAGTTCAAGAACGAGGCCCAGAAGCTGTGGCTCGAGCGCTGTGCGGCAAAGGGCTATACCGTGCCGGATTGGCCCAAGCCCTATGGCGGCGCCGGGATGAGCCCGGCCGAAGCCAAGATCTGGCGCGAAGAGATGAACCGGATCGGAGCGCGCCCGCCGCTGTCCAGCTTCGGGATCTGGATGCTTGGCCCGGCGCTGCTCAAATTCGGCAGCGAAGAGCAGAAGGTTCACTATCTGAACCAGATCGCCCGCGGCGAAGTGCGCTGGTGCCAGGGCTATTCCGAACCCGGGTCGGGCAGTGACCTGGTGTCCCTGCAGACCTATGGTGAGGACAAGGGTGATCACTGGGTGGTCAACGGCAGCAAGATCTGGACCTCTTATGCCGACAAGGCCGACTGGATCTTCTGCCTCGTTCGTACCGACAAGACCAACAAGTACCAGGGCATCTCGTTCCTGCTGTTCGACATGGAAAGCCCCGGGGTGTCAACCAAGCCGATCCTGCTGATCAGCGGCAATTCGCCGTTCTGCGAAACCTTCTTCGACAATGTGAAAGTGCCCAAGCACCAGATCGTCGGCGATCTGAACCGCGGTTGGGATGTCGCCAAGTACCTGTTGGGGCATGAGCGCGAGATGATCTCGGGTGCGGGCGGGAACGACCGGCTCAACACCATCGGCGCCTTTGCCAAGCGCAACGGCCTGGAAGACCCGCTGCTGCGCGCCGAGCTGGCGATGTTCGATGTCGATGCCCTGGCCTTCAGCGCGATGGGCGAAAAGTTCCTTGACGAGATCAAGGTCGGCAAGGCCCATCCGGCCCAGCCGAACATGATGAAATACGCTGGGACCGAGATCAACAAGCGCCGTCACGAGTTGCTGATGGCGGCGGGTGGCTCGGCTGCGCTCGAATGGGAGAGCGAAGGCTCGAACGGTGGCAGCAAGGCGCGTTCGTGGCTGCGGACCAAGGCCAATTCGATCGAGGGCGGGACCAGTGAGGTCATGCTCAACGTCATTTCCAAACGCATTCTTGACCTGCCGGGAGCCTGATCGATGCCGCTTTATCATACCGAAGATCAGGCAATGCTGGCCGATACCGCGCGTCAGTTCATGGCTGACGAAGGCAATATCGCCAAGCAGCTCCGCCATTTCCGCGACATGGATTGCAAGGACGGCTTTGGCCACGCCCTGTGGAAGCAGTTCGCCGAACTGGGCCTGACCGGGATTCTGGTCGGCGAGGCCGATGGCGGACTGGGCATGGGCCATGTCGAAGCCGGGATCGTGCTTGAGGAAATCGGCCGCAACCTGACCCCGTCGCCATTCCTGACCAGTTCGGTCATGGCCGCGACCGCATTGGGGGCGGCGTCCGAGGATCTGAAGGGCCGCTATCTGCCGGGTCTGCTGGCAGGCGAAAGCGTCTTCGCGGTGGCGATCGATGAAGGGCCGAAGCATCGCCCGGAGCGAATTTCCGCCCGCGCGGAGCGCAGCGGCAATGGTTTCAAGCTTTCGGGCAAGAAGGCCTTCGTGGTCCAGGGTGGCAGCGCCGATATGCTGGTGGTTGCCGCGCGGACGGCTGGCAGCGATGATGACGATGCCGGGATCACCCTGTTTGCCGTGCCGAAAGATGCTGCGGGGATGAGCATGGAAGTGGTCCGGCTGGTCGATAGCTCGCAGGGCGCGCATGTTACGCTCGATGGGGTCCAGCTTGATGCCGATGCCGTGATCGGTGAGGTTGATGGCGGCCGTGAACTGCTTACCCAAGTGCTCAATGCCGGGCGGATCGGCGCGGCGGCGGAAAGCATCGGGGTGGCCGCAGGCAGCTTTGACATGACCACCACCTACCTCAAGCAGCGCAAGCAGTTCGGCAAGCTGATCGGCGAGTTTCAGGCGCTCCAGCACCGCGCCGCACACCTCTATTCCGAACTGGAAATCGCCCGCGCCGCGGTGATCAAGGCGCAGCAGCTGCTTGATGCGGGCAGCGAAAAGGCCGAGCTGATGGTTTCGGTCGCCAAGGCCAAGGCCGGCAAGACCGCTGGCCTCGCGGTCAAGGAAGGGGTGCAGATGCACGGCGGGATCGGCATGACCGATGAATACGACATCGGCCTTTACATGAAGCGCGACCGCGCCCTGGCCGAATTCATGGGCGATCTTTACTACCACGCCGAGCGCGTCGCCCAGATTTCAGGTTACTGAGGAGAACCACCATGACTTTCGATTTCGGTAAACTCTTCAGCCTGGAAGGCAAGGTTGCCCTGATCACCGGCGGCAGCCGCGGGATCGGCAAGATGCTGCTCGAAGGCTTCCTCGCTGCTGGCTGTGAACGGGTCTATATCACCGCCCGCAAGCGCGAACAGATCGCCGAAACCCTGGCAGAATTCGAAGCGGCCTACCCCGGCAAGGTGATCGGCCTGCCCGGCGATCTTTCGCAGATGGATGAGATCAAGCGTCTGGCCGAAACCCTGGCCGAGCGCGAAAGCAAGCTCGACGTGCTGATCAACAATGCCGGGGCGGCCTGGGGCGCGGAATTCGATCAGTTCCCCGAAGCCGGCTGGGACAAGGTGATGGACCTCAACGTCAAGAGCCTGTTCTTCCTGACGCAGAAACTGCACCCGCTGCTGAATGCGGCGGCCAGCTTTGATCGTCCGGCCAAGGTGATCAACATCGCCTCGATCGACGGGCTGCGCACCAACCCGTGGGAAACCTATTCCTATCAGGCATCAAAGGCGGCGGTGATCCACCTGACCAGGCGAATGGCGGCGCGGCTGATCAAGGATAACATCGTCTGCACCTGCATCGCGCCCGGCGCCTATCCGAGCGAGATGAACAAGGCCGCGGCCAAGAACCCCGAAGGCAGTGCCAAGGGCATCCCCTATGCCCGCGTCGGCGTGGCCGAGGACATTGCCGGCGGCGCGATCTATCTCGCCAGCCGCGCGGGGGACTATGTGGTTGGCACCACGATCCCGATCGACGGCGGGATCGTCAACGCCTGGATCCCGACCGAATTCAACGATCCTTCGGGGCACTGAACGAGATCAGCCACCAGTCGGGCGGTGCGCCAACGCGCACGGGGATGCTGCCGGATCCAAGGCCGGCCGTAACCACAACCGTGCGCCCGGCATCCGCAACAACCCCGCACTGGTAGTGCGGGTCGAAGACGTGATAGCCAAACAGCGGTGCAAGCGATCCGATCATTGGCAGCACCACCTGGCCGCAATGCGTGTGCCCGGCCAGAACCGTGCCTATTTCTGCTGGCAGGCGAGGCGTGATGTCAGGCGAATGGGTGATCGCAACGGGAACGCCCGACAGGCCCTTTGTTGCCGCCAATGCCGCCGCGACATCGGCGTGGCCTGAATAGGCATCGTCGATCCCCAGGATCAGCAACGGACCGCGTTGCACTGCTTGATTGGCTATCACCGTGATACCTGCCCGTTCCAATGCAGCCTGAATTTTGGCGAGATCGGTCCAGTGATCGTGATTGCCGGGCGTAGCGATCACACCTTGCGGTGCCTGTAGTCCTGCCAACGGTTCGACCAGATCGGCAGGGTTGGTCCTGAGTTTACCTCGGTGTCCGTTGACGAAATCGCCGGTGATGACGATCAGATCGGGATGCGCTGCGTTGATCGCGGCGACGATTGCCTCCAGCCGCTCCCGTTGCATCGCCCGGTTGCCGAAATGAATGTCAGACAGCAAGGCGACCCGGAACGGCGCTTGTGCTGCGGGGAAAGAGGGAACGATAATATCCGCCTCGCGCCTGATCGGGTCGGAATGGGCCTCAACCAGACCATAGGCGATCAGCGCGCTGACCGACAGCACAGCCAGCGCGGCCGCTTTGATTGCGAGCTTGAGCAGCCTTCGCAAGCTAGTCCTTCATCAGTTCGCGCACAAACCCGATCAGCCCGGTCTGGCGGGCGCGCTTCATGCGTTCGGCGTGGAGGATTTCGCAGACCTGGGCATAGCAGGCCTCGACATCGTCGTTGACCACGACATAGTCATAGCCGTCCCAGTGGCTGATTTCGGCCCGGGCGCGCTCCATCCGGGCGGCGATCACCTCGGCGCTGTCGGTCCCGCGTCCGGTCAGGCGGCGGCGCAGCTCATCGATGGAGGGCGGCAGGATGAACACCCGGACCACGTCCTGCTGGTCCTTCTGGTAAAGCTGCTGAGTGCCCTGCCAGTCGATATCGAACAGGAAATCGCGCCCTTCCTTCAGCCCGGCCCGGATCTGGGCCTTGGGCGTGCCATAGGAATGGCCGAAAACCGTGGCCCACTCGTAAAACTCGTCAGCCTCGACCATTCGGTCGAATTCGCCCTGATCGACGAAGTGGTAATGCACCCCATCCTGCTCACCCGGGCGGATCGGGCGGGTGGTGGCGGAAACCGACAGCCGGATTTCGGGATCACGGTCCAGCAGCATCCGGCTGATCGTGGTCTTGCCCGCGCCCGAGGGGGACGACAGGATGAACATCAGCCCGCGGCGCTGGAGAGTGTTGGAAGCCATGCGCGCTGATGCCCCAAGCGGGCCGCGCGAATCAAGCCTTGGTCTTGCCCTTTTTCGCAGTGTCGGCATGGCGGCGATCATAAAGCCGCTTGGCGATAAGCGCCCCGCCGACCACGATCGCGCCTGGCACCGATCGGGTCGCGACCCGCACGGCGACCGCGCCGACCACCCCGCCGACCAGCGTCTTCTTGCCGGCGGTTCCAGCCTTGACCGGCAGCAGGGTATCAATTGCGGTGTTGAGCAGGCGCCCGCCGTTCTGCCGCGCGATCCGGGCAAGCAGGCGGTTATCGGCCATTACTTGCGCTTGCCGAAATCAACGGTGACCACGTTCGATCCGTCTTCGCTGGCGGCCAAAGGAGCGTCCTCTTCGTCTGCTTCAAGTTCGGCAAAGGGTTCGTCATCCTGCACCGCCTGGAATTGCAGCCCGAAATCGACTGCCGGATCGACAAAGGCGGTAATCGCGGAAAACGGCACGACCAGCTTGGTCGGGATCTGGTTGAACGACAGGCCAACCGAAAACAGTTCCGGCTCGACCGTCAGGTCCCAGAACTTGTTCTGCAGGACGATGGTCATTTCATCGGGAAAGCGTTCCTTGAGGTGGGTGGGAATATCCACCCCCGGCGCCCCGGTCTTGAAGGTGATGTAAAAATGGTGATCGCCCGGCAGCACGCCGCCCGCCGCCACGACCTGGCCCAGCACCCGGCCCACCACCGCGCGCAGCGCCTCCTGCACGATTTCGTCATAGGGGATCAGGCTGTCTGGCGCGGTATCGGTCATGGCTGACAAGTGGCGCTGCCCGGCGCGGCGGTCAAGGGGGGAAAGGGATTGCGCCCGCCTGATTCTCGCCTATAGGCCAGCCCATGCGGACAGCACGCATCGCGCGGAAAACCCACGAAACCGACATTGTCGTCGAAGTGAACCTCGACGGCACCGGGGCTTATGACGTTTCAACCGGGATCGGCTTTCTCGATCACATGATCGAGCAGTTCAGCCGCCACTCGCTGATCGACATCACCTGCCACATCAAGGGCGATCTCCACGTCGATCAGCACCACACGACCGAAGACAGCGCGATCGCAATCGGCCAGGCCATTTCCAGCGCGCTCGGCGACAAGGGCGGGATCGGCCGCTATGGCGAAGCGCATTCGGCGATGGACGAAGCGCTGAGCCGCGTGGTCCTCGACATTTCGGGCCGCCCCTGGCTGGTCTGGAACGCCGGTTTCACCCAGGAACGGCTAGGTGAAATGGATACCGAGCTGTTCGAACACTGGTTCCAGTCGATCGCCCAGGCAGTTGGCATGACGCTCCATATCGAACTGCATTACGGCACCAACAATCACCACATCTGCGAAGGCATCTACAAGGGTTTCGCCCGGGCGATGCGGCAGGCGGTGGAGATCGATCCGCGCAAGGCGGGGGCGATTCCCAGCACCAAGGGTGTTCTGGGTGGGTAGCCAGCCGGTGCTGCCCCCGCCCCAGCGGGAGAATAGCCATGGCTGAGGTTGTTGCCCTGGTCGATTACGGCGCGGGTAATCTCCATTCCGTTGCAAATGCGCTGAAAGCGGCAGGCTGCGGCAGTGTTGCGATCACCGCCAATCCCGACGTTGTCCGCGCGGCAGACCGGATCGTCCTGCCCGGTGTGGGCAGCTACCGGGCCTGCGCCGAAGGGCTGCGCGCGCTTGATGGAATGGTCGAGGCGATGGCCGAGCGGGTTCACGTCGGCGGCGCGCCGTTTCTGGGAATCTGCGTGGGGATGCAGCTGCTGGCAACGCGCGGTGTTGAACATGGCGTAACCCCGGGGCTCGGCTGGATCCCCGGTGAGGTGCGGCTGATCGAGCGGACCGACCCGGCGATCAAGATCCCGCACATGGGCTGGAACGATGTCGAGCTGAGCGCACATCCCGCCCTGCTGAAACCGGGTGAGGCCTATTTCCTGCATTCCTATCACTTCGTCCCAGAAGACGGGCACCACGTCGCGGCGATGACCGATCACGGCGGCGGGCTGGTCGCGGCGGTGGCGCAGGACAATGTGGTGGGCGTGCAGTTTCACCCTGAAAAGAGCCAGGCCTATGGGCTGGCGCTGCTCGAAAGGTTCCTTGAATGGCGGCCCTGAGCCTGTACGCCGCTGTCCTACATGGCGCCGCTATGGCAAGGTGCGGCCATGACCAGCCCCGCCGCCCCCGTTCATTCCGGCCACGCTGGGGCGCGTCCGGGGACGGCGGATTTTCTCGCTCTGGACAGCGGTCCGCGCGGTCCAAGCGTTTGCTGCGGGCGATGAACGGAGCGATTTCGGCATGATCGTCTTTCCCGCAATCGATCTCAAAAGCGGGCAAGTTGTGCGCCTGTCCGAAGGCGATATGGACCGCGCCACCGTTTATGGCGACAACCCGGCCCATCAGGCCATGCTGTTTGCCGAGGCCGGATCGCAATTCCTGCACGTGGTCGATCTTGACGGCAGCTTTGCCGGACGGGCTGAAAACCGCGAGGCGGTGGAGGCGATCCTGGCGGAATTTCCCGGCCACGTGCAGCTCGGCGGCGGAATCCGCACGCGCGAGGCGGTGGCAGGCTGGTTCGATCTGGGCGTTTCGCGCGTGGTGATGGGCTCCGCCGCCCTCAAGGACCCGGAATTCGTCAAGGACATGGCCCGGGAATTTCCCGGCGGAATCGTCGTCGCGGTCGATGCCAGGGACGGCATGGTCGCGACCGAGGGCTGGGCCGATGTCTCTGACGTTGCCGTGGTCGATCTCGCCCGCCGGTTTGAGGATGCCGGGGTTGCCAGCCTGCTGTTCACCGACATCGGCCGTGACGGGCTGCTGAAAGGCGTCAACATCGACGCTACGGTCGATCTGGCGCGCCGGGTGGACATTCCGGTGATCGCTTCGGGCGGTGTGAAAGGCCTGGACGATATCCACGTCCTCGCGCTCCATGCGCATGAAGGGATCGAAGGCGTGATCACCGGGCGGGCGCTCTACGAAGGGCGGCTCGATCTGGCGGCTGCGATCGCAATGGGGAACCGGGCGTGACCGTTCGTATCCGCGTCATTCCCTGTCTCGATGTGCGCGATGGGCGCGTGGTCAAGGGCGTGAACTTCGTCGATCTCAAGGATGCCGGCGATCCGGTCGAACAGGCGCGGGCCTATGATGCGGCGGGGGCGGACGAGCTGTGCTTCCTTGACATCAGCGCCAGCCACGAAGGGCGGGGGACCTTGCTCGATGTGGTGCGGCGCACCGCCGAAGTGTGTTTCATGCCGTTGACGGTGGGCGGCGGGGTCCGCACGGTCGAGGATGCGCGCGCGCTGCTGCTGGCCGGGGCGGACAAGGTTGCGGTAAACTCTGCCGCCGTTTCCCGGCCCGAGGTAGTGGCGGATATCGCCCAGAAGATGGGCAGCCAGTGCATCGTCGCCTCGGTCGATGCGCGCCGGGTTGCCAGTGGCAGATGGGAAATCTTCACCCACGGCGGGCGCCAGGCAACCGGGATCGACGCGCTGGAACACGCCGTCCGGCTGGCCGAACTGGGCGCGGGCGAACTGCTGGTCACCTCGATGGATGGCGACGGCACCCAGGCCGGTTACGATCTGGAGCTGACCCGCACCATCGCCGATGCCGTATCGGTGCCGGTGGTGGCATCGGGCGGAGTCGGCACGCTCGACCATCTGGTTGAGGGGGTGACGAAAGGCCATGCCAGCGCGGTGCTGGCGGCTTCGATCTTCCACTTCGGCACCTATACCGTGGCGCAGGCCCACGCCGCGCTGCGTGCCGCCGGGCTTCCCGCCCGCGCCTGAGCAACAGTCCCGCCGCGGGACGCCCGGATTTTCGGCGTTGATCAATGCCTGGGTGCGGCGCAGGGGCCAGTCATGATCGCCCGAATCGCATCTTTCCTGTGCCTTGCCGTGGTTTCGGCCCCGGCGCTGGCCCAATCGGGTGGATCGGCGATCCCCGATCCCTCGGGCATCGCCCTGTTCGGCCTGGGTGTGGCCGGGGTGGTGATTGGCCGCCACTTCTCACGCAGCAAGCCCGGCGAATAGCCGCGCTGGCTTGACCTTGGCCGCGCCGCGCCGCATGGCCTGCGGCATGGATACGCTTTCCCGCCTTGCCGCCACCATCGCCGCGCGGCGCAATGCCGATCCCGCGGAAAGCTGGGTGGCGAAGCTCCACGCGCGCGGCGTGCCGGTGATTGCCCGCAAGCTGGGTGAGGAGGCGGTTGAAACGGTGGTCGCCGCGCTGTCCGGCAGCCGCGAGGAGCTGGTCGGCGAAGCGGCCGATACGCTGTTTCACCTGCTGGTCCTGCTCGACGCCAAGGGCGTTTCGCTGGACGAGGTCCTGGCCGAACTCGATCGCCGCGAAGGCACCAGCGGGATCGCCGAAAAAGCAGCAAGGAAGGCCGACTGATGCCGATCGATGCAACCCTGCCCTATGACGATCACAACATCTTCGCGAAAATCCTGCGCGGGGAAATTCCAAACAAGACCGTCTTTGAAGACGAATGGGCACTGGCCTTTCACGATATCAACCCGCAGGCACCGCTGCATATTCTGGTCATCCCCAAGGGGCCTTACGTCAGCTGGGACGATTTCTCGGCCCGTGCCCCGGCGGAAGAGATCGCCGGTTTCGTCCGCGCCGTCGGCCATGTCGCGCGCGAAGCGGGTCTGGTCGAGCCGGGCTACCGCCTGCTCGCCAATATCGGCGGGCACGGCCATCAGGAAGTGCCGCACCTGCACGTTCACCTGTTCGGCGGTAAGCCGCTGGGGCCGATGCTGACGCGCTGATCGAGCCTGGCTCTACCTGACAAGCCGCACCATAGTTGCGCCCAGTCGAACCTGCGCACTTGCCCAGCGACTCGCGCAGTTGCTAAGGGTCTCGGCGCATGAGCTTGGCCCCCGCCCCTCCATCCGGCCTGATTGAAGGCACGCTCCACCGATTTGCGGTGCGCGCCTATTTTGAGGATACCGACCTTTCGGGGGTGGTCTATCACGCCAACTACCTGCGCTGGTTCGAACGCGCCCGGTCCGATTTCGTGCGGCTGCTGGGGATTGACCAGCGCGCAGTAAACGAAGCGGGCGAAGGCGCCTTCGCCGTGGCCGACCTGTCGATCCGTTATGCCGCCCCGGCCCGGCTCGATGATGGCGTGCTGATCGAAACCGTCTGTGAGGAACTGGGTGCGGCATCGTGCCGGATGCACCAGAAGGCCTTCCGCGAAGACGGCAAGCTGCTGGCCGAGGCGAACTTTCGCGTCGGCTTCGTTTCCCCCGAAGGCCGCCCGCGCCGAATGCCCGAAGCCTGGCGCGCGGCCTTTTCCGCGATTATCCCCGAAGGAACCCGATGACCCAGTTGTCCCTGTTTGCTGCCGCCGTCACCACCCCGGCAGCGCCCGCGCATCTCAATCCGCTCCAGCTGTTCCTTGATGCCGATATCGTGGTCAAGGTCGTGATGATCGGGCTGATCCTTGCTTCGGTCTGGGTCTGGACGATCATTGCCTCTTTCACCATGCGCTATGGCAAGATCAGCAGGGCCTGCGACAGCTATGAGCGCGATTTCTGGAAGGCTGCCGATATCGACGCTTTCCAGGCCGAACGCGGCAAGGGCGATGTGCCCACGGCCCGGGTTGCGGCAGCGGCGATCGGTGAATGGCGCCGCTCAACCGGAGGCAAGTCACTTGACCGCGAAGGCACGCGCCAACGGCTCGCCCAGGCGATGGACGGGGCGATTGCGCAAGAGGCGGACAATCTGTCCGAACGGCTCAATTTTCTGGCCACGGTGGGTTCTGTTGCCCCGTTCGTGGGGCTGTTCGGCACCGTCTGGGGGATCATGAACAGCTTCTTCCAGATCGGTCAGCAGCAAAACTCATCGCTGGCAGTGGTCGCCCCCGGTATTTCCGAGGCGCTGTTCGCCACCGCGATCGGCCTGTTCGCGGCGATTCCGGCGGTGATCGCCTACAACCGGCTGTCGCACCGCGTGAACCAGCTTGAAGCCCGGCTCCAGCGCTTTGCCGACCGGTTCCACGCCAGCCTCAGCCGCGAACTGGAAGCACAGTAATGGGCATGGACCGCGCCCGCTTCGCTGCCGCTTGCGCAACACCGGCCCGCTCCCCCGGCCCGGCCACCCGGCAGGTTACCATATGGGTGGCCGGGCCGGGGGAGCGGGCCGGTGTTGCCTTCCGCCGTGAGGCGGGCAAGGGCGCGATCTGATGGCCTTTTCCGCCCCCAATCGCCGCAACGGACGCCGCGGCCGCACCCCGATGGCGGAAATCAACGTCACCCCGCTGGTTGACGTGATGCTGGTGCTGCTGATCATTTTCATGGTCACTGCGCCGCTGCTCAGCGCCGGGGTGCCGGTTGACCTGCCGGACAGCAACGCCAAGCCGCTCAACCAGAACCCCAGCGAGATCAACCTGTCGATCGCAGCCGACGGGGTGATTTATCTGGGTGACAGTGCACTGGCCCCCGGTGATCTGGCGGCCAGCCTGGCCGCGGTCCCTCCTGGGCCGGATGGCAAGCCTCCGCAAGTCACGCTGCGGGCCGATCGCAGTCTGGACTATGGCCGGGTGATGGCAGTGATGGGTGAGCTTAATCGCGCCGGTTTCACCGCGATTTCGCTGGTCACCACCGGTTCAGTTCCAAGCCCATAGCCTGATACGATGGCCGCAACCGCGCTCAACAGTGAAGAAAAAATCGGCCTGGGTGTGGCCGCGCTGGGCCATGTCGCGCTGGCACTGGTGTTGATGATGACCAAGCAGCCTGCTCCGTTGCCCCCGGTCGAGCGGGTCAGTGTGACGCTGAGCGACGAGGTTGGCGCGGTTTCCACTTCGCCCGATCCCACCGCCAATCCGGCGCCGGACAAGGGTCCGCAGCTGGGTGAGCCGGCCCCGGAAGCTGCTCCCGAACCCGAACCGGTACCAGCGCCAAAGGCCAGCGCCGCGCCCGCCCCGGCTCCGCGGCCGACCACTGCTCCGCCCCAGAAAGTTCCGCCCAGGCAGGCCCAGACCCCGCCGAGCAAATGGCCCTTCGCCCCGCCCGGCAAAACTCCGCCCACTCCCAACCCGCAAAAGGGTAAGACCCCGCCGACCGCCAGGACGGGCACCAGCGATTTCGACAAGGCGTTCGCTCCCGGCATTCCCGGCGGTAGCGGCAAGGACAAGACCCCGCCCGCCAGCAAGGCATCGGCGCAGCAGGTCTCATCGTGGTCATCGCTGATCGGCAGCAAGGTGCGCGGACCGTGGGATTCCTGCCCGGTCAGCGGGCTTGACGTGAACAAGCTGCGGGCCACGGTGCGATTTACGCTCGATCAGAATGGCCGCGTGCTGGCGATCGAACCGTTCGACGTGACCGGGATAACCGATGCAAATCGCCCGCAGGTCAAACCGTTCAAGGATTGCGCGGTGCGCGCGATCAAGCTGGCAGCCCCCTTTGCCGGCTTGCCGCCGGAATTCTATGACCAGTGGAAGAACCGCAAACTGAACTTCTCGAAGCAATAGGGAACACCCGCGTGAAGAAACTGATCCCCTTCCTGATCGCCGCCGCCATGCCGGCTTCGGCCCTGTTGGCCCAGGACGCGGCCCCACAGCCGACTGCTGCCGAAGTGGAAGAGGATGTGGTCGGCACGCTGGACGCCAACGACGCCCGGATCGCCATTCCTGCCTTTGCCACCAATGCCGACGTGCCGACCCAGACCAGCGCGGGCAGCACCTCTACCCTGGGGTTTCAGATCGCCAACGTGATCTTTGGAGATTTGCGCAACAACGGCCTGTTCAAGCCGACCGGGCCTTCAGCCCTGCCGCGCCCGGCGCTCAGCCAGGTTCAGGCGCCCGATTACGGCGGCTGGCGCGGGCGCGGGGCCGATATGCTGGTTCAGGGCTATGTCCGGGCCGAAGCGGGCGGCAATGTCACCGTCGGCTGCTATCTCTATGATGTCGCGCTTGGTCAGCAGACCGCCAAGGCCGGCTGGACAGTGCCGCCGGGCGAGTGGCGCCGCGCCGCGCACAAGTGCGCCGACATGGTCTATTCCCGGCTCAGCGGGGAGAACCCGTTCTTTGACAGCCGGGTTGCCTATATCGCCGAAACCGGGCCCAAGAACCGGCGGATGAAGCGGCTGGCGATCATGGATTCGGACGGGGCCAACCACCGCTATCTGACCACCGGCCAGGCCACCGCGCTAACCCCGCGCTATGCCCCGGATTACAAGTCGATCCTGTACCTGAGCTATTACAACGGCCAGCCCCGGATCTATATCTACGATCTGACGACCGACAAGCAGCGCCTGCTGCTGCAATCCAGCAATCCGCTGTTCGCGCCGCGCTGGTCGCCCGATGGCAAGTGGATCCTCTATTCGATGGCGATCGGCGGCAATACCGATATTTACAAGATGCCCTCGGCCGGGGGCGCTGCGATCAAGCTGACCGACGCGCCGGGGATCGACATCGGCGGATCGTTCAGCCCGGACGGCAACCGGATCGTCTTCGAAAGCGATCGCAGCGGCAGCCAGCAAGTCTATGTGATGAACGCCGATGGCAGCGGGCAAAAGCGGATCAGCTTCTTCGGCGGCCGCGCAGCGACGCCGGAGTGGTCCCCGCGCGGAGACCAGATCGCCTTTACCCATATCGCCGGGAATTTCCGGATCGCGGTGATGGATCCGGCAGGCGGGAACCTGCGCTATCTGACTGACAGCTGGCAGGATGAAGCGCCCACCTGGGCGCCCAACGGCCGAGTGATCCAGTTCTTCCGCACCACCCGCGGCAGCGGCAAGACCGGGGTCTGGCAGGTCGATCTGACCGGCAAGAACGAACGCAAGCTGGAAACGCCGGTGGACGGCAGCGATCCCGCCTGGGGACCGCTTCGTCCCTGAGACCAATTGACTCCATGGGGGCAAGCCATGAAGCTGTATGCAAAGGAGATGCCCATGAACACCCGCCTGACCCTGTCTCTGCTGCTCGCCGTGGGCCTTGGCCTTTCCGCCTGCGCCAAGAAAGCGCCTGAAGTTCTGCCCCCCGATCCGGGCGGCACCCCCGCCGCGACCGAGTCCGCCGGCGGCGATACCGGCGCGCCCACCCCCGGCAGCCAGGCCGATTTCGTTGCCCAGATGATGGGGCAGGACACGATCTATTTCGACACCGATCGTTATAACATCGACGCCACCGATCAGCAGGCCCTGGCGATGCAGGCGCAGTGGCTGATGAAATATCCGGCCAAGCGGATCACGATCGAAGGCCACGCCGACGAACGCGGCACCCGCGAATACAACCTTGCGCTGGGTGAACGCCGGGCCAATGCGGCCAAGAACTATCTGGTCAGCCTGGGGATCGAACCGGGCCGGATCAGCACGGTTTCCTATGGCAAGGAACGCCCGGTCGCACTGGGCAGCGATGAAGCCAGCTGGCAGCGCAACCGCCGCGCGGTTACCATTACGGTCGATTGATCGACCTGCCCGATCCCGCCGCGCCGCAGCCTCATCGCGGGCCGGGCGGCGGGATTACTGCAATGGCGGCAGCAGCGGCCCGAACAGCGTCGGCGGCGTGAAACCGGCCTCTATCGGGATCCAGCCGCGCGCGTCTTCGGCCAGTTGCACCCCGGCCTGCTGACCCAGCAGGACGAAGCTGACCATGGCCAGCACCGAAACGGCGATTGAGAGGGCGAGTTGCTTGCTCATGATCCGCTGACCTTGTTCGCCCGCTATAGGCTGCGCACGCGCTCCCCGCCAGCGGTAGTTGTCTGCATGATGTACCGGTTTGCCCGCTTGCGCGCTGCCCCTGCTTGGGCCTATCGCAGGCGCGATGGCCAGAGCAACGCGATCCGATAACTGGGGCTTTCCGCGCTGGCGCGGCTATGGCGGCAGCCGCGAGGCGGCGCAGGTCCGCTTGTGCGATCGGCACGGCTGCACCGAACCGGGCAATTGCCCCGCGCCGAAAAGCCCGAACAGCCCGGATCGCTGGATGTTCTGCCAGCGCCACGCCGCCGAATACAACGCCGGGTGGGACTATTTCGCCGGGCTCGATGCCGAAGAGGCCGCCGCGCGCGAAGCCGAAGAGCGCCAGAGCCATGAAGGCTACCACGAAAGTGCGCACTATGGCTGGGCCGGTTCGGGCGATGGCAGCCGCAGCAGGGATGAACTGCGGGCGCTGGAAGTGCTGGGCCTGACCCCGGATGCTGATTTCGAAGAGGTCAAGAAAGCCTGGCGAAACAAAGCCAAGGAAGTCCACCCCGATGTCCGCCCCGGCGACGAGGATGCGGCCAAGGCCTTTCAGGCGCTGCAACTGGCCTACGAAGTTCTCCGCGCTGCCGAGGAACGGCGCGAGTGGAAGGGCTGAAATTCGCCGCTTCGGCAGGAATTCGTTAGCTTTGACGCCTTAGGATGCCCCCAAAGGGGGCAGCGTGATGCCGATTGCCAGGGCCAGCCATAACCGCGCCGCGGACGCCGGGGATCCGGCGCTCGACGGTGCCTGGCGTTGGCTTGAGGGCGCCGCCGTACTGCCCACGCAAACCCGATCGTTTCACAATGCTCTGGCCGCGACCTTTCTGGTCGGAACGCCGGTGGCGATGTTCATGGCCCGGCAGGGCGAAACGGCCGAGGCGCTGCTGCCACTGGTCCATTCGCCCGGCCTGCTGGCCCGCTGGCGTCTGGCCGGAGCGCGTGAAGTCTATGAGCCGGGCGATGCGCTGCTCGCTTCGCCAGGCGCGGCAGACAGTCTGGCCCGGGAACTGGCGCAGCAAAGCCGACCAATCGTGCTGGATCGGATTCCGGCCGATTCGCCGCTGATCCCGGCGCTGCGTCAGGCGATGCGCGGGCGCGGCCTGTGCGTGGTGCGCCAGGCCGAGGCCTGCCCGACGATTGCGCTCGATGCCACATGGAGCGACCCTGCCACGCGGTTCAATGCCGGACGCCGGTCAGACTTCCGCCGGGCCTTGCGCAAGGCGGAGGAGTGCGGGGCCGTCTCGTTCGAGGTGTCCTGCCCCGCGCTGTCTGATTTCGACGAGCGTTTCGACGAAGCGATCGCGGTTGAAATCAGCAGCTGGAAACGCGCAGCCGGGACCGCGATTGCCAGCGATCCGGCCAAGGAGGCGTTTTTCCGCACCTATCTGCGCAGTGAATGCGAGAGCGGGGCGCTGCGGATCGCCTTCATGCGGATCGATGGCCGGCCCGTGGCGATGCAACTGGGTGTGGTGCTGGGCGGGCGATTTTGGCTCTACAAGATTGGTTATGACGAGGCATACCGCAAATGTTCGCCGGGCACCTTGCTGATGCTCCACTGCATTGGCGAAGCAGCGCGGACCGGGCTTAACGCCTTTGAACTGCTGGGCAATGCCGAACCCTGGATTGCCGAACTGTGGACCGAAACGGCGATGCCGTGCCTATCGCTCAGGACCTATCCGGTTTCACTGGCGGGCGCGGCTGCACTGGCAACCGATGGTCTGGCCTGGCTGCGGCAACGCCTGAAGGGGCGGGGATGAGCTCGCATGCCTGGGCACGGCTGCGCGATCTGCGTTATGCCTTGCCGGGCAAGGTCGGCGGCTGGCTGCCCGAACCCGATCCGGCCCGACTGGCACGGACCATCCGCGAACAGGGGCTGGCCCTGACTTTCGGCTATTTCGCTGCTGACGCGGCACCGTCCCGGGCCATCGTCGCGGCCTATTGCGGGCTGGCCGATTCACTGCGCGCCAGCGGGGCCGATGGCTATCTTTCGGTCAAGGCGCCCCAGATCGGGTTCGATGCCGATGCGGTCGGCCGGATCGCGGCAAATGGCGTGGAGCTGCTGTTCGATGCCCACGGGCCCGATCAGGCCGATCGCACTCTGGCCCTGGCCCTGCGGTTCACGGCAGGTTGCGCGCTTCCGGCGCGCTGGCGGCGCAGTCTTGGCGATGCCAGAGGGCTGCGCGATACCGCAATCCGGATCAGGCTGGTCAAGGGGGAATGGGCCGATCCGCAGCCCGAAGCGGGCGATCTGAATGCCGCCTATCTCGAACTTGCCGCGGAGCTGGCCGGGCGCAGCGCACCAGTGGCGGTGGCGACGCACGATCCGGTCCTTGCGCAGCGCGCGCTGGGTCTGCTCAAGGCGGCGGGCACCCCTTGCGAGCTGGAGCAATTGCGCGGACTACCCCGCCGCCGAACCATGGGCGTGGCCCGTGAACAGCAGGTTCCGGTGCGCATCTACCTGCCGCAGGGGCCGGGCTGGTGGCCCTATGCGATCAACCAGGCGCTGGCCCGGCCCTATCTGCCCGGCTGGTGGTTGAACGACCTTACCGGTCGCGTGCCGGCAGCCGCTTGATCGAACCCGAAAAGGCCAGAACCGGGCGATCGTTGTCCGCAACGTCGTAGATGATCCCCCGCACGAAGACCATCGAGATACCGGCCCGCACCACCTCGCCGCGGGCAACCAGCAGCTTGCCCGGCACCGCCGCATTGACGAATTCGCAGTTGCAGGTGACGGTGACGCCATGGACCTGGTTGTTCATGCCGCCCGCGATCATGAACAGCGAATAGTCGGCAAAGGTCATCAGCGATCCGCCGTGGATGTTCCCCCCGGCGTTGCAGTTCTTTTCATCGGGCAGGAACCCGCAGATCATCTTCTTGCGCTCGGGCCGGCAATAGAACGGCCCGGTATGATCCTCGAACGCATCGGACGGCTCGTAGTGATACCAGCCGGCCCATTGCCCTTCGGTGACCTTTTTCAACCCGGCACGGGTCGGTTCGTCCTCAAGCCCTTCGGGCAGCATCTTGTCATGCGGTTCTTCGGACATTGCTTGAGGCTCCCCGTGCAGTCCCCTGGGCATCAGCAGAATGCCGGCCCAGGGGCAAGCCCCTAAACCGCGTTGAGAGCCTGTTCGAAATCGGCGATCAGATCGTCGGCATCCTCGATCCCGATGCTGACCCGCACCAGATTGTCGGTGATGCCAAGCTGCGCTTTGCGCTCATCCGGTACCGAAAGGTGGGTCATCGCCGCGGGCAGGCTGGCCAGCGTTTCGGTGCCGCCCAAACTGACCGCCAGCTTGGCGATCTTGAGCGCATCGAGAAACCGGAAGGCCTCTGCCTCACCGCCCTTGAGGTAGAGCGAGAACGTGCTGCCCGCCCCGGTGCAGTGACGATCGAAGATGTCCTGCTGGCGCGGATCGGAAATCATCCCGAGATAGCCGAGTCCTTCAACCTTGGGGTGATCCTTCAGCCAGGCACAGACCTTGGCGGCGTTTTCTCCGGCGCGGCTCATCCTCAGCTCGACCGTTTCCAGGCTGCGCATCAGCATCCAGGCGGTGTTCGGATCGGCGATCCCGCCCATGGTGTTGCGCAGCATCCGCACCGGGGTCATCCACTTTTTCGCACCGGCGACCGATCCGGCGACCAGATCCGAATGGCCGCCGACGTATTTGGTCAAGGAATAGACCACGATATCCGCGCCGTGATCGAGCGGGCGGCTCCACAAGGGGCCAAGGAAAGTGTTGTCGATCGCGATCGGGCAATCCGCACCCAGCGCCGCATCGCGGGCATCGCGGACGGCCTCCACATCAACCAGCGCATTGGTCGGGTTGGCGGGGCTTTCCAGATAGATCAGCGCCACCTTGCCGCCTTGCGCAGCGGCCTGCGCCTTGGCCGTTTCCAGCACGGCGTCCAGCTCTTCGCGGGTCGCGCCGGCCGGGAAATCGACATAGGTCACGCCGAACCGGCTCAGCGTCTTGGCCACAAAACCTTCGCTGGCGGCATAGAGCGGGCCGGAATGAACGATCACATCCCCGGCCGAGGCCAGCGCCAGGAACAGCACGCAGATCGCGGTCATCCCGCTGGAAAAGCACAGCGCCTCTTCCGCGCCATCCCAGATCGCCAGCCGTCCTTCCAGGATTTGCTGGTTGGGGCCGTTGAAGCGCGAATAGACCAAACCATCGGTGCCGCCCGGGACCTTGCCGGTGATCCCTTCGAAGAACCGCTTGCCGTCGGCCGCGCTCGGGAAGGCAAAAGTGCTGGTCAGAAAGATCGGCGCCTTGAGGCTGCCTTCGGACAGCATCGGATCATAACCATGCCCCATCATTAGTGTGGCAGGTGACAGCTCACGGTTGCCGATGTGGGTGATGCTGGCCTTGGGCTTGCGTGCGGGTGTATCTGCCATTTCGGGCACCTTCCTGATTGGTCGCCCCCAGGAAGGCGGGGGCCGGAAGGCCGGAAAGGCGCTGGCGCACCTAACCTCCGCAGGTGCGCATCTCCGTCCCGGCCTTTGATCGATGCCGGGATAGCCAGTGGCGCAGGTGATTTCAACCGTAACCGGATGGACCAGGTCAGATCACCGCCGCAACCGCCCAGACCACTCCGACGATCAGGAAAACGCCGGCCAGATCGAGCAGCAAACCGGCCCGTATCATCCGCCCCATGGTGAGATGTCCGGTGCCCCAGGCAATTGCGTTGGGTCCGGTCCCCGCTGGCAGCATGAAGCCCCAGGTCGATGCGATCGCTGCGGGCAGGGCCAGCAGCACCGGATCGGCCCCCAGCGCGGCAACCAGCGCGGCGACGACGGGCATGATCCCGCTGGCGGTGGCGATGTTGCTGGCGAATTCGGTGACGACGATCACAAAGGCGACCAGGATCAGCGCCACCAGCGGCAAAGGCACCGCGGAAAGCGGCAGCAGCATCTTGCCGAGCCAGGCGGCCAGACCGCTTTCGGTCATACCCATCGCCATCGCCAGGCCGCCGCCGAACATCAGCACCACGTCCCACGGGGCGCGGTTGGCTTCGGGCCAGGTCAGCATCGGCCGCCCGGTGCCATCGGGCAGCACGAACAGGACCAGGCCGACCAGCGCGGCGATCGTCCCGTCTTCCAGCCCGCCCTTGGGAAACAGCGGCTCAAGCCAGGGCTGGGCCATCCAGGCCGCCATGGCGAAAATGACCACCGGGATCAGGCGGCGTTCCTGCACGGTCCAGCGATCGGCATGGGCAATCGCGGCGCGGGCGGCTTTCGGATCGAAGCTGTCCTCGCCCAGATGCTGGACCCGGGTAATGATCCAGGCGGCCAGCGGCACGCCCAGCAGCACGATCGGAACGCCGAACATCGACCATTCGAGGAAGCTGATCTTGACCCCCAGGGTCTTGTCGAGCAGCCCGGCGGCGATCGCGTTGGTGGGGGTGCCGATCATCGTTCCCAGCCCGCCGATCGAGGCGGCAAAGGCGATGCCCATCGGCAAGGCCCCGGCAATTCCGCTTGTCTCGCCCGGTTTGACCCCGCCCGCCGCCAGCATGGCAAGGGCCATCGGCATCATGATCAGCGCGGTCGATGTGTTGGAGATCATCCCTGAAAGGATCGCGGTGGCCAGCATCACGCCAAGCAACAGGCCCCAGGACGAAGCCCCCGCCAGCTGCATGATGAACAGCGCCAGCCGCCGGTGCAGTCCGGTTCGCTCGATCGCCAGCGCCAGAAAGGCCCCTCCGACGAACAGGAACATGATTGGCGAGTAATAGGCCGCCGCGGTCTTCTTGGCATCTGCCACCCCGGTCAGCGGCAGGACCAGGAACGGCAGCAAGGCGGTGGCCGAAAGCGGCAGTGCCTCGGTCATCCACCAGGCCGCCATGACCCAGACAAGCCCGGCGGCGGGCCAGGCTGCCGGGGGCATTCCCGAGGGGGGCGGCAGCACAAGCGTGACGGCCAGCCCGAGCAGACCCATCCAAAGGCCGATGCTCTTGGCGGTCATGCCGTTACCCCCCAGGTCGTGCCGCGATTACTTGGGTGAGATCACCATCAGCATCTGGCGGCCTTCCATCCGAGGATAGGCCTCGATCTTCGCAATTTCGGCGGTGTCTTCCTGCACCCGCTTGAGCAGGTTCATGCCCAGCTGCTGGTGCGAAAGTTCGCGCCCGCGGAAACGCAGGGTCACCTTGACCTTGTCACCCTCACCGATGAACTTGTGGATCGCGCGCATCTTCACGTCATAGTCGTGATCGTCGATGTTCGGACGCATCTTGATCTCCTTGATCTCCTGCGTCTTCTGGGTCTTGCGCGCGGCATTCGCCTTTTTCTGGGCTTCGTAGCGGAATTTGCCGACATCGAGGAACTTGGCCACTGGCGGATCGGCGTTGGGAGAAATCTCAACCAGATCCAGACCGACGTCGGCAGCCTGCTCGATCGCCTCACGGGTGTACATGACGCCCAGATTCTCACCGTTCTCGTCGATGACGCGGACCTTGTCCGAGGTGATCATGTTATTGTAGCGCGGCCCGCTCTTTACGGGGGGCGTCATCATGCGCCGGGGTGGGGGTGCTATAGGAGACTCTCCATTGATGGTTCTACGTGCGCGCGTCCTTAACGGGATTCTGCGGTTTGGGGAAGAGGTTTGGGGTAGGGCCTAGGCCGCGGCCCGCCACAGTGGATATTGTACCAGCCTGCCCTGGACGCCCAGCAGCGCATCGACCGCTTTGGCCGGCTGCATCGCCGCGATAATCGCAGGGTCGGCGGCGTCCATTCCGCCGGTCAAGGCCCCAAAGGCCGGCAGGATCAGCTTGCGCTCGCTCACCACGGCGCAGGGGCGAACCAGGCGGCGGCCGCGCGCGGTGACTTTCAGGCGGGGATGAAAATGACCGGACAGTTCGGGCCGGAGTTCTCCCGCCAGCGCCTCATGCCGCAGCACGAGCCCGGCAACCTCCAGTTCATCCAGCGCGGTCCCGCCGGGAACCCGCCCGAGATCATGGTTGCCGGAAACCCACACCCAGTCGAGGCTGCGGGTCAGCGCTTCCAACATTCCCAGCGCCTGCGGCTCAAGCCGCTCTGCCCCTTCGGCATCGTGGAAATTGTCTCCCAGGCAAAATACCCGCCGCGCGCCAGTCCGCCGCACCGCATCGGCCAGTCGGCCCAGTGTTTCGCGGCTGTCATAGGGCGGCAGCATCTGCCCGTGGCGGGCGAAGAAGCTGGCCTTTTCGAGATGCAGGTCCGCCACCAACAGTGCGGATTCGCGCGGCCAGTAAAGCGCATGGCCCGCCGCCAGCGCCATTTCCTCACCCGCGAACGAAAAGGGAACCATGGCTTTTCCTTGCCGGATCGGGATTCGCTTGGCAAGGGCTGTCCATGACCGACTGGACCCAGCAAACCGCCCGCGCCAAGACCTGGTTCGAAAGCCTGCGTGACCGGATCTGCGCTGAATTCGAAGCGATCGAGGCCGAGGCAGGCAGCCCGGCCCGGTTCGATTACACCACCTGGACCCGTGAAGAAGCCGGAAACGACAACCCCGGCGGCGGCACCCGCGGGGTGATGAAAGGGCAGGTGTTCGAAAAGGTCGGCGTCAATGTCTCGACCGTCCACGGCACTTTCGCGCCCGAATTCGCCAGGACGATCCACGGCGCGGGCGAGGATAACCCTGGCTTCACCGCCACTGGGATCAGCCTGGTCGCGCACATGGCCAACCCGCACGTGCCCGCCGTGCACATGAACACCCGGTTCTTGACCACCAGCAAGGCCTGGTTCGGCGGCGGCGGCGATCTCAACCCGCCGATCCCTTATGAAGAGGACACGGCCGATTTCCACGCCGCCTTCAAGGCCGCCTGCGATGCGCACGATGCGGACTATTACCCGCGCTTCAAGGCCTGGGCCGACGAATACTTCTTCATCCCGCACCGGGGCGTAGCGCGCGGGGTTGGCGGGATCTTCTACGATCATCTCGATTGCCCGGACGTGGCCGCCTTTGAGGCCAACTTCGCCTTCACCCGCGATGTCGGGGAGGCGTTTCTTGACATCTTCCCCCAGCTGGTCCGCCGCCGGATGGGCATGGATTTCACCTCGGAAGACAAGCAGCGCCAGCTCGAATGGCGCGGGCGCTATGCCGAATTCAACCTGGTCTATGACCGCGGAACGCTGTTCGGGCTGAAAACCGGCGGCAACGTCGATGCGATCCTGATGAGCCTGCCGCCCGAAGCGGTCTGGAACTGATCCAGGCGGTTCGCGCCGTATTATCCAAATATTTGGAATTGATCGGATAATCCCGGATCGGACGGGGTGGCGTCTGTCACATTCGCAGCCACCCCGTCCACCCCGCCTGTTGGAGCGGCAAGCACCTGCGCGCCTTTGCACTTGCCCTCCCCCCCCGGTTCCCGCCACATAGCGCCCAGATGCTGCGTCAATACGAACTTGTCGAGCGGGTGCTGGCCTATGATCCGGAAGCGGATGAGGCGATGCTCAACCGCGCCTATGTTTACACCGTGCAGAAACACGGATCGCAAAAGCGTGCCAGTGGCGACCCCTATTTCAGCCACCCGGTGGAGGTTGCCGGGCTGATGACCGAGCTGAAGCTCGATCAGGAAACCATCGTTACCGCGCTGCTCCACGATACGGTTGAGGACACGCTCGCCACCACCGAGGAGATCGCACGGCTGTTCGGCGGTGAGGTTGCCCGGCTGGTCGATGGGGTGACCAAGCTCTCCAAGATCGAGGCGATGAGCGAGAACGAGCGCGCGGCCGAAAACCTGCGCAAGTTCCTGCTGGCGATGAGCGAGGATATCCGCGTCCTGCTGGTGAAGCTGGCGGACCGGCTGCACAATATGCGCACGCTCCACTTCATCAAGAAGGAGGACAAGCGCCGCAGAATCGCGCGCGAGACGATGGATATCTACGCCCCCCTGGCCGAGCGCGTGGGGATGTACGAATATATGCGTGAGATGCAGCTGCTTGCCTTTGAGCAGCTGGAGCCCGAGGCCTATGCGACCATTACCGGCCGCCTCGCCCAGATCCGCAGCAGCGAGGGCGGGCAGGTCGATGCGATTGCCCTGGCGATCAAGCAGGCCCTGGCCGAAGCAGGTCTCAACGTCGAGGTTTCGGGCCGCGAAAAGCACCCCTATTCGATCTGGAAGAAGATGGCCGAACGCCACGTCTCCTTCGAACAGATCACCGATATCATGGCCTTTCGGGTGCTGACCGAAACGCCGGAGGATTGCTACCGCGCACTCGGCGTGCTGCACACCACCTGGCAAATGATTCCGGGGCGGTTCAAGGATTATATCTCCACCCCCAAATCCAACGGCTATCGCAGCCTCCATTCGGCGCTGATCTATGAAAACTCGATGCGCATGGAAGTGCAGATCCGCAGCCATGACATGCACGAAACCAACGAATTCGGGCTGGCAGCGCACTGGGCCTACAAACAGGGCGGAAAGCCCGATGGCCAGGTTGGCTGGCTGCGCGATCTGATCGAAATCGTCGATGCCAGCCACGATGCCGAAGAGCTGCTGGAACACACCAAGCTGGCGATCTATCAGGACCGGATCTTTGCCTTCACCCCCAAGGGCCAGCTGCTGCAGCTGCCCAAGGGATCGACCCCGGTGGACTTCGCCTATGCGGTCCATTCCGATCTCGGCAGCTTTGCCGTGGGGGCCAAGATCAACGGGCGGCATATGCCGCTGCGCACCGCGCTGAACAACGGCGACGTGGTGGATATCGTCAAGAGCACCAATGCTTCGCCCCAGCTTTCGTGGCTGGGCTTTGTCGTTACCGGCAAGGCCCGGGCCGCAATCCGCCGCGCAGTGCGGGCCAAGGAACGCGCCGAAGTGGCGGCGATCGGCCGCAAGCTGTTCGAACAGATTGCCGAGCGGCTGCCCAGCAAGATCGGCAAGAAGGCGGTCAAGGATGCCGTCAAACGGCTGGCGCTGGGGACCGAGGAAGAGCTGATGGTCCAGATCGGTACGGCCAAGCTGGACGACCGGGCGGTGATGGAAGCGCTGGTCCCGGGCAGCACCGCCGGCCTTGCCGAGCCCGAGCACTGGCCCAAACAGGAGCGGGCGATTTCGATCCGCGGCTTGACTCCGGGCATGGCCTTCCACCTGGCCGATTGCTGCCACCCTGTACCGGGCGACCGGATCGTCGGAATTCGCCAGCCGGGTAAGGGCGTGCAGGTCCACTCGATCGATTGCCTGACGCTGGCCAGCGGTGTCGATGCCGATTGGCTCGACCTTTCGTGGGGCGAACGCACCACCGGCGCGGTCGGGCGGATCCGCATGGTGCTCTACAACCGGCCCGGCACTCTTGCGGAGGCCGCCGGGATCTTCGCGGGCAACCGCGCCAACATCGCCGCGCTGGAAAACGCCAGCCGCGATGAGCTGTTCTCAACCTATGAGGTCGAAATCGAGGTGACCGATCTCGCCCACCTGACCCGCATCGTCAGCGCCCTGCGCGCCAGCGACGCCGTGGCCGAGGCCGAGCGGATCTGAATTCTCCCCCGGCGCCCGGAGGGGAACCATCAGAAGTGGTGGAGGCGAGCGCACGCATGATCCTGACCTTTTCTTCTCTGCGCCTCTGCGTGAACTATCCCCCGCCACCCGGCGCGCGCAAAGATCAAACCTCCAGCACCACCTCAACCACATCCCCTTCGCTCACCCCCTCGGCCTTGCGCACGCTGGCCTTGACCGGCAGCAGCCAGCCAAGTTCTTTCGAGGGGAACAGCGAGGTGCTGAAGGTGCTGTCACCGATTGTAGCGGTGACTTTGAGAGAACCGAACCCGCCGATGCTCTTCTCCAGCCGCCGCATCAGCGCGGTGGCCGAAAGCGCCTCTCCCGCCGTGCCGTCGATGGTCAGAAAATGCCAGGTTCCGGTGCCGGTCGAACTGGTCCAGCGCCACAGCGGGCCGGTGTGGGTAAGGCGCTCGGTCATATTTGACTCACGCAAAGGCGCGAAGGCGCAAAGGGGTTGCGCTTGCGGCGAAGCCGCCTTGATGGGCAAGCCTTGCGCCTGGCGCGGAGAAACATGGGATCGGGAGCCTGCGGCTAAGCACAACCTCTTCGCGCCTTCGCGCCTTTGCGTGAGAATATTCCTTCACTGCACCCGCCGCACCGGCACCGGAATGTTGCAGATATCCGCGCCGCCTGCTGGCCGGATGAAGAAATCGTCCTTCCGGTTGGCTCGCGCATCGGCATAGCTGGCGAAGCTGCCGCTCTCGGTGGAGAGATATTCATAGGCCGGTAGCCCCGTCACCTCGGTGCCGAGCCGGATCGAAAGGATCGGCACCCGCTCATCCCCCTGCTCCGGATCATAGAACCCCAGCGCGCCATGCCCGCGCGGCAAGCTGGACAGGTGCTCGATCCCCTCAATCACCCGCCCGACCAGCGCAATGTTGCGGTCGAGATGGCGCGGGGCATGGCCGATCACCACATAGAGTTCGGCCCCGGTGCCGGTGTTGGGCGAAAGGTCGCGGCCGACGCCGACCATGCCGTAGCAGTGGACGGGCCAGAACGTCGGGTTTTTGCCCGCGTCATCACTCGCTATTGGCCAGCCTCTTTCAAATTGAACCCATTGTGCAAATGCATCTCGTTGATGCCATCCTTCAGGCGCTCGAGGAGTCTGCGTACTTGCGATATTGGCCTTTTCGGCCGCTTCCCAATCCCTCACCCAGCCTGTTCCGAGCTCTTTGCCTCGGGCCCAATAGGCCTGATTATATGGATCACCTTCGTCGGAGCCGGCATTCTGGATTGCTTCTTCATCAACCCAGTAATCGCTCTCCGGCACCGTCACCAGTCCCGCCGGCAGCTTCCTCGCCTTGGCTTTGTCCTCGGCATCGGGATCGCCCCACTGCACCACGTAATTGTCCTGCACCCGGTTGACGCTCGTCCCGTCCCAGAACTTCGCCGCCGCCAGCTTACGGATGTTGCCGATCCACCCTTGCGAAAATGGCGCGGGCATCAGCTGGATCACCACCCGGCGCGGTTTGCCTTTGGTGGAGGCCTGCCCCGGCCCCTGAGCCGGGGGCGCAAGCTCCATCACCAGCAAATCGCTCGCCGGGATTGCCACCCAGTCCCCCTTTGGCGCGGCGCCGACGATCTCGTTCGGGGACCTGGGCGATGGCTGGGCCTTGCCTGAAGCGATCGCGGCAGAGGCTTGCGGCAGAGCGGGGCTGGCGGCCAGCAGCGCGGCCAGTGCGGTAAGCGGGATCAGCTTGGTCATCGCCGCACAGTGCCACGCCGCCTCCGTAGGTCAAGCGGCGTCAGGCCTGTGCCTCCAGCGCCTCTATATCGGCATCGCTGAGCCCGAAATGATGCCCAACCTCATGAATCAGCACATGGGCCACCAGATGCTCCAGGCTCTCATCCCCGCGCGCGATCCACTCGTCCAGAATCGGTGAGCGGAACAGCCGGATCCGGTCTGGCATGGTGCCCGAAGGCGCGGAATGCTTGTCTCCCACCGGCAGCCCTTCATAGAGCCCGGTCAGCTCGAACCGGTCGGCAATTCCCAGCGCCGCCAGAGTCTCCTCATCGGCAAAGTCCTCCACCACCAGCAGCACGTTACCCAGATGCGCGGCAAACGGCTGCGGCAAATCCGCCAGCGCGGCGCGCGCCAGCACTTCGATCTCGGACAAGCTGGGGGCTGGGCCAAAGGCGCGGGTCATGCCCCACCATAGCCATGCGCGCGGCGCTTGCCTATCGCCCGCCCAGCCGCTAGGGCGCGCGAATTCCAGTGCATGCGGAGCGGTGGCCGAGTGGTCGAAGGCGCTCGCCTGGAAAGTGAGTATACGTCAAAAGCGTATCGAGGGTTCGAATCCCTCCCGCTCCGCCAGAACCCGCACTTTCGCGAACTTCCCTGAACAGCTGAGAGCGCAATAAAGTGCCGTATTACGGCCATTTCGTACGGATTTGGCGTTCGCCACTGATCGCGCCAGTTCGCCGCAAGTTGCCGCCTGAACTATGGCTGATATTATGGCTTGAACGATGGCGGAGACCCGCTAAATCACGAAAACCATGTCCTCGCGCGCGCGTAGCAAACTCACAATCAAGCAGGTGGCTGCGCTCACCAAGCCCGGCGTCTACTCCGACGGCGGCGGGCTATACCTGCGTATTCGCGCTTCCGGCCGGTCCTGGTTCTACATCGGCACCTTGAACGGCAAACGAATCGAGCTGGGGCTTGGCTCAGACCTCGACGTATCGCTCGCCAAAGCGCGCGAAAGAGCCGCGGAAGTTCGCCAGAAGCTGCTTGACGGTATCGATCCACGCGCTGAGCGCCGCCAGGCGCAGGCGGCAGCGAGGCCGATGATCGCCTTCGGCGCTTTCGCCAAGCAACATGTCGCGGCAATTGAAGACGGGTTCAAGAATCCCAAGCACCGGCAACAGTGGCGCAATACCCTGGAGCAGTATGGCAAACCGCTGGCAGATATTCCGATCGATCAGGTTTCGACCGAGGATATCCTTGGCGTGTTACGGCCGATCTGGCTGACAAAGCCGGAAACCGCTTCGCGCGTTCGCGGCAGGATTGAGCGGGTTCTTGATGCCGCAAGGGTGCAAGGGCACCGTACTGGCGAAAATCCAGCTCGCCTGCGCGGTCATCTCGATCAGGTACTCGCGATTCAGCGCAAGAAGTCGCGCGTCCAGCACCACCCTGCTTTGCCGTTCGTGCAGATTGATGCGTTCATGGCGGAGCTGCGCAAACGGCCTGCCATCGCAGCGCGGGCATTGGAGTTCACCGTTCTGACCGCAGCACGCTCGGGTGAGGTGCGCGGAATGACTTGGGGCGAAGTGGATCTTGCCGAAAAGGTCTGGACCATTCCAGCAAGCAGGATGAAGGCTGAGAAAGAGCACAAGGTTCCGCTTAGCGATGCCGCTGTTGCTGTCCTGGGCGCCGTCAACCAGAATGGCGCGAAACCGGGTGATTGCGTCTTCCCGGCACCGCGCGGCGGTTCGCTGTCGGACATGTCGATGTCTCAGCTGCTCAAGCGCATGAACAGTCAGGGCATTACCGTCCACGGCTTCCGCTCGACTTTCCGTGACTGGGCCGGCGACAAGACCGACTTTCAGCGGGAAGTTATCGAGATGGCGCTCGCTCACAGTGTATCGTCTGCTGTTGAGGCCGCCTATCGGCGCGGCACCGCGCTGGAGAAACGCCGGGAGCTGATGAATGCCTGGGCAAGCTATTGCGCTGGCAAGCCGATCCAAGCCGATGCGCCTGAATTGCAGGATAGCGCCGCAAACGCCCCTGAAAGGCCGCCCAAACGGCCCAAACTCAAGACTGGCCTGGAATTGCTGCCTCGTGCCACGAAGCAAAAGACCCGGCGACTCAGCGTTACTGGCCTCTAGTATTCAAGCAAGAACTTGATTTAGTTACCCTATTGTCAGCCGCGAAGTTTGGCCATTTTTGCCAAAACGCCGAGATTCTGCTACATTCGCAGCAGCGCTGAGCCTTGGATTGGCCGACTTTCGGCAGGTTCAGCGCGGTTCCAAACGAGGTCCGTTTGAGGTTGCCGGAAGCGATTCTGGCCGAGAGTTTGCTTGCCTTCGCCACCAGATGTTTTTGGCTGCAAAGCGCAGGTCAGTTTCGTGATGCCGACCTTCTCGTTGGCGGATGGCCCCAGCGGCCCTCCCCATGACGAAAGGATTGCGAATATGGATCACGAACAGCGGAGCAAGGCGGCGAATGCACAGGACCCCAAACAGGCCGGGAAGATCATCCGATCGCTCAAGCAGCTCGAAGACGAATATTTCCTCGCAGCCGGTCCCCTCTCGGAGCGGATGATGGCGGTGGCGGTGCAGGCGATCAAGAAAGCTACTCCCGAGCCTTTCAAGGTTGTGGAAGCCGACGTTACCGCCAGCATAAACATCGCCGAGTGGAGGTCCAACCGCGGCCCAGGTCAGGACTTTTCACTGACCCTTGCCGAAATCGGCGCCGAGGAGGATCGAGAATATTGCTGGCTCACCGCCGCAACCGCAGTCGGTCCGACGCGGCTCGGCCTGGAATTTGCGTGTAGGCCCGGCCTGCGGGAGGCATTTCAGGCGGTGACCAAGGACGAGAAGAAGCTTGCCGACATCTGGAAGGCCGGATTTTTGCTCGACCAAAACGATTCGCGCCTGTTTCTCCCAATCGTCATTCCGCCAGAAAAGCTAGCACAGGGCTTCGAGCAGAACTCGCTCGATGCCGTGATGGTTCCGGTGACCAAGGCCGTCGAATTGGCGATTGCTGCCAAGCCGCACCTCGATGCACTGGCCGCGCAAATCCGCGACGCCGCCAAGGTCAGCAAGTAAGCCGGGCTTAGCCCAACCCACCAACATCGCCGACCATCCCGCCGTGACTGGCACGGCGGGATGGCGGCTGCCTTCGAAACAGGAAGGAATTTGCCATGACCAACCACGGAACCACCACATGCACCGAGGTGCCCCGCGCCGAACAGATCGCCCGGCTCAACGATCAACTTCGCAGGGGTGACAGCAATAGCGGCACGGTGCTCATCACACAGGGCGTCCAACGGATCACCGGCTTTGACGCTGGCGCTCTAGCCGAGGCACTTGCCAACTATTCCGACTTCGATCCCGACAATGATCCGCACGGCGAACGGGATTTTGGTGACCTAACCTTGTTCGGGCATAACTTGCTGTTCAAGATAGATTATTTCGATAGATCAATGGAATTTGGGTCCGATGACCCGGCTGATGAAGAAGCCACTTGCAGGGTTCTAACTGTCCTATTGGCCAGCGAGTGGTGAGGTGGTCACGATGAAACACCAAACCCCTTCGCAGCAAGCGCTTGAACAAAACCTGCAATCACCGCATATCGAAATTAGCTGTGGTCAGTCCCGCAGCGGAGGCTTTGCAACCTCAAATCGCACGCGCCGGTCGAGACTTCTCGGCCGGGTGGCCGTCGCGCATGTCCAAGGTGCTGCACCCAAAGGTGGCGGCGCTCTGTGCGTGCGCAGGGTTGCAAACACCCGGCTTCGCCCGGTGCCTCCAGTTGAAATGGAGGTATCAGTGCAGCGCAAGACCAAGCCCCTAATCACCGCACTTTGCATCGCTGTCTTTGGCACGGCAGTGGTGGCAGCGCCTGCTTGTGCACAGTCATCCTACGACGACATTCTGAACAGCACGCGCCAAGACAGCATGAACCGCAAGCGCGCAGATCAGGAAGCCAGCACTGGTTCGACGGTTTCCACACCTGTCGATCCAACCGCGCCCTGGATGACTGTTGAAAGCGTCGGCAGCGGATCGACCTTCAACGCCTGCATCTACAACCATCGCTATAAGATGGGCGAAAGTGAGGCCTTGGCGTCAAGGAACTGCCTCTACAATCAGACTATCCCAAATGATCGGGAGGTCGCTTCGATCGATTCCGCGGCTGCCGAACGGGAGCGCAAGCGCTTGGCTGCGCAGCAAGCATCGTCTCGAGCGGCTGATGAAGAATGGCGACGGCGTGAGGCCTATGCCAACTCCCCTGCGGGACGAGCCGCTGCCAGAAAGCGAGACGAAGCGCTTGCCGCCGATTACCGGCGCCGCGGCCTGGCTTGCGAGAACAGCGGCGGGACCTGGGGATACAGGGCAGGCAACACCATCTATCAATTGACACCGGGCGACCTTCCGGCCCTGCCATTCCGTGACGGCATGGCCTGCTACCACCTTTGAGGAAGGCATCGGACATGACACCAAATCTTGCCGCCTCGGCCGTCGCCATCGGTATGGCCGTCTACCTTTTACCATCGATCATAGCCGGACTTCGCGGCCACGCTTCGGCCTGGGGCATTTTTGCGCTCAACCTGCTGCTGGGCTGGTCCGGCATTGTGTGGATCATCGCCTTGATTTGGGCGCTTTCGAACAAGGGCCAGGCTGTTCAGCAGACGGTTGTGGTCAACAATCATCATGGTGGGCCGCAACAACCGGTTCAGCCCATCTACATTCCCGTACCGCAGCAATCACCCGCATTGGCGATCGATGCCGGAAGCACTCCAGGTTCGCAGCTGCCTGGCGATACTCGCATCTGTCCGGCTTGTGCTGAGACCATCAAAGCTGCGGCCACCAAGTGTCGGTTCTGCGGTGAGCAGCTCAGCCCGATCCTTCTCTCGCACGACCCGGAGGTACGTCATGGCGAATAAGGCGCTCCTTGGCGTGATCGCTGGTCTGACTGCGGTGGCCTCTGCCGGGTCATACCTTGCGGCAACGGCACTTCCCTCCATGGACCCGGCGCCTACGCCGATACAGGATGAATCTCCATCTGCCCCGACTGACGCACCAGCTACGCCAACCCAAACGGCAAACATGCCCTCGATAGAAGGAACGTGGATTCTCGCCAAGTGGGGCGGTGAGGACGGTCTTAGCCGGTGTGAAGACTACGCAAACCCTGCGCTTTATAAGCGCAACGACGAAATGGGAGAAGTCGCACAATTTCTGGCTGATGGGAGTTACAAGAGCTACTTCGCCTACACGACGCCTAGCGGTGAGCAACATTACACCCAGTATTCGGCGACCTGGCAGCAGGAGCGCTCGAAGCTCGTATTGCTCAACTTTGTTGCTGAGGACGCCTTCCGGAACGAGTCGCCGCGCGAGGACCAAAGTCTGGTGTTCGACGGCGCAAACGTCGTTCAGATCGACGATAGGCGCTTCGTCAGGTGCATCGGTGATACCGGCCTAGATGATGGGCAGTAGTGCGGGCGTGACCCGCCGAGTAAAGGTCAATTTGCTTGGATCGTGGCCGGTGATTCGCAATCCCGGAACTATTCTAAGATCGAAATTTGGCCGGAAACCTAAGTTCCCGAAGGATTCTTGACGCGGAGTCACCTGCGGTACCAATAGCTAGTCTCACATTGGGGAGACATCCTATGGTTACGCAGCCACCCGGGAAATTTGTGAAAAAGCATAAAGTCGTCGTGACCATTCCGCGCCGACCCCGAAACGATGCATCGACACGGAAGAAGCACGGGCTGCCATTGTCTGAAACAGGTTGGATAAGCGCGCTTGATGCCGCACAACTTCTCGCAGCACACGATGGCGATCTTGATACCGCCAAATCTCTGCTTCTCGAAAGTATGCAAGAGGGGAAGCTAACTTCCCGGGCCAGTTGCTGGTGTCAGGAAGCCGATGTCGGTGATGTCCGGTGGCACGATCTTGAATGGTCGGGCCTCACCCCGTCGCGTGAGCACAAGGGTCAAATTGAACAAACTGTGTTCTACGAACCTGCTAAGGGTGAAGAACATGTCGATTTGCCAAGTGACTTGTTCCTAAAATCAATCAATTGGACCATCTACTTGGATGATATTCAATGGGAAGCGGGATATTTTATCGCGAAGAGGCCTGCTGAATTTCTGCTAGGTAAGAATCCTGGTCCTTGCACCGAGAAGATGATCAGGCGTTTTGCGGTTGGCCTCCAGTTCCACGTCAAAGAAATTGGAGCAATGGCAACTGCCAGGACAGCCGAGCAAGTTGCAGCCGACAGTGGATTACTCGCCACTCGGAGGGGAAGGCCGCTCCACGAAAGTTGGCCAAGGTGGGTATCGGAGCTGATCGTTCTGTACCGAAAGGGCAGCCTTACCGAAAATTCCAGAGCCTCCGAAATTTTGGCTTGGATTTCAAATGCATTGACCCGAGAGGAATATATTGTGCCTCACAAATCCAACACCTCTCCGGTCGCGACAGCGGTGATAGACACCCTCAAAGAGCTGGCTAAACAGAAGCCGAAGAACTCTAAGGTGTGAGCACTTTCGGGACACTCATCCATTGCCTTTCGGGACAGCTTTTGGGCTTTCGGGACCACTGTAGCTGCAGTTCCAGCGATGTTCATTCCCGTCCGCAGGCAATCGAGCCGATGCGGATAAGGAGTGCAAAACAATGGAAGAGAAACCCCAAGATAGTGCTGAGCCACAAACTGTTCGGCCCGACAATGACACCGAAACAATCAACCAAAGCTGCAGGCTTTGCCAAAGTGTCCAATTCAGCGCTGCATGGTCCGACGTGCATAAGGCTCGCCTACTAAGCAATGTCGCTGGCCGTGACCCGAACAAAGTAGACCCAGAAGCTGCGAATGCCTTATCTGACCGTTTGATGCCGAACTTCATCGATGGCAGTCCAGAGTGCGATCCGACCTCCGAAAGCGCGGCATCGTCCCGTTCGTTGATCAGCGAGCATCAATTCTTGGTTTCGGTGTTGGATAGCCACTTGGAAGAATGGGGTGAGCCAGCTTATCGGTTCAAGGCCTACCTTTGCCGTTTGGCGTTCGATCTCGATACACTGATGCAGGTCGATGCTCCCGAGCTGGTCAAGTCGCTTGGCTTGACCTTTAAGCAGATTGGTCTCGACGCATATCACGGTGCACTGGTGGGGTTCCTTCAGGGCGAAGTCGATCCTGTTCGCAATCTATGCCGGTTCAGCCTGTCAGGCATCGCCAGTAAGGGGCCAGCCAGGCTAATTCGCAAGCTTGGTCGCTTCCCAATTTTTCGTGATTTCCCGTTTGGCGATGCGCACTGGGACGAGGAAAGTTTGCGCGACCCCTTCATCAAGCGGGTTTCCGTCCGAAAGGTGCATGGCCCGGCTCACCACGAGGCCGAACTGTACCAGCACCGTTGGCCCCAATGCCCGACCATTCTCAATGCCGGTCACAAGTTCGAGCGGATTGAGGATCATCGCGCGCTGCCGGAATTGGTCGAAGCGAAGATCTTACTCTGGCTGGATCGGTTTAAGGTGTCCGACTTGACGCTTTTGGTGGGCGTAACAGATGATGGGGTCGGCGTACAATGTGATAGCGCCTTCAACGGCTCGTAGGAGTTAGGGGCGAGGCTTCTACCTTGCGGCTGAAGCGAAGCCCAACGCCACTCCCATCCATACCCAACTCAATTCGCAGCAGCGGGGCCGTTTTGTCGGTCGCTGATGACGCGCGCCCTGCTGCTGTAGCGTGAAAGACAAGACGATGAAGAAGATTGAACCTGAAATCGAGCCGTTGCTGGTGGACGTGCCGACGGCATGTCGCCTGCTGTCGGTGAAGAAGACCAAGATGTTCGAGATGTTGAGGCCTGAGAACCGCACACTCCAGCGTGTGAAGCTCAAAGGTAAGACCCTGGTCACCATGGAATCGATCCGAGCGGTTGCTGCAGGAGAAGTCACATGATGATGCATTCTTGGCTGAATTGCGCCCGCATTCCGCCGTAAAAATTTTTCCAGAAAGCCGATTCCCAATCGGCTGAAACCCTAGAAAATTTTTTCCAAAATCAGTGCGTGCACCGCTTCACGTCGATGAAAATTGGCGTGCGACTTTGTGCGCCTGCATCTCCGGTGGGGCGCGGTGCTTATCGTAGTGTTCAACACACCAACCCCCATCACCCGTACACCAGTCAAACTCACCTCCCAATAGGGTATTCAGGTGATTTTGGCGCATATTCACGAGGAAATTTTTATGCGCAAGCGATTCAACACACCCTTCAACCGTGGCAACAAGCGTGTCACCGACAAGTGGAATACCAGCTTTAACGTGGTCAGCGATGAGGTCGATGAACTGGACCTATCCCTGGGTTCCAATGACCATGATAAGGATGATGACGACGATGGCCTTGGTGTTGCCGAGCCAGGCGGTGCCGTAAATAGATTAAAGCGGAGCCAAATGCTTCGTACGGCAGCCAAGTCCAAGCTCAAGACCTTACGCAAGCCTCGTGCACCAAGGCGTCGCGTCACTGCAACCAAGGCCAGGTCAGTGAAGATCATCAGGGCAGCGCCGACTATGGGACCCAAGAACGCGCCGGAACCAACCGACAGAGCTGTGCGGCGACTTTGGCGTTGCAAGACCATCGATGAGGTCAAGGCCGAACATGCCCTGTGGGCTGAGATGACCAAGGCCAAGTGCTTGAAGGCCATCGAACGGCGCAAGCTACCCGATGAGATGCGCTCAAAAATTTGTGCCATTCTTGATGGCACGGCTACCGATCGCGCATTGCTCACCACCAACAAAGTGTTGGCCTTGGCGTTCGAAAGTTCATGCCGGGCCATCTGGGCTGCAACCAAAGACGACCACGATATGGAGTTCGCGCTGGTCACCTTCATTCCCGGCGATGGCGGGACTTCCTTGAACGCGCCCGTTATGCACACCGTCAGGTCCGACGATCCCTTCTTGAAGGTCCTCAGATCCATGTCCAAGGACTTCATTGGGGCAAGGGAATGGGCGATGTTCAACAGTCACGGGCATCCCGACGGGGGGCGGCATCTGCAAGGTCATGAACACGCCTTGCTCTGGGGACATGGCGTTGTCGCCAAGGCCCAAGAGGTGGCTCAGCGCAGATTGAAGGACTTTGCGCCGAACATCACCGGTGCGCCGCAGATCAACGTTCGCCGTGTTCAAGGCGATGAGGTCAACATTGCGCGCATGTGCGCTTACCTGTTCAAGTCCCCGCACAAGGCCATGAACTGGAAGCCGCCCCATGACGGAAAGCCCGGGCACATGAACCAGAGCGAAAAAGGTGATCGCATGATCCGGTACTTGCGGATGGCGCAAATTCGTTCGCTGATGTCCATCGAGGATGTAATGTTCGCCGGGGGCCAAGGGGTCGATATCCGCAGCGATATCATCAAGCTCGTGCGCCAGACCTGCCATGCAGACGTGCCAGTGCCGAACCGGGTTCTGCACCCCGATGAACTGGGCCGGTTCTGGGCTGATGTGAACCAGGCGCTGAAGCGGCCGTATTGGCGCCTTCCGGTCGTCGCGCGCCAGCACTAGCCTTTAAATGATGGGGCCGTTGATTGTCGAATCAACGGCCCCAAACGCTGCCGAAAATATCAAGACTTCAAAGTCCGGCCCCGTTGACATAGCGGCCGTTCACAGGCCCAAAAGCGATCCTCGAAACCGGTCGTATGTTCACAGCCTACGCAGGGCAGAACTTGCTGTGAAGCGCAGAAATTCATACTGCATCGGCCCTGAAATCGTCATTCACGCACCCAGTTTCGGCACCTTATACTCCCGACGCAGGAATTTGATAAACGCGCGGTCTGTCCGCGCCACAATCGAGCAACTCGCGGAATTGCAGGTCCGCGTTCATTGCCTGGCCCTTGGTGGGGTGGACCTTGCCAGCGCGGCTGGGAAAATGACCATGGCCGGTATTGCGGCTGTCGCAGAGTTCGAGCGTGATCTCCTGGTTGAGCGTACGCAATCAGGCCTTGAGCGGGCAAAGGCGCAAGGAAAGAAGCTTGGACGTCCGAATAAACTGACACCGGAGCAGCAGAAGCGCATTTGCGAGAGGCGAGCCAAGGGCGAGTCGTTGGGCGTCCTGGCCAAAGAGTATGCGGTCAGTCGTTCAGCAGTACGTCGTGTGGAACTCGAGCAGGCCACAAAATAGAGGATCGGCTCATGCTACTGCTCGCACTTTCGTGTCTGTCCAAGTTTCGAATCCGGTGAGTAACTTGACCTGCGTTGTGCCCTCCGTCAGATGAGCGTAGAAATGAGTGCATAGCGCCAGGGCTTTCCCTCTCCTTTGGAGGCGCATTCGTGGGCGCTCTTCATCCATTCTGCCGCGGCACGGGCTTGGGGCAGCGCCGCACATCTATTTCAAAGTCACTGTCGATTGGCATGGCAGAGATCCGCTCAAGATCGGAGTGGGGTTTGTGAAACTGATAGGGGCTCTCAAAAGTTGCGGGAAAATAGTAGCGGCTTCCGTGAGGTGGAGCGGCCTCGAAATGCGCACCCTCACAGTCCTGCTCCTGCCCTTCATCGCAGCGTAAAATGAAATCCCAAGGCCTGAAAAAGAGTCAAATCCGCAGGTGAAACCCTCGCCTCGATCAAGTGCTTCTGCCAAAAGCGATGAGTCTAACTTCGGATATAGATGGCTAGTTTAGCGGGCGGCCATGCATCGAACGGCGTGGGAATCCGCAATCATTCTTTTTCTGCTGCAATATCGAGAATAGTCGTCGAGCGCACACCGACATTAACAAAGGCGTCAAAAGGTACGCCCATTTGGCGTTTGTCGTCTGCTTCGATGACCCAGGGCAATGGTAAGGCATCCGCGTTCAAGGTCACGCGATGTGGGCCATCAGAAACGGCGTCGAAACGATAATAGCCAGACTGATCGGTGCGGACTGCCTGAATCCCATCGAGAATGACGACGATTCCCGGAACGCCATTTTCGGACGGCTCCCTATTGTGATTGGAGTTGGCATCAAGAAAGACATGGCCTTCTAGAACGCCCGCGCCGCCTACTGGATATTGGCGCAGTCCTACCATACCGCGCGGTCGACCGGCGGACGCAGTATAACGCAAGGTCAGATAGCCAGCTCGAAGATGGTAGGAACTGTGTTGCGCCGCGATGGCTTGTGTCGGAGTTACGCCCAGTGGGGACGAGTAGACGCTGGCGAGGCCGTATGTAGAGGTAAGGCTTGAGGTCGTGTCAGTGTAGGAAGCCGTCAAACTCCACCGTTGCGAAAGCCGGACACTGGTGACGATTGTCGCCGAGAACGCCTGGCCCTGTTGTGATGACAGAATTCCCAATGCGCCCCCGGTTGAATCTACAGGGCCATACACACTGGTGGCGGAGAAATTGCCGTTCGAGTTATAGGCAATTGTTGCATCGAAATTGATGCCGCTGAACGGGGTCGCCCCCGCACTGATGGCCCCCCCGAAACTGTTCGATTGCTGTGAGCCACTGCCGTTCAGAAGGTAAGGGGAGTTCGAGGACTGTTGCATTCGCTGGTACGAAGCTTGCGTGCTCAGCCGACTTCCTGAAGGCATCCATGCGGGCAAAGACCAGTTCTGATTGAAGTCGAAACGGTAGAGGTTCATGAACGGATCGTGACTCCAGCCCGCTTCCGCGCGCGAAGAGCCCAGGTGAGTGGAGAACTCAACATATCCAAGCAGTTGCGTGGAGGTTTGCCCGCTCATAATGCGGACTGTACTGTTCATGCCCACCGATGTTGTGAAGTTGAGTTTTCTGCGGACATCAGCATTTGCGACCACACCGCTTGCGCTGCTGCCATCAGCGGAGTCAGCGGCATCGAGATTGAAAGTCCAACGCCACCGCTGTGATGAAGTCGATATGCGGTAGTATCCGCCATAGGCGTTGTTAATCAGGGCTGAGGTGCCCCATGAAAGTCCAGGTGCGAAGTAATACAGGCCGCCGCTCTGATACGTCCGACCGGAACGATAGCTAGCGTCGATCCATCCGCCAGCCGCAGAGCCTTCTGCCGTAATAGGATTGGCGACAATGCTTTGACCGGAGCGGTGTGTCCAGATTGCATTTGCCTGAACCTTGAAGCCATTGTCCGAGAATGCCAGCGTTCCCAGCGCTCCTTGCGATGAAACACGGGCTTTGGAGCTGGAAGAAGGTGTAGACTGCAAAATGACTGTGTAGGGGTCAACAGTGTCCCTTACGGCGATGGCTTGCAAGCCTGCGGACCACCGCGAAGTAAGATCGATCTGCCCGCCGCCGGAAAGCGCCAAGCCGGATAGTCCGGTGAAATCGGAAAGCCGCAAGCCACCGAGCAACCCAGGTTCCCCCACAGAAAGGTTAAGGGTCACAAATGGTTTCGCTTCGCCGTTCGTCCGGGATCGTGCAATTTTCCGATACCCGTTGAATACAACCGCCCCGCCAAGAATGGGAGAGGCGGGCAGATAGAAGCGGGTCTGCTGGCGAACGAGTGCGATCGTTGGTGTCGAGATGGTGCCAAGGGTGCCATCGACGAGCCAACCATCTCCTAGCGGCAAGTTGTGGCTGGTGAGCGTGGCTGAGCCGTTCCATGAATCCGCAGATGTGTTGCCGAAGGCGCCGGAATTCGAACCACGCCTCAATTGTGCGTCTAGGCCCAGAAGGCCAAAATTGTCGGTCTGATATCTGCCGGATACTGAGATGCCGGCCTCGCGCTGGACGCGGTCCAGTGCTGAGGTGTCGATACCGGCAACGCTCGATGTTGGTGAGATCACCGATCCGCCCAATTCGACGATGAGTGATCTCACATTGCCCTTGGTGTACGTCACTTCTTCGCCGCTGGCTGAACTTAGCGGTTCGAGTTTTCCATCGTCAATCAGTCGATCAACGTATGGGGTGGAACTCGGGCTGTTCTGTGGTGCATCGGCGGCATCGGCCTTGGCCGAACCTGGAAGGGAAAGCCCGAGCGACAGCAAGGTCAATTGAATGGCCGAGCGGCGCGCAATCAACCTGGCGCTTTCGGAATTCGGCACGGGCTTCGTCATCAAGGTTCAAAGACGCCATCGAACTTGAAGGAGCTTCTGGTGTCGTTCATCGTACCGCTCATTTTGAGCGGGAAGACGATCTTGTCTGGTTTGGCGTCAAGCGAATCCGGAGTGGCTTGAGCCTCGATCGCATCCCCCCCGTTGTCCACATTGAGCGTAATCATG
The DNA here is from genome assembly GCA_029550345.1 of Pseudomonadota bacterium. GTDB lineage: Bacteria > Pseudomonadota > Alphaproteobacteria > Sphingomonadales > Sphingomonadaceae > Novosphingobium. The sequence continues at coordinate 59,151 of JAKPHK010000114.1, forward strand.
CGTGTTTCGCCTGGCAGAATCGGCAGGGTGGACGGAGCAAAGTCGCGCTTCCTGCCCATTGCATCGGTTCCAGTGAGGAAAGCGGAGAGCCTGCCATGCGCCGTTCCGATGTTTTGGACCATCAACACAGGCGTTTGTACGCCGTTAATTGTCACAACGTCGGCCTTGACGATCTTGATGTCCGGTTTGACATCACCAACCGCGACATAGACGATGATCGCAATTTGTCCGCTGATCGGAAAACTCACATCCTTGCCAGGCGAGACGCGCACTTCAGCGCCGGATACGACGATAGCGAAACGGCACTCTGTAGGAGCGGTGTCCGCTGGCGGCGTTACCTCGAAGCGGTAGCGAAATTGCGCTTTCGACTGCAGCGTGATTTCCCGCCGTTCGATTGCGACCCAGGGGCGACAGGAATTGGGCTTTAGCGTGTGGCTCAGGACCACACCGCCGTCCGGCGTCAAATCCCATTCGGCCGTCGCGAAATGTAACTCTGTTGCCGAGCTTGCTGCATTAGTCAGTTCCGCAACGCCACGGACGGTTTGCCCTGGTTCCGCCGTTAGCTCAAAACGGGGTGGAGAAATCGAAAGGGCAAAATCGTCTGCAAGGGCCGGGGCGCTCCAAAACTGAGTGCCAGTGGCGATTGCCACAGTGAGTACTGGCAACCGCAAAGGAAACTTCATGGATCAACCTCAATCTCAAAACCGAACGTCAAGGCTTCGGAACCAGATAGTCTTGCGCCATCCGCCTCGAGCTTGATGTCGATGATGTCGCGTAGGAGCGGCCCGTTTATGGCGCCCGCATAGACCAGCGCACGCTCTCCCGAGAGCAGCTCTCCAGGGAGCAGGGTTCCGCCCGTTTGCCATGTGGCCCGGACTGTAGGACCGGACGCACGTGGCAAAGTCATGTAAATGCGGCCATTCCGTCCGACCCAAGGCAACAGATTGAGTTGCACACTGACTCGGGTCGAGGCTGAAACCAGAGGCGAAGAAGCAGAACGGCCAGCCGGTTGCCACTGCATTTGCAACACAGGGTCGAGTACGACCGTACCGCTATCGTCGACCCGGAAAACTTGTCCGGTCGTTGACGGTTCCGCACCACTCTGCGCCTGCGTACCGGCAGACGGGGTGAGTAACGCGCAAGCGACGACAAATGCCGGGGCGATTCGGGTCATGGCAATGAAAGCGTATAGGTGGCGCGTCCAGTAAAGGTGCCAGCAGCTGGCACCACCGTGTTCGCATAAATGAAGGTCATGCATTGCTCTTTCCAACTGTTGGCCGGGAAAGTCGCAAGGGTCTGTGTTCCGCCCGTAAACGTGCCGTTGGGGAACTGATAGGTGCTGTCACCGTTGCCGGACATCACCCAACTTATCTGGCTGAACGGGATGGAATCGCTGCCATTTGTCAAGTTCGCGGGGGTCGTGACCGTTAGTGTCGCTACGCCGGAATTGTTGCCGGGCCGCGACCAGCCCCCGATATAGACCTGTGAAGGTGGATTGCAGAACGCATAGCCGTCGATGGAACTTTGGGAAACCGAGCTGTTCGAAGTCATGGCCTGTGCGGTTCCCGATCCGACACTAGCGGCAGGGATGGTCACCGACACGACGTTGATGGTGGAGTTGTTTCCCGGTGTGCCGCCACTATTATAATAGCCGGTATACCTGCCCGCGCCCACTTGCAGGTAGAGCGCTCTGGTGCCGGAAGTAATTGTGATCGTGTAGGCGTCTGCCGCTTCGGACGACAACATCGTGAGCATACAAGCACTGATCACGATCATCCGCCTGACGTTGCAGGAGAGCGCTTTATCTTCGCTTGGCCTTGCAGCCGTTCTGCTATTCGCCATTGCCCCAACCCTCCCGCATCGGCGAGATTTGCCAAGTGAATCCTTAACCTAGTCTGATTAAGCCGTCCGAGCGCGAAATCAAGGCATCGCCACGGCGTACATCACAGTTGTGTTCTCGATCGAGTGCAGCTGAATGCCGACCGATTGCGGGGTCTGATCGCCAACGGGTAAACTTTCGGCAATGGCGATAGTGCCTGCATTGCCGAAGGCTAGCATACTTTTCGACTCACCTGAATTTGATGCCCCCGTGGCATTCTGCGCCATGATGAGCGAACAAGAATGCGTTGTTCTGTCAGCTGCAGCGTGGGTCGTAGCGAATGAACTAACTCTGGCGGTCAGGCCGATATATTCTGGTATGATGATCGTAAAATCGATCTGCGCCTGAGCACCGGCACCTTCATTCGTTTCACTGCCGATGCTGTACCGGGACCCGGCGTTTGCAAGGCCGGGAATGCAACCCACAATCACCGTCGATGCTGCGATGACGCCACGATAGAGTTTGCTCGCCATCATTTGCGCTGTGCTGCGATCGGGAGGGGTGCACCGCGCATTTCGTGAAAGCAGAGACTGGCAAACATTATGGGCATCGGCGATCCTCGTGCGTCGTGCCTCACGACCGAAGGCAAGAATCCCTGCTCGTCATGTGAAGCGGTCAATCACAAGACCGGCAAATACCCGGCAAAATTAAGCCGACAACGGGCAGTTTCCTGCCGGGATTCTCAAAAATGCACTTGAAAAACCCACGGCCTCTTCTAACCGGCAGTCCCGAATCGGGACCTGCGTTCGCGGATGGTGCCAGGACGTGACAAGGCCGTCGCAGCAATGCTGCGACGGCCTTGTCGAAGTTCAGCCCGATGCGGGAAGGCCGAAATCAGGCGTGTTGTTGCGCTCTGATCTGCCCCCCGATTGTTAGGGCATCGAAACCGCGTAGGTTACGCGGCCGTTGTTGGTGTTGACGCCGCCATAGGTGCCGGCCGCGACCACGTTCTGGTTCTTGTAGGTAAAGGTCCACTTGGCGTCGAGGTTGGTGACCTTCGTGCCACTGGTGGGCGTCAGGTTGGTGCTCGTCGTGGCGCCGTCTGCGAGCGTCGGTGACGGAAGCGCGGTAGCCGAGGTGTTCGTCGCAACCGCGACGGCCATTTGCGACCAGGAGATGGTGTCACCTGAGCCGTTGCTCATGGCACCAAGTGTGGTCGAACTGAAGGCGATCGTGCCATTGTTGCCCATGACGCGAGCGGTCACCTGGCCACCGGACAGGTCGCCGCCGGTACCCGAAATCGACGTACCGTCACCGACATTGGTGGCAGGGACGTTGTAGACAAGGCTGTCGACGGTCGTGTTGTTGGCCATGTTCGCTCCCGTGCCAATGCGCACGTAGACGAACTTGGGAACGGTAACCGTGAAGTCGAGGTGCGCGGATGCGGTCAGCGGGCTAGCAGTGCCGGTCACGAAATTCGAGTCAGCGTTGGCAGCAGTCGGAATCGAGGCAATTCCAATAACGCAAAGGGCGGCCCTAAGGATATGATTCTTAGTCACGTTCATGTCTCCAGAATGCTCGGATGAATTCTGTGTTCGGCATTCACAGTCTGTATAAATACTAGTGGTTAACAAGCGGTTCACTGCAAGCGTTCACTCAGTTGAGTCGATCGCGGGAACGGAATGTGACGAAAATTGCGCGATGCCGTCAGTCAATCGCGGCGACGGGTTGCCGGAAGGTTTGGAATTCTTGCGATTTGCGCCTTCGTTCGCGTCTACTGAGTCTGGAAATTCACATAGTCAGGCGGTGAAAATTTCGTCGGCCAGTTGATCTGCAGGATGCTGCATATGAGCAAGCTTTCCTGAAACCGATCGCCACGGTAGCCATTGTCAGCCAGCGGCGCCTTGGGTTGGGTAATGGAAGGACTGGTAGGTTACCTGCGGCGGTGTAATCACAGGCTTCGCCATCAGTCAGAATGAAGCCGACAGGCAATATCTGGTTGTCGCAGTTGGGCGTAGGCTTTGCTCGTAAAATCGCCGCATGATCGACCAATAATCTGTGCGAGAACCCCTTTCTGCTCGCTGCCGAGGCATGGCAGCGAGCTGTGGCGCAGTCGATCATGTGCTGCCAGTGGACCACGTCCACCATCTCAGTTCAGGTGGCAGCGTTCGGCACCCCCCATGACTGCTCCCCAAAAAGCAGCCTTGAATGGGAATTCAGATCCTTTGAGAGAATCACGCTGTCAACACGACCTAACGTTCTCGCAGCGCCTTCTGCTCCTGCGCAATGGCGGCTCCAGCCACCGCAAAGACTGGTTTGATCGGGCGGATATCAAACGACGCACCAGTGGTTGGGCCGGCTGGGTCGGCATCAGCAGGCACAACGTCATCGGTGTCAGTCTGCGACCAGAACGAGTCCTTCTCGCCCTCATCATCATAAGCAGCCCAATTTGAGGCTTTCGCCTTCTTTGCGACGGGGCTTGCTTTTGGCGCAGGAGGAACTGGCTCGTCCTGACTCGCTCGGTTTACTACTTCATTGCGCCAAGCGCCAATCCTACCATCCTGTCCTTCGCCATCAAACAGCCAAGCAATCCCGAACAAGAGGGCGCAGGCAGCTAAAATGAGCTGGTTCGATTTCATGGTTCACGCGCAAGTGTGCACAGGGGCCGCAGGTGCCGGATTGGCCGCTCCAGCGGCTAGATCTCTTTGGTCGCGAACAAGCATGGCTGCCGTCTTGCGGATTGGCTGGTGCCCGATGATCGATTCTATCATGATCGGACGGTAGTTGTAGACAACCTCGACAAACATGATCGCATAGCCTGACTCGGCTGCAACCTGCCGGTCGGCCGGGCCGATGCCGCTGATCGCGGTGCCAGTGGCACCTGCGCCTTGTGCGCCATAACTGGAGGAGAACGCTGCCCCGCCAAAGCAGCGCTGCCAGTGGATCCATTGCCCGCCCTGGGCGTTCACCTCGACACTGGACAGGATCAAGCGCCCGTTCGCCTCAAGATCGAGGCCTCCTGCTTGTAGGCTCGCGGCGTGAAAGGCTTCGTTGATGTCCACTTCGCGGATTCGCGGCACCCCAGAAATGACGCCCTGCTTTGCACGGGAGGCATTATCGGCAAGCGAAACAGCAATCTGGCTGACCCGCATGTGGATCACCGAATAGTTCGCGAGTTCAACTCCGCCGCCTAGCAAGAGGAACAAGAAGGGTGCTGTATAGGCGAATTCGATCACCGCCACACCGGCTTCACTGGCCTTGAGCCGCGCGGCAAGCTTGCGGATTGAGGTGGCCAAGACGATCAGGTTGGGCATATCTGCACCTCTGGCCTAGCATCCTGGTCAGCATAGGGCTGATTCCGAAGCACGGTGGTGGCAATTGCGGATCCGGTATCAGACCAGCCCAGCAAGCTGTAAAGAGGGACAATTCGCTTGTAACTTAGCGTCGCAGTATAGACCACGACATCGTCAGCTCCGCCTTGTCCGCCTTGCGACTTGTCGGCATCCCACTGGCCGTTGCCATTGGCGTCGGTAAAGCACTCTTCAGGATCGTACGCCTGATTGCCATTCGCATCTATGAAGTCTTCAGGCTTTCCGACGTCGAGAAAATTGCGGTAGTTTTTGCGGGTAGTCAAGATCGACCCGCGCGGCGCAATCGCCGCGACCTGCCGCCTGACTCGGGTGTCGATGTCACCGCCAGCGCTGACCCCGGATTCAAGCCCGGCATCACGACCGGCATCCTGTACAGCGCCATGCAAAACACCCTGCAAATAGATTGCTTGGCCAAATTCAAAGCAACCCAGCAATAAAACAAGGAATACCGGGGCGACCAAGGCAAATTCGATCGCGGTTACGCCGCGGCTGTCTAACAGCCAGGGATTTCGCCGGATTGAGAGCGGTAAAATTTGCACTGCTCTATTCCCCAAGCCTGAGATTAGCCACCTGCGAGGCAATGAACTTGAATTGGTTGCGCAAGGCGGTTGTGTCGCTTGCGGAATAGGCCCGCCCATCGCTTGAACAGGCACGCATTTCGTCGCTCAGGGCGGTCCCGAACGCAATCACCCACACGGTGATGCCCTTAGCCTTTATGGCCTCACAAGCGGCCAGATAGCGGGCTGTATGCCGATCTCGCACTTCATTCGTGGTGCTATTGAACGGAGCGACCCGGTTGGAAAGCGCCTCAATGCCATAAGCGTCGTAACCCCAGATATAGGGCTCCATCTGCCCATCCGACATAAAGATCAGGTGGCGGCTGACAGGTTTATCGTCCTTGTTGACATTGGCTTCAAACGGACCGTTACTGCTCGCTAGGCGCCCGCCCCAGATCATACCGATATCGTGATAGGTGTTTCCGGTCGGAGTCAACGCACCCAGGTAGGTGTTGAGCCAGGCCGGCACATCGTTGGGATCTGCCGACAATTCCACCTCAGTAAACGGCATCATCGGCGATGGGCAGGCATAATAGGCAGGCGAATAGTTGTCGGTCGTATCGACATGCTGTTGGTGAGAACGGCTGTAGGATAACTGGTTCCACATCGGGCGCCACCGAGTTTCATCGCTGTCAGGCACATGATCGAGGTCTAGGTCGTATGCATCGTCAGGGATCGGATTCCAATTCGCCGCATCAACTGTATCGCGTTCTTCGATACATCCGTTCCAGGTCGTATTGGTCAGGCCAATATTGTGAAGTTCGCTGCCGTTCTTCTTGGCCATTGTGACCATGTCGTAATATCCGGCTTGGTCTGCATATGAGTGGACTGCAGGGTCAATCACCGATCCTGCGCCCGCGGTTACAACCGAAGTACCCACCGCCACCGTGGACCCCTGTTTGAATTCCGAGGTGTCCAGGTCGACTTCCTTGTAGCGCCAGTTGGTGAAGGCGAACTTGGTTTGGTGTGTGGTCAATCGGGTTGTGACTGAGCGGGTACAGTACTTCTTGGAAGAGGTTCCTCCCGTCCACGAAACAAATGCGTAGGTGCGCGTAGTAACATTGCCTGGGGCGGAGCCGCTGGATGAAGGGTTTGTCCCGGAGCTTGGGTATTTATTGGCTGCATACTTGGTGCAGTTGCTCGATGTCAGTGTGGTTGCGTAGGTTTCCGTCGTGGTTGACGGCGCGCTGGTGGTGGCGACATAGACGGGCGTGTTGAACTGTGCCTCGCGTGACTGGTATGGTGCGCTATCAACGAACCAATCGCGCTGCATCGGCGCATCAGGGTCGTTGAACAGGTTCTTTGCATTGACTGTCATCGAATAGGGTACAAATCCGTAACGCACACGCGTGTTGCTATCGGTCACGGCTTGGTTGATTGTCTTATGGAAGTCCCTGACTGCATCGCGCAGCCCAGTGATCCGGCTTCCCGCCATCGATCCTGTAGTATCCAGCACAAACATGACATCTGCATTGGCAAGTTGCAACTCGGCCATGCAGGTGGTTTCGATTTCGATGGTTTCGTTGCCGAAAATCCGCATCAGAAGGGTCGGAACGCTTGCGCTTGCCGCCCCTTGGACTTGGCCTTGCTCGTTCGCGGATGTCTCGAATCTGACATCCTGTGCGTTCAGCAGCTTCGCATCGAAGTTGGCGTTAAACAGGGCGTTTGCCTTGTCCATTTCAGGCTGCCCAAACTGACCAGACTTCGACATCGCCCGGCGCCCAGCCAGCGCTCCGGAATCGCAGGCTGCCTGCAATTGCGTACGGGCCAAGTAGCCTCGAGACATATCAATCCCACCACCGATCAGCGCCATCAAAGGAATAATCGAAGCGGCGGCGATCAGCCCGACGTTGCCTGAGCGATCCCAAAGGAGCTGCCCGAACAGGCGATCTTGCGATCGCATGGCTGATGGCCGATTCTTCATAGCATCAAACCCCAAGAGCAAACCGGACGAATCGTGCTTCGGCTGGCTCACGTGACCCGCGCACACAGCCTCGAACAGCCCCGAAAAGCCGACAGGAACCTTGCTTTGACTATTAAACATTAAGATTTGATCAATCGCCATGACCAGGCTGAACCCGGCGCGAACGCGATTGATAGAGCGAGTTGAGGACCGGTATCAGTCCAGAACTTGCGCGTTGATCGCGGAAGTCGGCAAGAGGACCGGCGCGTTTTTAAATGCTGCTACCTCTGCAATTGCCACTCTCCGGCACAATTGCCAGATCGACGCCCGCCAGCCATGTTCGAGCCCAGACCAACTGATGCGCTCGAGTCTATCTTATGGTTGGAATTATGGCTCAATACATTTGACAGAAAATCTCACGATATTTCAACATATTTTGGAACCCTCCCGCTCCGCCATCTATATCATCCCAGGAAAGCCCGGCTAGTCTCTGAAAGCCGCAGAATTCTGCGGTTTTTTGATCTTGATCGGGTTTTCGATGTTCTTATATTGTTCTCAACAATCTCCCTAAATCCGGTTTGGAGTGTGGGGGAGATTGTGGGGGCGGAACAGGATGATCGATCATGGGCTGGCTCACGTCACTGCATATCCGAAACCTCAAGGAACCCGGGCGTTACAACGATGGCGACGGCCTGTTCCTGGAATTGACGGGACCGAACAAGGGCAACTGGCAGCTCCGCGCTACTGTGAACGGCCGGCGGCGCGATATCGGGCTCGGCTCACTGGCGCTGGTGTCCTTGAAAGAAGCGCGCGATGCCGCCTTCGAATTGCGGCGGGATATCCAGCGCGGGATCGATCCGGTGGCCGAGCGCAAGCGGCGAAAGCTGGAGATCCTGACGTTCAAGGCAGCTGCCTTGCGGGTACATGCCGAGCAGAAGGCAAGCTGGAAGAACGGCAAGCATCAGGATCAGTGGATCACCACTCTGGAGAACTATGCTTTCCCAGTATTGGGCGATCGGCTGGTCAATGACATCGAAGGCCCCTTAATCCGCGAGGTGCTGCTGCCGATCTGGTTGAAGAAGCCGGAGACCGCCCGGCGGGTCAAGCAGCGGATCGGGGCGGTTCTCGACTGGGCCTATGCCAATGGCATGCGCCCCACCGAAGCACCGATGCGTTCGGTCTCTCGCGTGCGCCCAAGGCAGCCCAAGAAGGACGGTCACTTCGCCGCGATGCCGTATGATGCGGTACCGTCATTTGTGGCGCACCTGCATGCCCGACTGAGCGTACCGCGACTGGCGCTGGAGTTCCTGATCCTGACCGCCGCGAGGTCGGGAGAGGTACGCGGCGCCAAGTGGAACGAGATCGATCTGAAAGCCAAACTTTGGACTATTCCGGGTTCCAGAATGAAGGTCGGGAAGGAACATGTTGTTCCCCTTTCCGGTGCCGCGATCGATGTCCTGGAGCGCGCCAGGCAGTTCCACGCGCCGTGCAGCAACCTGGTCTTCCCGGGACGCGATGTGCGCCGTCCGCTGTCCGACATGACCCTGCTCAAGATCCTGCGCTACGCCGATCTGCCCTACACCGTGCACGGCTTCCGTTCAGCCTTCCGCGACTGGGCGGCGGAGCAAACCAGCTACTCCGGCGAGGTCGCCGAAGCGGCCCTCGCGCACACCGTCGCGAACAAGGTCGAGGCCGCCTATCGGCGCACCAACTACCTCGAAAAGCGCCGCGTCATGATGGCCGATTGGGCCATTTACTGTACCAGCGAGAACCGCTGACGGTGATGGAAACAGTGCCGAACAACGGTCTTCGAGGCGCGTCGCGCCAGTATATGCCCTGCGCTCGATGCAATGTGTGATAATTCATTCGAATTCGAAAATAAAAAAGCAATTTCATGTATATGACTGCGAGACGAATTAGTTTGCAAATTGCACATTGTCGTCAAATCGTTTGGACACCAGGCTCAAAATTCGAATCAATCCCATGTTTTCAAATGAGTAATTCAAGCAGTGGCACTGCGTACGGTGTGCCTGAATTTGTTCCCAATTTGTGCGTGTTGTGTTCGAGATTTTGCAGTGCCGGTTTTCGCGGAAAATGGCCCTCAATCCCGCAGGAAACCTAGCCGATCTGGCGCCTGAGGGGAAGCGAAAGCGTCAAGCGGAAGTTGTGGATGTTCCGCGCTACGGAAGCTAATAGCCATTTTGGAAGCTCGACCTTGCGCTGGCCCGAGGTCTCAATATCGTGGCCGGAAATTGGCTTCGGAATGCCGAACGAGCACGCGCAAACCCCGCCCTGGCCGTTCGCCAGAGCGGGGTTCTTTCGGGTCTCTATGGGGCGGCGCTGCTACTTCGCGCGCCGCTTCTTGGGTTCTTCCTTGCTCGCCTCTTTGGCCTTGGCGAGAGAGTCGACCTGGTCGACAATGATCTCGCAGCCGTAACGGGTCTGGCTTTCGTTGTCGGTCCAGCGCGAGTAGTGGATGCGGCCGGTGACCATGACCATCGCGCCCTTGGTGACGTGCTCGGCGACGTACTTGCCGACGCCGTTGAAGCAGGTGGTACGCCTGCGCGGCTACCTGCTGGCATGGTCAGGCGAGGCCGAACTGGAAGAGGGCTGGAATCAATTCTTGGCTGATGCCGAATGGGCTGCCATCAAGGTGGCAAGCCGGAAGGTGTCGGACGAGCCTGTCCTGGCGATCGAGGAGATCAGACTTGAAGCTGTCGGTTTTTCGGCCGCGCTCGCCTGAAACTGTCCACGCAGCCCAATCGGTTTCGACTGTCATCGATCGACGCGGGGTCGAACAGAACGAGCTTCATTTAGAGGAAGCCGACTGATCCTCAAGATCCCAGCGGTTTAGCTCGCCGTCCCAGTCATCGTTTTCGTCATCATCCCATTGCCACTCGGCGCTCAACATTCGCCAGGCAAGAATCGCGCCCGCTATTGTCGCCATCGACAAAGTCGCGACCACAATCGCGGTTGGCGTCAGGCCACTGCGTTTCGGAATCGCGGCCGCATTGCTATGCGAAGACGTCTGCGACGTAGCGGCCATGATCGCGTTCCATCGCGTCGGCCCAAGCTTCCGCCGCGCCTTCGGTATCGCCGGTCTCTTCGCGATAGATGTCGATCAGCGTCTGGCGAACCGCGGGTGCCATGCGAAGGCCATCCCCGCACACGAACACGATTGCACCATCGCGAAAGGCCTGTTTGACTTCGCTCCGCTCGGCCCAGAGGCGGTCCTGAACGAAGCGCTGACCGTTCTCGGGCTTTAAGGTGAAGACCGGCCGCAAGCTGACGATGCCTTGCTGTTCCCAGCCCTCAAGCTCTACCCGGTAGAGGTAATCGACGTCGGGGTCATTGGTCCCGAAGTACAGCAGCGACCGGCCCACCGGCTGGCCACTGGCCAGAATTTCGGCCCGTTCCTGCAGGAAGCCGCGGAACGGGGCTATGCCCGATCCAGCGCAAATCAGGATCATGGGTGTGGCCGGATCCGCAGGCGGGCGGAAGCGGGCCTGCGACGGTCGGACGGCGATGAGAGCTTCCTCGCCGGGAAGGAGCGCCGCCAGGTAGCTCGACGCAACGCCGCGATGCCGATCCGTTCCGGCGAGCGAAGGTTCATCAAGGACCGAAACGGTCAGGGTTACATGATCTTCGCGCCACAAGGGTGATGACGAAATCGAATATTGCCGCGCGCGCATCGGCGGCAGCATCGACAGGAATTCGGCGAACTCCAGCTGCACCGAAGGATGGGCGTGGAGCAGATCGACGATGGCTTGTCGCTTACCCAGCACCTCGCTCTCGTAATCCTGGTCCGACAGCGCGATGAGCGCCTCGACATCCGCGCTTTCGGTTGCCACCTGCACCAGACGTGCGACCTGCTGACGTGTCGCCGGCTGACCGAGTTCGACATAACTCGACAGGATTTCGTCGCAGCGTACCGGCCGTCCGGTCGGCAAACCCGCGGCTTCTTGGTGAGGGGCATGCAGGACGACCGCCCGACCACCGGAAAGACCGAAAAGTCGGAGGGCTTTGGCGACCCGTTCCGGCGGATTGACCGCGAGAACGGCGAGGTAGTCTCCCGTCTCGTAGGTCTGGTTTGCCGGCAGTTCGAATTCGATATGGCGTTTCGACCGGGCATTTGCTGCGCCGGTGGCGGTCAACTCCCGGTTCTCCACCACCTTCCCGGGCGCAAGATCGCCAATCCTGAGCAGCGCAAGACGCTCGTCGGGCAACCATTCGAGCTTGAGTCCGCGCGCCGCATTGGCAGTGGCACCTTCCATTCCGTGGCTGTCGGCTAACGCAGCCCAGAACTGTTCGGCCCATGCGTCGAAGGCACCGAAGAAATCACCGCCGGAATCGCCCTCGCCGCGAGGTAGCAGTTCCTGTCCACCAGCGGCAACGAGCGCAGCCTCGATGCGCCTGGGTATGGCCTGCCATGTCCGGGCCCATTGCCGGTTGCCGCAGCCGAAGATGGCAAATTCGCGGCCCGCCAGGCTGCCAGGGTCTAACGTTTCGATAAACGGAACGAACTGGACCGCATTATCGGGCGGCTGCCCCTCGTAGGACGCCGTGACGACGACGATCGTTCCGGCGGCAGGCACATTGCCCACAAACTCGTCCAGCGCGCCAAGCGTTGCGGCAAAACCGCGCCCCGCCGCCTGCGCGAAGAGCCGGTTCGCGAATGCCTCCGCCGAACCAGTGTTCGACCCGTACAGCACGTGGATCTTCGGGGCGTCGGGCGACAAGTCGACGTGGTCTCGGCTCGCCATCTCGAAGGAGGGAGCATGATCTGCGGAGTTCGCACCGGCAGGGCTTGCGGCAGCGGCCTTCGCCTCACCGCGAAGCCAGGCCCGAATCCTGAGATTTTCGGGCTTCAGGGTAAGCGTTTCGTGTACTTTCAGAGTGTAGCTCGGATCCTCGAAAGCAAATTCGAACCGTTGCAGCATCATGGTCAGAACCAGGTGCGCCTCCTGCATGGCAAAGGGGCGGCCGATGCAGGCCCGCGCGCCGGTGCCAAACGGCTTCCACGCATGCTCGGGCAATCGCTCTGCATTTTCGGGGGTATGCCGTTCCGGCCGAAACGCTCCCGCGTCCGCCCCCCAGACGGCCGGGTCGCGCTGCACCTCAGGCAAAAGGACAAGCACCGTGTCATCGGGCGTGAGCCTGTATTTGCCGCCAACCACGGTGTCTTCGAACGGATAGCGGCCGAACAGCGGCGCAGTCGGCCAGAGACGCAGCGTTTCCATCAGGATCTGCTCGAGATAGCGCAGTTCGGCCAGGTGGCCCAATGTCGGGAGACCCGTTCCGACGACGGCATCCACCTGCCTGCGGGCCTCTGCGAGGACGGCGGGGTTCTTGAGCAGGAAATAGGTCACGAAAGACAGCAAGCCCGATGTGGTTTCGTGCCCGGCGATCAGGAAGGTGATCATCTGGTGGACGATATTTTTGTCCGAAAGACCCTCTCCGGTGCGCGGATCGCGCCCGTTGAGCATGCGGCCGAGGAGATCGGTTTCGGAACCGGCAGTGGGGCTCGCCTTGCGCCGCGCGATGAGGTCGCGCGCCACCTGTTGCATGATGTCGATATCCGACCGATACCTGCGATTGCTGAGCAGCATGACGTCGGTCACTGGCTTGAACCGGCGGGCTCGCGCTCCGCTTTCGGCCAAGGCACCGACCATCGCATCGACGAAGGGGTGCATGTCCTCGCGATAAAAGCTGTTGAAGCGATAATTGAACGCGGTGAGTGCGATCGTATCTAGCGTCAGCCGGGTCATGTTGTCGGCGACATCGATTACCGCATCCGGCCCGAACCGGGCCCACCGCGCGAACATCTGGTCGGCGATATCGACCATGTCTTCAAACATCGCCCGAACCCCCAGAGGACCGAAGGCCGGCATGAGGATCGTATGCGCCAGCGCCCAATTGGGCTCATCGTTATACGCGGTGAACAATCCGTCCCCGGCAAAGGCGCGAATCTCGCGAAGCGGCACATGGACGCGTTTGGCAAAGCGGCTGTCGTCGCACAACTCGGCGGCGAAAGCGTGGGAACTGGCGACATAGAATTCTCGGCCCGGAAGGGTCAACTTGAAGAACGGCCCATATTCGGATGCAAGCTTCATCAGGCTCTGGACCGGTGCGGAGCGGTCCATTCGGTCGGCATTGCCGATGACCGGGCGAAGGGGCGGCTGCGGCACTGTGTTCGAACTTTTCACCAGCTTTCCTCAATCGACGGCCAGCATACTTTACAAGTGTAAGTTAATCCGCAAGGACGCGCAAGCATGATGACGAAATCCGCTATCTTGAAAGATCCGCGCCAGACACGGAGCTGGGACGCACTGGAGCGGGCGTTCGTGTTCCTGTCGCATAGTCATGTGCTGGCAGATGTAACCGTGACCCAGCTGGCGCGTTGCGCCCAGATCAGTCGGCCGACGTTCTACCAGCATGCACGCGATGTGCGGGATCTGGCCGCGAAGGTCGCGCTGGCCCGGCTGAGTGCCGCTACTCCCGTCTTGCCGGGAATCGGATCGGCCCAGGAAGGATCTGGCGATGCAATTTCAGATACTCTTGCTCGAACCATCGCCGCCCCGTTGACGCACCTGGCGGAGAACAGGCGTTTCTACAAATCGGTGCTGGAATTCGCCGGATCGCCCGATCTTTATGCCAGGATCGTGGACCTCTTGCTCGATCGAATGGATTCGGGGCTGTTTTCGGATGCGGCACGGACCAGCGGGGTTTCGCCGATCGAAATCGCCAAGGTCGTCCATGGTGGCCTGATGTGGCGAATTGTCGGCTGGCTGATCGACGGCATTGATGAAACGCCGCCGCAGGACTTGGCCAGCGAGATCGGAAAGATCTTTTCGGCTTTGGTTGAGCGGCCAGCTATCGGGAAATGTTCCGGCAATCCGTGAATGGAACTGCCGGTACATCCTGACAGGAATCTGCTCCACGGCTAGAGCGTTCGGCACGGCAGCCAGCCCCGCCAGATGCTAACCGCCGGACTTGCCTCTGCCTTCACGCGGGAAGCGCTGCTTGATCAGGCCGCCGCCAAGATTGGCATCGATCAGGACGCGATTGGCCTGATCAATGGCTGCAACAAGCGTCGCGTCACTGATCTCCTCCCGGCTAGCGAACTTCGCGAACCAGCGGCTCTTGTGGATGCGAGTTCGCGGCTTACCGGTCATGGATCACTACTCCGATATCACACATAGTATTATGGTTCAATGAACGACGCTCGCCCATGGCATCAGCGATGAGCGCACCGATCCGTTCAGCCGCTTCCAATACTCGCCCGTCGTCTAGGTGTGCGTAGCGCGACGTGGTTTGCAGCCGGGAGTGGCCCAGCAGCTTGCCGATCATAGGCAAGGTTTCGGACCGCGCGGCGGCATGGCTGGCAAAGCTGTGACGCAGGTCGTGCAGTCGTACCCCCGGCAGATTGGCTTCGGTCCTTACTTCCGCCCAAAATCCGTGCATTTCGGCGACAGGACGCCGGGTCTGCTTGTTCCAGAACACGCGGTCCGAACTGCCGCGCCGTTCAAGCGACGCGAGCAGCATCTGCGCCTCGTCGCCGAGCCAGACGGTGCGCGGGCCGGTCTTGCTGTCGTGAAGGAGCAGGCGCCCGCCCTTCACCTCGCTCCAGGTCAGGTCCTTGATCTCGGAGACGCGGCACCCGGTCAGCAACAGCAGTTGGACGATCGTGCTGTGAAGCGGGTGGGTGCGAAGCTTGCGGTGCAGCACTTCGCCCAAACGGGCGATCTCCTGATTGGACAGGAAGCGCTCGCATTTGCGGCGCTTGTTGGGCCGGATGTAGGTGCACGGATTGCTGCCCTCGGGCCGCATTCCCCAGCGCTCGGCATGGTTGAACATCGAGCGCAGAATTTCAAAGCAGCGGTTGCCTGCACCAGGACCGCCATTGACCGAGACCTTGTTGAACCAGGTCAGCACATGCGACTGCTCGATCTCGTCGATGAACATGCCAGAGAAGGCTTGGTCGAGATGAAGCCGGCGATAGCAAGCGTGGGTGTAGCACGTGCTCGGCTTCCACTTGGCCGCCGCCTGCTTCCAGTATATCGCCAGGAAGTCGTCATAGGTCGGAACCTTGCGAACCTCCTTGCGTCTGGTTGCCGGGTCCTCGCCGACCTGCGCGCGCAGCAGGATGCGCTGAGCACAGTTCAGCGCCTGGCTCTTGCTGAGGACATTGGCATTGCCCAGGGTGATCGTCCGGGTCACGCCATTCATCCGCGACTGGACGATGTAGGTGCTGCGCCCCGAGCCGTAATAGCGAATGCCGAAGCCGGGCAGCTTCACCGACCATTCCACCCGGCGCGCTTTGCCGCTCGGACGTCTGCCCGGATCGAAGCGGCGTAGGGTCGCGAGCTCATCCGCGATGATGCGAGCAAGGGAAATCCGGGTCATGCCGCAAGCCCTAGGTGCCGGGCGAGCGAACCCGAGATGCGCTTGGCGGCGTCGGCAATCGCTTCGTCCGCGAGGTGCGCATAACGCTCGGTAGTCTCAGCGAGCGCGTGGCCAAGGAGCTTGCCAATCACGACGAGTGAAATTCCGTCAGCGATGGCGATCGAAGCAAAGCTGTGGCGCAAGTCGTGCAACCGAACATCTGGCAAGGCCGCGTGCCGCCTCATTTCGAGCCAGACAGGGCTTAGCGCGATCGGCTTATCTCCGCGCACCGACGGAAAGACGAGGCCAGTATCGGCCCTGTTCGGCATGGCATCGAGAACCGCCTGCGCTTGCCGGTTGAGATAGACGATCTTCGCACCGGTCTTGCTGTCGGGCAGCATGAGGCGCGGTGGCTGCACCCATTCCCAGCGCAATCCAACCACTTCGCCGTGGCGCGCGCCGGTGTAGATCAGAAGCCGGATCGCTTGGACCGCGATCGGGTTGGTTTCCTCGAAGTCGCGCAAGCTTGCAGCAAGCCGATTGAACTCGCGGGCGCTCAGAAATCTGTCGACCAGCTTGCGCTTGTACCGCGGCGTTCCCCGGCACGGGTTCGAGCCACGCGGGCGCATGCCCAATTGTTCGGCGTAGCCCATCATCACCGACAGGATCGGAATGGTGCGGTTGAACGCGCCCGAGCGGCCCGCCCAACTGTCGCGCCAGCGCAGCACGTCGGCCTTGCGGATCGCATCGACCCGCAGGTGACCGAAGATGTCGGTCAGGTCCTTGAAGATGCGGGCACGGTTGCCCTTGCGGGTCGATGGCTTCCAATGCCGCGAATAATCCGCCCAGAAGCGCAGCGCGAAATCACGAAACAGCGTCGCGCCTGGATTATCCCGCTTCGCCTTCTGCGCCACCGGCAGGCCATCGAGCATGACTTTGGCAAGCTGCGCGCGCGCCAGGGTGCGAGCTTCCTCCGCGCGAACTTCGGGCGGGCGGCCAAGCGTGATCCGCATCTGTTTGCCGCGCTGGCGGAACTGGACGAACCAGCTACGCGATCCACCCGCAAAGACCCTGAGGCCGAAGCCCGGCAGCTCGGTATCCCACCAGAAGAACTCTTTACCCTTGATCTTGCGCCGGGCGATGTTTCCGTCGAGCCTGACTTTCTCGCTGGTTCGATTGCTTCGATAGCGCCGAGTCGTCTTCAAGATTTCGACGGGATTTGGCGTTACCACAGGGCCATTCGTTGACATCGATCTTGCTCCTTCATAGAAGGAACTAATTCACGGCAATCCAATGGTTTATTTTCCATTGCTGCGACAAGGTCGCGTACGGTGTGCTTGTAAACCAACTGCGGAATCGGTTTCAACGCTTCCCCTGAATAATCAGCTCGGGAACGAAGGACATTTCCGATGGGGTTGCAGCCAAACGGCACATGAGGATGGCAGTCGCCGCTGGGTGCGGTCGTCACTGGCCAAGAAATTCTACCCGTCCTGAATCGAGGTGGTAGTAGGCACCGACCACCAGTAATCGGCCTTCCGCTTGTGGATCGAGCAGTGCGGGAGATGCCTCTTTCTGCAGCTCCTTCACGACCTTGCGGACATTACATAGAGCGGCGGCGTTGCACAGGTCTTCCGCCCAGGGATCGGCTTCCAACACGGCCGGGAGCAACGACTGCAGCACCTTCGAGACATTACTGCTGTAGGCGGTTTCGCCACGGGCCACCGAAACGGCCGCGCGGATCGCGCCGCAGGCTTCGTGGCCCATCACCACGATCAGCGGAACCTGCAACTGGGTGACGGCAAACTCCAGGCTGCCCAGCGCCGTGGCGCATAGCGTGTTGCCGGCATTGCGGACGATGAACAGCTCGCCCAACCCGCGTTCGAACAACAGTTCCGGCGGGACGCGCGAATCCGAGCAGCTGAGATAGGCCGCAAACGGCCGCTGCGCAGCGGCGAGATGGAGCCGGTGCAGCCGGTCCATCGGCGGGTTATAGGGCGCATCTGACAGGAACCGGCGGTTGCCTTCCTTGAGCAGTTCGAGCGCTTCGTGGGGCTTGATTTGCGGCGGATTGTCCATGGCAAGGTCCTCAGCCCGGTCGGCCATCACGGCGCGGGCGCAGGTAGATCAGGGCATTGCGGACCAGCCACGGCAGCAGCCCGGCGGCAAAGGCGAACGCGGCGATCACCAGCAGCCAGCCAAGTTCGCCCTTGAGCGCCGCTAGGATCCGCAACCCCGCAGCAAGCTGGACGGCAGCAAAGGCCAGCCAGGCCAGCGGCACCATCGCCAGCGGACGCCCCGAATGGCCGTGTGTTACCCGCGTTACCATCCCCACCAGCAGGCTGGCGGCAAAGCCGAGCGCCAGCGCGTGGGTGGGGGCCAGCCCCAGTGGCAGGCCGAACGCAGCAAGCGCGGCCAGCGCGAAGCCGAGCGGCGCCCAGACAACGCCCCAGATCAGCACATGCAGCAATCCGGGCGCGGGGCCGCGTGGCCACCACTTCCAGGCCATAACGCCGGTGCAGGCGGCCAGTCCTGTTGCGGCCAGGCCGGACAAGGCCGGGAGCAAGGCCAGTTCGCCCGCGATCCGCAAGGCCAGCAGTGCCCACAGCGCTGCCAGCAACCAGTCCGGCCGCCAGCGCTGATAGCCTTGTACAACATTGGCGGCGAAAAACGGCACCATCCGGTGGGCGACGGTCAGGAACACCGGCAGGATGAACCCGTTCAGCCCCAGCACATTGCCCCAGCGCAGCAGTCGGGGATCACCGCCCTGCAAGAAGGCGCAGACCATCAGCAGCGCGCCTAGGCCGATCGTCAGGGCTGCGAGGGCGGAAACAGCGTGCCAGCAGGGCGGCTTGCCGGAACGGCTGTTGTCCCAAACCACCTCTGCCAGAACGACAAGCCCCAGCGCCCAACCTGCCGCGAAGGTCAGAAAGCCGATCCGGATCATTGCGTCTGTTCCGGTCCACAGGCCGATGACGGTAACGGCCAAACCGGCAGCGATTGCGCCCGACGCCGGTCCGAACCGGCGCGCAGTCAGGTCCGGCTGGCCCATCCAGCGCGGAAACACGGTCAGCAGGAAGCCGAAAATGAAGGCCGGGTAGACTTGCAGCAGCAGCACCGGCGCATGAAGCAGTGCGGCCGGAAGATTGCCCGATGCAAGCTCTGCCCAGCCAAGGTGCAGTGCGCCCAGGCGCACCGGCCACCACAAGGCGGCGGCGACAAGGCCAAGGCTGCCGCTGAGGAAAGCCAGCCGGTGCGGAGCCGCCAACAGGATCGATGCGCGCCAGGCCATCGGCTCAGAACAGCCCGTGCGCGCCGCCCGTGGCACCGATCACGGTGACAAGAGCGAGGGCGGAAAGCAGCCGGTGCATGGCGACCATCCGGCCAAAGTCGGCCTCCGGCGTGGCGGACCGGGCCATGCGGCGGTGCAGGAACAGCGGTTCGGCCACGAACAGCATCACCGCAAAGACGGTCCACAGCGCCAGCATGGCGTGCATCCACCAGAAGCCGGGATCGGCAAACCGGTCCCACAATCCGGCCTGGTGAGTCATCCAGAAGCCGCTGGCCCCGGCCAGCAGCACCCAGAATTTTGCCTGCGGAGCAAACCCCTGCTCGATCCGGTGAAAGGCCGAAAGCCGACTGGCCGGCGGCTCGCTGCGGACAATGGCGGGCATGACGACCAGCGTCACGAACCAGACACCGCCGATCCAGCCAACGATCGCGGCAACGTGAAGACTGCGGGCCAGAGTGAAAGTGTCGATGTTCATCAAGATCCCTTTGGGCCGGAAAGCACCGATCAATCGTTGATGAAAGTCAATTACAGAAGCGGAATAGAGGCGAGAATAACAGACATGAATCAAGCCTCATCCCGTTTCGCCCTGACTCTTGCCACCTTGCTGGCCAGCACTGCCGCCCATGCCGAGACGCAGTCGGTCACCCCCTATGCCGATCTCCGCTACCGGCTGGAACTGGTCGATCAGGACGGTTTGGCCGAACAGGCCGCTGCCTCCACCCTGCGGGTCAAGGCCGGGGTCAAGACAGCCGAATGGCACGGCTTCAGCGCTGTGGTAGAAGGCGAAGCGATCGTCGTGCTGGGCGAGACCAGTTATAACGATACGGTCAACGGCAAGACCACCTATCCGGTGGTGGCCGATCCTTCCGACATATTGCTCAACCAAGCCTACCTGCGCTGGCGTCCGGCGGCGCAACTGGAACTGACCGGCGGGCGTCAGGCGGTAAATCTCGACAACCAGCGTTGGATCGGTTCGGTCGGCTGGCGGCAGAACGATCAGACGCTCGATGCGGTGCGAGTTACGGCCCGGCCAGTGAAGGGGGCGAGCGTGGACTATCTGAATGCCTGGCGGGTCAACCGGGTGTTCGGCCCGGATTCGCCGCAAGGCATCTGGCGCGACACGGAAATTCACGGTGTTCGCGCCGGCTATGCGATCAAGAACGTCGGCACGCTTTCGGCGTATGGTTACTGGTTAGATATTCCTTCCCAACCATCCAGCAGCAGCCGCACTCTGGGCGTGCGGATGGCTGGCGAGCTGTCGGTGGGAGGAAAGTCGACGTTCCTCTACGCGGCCGAATATGCTCGCCAGCACGATCATGGCGCCAATCCCCGCACCTTCGGACTGGATTACTGGCTGATAGAGTCCGGACTGAAGACCGGGCCGTTTACATTCAAAGCCGGGTATGAACGGCTGGAGGGCAACGGCACGGTGGGTTTGCAAACCCCGCTTGCCACGCTGCACGCTTTCAACGGCTGGGCCGACAAGTTCCTGACCACGCCGGCAAATGGCCTGCGCGATGCATATCTGGACGCCAGCTACAAGGTTCCCGGCAAGGGAGTGCTGGCCGGCTTGACTCTTCGCGCCGCCTGGCACGACTACGGATCGACCGTTGGCGGGATCGCCTATGGCCAGGAGTGGAACGCGCTGGCCAGCTATCCGCTGGGCAAGCGGTTTACCCTCACCGCCAAGCTGGCCCATTACGATGCCGATGCCTTTGCCACCGATACCACCAAGCTGTGGTTCCAGATCGAGGCCAAGTTCTGATCAGGCCAGATCGTCGCGCACCGGATCGGGGCGTGAAAAGGCTTCGAGTGCGGCGCGGTCGGTGATCGTTACTTGCGCACCGGATACGGCAATGCCGTGTTCGCCCAGCGCCCCGAACGCGCGGGAGAGGTTTTCCGGCGTCATTCCCAGTAGCGAGGCGAGCAGGCGCTTTTCGGCTTTCAGCTGAACCGTGCCGCTGCCACCCTGGCGGTGCTCTTGCTGCAGGATCAGATTGCCCAGCCGCTCGGCCGACTGGCGCAGCTTCATGTCGGTCAGCGCGCGAACCATGTCGCGATAGGCCTGGGCCAGTTCGCGCATGGTCGCCTGCATCAGCGCGCAGTCGTCCTTCACCACTTCGCGGACCAGGGCGGCCGGCACCAGCAGGATCCGGGACGGCGCGATCGTGCGGGCCGACATCAGATAGGGCTGATCGGTGATGACTGCGGCCAGGATGAAGCTGGTGACCGGCTCGACGATCCGCATGGTCGTGTCGCGCCCGGCGCTGTGGGCGTAAAGTTCCACTAGTCCATCGACCAGAACGTGCAGGAAATCCGGATGCTGGCCGAGTTCGAACAGGGTCAGCTGCGGCGGGAACGCCTGCAGGAACGATCCCGAAAAGATCCGGTCACGCTGGCCTTCCTGCATTTCCCGGAACAGGGGCAGATTCGCGATTTCAGGTCTTTCGCCGGGACGCACGCAGCAGAGCTCCTTGGTTGAACGGGCCAGCCTTAGCAGTGCGATTGATGTGCATCAATCCAAGGCTTGATCTGAATCGGGCGATCCGACGCTACAGATCATGCGGTTTGACGATTGCCGCGCCGGACAGGCGATTCTTGATCCGGATCAAGCTTTTCACGGCAGAGTTGGACAAGTTCGCTGGCATTCAACCCACAACAGGGAACACGGCGCCATGCCACTGTCGCAAACGGTCAGCTCCGGACAACAGAACCGGGCCCTCGGGCTCAGCACCTTCGCTTTCACCATCTGCTTTGCAGTCTGGACGATCTTCGCGATCATCGGGATCGAGATCAAGGCCGAGCTGGGGCTCAACGATACCCAGTTCGGCCTGCTGGTCGGCACTCCGATCCTGACCGGATCGCTGGTCCGCCTGTTCCTGGGGGTCTGGACCGACCAGTACGGCGGGCGGATTGTCTTTCCGCTCACCATGCTGGCTTCCGCTGCATCGACTCTGCTGCTCAGCCACGCGGACAGCTATATCCTGATGCTGCTGGCGGCACTGGGGCTGGGCATGGCGGGCGGCGGCTTCGCGGTTGGCGTGGCCTATGTCTCCAAGTGGTATCCGCAGGAAAAGCAGGGCTCGGCGCTGGGCTTTTTCGGCATGGGCAATGTCGGGGCGGCGGTGACCAAGTTCGTCGCGCCGTTCGTCATGGTGGCGATGGGCTGGCAGGCCGTGGCGCAGATCTGGGCCGGGGCCCTGGCGATTACGGCCGTGCTGTTCTTCCTGTTCGCCAAGGATGATCCGGACCTGGCCGCGCGCAAGATCAGCGGTGAAAAGCCCAAGGGCCTGAAAGAACAGCTGGAACCGCTCAAGAACGAGCAGGTCTGGCGCTTCTCGCTCTATTACTTCTTCGTCTTCGGGGCCTTCGTTGCCCTGGCGCTGTGGCTGCCCAAGTACCTGATCGGGGTTTATGGGGTGGACATCAAGGTGGCGGGGATGCTGGCGGCAACCTTCAGCCTCTCGGCCTCATTGTTCCGGGCCTACGGCGGGATCCTGTCTGACCGCTATGGCGCGCGCAAGATCATGTACGCCACCTTCGGCGTGTCGATGGTGCTGCTGTTCATGCTGTCCTACCCGGCAACCGACTACACGATCCACGGGATCAAGGGCGACATTCACTTCGCCACTTCGATGAGCCTGGTGCCGTTCGTGATCACGGTGTTCGTGCTCGGCTTCTTCATGTCGCTGGGCAAGGCGGCGGTCTACAAGCACATTCCGGTGTATTACCCCGGCCATGTCGGCTCGGTCGGCGGGCTGGTCGGGCTTGTCGGCGGCCTTGGCGGGTTTGTCCTGCCGATCGTGTTCGGCGCGGTCAGCGACCTCACGGGCATCTGGACCAGCTGTTTCATGGTGCTGTTCGCGCTGGTTGCCGTCGCACTCGGCTGGATGCACATGGCGATCCGCCAGATGGAACAGAAGGCCGCCGGGACCGATACCCGCTCGCTGCCCCAGTTCCCCGAAATGACCGGGCTGCACGATGCCGCAACCCACGGCGAACACGCGGTCAAGGGCAAGGTCCTGACCGACTGGCGGCCCGAGGATTCGGCGTTCTGGGAGGAAACCGGCCAGCGCATCGCCAACCGCAATCTCTATCTTTCGATCCCCGCACTGCTGCTTGCCTTCGCAGTGTGGATGGTATGGTCCGTGGTCGTGGCCAAGCTGCCCCTCATCGGCTTTGACTACACCACGGACCAGCTTTTCTGGCTGGCCGCACTGCCCGGCCTGTCGGGCGCGACCTTCCGGATCTTCTATTCGTTCATGGTGCCGATCTTCGGCGGGCGGCTGTGGACCACGCTGTCCACCGCTTCGCTGCTGATCCCGGCCTTCGGGATCGGCTATGCGGTGCAGAACCCGGACACCCCCTATTTCATCTTCCTGGTCCTCGCGCTGCTGTGCGGCTTTGGTGGCGGCAACTTTGCCAGCTCGATGTCCAACATCGGGTTCTTCTTCCCCAAGGCGCAAAAGGGCAACGCGCTGGCGCTCAATGCCGGGCTCGGCAACCTGGGTGTCTCGGTGATGCAGTTTGTCGTACCTTTGGTGATAACGACCGGGGTGTTTGGTGCCCTTGGTGGCACTGCGCAGGTGGCCAAGGATGGCAGCGAACTGTGGCTGCAGAACGCCGGGTTCATCTGGGTGCCGTTCATCATCGCCTCCACGCTGCTCGCCTGGTTCGGGATGAACGACATCGCCGATGCCAAGGCCAGCTTTGCCGAACAGGCGGTGATCTTCCAGCGCAAGCATA
The DNA here is from genome assembly GCA_029550345.1 of Pseudomonadota bacterium. Taxonomy (GTDB): domain Bacteria; phylum Pseudomonadota; class Alphaproteobacteria; order Sphingomonadales; family Sphingomonadaceae; genus Novosphingobium. Next base: position 83,221 of record JAKPHK010000114.1, read on the forward strand.
ACTGGCTGATGTGCTGGCTTTACACCGGCACCTTCGGCAGCTTCATCGGCTTTTCAGCCGGCCTGCCGCTGCTCGCCAAAAGCCAGTTCCCCGACGTCAACGTGCTGAAGTACGTGTTCCTCGGCCCGTTGGTCGGCGCGATCAGCCGCGCCGCGACCGGCTGGGTGGCCGATCGCTGGGGCGGGGCGCGGGTCACCTTCTGGGTGTTCATCGGTATGATCGCCGGCGCGCTGGGCGTGATCCACTTCCTGGAGGCCAAGGATTTCAACGGCTTCCTGGGTGCCTTCATCTTCATGTTCTTCGTGACCGGCGTGGGCAATGCCTCGACCTTCCAGATGATACCCAACATCATGCGCCAGGAAGTGCCGCGGCTGATGCCCGAGCTGGATGCAGCCCAGCGCACCCGGCAGGCCGAAAAGGAATCGGCGGCTATCGTCGGCTTCACCTCGGCCATTGCCGCCTACGGCGCCTTCTTCATTCCCCGCGCCTTCGGGATGTCGATCAGCGCCACCGGAACCCCGCAGGCAGCGCTCTATGGCTTCGCGATCTTCTACGCCAGCTGCGCCGCGCTGACCTGGTTCATCTACACCCGCAAGGGCGGTCTTCTGCACGATATCGAGCGCGGCCGCGCCCCCACTGCCCCCATTGCCCAAGGAGCCACCGCATGAGCCACCTGCTCGACCGCCTGACGTTCTTCCGCCAGAAGAAGGAACAGTTTTCCGAAGGCCACGGGGTCACCACCGCCGAGGCCCGGGACTGGGAGGACAGCTATCGGAAACGCTGGCAGCACGACAAGATCGTGCGGTCCACCCACGGGGTGAACTGCACCGGATCGTGCAGCTGGAAGATCTACGTCAAGGGCGGGATCATCACTTGGGAAACCCAGCAGACCGACTATCCGCGCACCCGGCCCGAACTGCCCAATCATGAACCGCGCGGCTGCCCGCGCGGGGCGAGCTATAGCTGGTACATCTATTCGGCGCAGCGGCTGAAGTACCCGATGATCCGCAAGCGGCTGGT
>JAKPHK010000128.1 GCA_029550345.1 Pseudomonadota bacterium
GCTGGTCAGGTGCCAGGCGCCGACGAGCCGCAGCGGCCCGGCCGTGCAGCAATCCGGCTCAAGCGCCAGCGGGGCCAGAGCCAGTTCCTGCGGATGGATCGGCGGCGCCACCGGACTGCGCAGCCAGGTCGCCAGGCCAAGCAGCAGCAACAGGGCCAGCAGCATCGTGCGGCCATGGCGGCGCAACCGGTTCATGATCGGCCTAAAGCGCGCCAACCTGGAATGATGAAGCCGCCACGGTGGTGGCAATTGCCGATTTCTCAGCCGGAGAGAGGTCGGGGTGCCAGACGTCGAAAATCATGATGACTCGCAAATGATCGGTTTCATTGACGGCTTCGTGCTCGATCGTATCGTCGAAAACCCAAGCCGTGCCGGATTTCCAGTCATGCACCTCTTCACCAACGCGGAACCAGCACTTTCCCGGAATGATCAGCGGCAGGTGACACAACAGCCGGAAATTGGCGACCCCGACATGGGGCGGGATCGATGTGCGCGGTGCCAGCATGGAAAACATCGCATTGGCCCCGCAGCCCGCAATCCACGGCTGGTCCATCCGCCCCAGAAATTCCATCGTGGCCGGGCAATAGTCAGCGTTGGGCACGATCCGCTCGGCCCGCTGGATCAGATGGATCGCGGTCCAGTCCCGGTTGTGATTAAGCTCCCGCCATTGGGCGAGAGGTTCGCTCGTGCCGTACTGAACATAGGGGACCAGCACCGCATCGGAGGCATTTGCGACGCGGTCCAGTTCCGCGGCGATTGTGCCACTTAGCGATTCGAGCTCTTCCAGCCAGGGAAACGCGGCCCGGTCATGAAATTCCACCTCGCGCAGGCCGGGGAAGTGAAAGTGGGTCGCTTCGGAATGGTAGATCCGTGTCCGCCGTGAAATGTTACTTGCCAGGCGCTCGATCCTGCGCCGTTCGGTCGGCGTGAGGCCAGCCGGAGCGGCTTCAAGCGCGGCGGCAAGGTGGTGTTCCAGATCCTGTTGATGCTGAAGCCACGCCGCCTCGGCCCGCTCAATCGCCGGAGCGAGTGCCGGCGGCAGCGGATTGGGCCGCCGCTGCGCAAGCGCACGTCCATAGGCCTCACCCGCTTCGCTGTGGCCAGCCTGATCAAGGATGCGCGCGCGCATCAGCAGATTGACGAAATCAAGCGGATCGAATTCGAGCGCGCGATCCAGTGCCGCCAGCGCCTGGCCCGGCGCGCCGGAAATCTGCCGCACCGTTGCCAACCGCTGCCAGAAGGTCGGATGGTCGGGATTTTGCGATACCGCGCTTTCCAGAATGGCCCGCGCCTCAGCCACATTGCGCATCGCCAGTGCCCGGTCGGCCGCGACGATTCTTTGCTGCAATTCGGGATTAGGTCCGTCCATAGTTACGGGATGTGCGTGTACCGGTATATTTGCAAGCTATCAAACCATAGGTTTTTGGTGGAACCGCAAAGTTGTGGTAATCTGACATTCATCTTCGCACCTGCAAAAATGTCGGGTGTCACTCAGGGATTTTTCGTGATGATCAAGACGGTTCTTTCTGCAGGCGCCCTTGCCTTGCTGTCGCTTTCCGCGCCGGCCATGGCGGATCCCTCCGGCAGCCAGCCCACCCCGGAAACCAAGACCCAGGATGACGGCCAAACCAACAAGGTGGTTTGCCGCCGCGTCGAAGCGATCGGTACGCGCTTGTCGAGCAAGAAGGTCTGTCGCACCCAGGCTCAGTGGGACGCCGAAGCAGCCGCAAATCGGCAAGACCTTGAGCGCAGCCAGACCCAGCGTTGGAAGAGCGACTGAGCTAGGATTCGTAGCCGAGGCGCTCGATCCACGGATCGAGGATTGGCAGGACGGAGGAAAGATGGGTGCGATACCGCCCCCATCTTCCGATTGCGCGCTGATACAGCGGTTGGCCGATCTGGGCATAGCTGGCAGTCCGCACCGCGCCCCGGCGCTGGGCGCTGCTCTGGTTATCGAGCACCTCGTCACGCCACGCCACGCCCAGGAAATTGAGCAACGGCCGCATTTCGCCCTCCAGGTCCGCAATCATCCGTTCATAGCGAACGCGGTGGACCCGCAGTGGCAGCAGCTCATCAGCCCGCTCGAAATTGGCGAAAACGGCGGCATAGGTCCGCGCGGCTTCCTCAAGATCGGTATAGCTTTGCATGGCGAAATTGGGTGAGAAATTGGCCATGAAGCAGCTGAGGACGGCGTCGCAGGGATGACGCTCGACCAGGACCACATCGGCGTGGGGGAACAGCCGATGGATCACCGGCATATGGGTCAAATGGAGCGGCATCTTGTCAACGATGCGTCGTCCGCCTGCGGCCCCCTGCAGTTCTTCCGCCAAGGCAAAATAGCGCAAGCGCGCGGCCGCAACGCGCGCCGGATCGGGATCGGCCGGGATGCCGGGAAACTCCTGCTCAACCGTTGCAAGCATCGGCTGCTCTTCAAACACCTGCAATTCGGGCAACGCCGTTAACAGGGTATCGAGCAGGGTCGTGCCCGACCGCGGTGAACCGACAATGAAGACCGGATCACGCGGCGCATTCGCCAAGGCCGGAACCGGCGCGAGAGGACCGACCATGGCGAGGGTTTGCGCTTCGATCGTCTCACGGTAGTTGGCTCCGGAGGCAGGCGGATGCGCAATCCGCGATGCGGCGTTCATCGCCGTAAACTGTTGAAAAGCCTCGTCCGTCTTGCCCAGCCGGTCCAGTACCTCGGCCCGGACCTGCGCGGTTCGGATCGGGTTGATCGTATCGGGGATTCGGTTCGCTTCCTGTTCGGCCTCCGCGAAACGCTCACGCCGACGAAGGCTCCAGGCCTTCAGGAACGCAAGCTCCGGGCGACCATCCAACGCTTCGCATTCGGCGATATGCGCATCTAACTCATCGAGCCGATTGTCATTTTCCAGCAGGAGGCCAAGTTCCAGTCGCGCCTCGCCGAAATGATCCTCGTTCGCAGCGGCCCGGCGCAAGGTCACTTCCGCCAGATCGCGGCGGCCAGCAGCGGCCTGGGCCAATCCCAGTTCAATCCGGACCCCGTGATGGTCGGGGAAGCGGCGAGCCGCTTCTTCGGCATTGATCAGTCGCTTGTCACGATTTTCGACGGCGCCGAGCGCCTGGCTGAGATTCAGAAACACCTCGGGCAAGCTCGCGCCGAGCGATCTGTTGATGGCGTTTTCAAAAGCCGCCACAGCCTCTGCCTGTTTGCCCGAAGCAACCAGGCAATTGCCCAGATTGTTCCAGCTTTCCCAATCCTGCGGGGCGGCCGCAAGTGCGGTCCGATAGGCTGCTGCGGCGGCTTCGACCTGGCCATCCTGCTGGAGGAAATAGCCTGCCAGTCGCGCCAGCCCCGGATGGCCGCGATGATCCAGGGCCAGTTCACGCGCTTCGTCGAGCGCGCCGGTATTGGCCAGGACGTTGGCCAGGTTGAAGCGCACCGCCTGATCCTGGGGCGTAACGCCCAGCTGCCGCTTCAGGTATGGGACCGCTTCATCGCGGCGCTCCATCTGCAAGAGCGCCAACGCGGTAATGCCCAGCAGACCGGGATGGAGCGGAGAAGCGGTCAAGGCCTCTGCTGCAATGCGGTGAGCCGACATGAAGTCCCTGCGCTGCAGTGCTTCGGCTGCGCTACGCAGCGCTTTGGTGGGGTCGGTCATGGCTGGGCCGGTCGGGCGATATCGAAAGCAACGGTCATTCGCTCACCGCTACCAAAGGGGCGGGTGCCGTGCCACATAATTGACGGAAAAAGCGCCATGGTGCCCGGCTTGGGCTCAATTGTTCGAAAGGCTCTGAAGTCGGGTAGCAGGTCCAGACACTCACCAAAGGTCAGCCATCCGCTTTCCGGCGTGACGGGGTCGGGCTCGGGAACGACGATGTAGCAGGCCGAACTGATCCAGCCCTGCCAATGGACGTGATCGGTATGGAACCCCTTGTCGGTGAGCCGCACCGACCATGAACCCGCGACACGCAGATCGCCGCGGTGCGCCAGCAACATCGGATGGGTGCTGTCGGGCGGCGGTAGCTGGGCGACATAGCTGTTGACTGCTTCAAGCACTGCGGCCCGCAGCCGCCGGATTTCCGGCTCTGCCCGAGCGAGGAGGTTGCCATCGGTCTGGGTGCCGCCACGCACCGATTGATCGAGCGGCTGGGCTTTGGCGGCGTGAAGGCCGCGCAGGACCTCGGCAAGATCGGATATCGGCCCGATTTCAGATGAAATGTCGAAGCTGCCGATCATGCTGATATCGCCCTCCAGCCAATCCCAGCGCGGATCCTTCAGCAGACGCCAGAGCAAGGCGCGATAGGGCCAGAGTGCTGCCTCTTGTTTGCCGGCAAAGGATTGCTCGGCGAGCAAGAGCGCTTCCTCATAACGGCCGAGGCGGATGTAGTTGCGGATTGGCCAGCAGGCGGCCTCGCCGCCATCGGGAAATGGCAGGTGGTCAAACAAGGCCTGGGCGGCATCGGCCTGCCCAAGCTCGGTTCGGCAGATCGCCTCGATCCGATCCAGTTCCGGGTTCTCACCGAGCGCCTTACGCGCCTCGGCGACGGTACCCAGCGCCCGCTGATAGTCGCGCGCCTCCATCCAGACCTGCATTACCAGCCGCCATAATCCGCCTGCCGCAGGGTGCTGCACCAGCGCCGCCCGCAAGGTGCCGTCGAGCGGCTGGCCAGGGCTCGCCTGGGCGAGGAAGCGGGCATAGGCAACGTGGCCCTCGATCCAACCGGGGCTCTGCGACAGCAAGTGGGCGAGCTGCGAGCAGGCAAGCTCGCCCTGACCCTCGGCGAAAAGTGCGGCGAACCGGCCCAGCGCAACCGAGCCATCGCCGGGTGCCAACTGGCGCGCGCGGTTGAACAGGGTGATCGCCGGAAAGCCGGCCTCGAGGGCGGTTCGCGCCTGGCTGTGGGCAATCAGGGGATCTTGCGGGGCAAGCGCCGCAGCGCGCGTAAAGGCCGTGTGAGCCCCAGCGCTATCCTGCAGTTCGCGGCGGGCGAGGCCAAGAAACTGCCATATCCTGGCATCACCGGAAACGGTTTCGACAATGGCTGAAAGTCGCGCTTCGACCTCCGCCGCAAATCCCTGGTTGAGCGCCTCCTGCGCGGCGCGCAGCAGTTCCACCGGTGTGGTTGGGGAAGCGGTCTGCAAGGCGGCCAGAACGGCCTGGTGGTTGGTCATCCCGAGGGCTTAGCCGGGCTTGCCGCTTTGGCCAAAAACAAAGTGGCGGGTCCCTTTCGGAACCCGCCACCCTGTAGGCTGGCAAATGTGCCGTTCAACTTAGAAGTCGAGCGTCACACCTGCATAAACGTAACGACCCATCGAATCGTAAACCTGAGCCCAGGTGTTGCCGTTGCACGGACCGGCCGGGCAAGCCGCGCCAACAACCAGCGGCGGGGTCTTATCGAGCAGGTTGTTCGCGCCGATACGGAACTTGAAGTGGTCGCCCACGTCCGCGGTCAACGCGAGGTCGAAGTAGCTCACCGCCGGGATCCGCAGGTTGGCCGGCTGAGTCTTGCCCGAAAGGTTCGGGTTCGAGCTCGAGCGGTCCTGCTTGACCGGATCGAAGTAGCGCCAGCGAACCGAAACCCCGATGCCCATCTTGGTGTCGAGGCCGACACGCAGCTGATGACGCCACGCCGGGTTCGGCGTGCCGCACAGACCACCATGGTAGCCCTTGCAGTCAACCGGGACGGTGATGCCGTCATAGGTCACCAGTTCGTCCAGCCAGGTGCCGACGAAGCTGATGTTCATGCGACCAACGCCACTGATCTGACGGCTGTAAGAAGCCGAGACGTCGATACCCTTGGTCGAGGCATAGCCGATGTTTTGCGGCAGATTGACGATGTAACCGTCCGACGAACGCCACAGCGAACCCGAAGCATCGCGATGGACCAGCCCGCAGAAGAACGGATCAGCGGTGTTGGTGCACTGCGTCACGATGGTGTCAGCACCGATCGGCTGAATCGCGTTGTCCACCTTGATGCTGAACCAGTCAACGCTGACCGCGAGGCCCGGAATGAAGCCGGGCTGGAGCACCACACCGGCAGTCCAGGTATCAGCAATTTCCGGAAGCAGGTTAGCGTTGCCGCCGTTCAAGCCATTGTACTGGTTTGCCGGGTTCGCAGCGACGATCTGACCAACGCTCAAACCCTGAGCAAGGCAGCCCGTATCAGCGGCCGTGATCGCAAAACCGGAGCAGGGATCGTCCGAGCCATCGAGAGCGACACGCTGCGGAGCAAAGAAATCCTGCAGCGTAGGAGCGCGAACCGCACGGTTGTACCCGCCGCGGAAGCGGATGTCGCGGATCGGGGCAAACTCGCCTTCGATCTTGTAGGTGTCGGTCTGGAACGAAGCACCGTTGCTGACGTTGTACGACGAGTGGCGATAGCCGCCAACCAGCGTCAGGTCATACACGAAGCCTTCCTGAACCAGCGGAGCACGCAGTTCCGTGAAGACTTCCTTCACGTCAAGCTGGCCGGCCACCGAAAGCGTCGGAGCGCCCTGACCGGCGAGGTCGCCGGTAGTGAAGGCCGCGTCGGTCTTGAGATCAAGCGTTTCCTTGCGATATTCCGCGCCGATCACCAGGCCGAAGCCGTCGCTTGCAAACGGGCTCTTGATTCCATACTTGCCGAGATCACCACTCAGGTAGCCGCTGACGACCTGCTCAGTGTTGATGCCGCGCTGGAAGCCCGGCGTGGACAGGTAGTTGATCGCTGCCGCACTCACGTTGTTGCCAAAAATGTCGTACGGTACGCAGTTCAGATCGGTGCCATCGAGGACCGAGCGGCAAACGGGGGCCCCGCTGTTAGGATCCGAAACAACATCGAGCGCCCGCGTCAGGCGAGTGATCGAGAAGTCGTTGTAATAGGTCTCCGCGAAGATCGTGCGACCATACTGGTAGAATGCATCGTACGACCAAGCATCCCCGAGATCGCCCTTGAGCCCGATCACGCCGCGATAGCTGGTGTGCTGGAGGTCATCCTGTCGTGCACCACCTTCGACGTTGCGACGCAGAATCTGCGCAAAGCCACGGTTGTAGGTTGCGCCAGTCGTCGGATCGATGAAGTTGAACGGGGTCAGCGACAACAGCGGCTCACCGATGTTGCGGTTGGTGCGTGCAGCGTTTTCAGCCGCTGCGTTGCCAACCACGAAGAAGGCATCGCCCGGGTTCGGGCTGACCAACAGGTTTTCGGTGTCGCACAGCACGGCCTGCTGCGAAGCGCCGAGAAGCGGGTTATCGCAGTTGATCGACAGAGTGTTGCCGAAGTCGCCCGAAGGAGCAATCTGGGCGACGGTGCGGTCGTCCATGAACATGAATTCAAGATACGGCTTCAGCGAATCGCTGACTTCGTATTCCGCGAATACACCGGCAGTATAGCGTTCGTCCGGACGCTGGAAGTAGTTCAGCGGACCGAAGTTGTACGGAGTGAAGCCGCCCGGCAGCGTACGGCCGGCGCCGATCTGGAAGTAGGTCGAGGTGAAGTTGGCCGGAACCCCACCGCTGTCGTAAGCGATGATGGTGCCGTTTGCCGAAGTGGGCGAACCACCGCAGCTGTAGATGCGACCATTGGCACCAACCGGGAAGGTTGCACCGCCGTCAGGCGAGTAGGGCGACAGCGAACAGGCCGAGTAGTCACGATCGCGCTGCAGGATCGAATTGACCTTGCGGTAGCCGGCATAGGCAGTGATGTGGCCACGACCATCATCAAAGCTGGTGCCGAATGCGACCGTGGCGTCAACAGTGCCGCCATCGGTGACCATGCCGCGCGGAATCGCATAGTTACGGGCTGTCAGTTGGCTAGTGACGAGCGGACCGATGTCGTTGTTGTGGTTGTAGAAGCTGTACTGACCGTCGATCCGGAAACCTTCGAACTTGGTGTCCATCACGAAGTTGACAACGCCCGAAACCGCGTCTGCACCGTAAACCGACGAAGCACCGCCAGTCAGCACGTCAACACGCTTGACCATGGCGCCAGGGATCACGTTGATGTCGGCAGCCGAGGTGGTGGGATCACCCGGGGTCAGACGGCGACCGTTGACCAGCACCAGGTTGCGTTCCGAACCCAGACCACGCAGGTTCAGCGTGGCGGCACCCGAGGCACCATTGGCATAGTTCGAACCCTGGCCGGCGAAGACCTGCGGTAGCGAGTTCAGCAGGTCTTCGACGCGGGTTGTGCCGGTGCCCGTAATGTCGTCAGCCGAAACTACGGTGACCGGGCTGGTGGATTCGAGGTTGGGCGAAGCAAGGCGCGAACCGGTGACGACGATGGTGGCAGCTTGATCGCCATCATTTTCGTCAGTTGCGTCTTGCGCATAGGCCGGCAGAGCGGTCAGCGCGAAGCCGAGCACTGCGGGAGCAGATGCAAGTTTGAGCAAGCTTTTCATGTGTTTCCAGTCCCTTGTTGTTCTGGATGCCAGGCCAAAGCCCGACGTGCGAACAGGCAAAAGGGCCGCAAAACGGTCCCCCTTTCAACCCGATGCTGCATTCCGTGACGCCGCAGCCCAGCACTGTAAAGCGCAGAGCCGCAGATTCGTGACAGTTTGGTCCACACTGTCACAAGAAAGACACAGTGGCGCAGAGCGGGAAGAATCCCTATTAACCGAGCGATCAGCCCCCCGGACGTCTGATCGGGACCTTTGGTGCAGGAGTGATTTACCGTGCGTGTTTACCATTCTGTGGCCGCCGCGATGATTGCCGCCATGCTGGCCGGTCCGGCCCTGGCGAAAGACAAGGCTCCGCCGCCCCCTCCGCCAGCCTTTCAGGACCTGATTAAATGCCGTGAGCTGGCTGATCCGGCAGCACGCCTGGCCTGTTATGATGCACAGGCCGCGAAGCTTGAGCAGGCGACCGCAGCCGGCGATGTGGTGGTGTCGGACAGGGCCGGCGTGCGCGAAGCCCAGCGCGGGCTGTTTGGGTTCAGGCTTCCCAGCCTTGGCCTGTTCGGCGGGGGCAATGACGGCGGCGACGAAATCAAGTCAATCGACGGTGTAATCGCTTCGGCCCGGACATTCGGTTACGGGGCATGGCGGATCACGCTTGAGGATGGCTCCGTCTGGGAACAGACCGATGGCGAACGGCCGGTGTTCGATCCCGCCAAGGGCGACAAGGTGAAGATCTACAAAGGGGCGCTCAGCACCTTTCGGATGAACGTTGCCGGGCAGCGCGCGATCAAGGTCCGGCGCGTCGAATAGGGGCGCCTACGCCCGCCTCAGCCCGGCATATTCCCGACGAACAGCAGCGGATCGAGCCGGGCTTCGCGCCATTTGATCGACCAGTGCAGGTGCGGCCCGGTGGCGCGGCCGGTGGCGCCGATCCGGCCGATGAACTGGCCCTGGTGGACCCGGTCGCCGGTCTTCACCGCATGGCTGGAGCAGTGCAGGAACGCGCTGTTGAGGCCCATGCCGTGATCAATCATCAGCAATCGGCCCTCCAGCGTGAACGCGCTATCCGCGGCAAGGATCACCACTCCGTCGGCCGGGGCGACAAAGGGTGTTCCGCTGGTCCCGGTGGCGATGTCCATGCCCGAATGATAGGCTCCCGGCGTGCCGTTGTAGATCCGCTGCGATCCGAAACGGCCCGAAATCCGCCCGAATACCGGATAGATGAATGTCTGCCGCCAGCCATCAACCGCATTGTCACGCAGGCGGGCTGCCTTGATCTGGGCCAGTTCGGCCTCGCGGCGCCGGGCGAACTCCTCGCTGGGCGCGGAACCCGGGCGCGGACCGATCGGAATCCGCTCGATCTGCCAGGATCGCGGCGCGATCGCGAACTGGCCCTTGCTGGCCCCGCCGTCGTTCAATTCCGCCACCAGTTCGGCGCGCGGCGGCGCATCGCGGTCGAAGGCGATGAAGAAGGTCCGGTCCGGCGCCAGCCGAACCTCGCGCCCGCCGAACAGCAGCCGCGCCGTGTCGAGCGGAGCCTTGCCCCTGGCCCAGCCGCCCTGGGTCAATTGCCCGGTCAGCGCAAAATCGGCCAGCGGATCAAGATTCGCCGCATGGCTCCGCACACGCCACAGCCCAAACCCGGCAAGCGCGCCGCCAGCGGCCAGAAACAGCCGCCGCTGCATCCTAACCCCGACCGAGCAGGTGCCGGGTTGCCAGATCGGCGCTGGCATAGGCCTCTTGCCGCTCAACGCTCCAATAGCGCAGCGCCTCAAGCGGGATCGATTCACCGCTGGCCGCGCAAATCACGTGGTTGCCCGGACTGAGAACACGAAAACCATTGGCCTGGTAAAACAACATGGCGGGGCGATCGGCGGAATTCATCAACATGGGCTGACGCTTAGCAAATCCGGCCGATCAGAGCAATTTACCCTGTGGTCCGTCATCCTGCGGGGCGGGCGGCTTTGGCCTGGGCGCAGGCCGGGCCGGGCCGCCGCCACTTGCAACGGCCAGTTCACCATCGTGGAAATGCAGCGTCAGTGCCGCCTCTTTGGCAGCCAGAGTGCGCGACGTCAGCGTCCGCCCCGCCGCATTGCTGACCCGGACATAACCGCGCGCCAGCACTTTGCCGGGATCGAGCGAGACGAACAGCCGGACCAACCCGTCCAGCTGGCCGCGGGCCGATCCCAGCCGCGCCTTGACCAGCGGCAGCGAAAGCCGCGCCGCGACCCGTTGCAGATCGCCGCGCGCCAGCGCGGTGCGATCGGTCAAGGCCCGGCGGAACCGTTCCGAAACATCGTCAAGCTGCTGCGCCTTGGCGGCAAGCAGCGCGTCGGGGGTGGGTAGCCGATCAGCCCGGGCGGCCAGCCGTTCGCGCCCCAGTTGCAGCGGGCGCACCACCGCGCGGCGCTGGCGCAGTGCCAGCTCGGCCAGCTGACCCACCAGATCGGCGCGCACCGGAACCGCCATCTCGGCAGCAGCCGTCGGGGTCGGCGCGCGGCGATCGGCGGCGAAATCGCACAGGGTGGTGTCGGTTTCGTGGCCGACCGCCGAAATCACCGGGATGGTGCATTCGGCCACAGCCCTGACCACGGCCTCTTCATTGAAGGCCCACAGATCCTCGATCGATCCGCCGCCGCGCGCAACGATCACCAGGTCGGGACGCGGCACCGCGCCGCCGGGGGCCAGCGCCGAAAACCCGCGCACCGCCGCCGCCACCTGATCCGCCGCGCCCTGGCCCTGAACCAGCACCGGCCAGACCAGCACCCGCGACGGGAACCGGTCGGCCAGACGGTGCAGAATATCGCGGATCACCGCCCCGGTCGGCGAAGTGACCACCCCGATCACCCGGGGCAGGAACGGCAAGGCGCGCTTGCGTTCAGGCGCGAACAGTCCTTCGGCCTCAAACCGGGCCTTGTTGCGCGCGAGCAGCGCCAGCAGCGCGCCCTCCCCGGCCACTTCCATCCGCTCGATCACCAGCTGGTAGTTCGAGCGGCCGGGATAGGTGGTGAGCTTGCCGGTGGCGATCACCTCAAGCCCGTCTTCGGCCTGAAAGTTGAGCCGCCCGGCGGTGCCGCGCCACATCACCGCATCGAGCCGCGCGTTCTCATCCTTGAGCGCGAGATAGACATGGCCCGAGGCCGCACGTTTGAAGCCGCTGATCTCTCCGCGCACGCGCACGAAGCCAAAGCGATCCTCAACCACGCGCTTCAGCGCGGCGGAAATCTCGCTTACGGAAAGCGCTGCGGCGTTGTCCCCCGCGGCTTCCTTCGCTACCAGCCCGGCGGGTTCATCATCGAAATGGGGCGGCGGCGTCATGAATATCCTGTTGATCGGATCGGGCGGGCGCGAACATGCCCTGGCCTGGAAGCTGGCGCAATCTAGGCTGTGCGACAGGCTGTTCGCAAGCCCCGGCAATCCCGGCATCGCCCAGCACGCCGAACTGGTCGCGGTCGATCCCGCAGACCACGCGGCAGTGCTGGATTTTTGCGAGGCGCAGCGGATCGCTCTGGTGGTGATCGGCCCGGAAGCGCCGCTGGTCGATGGTCTGGCCGATAGCCTGCGCGGCAGCGGGGTGCCGGTCTTCGGCCCATCGAAGGCGGCGGCCCAGCTTGAAGGATCGAAGGCCTTCACCAAGGAACTGTGCGATCGTCACGCGATCCCCACCGCTGCCTTCAAGCGGGTTGCAGCGCTGGACGAGGCACTGAGCGCGCTCGATGCCTTTCCGATCCCGGTGGTGATCAAGGCCGATGGCCTGGCGGCGGGCAAGGGCGTGACCGTGGCCATGAGCCGGGACGAAGCCGAAGCCGCGATCAGGGACATATTCTCTGGCCGGTTCGGCGCTGCCGGGGCCGAAGCCGTGATCGAGGCCTTCCTTGAAGGCGAAGAGGCCAGCTTCTTTGCGATTACCGATGGGCACACCGTGGTGCCGTTCGGATCGGCGCAGGATCACAAGCGCGTCGGGGACGGCGATACCGGGCCCAACACCGGCGGAATGGGCGCCTACAGCCCAGCCCCGGTGCTGACCCCGCTGCTCGAAGGCGAAGCGCTGGAACGGATCGTGGTGCCGACCGTCAGGGCGATGGCCGAAGAAGGCACGCCCTATTCCGGCGTGCTCTATGCCGGGCTGATGCTGACCCCGCAGGGCGTCCAGCTGATCGAATACAACTGCCGGTTCGGCGATCCTGAATGCCAGGTGCTGATGCTGCGCTACCAGGGCGATCTGGCCAAGCTGATGCTGGCCACCGCAGAGGGACGGCTTGCTTCGTTGCAGCCGCCCCGGTTCAGCGATGACACCGCGCTGACCGTGGTGATGGCGGCGAAGGGCTATCCCGACAGTCCGGTCAAGGGCGGCGCGATCAGCGGGATCGAGCAGGCCGAAGCGGGCGGGGCCAAGGTCTTCCATGCCGGAACCGCGCAGACCGCGGGCGGACTGGTCGCCAACGGCGGGCGGGTGCTGAACGTGACCGCGCGGGGCAGCACGGTCGCTGAAGCCCAGGCGGGCGCCTATGCCGCGGTTGACAAGATCGATTTTCCCGATGGTTTCTGCCGCCGCGATATTGGCTGGCGCGAGGTGGCACGCGAAGCTAAGGGTTAGCAAAAGAACGGGTTCAACAACGGTCGCGCGCTGGGGAGCCGGGGTGGAAATTACCCTTATCAATAGCTGCTGCACCGATTTGGGTTCATGCCTGATCGGCTATATCGGCGGCGAAATCGTTGACCGGGGCCAGATGGTTCGCCGGGTGATCCCGGCCAGACCCAATTGCTTTGTCCAGATCGTGCTGGAAGGGCGGCAATGGCTCTATGACCTGGAAAGCCGCGAACGGATCGAGGCACCGCAGGCCGGTCTGTTCGGCCCTTTGACCCATTATCGCTATGACCTTGAAACAGAAGGCCGGCTGCGGACTTTTTCGGCCCGGCTTCAACCCGCTGCGGCGGGCGGCCTGTTCAAGGTCGATCCGATCGCCCTGGTTGACAGTTTCGTCCCCGTCTCCTTGCCCGATGGCCTGCTTGAAGAACTGCGCGCCGCGCCGGACTGGGCGGCGATGGCCGGGCCGGTCGATAGCTGGCTGCGCACACTCGGCGGCGGCGGCGTAACCTGCACCGATCCGGTCGCGCGCGAGGCAACGCGGCTGCGGCTTGAGCGCGGAACGGTGCCGATCCAGGACCTGGCCGATTCGTCCGGGCTGTCGCTGCGCCATTTCCAGCGCCGGTTCCGGCAACTGACCGGGCTCAACCCCAAACGCTATGCCCGGATCTGCCGGATCGGCCACGCCGTGCACCGCAAGGAGCTTGATCCCGACCTGCCTTGGACCACGCTGGCCTACGAAGCGGGCTATGCCGATCAATCGCACTTCATCCGCGATTTCAAAGCCTTGACCGGCTGCTTGCCGAGCGAATTTCTGCGCGGGCAAACCCCGATCCTGCGCTATCCCAAATGGGATGAATAGGTTCAGCCTCAGCCCAGACGGGCCGCGACCAGTGCCTTGAGATCGGCCTCGGGCCGGGCGCCATAGTGCGAAATCACCTCGGCCGCGCAGATCGCGCCAAGGGTCAGGCACTGATCAACCGGATGGCCATTGACGTGGCCGTGCAGGAACCCGGCGGCGAACAGGTCGCCCGCGCCGGTGGTATCGACGACCTGGGCGATCGGTTCGGCCGGAACCTCAAAGCGTTCCCCGCCGTGCATCGCGACCGCGCCCTTTTCGCTGCGGGTCACCACCAGCAACGGCACCTTGGGGGCCAGTGCGACCAGGCCGGTATCGAAATCGTCATGCCCGGTGAGCGAGGCCAGTTCGACATGGTTGGCGAACAGGATGTCGATCTCTCCGGTTTCGATCATCGCCCGGAAATCGGCGCCGTGACGCTCGATCACGAAGGCGTCGGACAGGGTGAAGGCCACCTTGCGCCCGGCCCCTTTGGCCGCCGCGATCGCCCGGCGCATGGCCGCGCGCGGCTCCTCCGGATCCCACAGATAGCCTTCGAGATAGAGCACTTCGGCATCGGCGATCGCCGCTTCGTCAAGCGCCAGCGGCGGCAGGAACTGCGACGCGCCAAGGAAGGTGTTCATGGTCCGCTGACCATCGGGGGTGACGAAAATCAGGCACCGCGCGGTCGGCGGATCACCGGCGCGAGCCGGAGTATCGAACTGGATACCGCCGGCCCGGATATCGTGGGCGAAGACCTCACCCAGCTGATCGTCCGCAACCTGTCCGATGAAGGCGCATTTGCCGCCCAGCGCCGCCATTCCGGCCAGGGTGTTGGCGGCGGACCCGCCCGAAATCTCGCGCGCGGGGCCCATCGCATCGTACAATTCATGGGCGCGGGCGGTGTCGATCAGGGTCATCCCGCCGCGAACCATGCCGAAACGTTCGATCAGATCGTCCCCGCAGGGCGCCATGACATCGACGATGGCATTGCCGATGGCGATGACCTGAATGGAAGGCTTTGACATGAATGGCGGTTCCCGTTGACAGGCAAAAATCGGCTTCGCGCCTAGCGGCTTTTGCGGCGTGAGGGAAGCGGCGTTGACAGCG
Source organism: Pseudomonadota bacterium (assembly GCA_029550345.1). Lineage (GTDB taxonomy): Bacteria > Pseudomonadota > Alphaproteobacteria > Sphingomonadales > Sphingomonadaceae > Novosphingobium. The sequence goes on from JAKPHK010000128.1 coordinate 14,896, forward strand.
GCGCGTGGGCGGGCGATTCGGCGCCGATGTTGCGCGCGCTTGCCATGGCCCTGACCGGGATGTTCGACCGTAGGCTGGTGCCGATCTGGCTGAAAAGCCTGGGCGCTACCGTTCTGGTTTTCGTGCTGCTGGGGCTTGCCGTGTGGCGGGGGCTGGTTGGCCTGATTGATCGCTATGCCGGATCGCTGAACCTGGATCCCGGCCTGACCGAGGTTCTGGCCTTCCTGGTCGCCGCCCTGGCGGGCTGGCTGGTGTGGCGGATCATCGCCCTGGCGGTGCTGCAGTTCTTCGCCGACGATGTGGTTCTGGCGGTGGAAGCCCGTGACTATCCGGAAATGGCGGCGCAGGCCCGCAAACTTGGCCTGCCTGAAGAGGCGCGGCGCGCGCTGGGCGGGGCCGGGCGGGCGATCCTGTTCAACCTGCTGGCGCTGCCAGTGGCGCTGGTCCTGGCTGCCACCGGACTGGGTCCGCCACTGGTATTCCTGTTCGTCAACGCGGTGCTGCTGGGCCGCGAACTGCAGGACATGGTCTGGCTGCGCCACCGCAGGGACCCGGCGGAACCCGCCCCGCTCTCGGCGCTGGAGCGGTTCGCGCTGGGCGGTTGCACCGCACTTCTGCTCACCGTGCCCATAGCCAATTTCGTCGCACCTTTTCTGGGCGCGGCTTGCGCGGTTCACCTGATCCATCGCAAGGGGCGGCCAAGCCTATGATCAAGTCCGCTCTTTCCGCATTATCGCTGGGTCTGTTGCTGTCTGCCTGTGCATCGGGCGGGACCACAATTCCCCCCAGCCGTCCGCAGACCGTGCCGAAGGTTCCGGTCCGCACCCCCGGCCAGGTTCCGCCGCCGCGCCCGCAGGTGCAGGTCGCGCCGGGCCTTGAACGGGTGATCGGCGCCACGGGAGCGGATCTGACCGCGCAGTTCGGACCGGCCCGGCTCGAAGTCTGGGAGGGCGATGCCCGCAAGCTCCAGTTCAGCGGGACGGCCTGTGTGCTGGACATCTATCTCTATCCCCCCGCCCCCGGCCGCGAACCGCAGGCCACCTATGTCGAGGCGCGCCGCGCCAGCGATGGGCAGGATGTGGACCGGGCCGCCTGCATCGCCGCGCTCCGCCGCCGCTGACGGCAAACCCGCCGCAAAATCGTCGCCAACAAACGGGGTAACCCGTTTTTAGGGATATTCGGCCAGAACACGGGCGATATATCCATGGGGACCTGTGCACGATGAGTTTGGAATTCGGTGACCTGACCACCCAGATCGCGGGCGATGGACGGATTTCCGCCGAGGAAATCCTTGAACTGCGCCGGCTCGGCTGGGCTGATGGCAAGATGAGCCCGGACGAGGCGGAATCGCTGTTCTCCGCCAATGACGCCTGCGACGAACCGAGCGCTGAATGGTGTGATTTCTTCGTCGATGCGCTGACCAGCTTTATCGTCCACACGGTCGAGCCGCGCGGCTATGTCGATCAGGAAATGGCCGATGAACTGGTCGCCCGGATCGACCACAGCGGCCATGTTGACACCATGGTCGAACTCGAACTGCTGGTTCACGTGATCGAAGCGGCCACCAGCGTCCCGGCATCGCTGCGCAGCTATGCCCTGAAGCAGGTGGAAAGCGCAGTGCTGCACGGCGATGGTCCGACCCGCCGGGGCGAGCTGACCAGCCAGGGGATCAATCCCACCGAAGTCACCCTGCTGCGGCGCCTGATCTTCGGCACCGGCAGTGAGCGCCCGGCCGGGGTCAGCAAGGCCGAGGCCGAAATGCTGTTCCGGATCAAGGACGCCACGCTTTACGACGTCTGCGCGCCCGAATGGAAAGACCTGTTCGTGAAAGGTGTCGCCAACTTCCTGCTGGGCTTTGCCGGGCATGAAGCACTCAGCCCCGAACGCGCCGCCGAACTGGAAGCCTTCATGGCCGACGACGGCGCCGGAATCGGCGGATTCCTGGCGCGATCGGCAACATCGGTGCCCGATGTCGAAGGCGCCTTTGGCAGCCTGCTCGGCATCGGCGGCGATGAGCCCGAATACCTTGGGGATTTTGCCGGGGACGCGGAACAGGCCGCCGAACTTGATCCCGGCGAGCATTCCTGGCTGCACGATATGCTGGAGGCCGACGAGGAGCTGGACGAGCTTGAAAAGGCTCTGATCGCTTTCATCGATGCGGAAACCGGCGAAACCTTCGTCCCGCGCCCGGGCAAGACCTGACCGCTGCAGCCCGGTCCGGTTGCCCGGAAATCAGACCGTAAAGCTTTCCCCACAGCCGCAGGAACCCTTGGCGTTCGGATTTTCGAACACGAAACCGGCGGTAAAATCGTCCTCGCGCCAGTCCATCGTGCTGCCGATCAGGTACAGCACCGATGCGGCATCGATGAAGAACAGCCCGCCCGGGGTTTCGATCCGCTCGTCCAGCGCACTGGCCTCGGTTACGTAGTCCACCGAATAGGCCAGCCCCGAACAGCCCCGGCGCGGGGTGGACAGCTTGACGCCGACCGTCCCCTCAGGCGCGGCAGCCATCAGCGCGGCCACCCGCGCCTCGGCGGCGGGCGTCAGGATAACGGCGGCAGGGCGTTGGCGCAGGGTTGTGGTCATGGTCAGGATCCTTCCCCACTGAAATGGGAACGGTGCAACACAATTTCATCCACGGCTGCCTGCGGCAGGCCCGCAGTAGGCGCGCTCATCAGTACGCCAGACGCACGCCAGATATTGGCGATCGAATTGCCGATCAGCTTGACCATGGCCGGATCCGCGCTCCAGTCCAGCGAAGCG
>JAKPHK010000138.1 GCA_029550345.1 Pseudomonadota bacterium
TGCCTGACACGGGGCCTGGCTTTTCTTCCGGCCCGTCACCTGCCACGATGCGCGGATGGAAAAGGGCGGCTGGGTCTACATCATGGCAAACCGCTATCGCGGCGGGATGTATGTCGGGGTCACCGCCGATCTGATCCGGCGGGTCCACCAGCACCGCGAAGGCAGCGGGTCGATCCATGTCGCGGATTTCAACAAGACGCTGCTGGTCTATGCCGAACGCCACGATGAAATCGAGCCCGCCATCGCCCGCGAAAAGCTGGTCAAGAAATGGCGGCGCGCATGGAAGTTCGCGCTGATCGAGGCGGACAACCCGGACTGGCGCGATCTGTGGGAAGTCTGGTTTGCCCCCGGCGACGGGGCAACGCCGGGGGCCCAGGGCTAGCCAAGCCCCGTGTCAAGCACGGGGCGACGGGATGGTTTGGGGGGCACGGCTGCGGCTGCGGCGAGCCTTGATCATGCCCATGGTATGCGCGCCTTGGTAAGGAAGTCTCCGGACCGCATGTGGTCCGCCATCTGCTGGCGGGTCCGCACAAAGTCACCGGCCCAGGTGCGCAGACTGTCAAGCTGATCCTCGATTTGGCGGCTTGCGGCGATCAGGGTTTCATCCGCGATACGACATCCATCGAGCGTTGCGAGGTCGTGCTGTTCAAGAAAGTGGTGGACCAGTTCGTTGCGCAGCGAAACGAAGCCATCCAGATCGCGCTTGATCCGGTGAAAGTCTTCGGCAGGAAAGCCAATCTGTATCCGCAAAGCGAAACTGGAACCGTCCACGCTGGGCCTGTCCGGCACATCGGGAGATTTCTCCTCGTCCTCCGGAATCAGGAATGATCCGACGATCTGTTTGATGAGTTGGCCAAGTGTCTGCCGCTGTATTTCCGCAGTGCGGTCATCAATGCCCTTTGCCGTCCCCGTGACCTGGTATCTAGCCGCAATCGCCTTCAGGATGCCTTCGTATTGCTGCGCCTGCAAAAGGCAGTGTCCAAGCTTTTCCTTGAGCCCCTTGCGCAGTGCCTGAAGTTCCACGTCGGATGATTGCACCATTGTACCCGGTTCGGTTGAAGTCGATGTGGTCCGTGCTCGGCAATGCGAAGCCCGGAATCACAGCGTTGGCCGTTTGGCTTTAAGATCGGGTTAGGACCAGCGCGGACTGGCCATCAGCAGCGGTCCGAGTTCACCCCATCAATCCCCCCCAACCCGCTCGATCTCGGCCCCCACCAGCGCCAGCTTTTCCTCCAGCCGTTCATACCCCCGATCAAGGTGGTAAAGCCGGTGGACCTGGGTTTCGCCTTCCGCCGCCAGCCCGGCAATCACCAGGCTCATCGAGGCGCGCAGGTCGGTGGCCATGACTTCGGCGCCGTGGAGTTTGGGCACGCCGTGGACCACGGCGGTGCGGCCCTTGGTTTCGATGTGCGCGCCCATGCGGTTGAGTTCGGGGACGTGCATGTAGCGGTTTTCGAAGATCGTTTCGGTCAGCACCGAGGAGCCCTGCGCCAGGCACAGCATGGCCATCAGCTGCGCCTGCATATCCGTGGCGAAGCCCGGATAGGGCGCGGTGGAGAGGGTCACGGCTTTCAGCGGGCCTTGTGCCGCCACGAACAGGCCCCCGGCGCGCGGCTCTACAAACACGCCCGCGTCGCGCAGGGCCTGGACGGTGGCGTCCATTTCCTCGACCACGGCGTGCTTCAGGAACACCTCGCCCCCGGTGATCGCGGCGGCGCAGGCATAGGAGCCGGCCTCGATCCGGTCGGACATCACGCGGTAAGTCGCCCCGTGCAGG
>JAKPHK010000008.1 GCA_029550345.1 Pseudomonadota bacterium
CACTGTATCGCTGGATCATTGGGGTATCTCCAATTTCTCGCGATCGACGCTGCCCGTTCGACCTCTCGCGCATCTCCTTTGTATGACGCGGCCCCGGATGGGCGCGCTGGGCTCAGACTATGATAGCCGTTCGATCGCGGCAAGCCCGCCGAGCGGACGCCTCGAGCCTGCCGCTGCACAACCGTGGAGGCCGCCCGCGGTTTGCTGGCGTGGCGGCAAATGCCGCGCTACCGGTCCTGTGATGGACGACCTCTTCGCTTCGCAGCCTATCGCGGGCGCCACCCTGGCGCGCAGCGACATCGAGCGCCTGATCGGCAAGGTGCCACGCACACTCATCGACTGCGACCTCGAGGAGGCCGACCTCTCTGGTCTCGACCTCACCCGCTGGCGCTTTGAACGCTGCAACCTGCGGCGCAGCGATCTTGCGGGGGCAAAGCTGGAAGGTACGGTCTGGCAAGGCTGCCGGGGACCGTTCGCCAATTTTTCGGGCGCGAACCTCAGCGAAGCCGAGTTCATCGGCGGCGACTGGAACAATTGCGCGATGCGCCGGGCCACCCTGACCTCGACCCGGTTCACCGGCTCCAAGCTCACCGGCGCCGATTTCACCGAGGCGCGCGCCATGCACATCCACTTCGAGGAAGTGCTGCTGGTCTCGGCGAAGCTGCCCGGCTTCTCGTTCCGCAAGGAAACCCTGCGCCGGGTCGATCTGTCCGGCGCCGATCTGCGCAAGGGCGATTTTCGCATGACCGTGTTCGAGGACTGTTCCTTGCGCGAGGCGATGGTGGCGGGATCGCGGTTCGAGGGCTCGGACCTGCGCGGCGCCGACCTCGGCGGGCTTCGCCTCGTCGATGCCGGGCTGTTTCGCGGGGCGACAATCTCGCGCGAGCAGGCCGGGCAATTGCTGGGCGAACTGGGGCTCAACGTCCGGTAGCCGCAGGGCGGGACCGCTTGCCTCAGTCCGCGGCGCGCTCGTCCTTGTCCAGGTGTTCGCTTACGCCTTCGGCAAGGCCGAGGCACAGCGCCGCTTCCTCGCGGGTCAGCATCATCTCTTCAGCACCGAACACGGCAAGCTTCGTGCGCAGGACCTGCGCCATCGCGCGCGCCACCTGCAGGGCGCTTGGCATTTGCTGTGGTTCAGCCATGGGCCGGGATCCTTTCCCTTGGGCAGCTCTGCCTGCGGCAGCGGGGCCGGACAGGTCGCGTTGGAGTGCATTCATACCGGTTTTGGTGGGGGCTGGCGAGGGAGTGAAGAGGGTAGGGGCACCTCGGCGCCCGCGCCCCGCGCGGGCCCCGCGGCGACCCGCTCTACTCGCTAGGGCGGAGCGTCGGCGCTGTCGCGCCGCCGCCCACCCAAGCTCGCCGGCATGGATGCCGGCCCTGCGGGTGACGATCGGGGCCAGTGGGGAAGGCGGTGAGGCTGGTTGGCGTGAGCGGGCGAGGGCGCTAGGCTCCAGCCCATGCCGATCGTTCTTGCTGCCGCCGCCCTCTGCTTGTTGCCTTCGGTTCACGACGGCGACACGATCCGCTGCGACCGCGAGCGGGTCCGCATCGCCAACATCGATGCACCCGAATTGCCTGACAGCCCCAAATGCTAGGACCGGCGGCGGTCCTATGCCTGGTGTGACTTTGCAGCGGGTGAAGCCTCGCGGGTTGCCCTTGCGCGGCTACTGTCGCGCGGGCGGGTCATGATCACGCGGCTCGGCACCGATCCCTATGGGCGGACGCTTGCCACGGTCTCGGTGAACGGCGTGGACGCCGGCGACTATCTGGTCGCGCAAGGCCTTGCGAGGCCCTGGCGCTGAGGGCCCCTTTCGAGGCGGGCGAGCTTTGCCCGCCTGCGGTCGCCAGCTTGCGCATCTAACCAAGACCCTTGCCGTAGCGCATGGGCGCTGGACGGGGAGGGGCTGGGCGCGGCCTCGTGTGACCCCACGCGTCTCTGACCCGCATGGTGCGAAGGCCGAGGAAGGCACTGCCCGCTGCCGCGGGCGCTGGCGGGTGAGAACAGCTCCTGGCGAAATGGCCGAGGCTGACGGGTTGAGCCTTTGCGGGGATTCGCGGGCCTGACCTGACGAAACCGCCATTCGTTTGCCGATGAACCCTGCAGGGCCAGTCCCTGGCCGCAACCCAAAAGCAGCGGACCGTGAAGCCCTTCAGGCTTGCCGCACCACTCCTCGCTTTTGGGTTTCCCTCACATGCGTTCGGTGCGGGCCCGGGCCTTTGGCCCTGCCTGTGGTGTTCATCGGCGGGCGGTTCCGCCGAGTTCAAGCCACGGAGATACCCCATGAAGAACCTCGTCATCCTGATCGGCCGCATCGCCGCCGCTCCTGAAACCCGCCACGCCGGCGAGACCGCGATCACTTCGTTCACCCTCGTCACCGATCGCCCCAAGCTGGTCGACGGCAAGACGGTCAAGAACGAGGCCGGTTACACCGAGACCCTCGCCGAATTCCACCGCGTCACCGCTTTCAACGGCCTCGGCACCTCGGTCGCCAAGCACAAGAAGAAGGGCGACCTCATCGAGGTGCAGGGCCGCCTCCACTACTCGAAGTGGACCGACCGCGAAGGCGTCGAACGCTACGCGGTCGAGATCGTCGCCGAGGAAGTCCTCTTCCTCTAAACCCGAGCCCGGGAGGCGGCAGCGCCGCCTCCCATTGGGCCACCGGACCGGCCCCCGATTGCTCATGCAGTCGGTGCACACGAAGGAGGTCGCTGTTGCAAGAAGGCAACGCGCGGCGTTCATTTCGCACTTGCAGCATGAAGGCGCCCGACCCATATGGGGGGTGCCTTTCAGGCATCCTCTCCCAAGACTTTCAAAGGGGCCGGCTCACGCTGGCCCCATTTTTTTGGCCGCGCGGGCACAAGAACCCGGCCGCGCGCACTTTCGTGCTGGCGTACGGTTCTTGTCGCCCATAGGGTCCGGCGATCATTTTCCATGCGAGCACTACAGACCGATGGCCGAAGAAGTGTTGCTCGACCACGTTGCCGATATCGTTTCTGCCCATGTCAGCAACAATTCGGTCGCGGCCGCCGACCTGCCGGGCCTGATCCAGGCGGTCTACGCTTCGCTTGCCGCGCTTGGACAGCCGCCGGAACCGGCCGCGGAAGAACTGAAGCCCGCCGTCTCGGTGCGCGCATCGGTCAAGCCCGACGCCGTCACCTGCCTTGAATGCGGCGGGAAGATGAAGATGCTCAAGCGCCATCTCGGCAGCGATCATGGCATGACCCCGGCCGAGTACCGGACGCGCTGGAGCCTGCCCGCCGATTACCCCATGGTCGCGCCTGACTATGCCGCCAAGCGCAAGGAACTCGCGGTCAGGATCGGCCTTGGCCGCAAACCGGGGCAGAGCCCGAACGCCAAGGTTGAAACGGCGCCTGAAGCTGCGCCCAAGGCGCAGCCCAAGGCCGACGCGGCCCCGGCAAAACGTCAGAAACTCGGCGTCGCCTTCAGCTAGCGCCTTGCTGCGGCCCGAGGGCCGACCTTGACATTTCGCGCGTTTCGCCGCATATTATGCCTCAGCTTTAGGCAAATGGTGAGGCATATGGCAAGCGCGGCATTCCTGAGCGAAGTCACCGGCGAGAAGGGCGTCTCGCCCGACCGGCTGTCGGCGGCCTTGCACATCACCAAGTCCGAGCTGGCCCTCGCGGCCGGATTGTCGCGTGATGCGGTCTCCAAGGCTGCCCGCAGCCAAAGCGTGGTCACCCAGGCGCGGCTGCGCGAGGTGAGCGAAATCATCAACCGCGTCATTCCGTGGGCGGGCAGCGAACTGGCTGCCTATGCCTGGTACCGCTCGCAGCCGCTGCCTTCGTTCGGTGACGCCACGGCCGAAGAACTCGTCCGCCAGGGCCTCGGCGAGAAGGTCCGTGCCTATCTCGGCCGGATCGCCGCCGGCGGGTTTGCCTGATCGTCAGGCAACATCAAGGTGACACTGTCATTCAGCCGGTTCGACGGTCTTGTCTACCGCGCGCATCATCCGGCCTGGGCCTATGACCCTGAATCCGGCGAAGGCGCGAAGCTGCATGGCGGACGGTTCAACCGCATCGGCACGGCTTGTTTCTACGCGGCGCTGAGCCTCGAGACCGCCTGGCTCGAAGCCCAGCAAGGCTTTGCCTTCAAGGCGCAGCCGCTGACCATCTGCAGCTACCGCGCCGAACTCGCCGATGTTCTCGACCTGACCGATCCCGCGGTGCGCGAGCGCGCCGACGTCACCCTCGCGCAGCTGAGCTGCGCGTGGGAACGGCTTGCCGGTGACCGCAAGCCCGTTCCGACCTGGGAGCTTGCCGACCGGCTGATCGCCGGCGGCTGCGCTGGCGTCATCGTTCCGAGCTTCGCCTCGCGTGCGACGCCCGACGATCGCAACCTTGTGCTGTGGTCCTGGAGCCGCGAAGCGCCGCATTGCCTCGTAGTAATCGATGATGAGCAACGCTTGCCGCGCGATCAATCATCGTGGCAGGATGCCCCGAAATCCGCGTAAAGCATTGATAACATTTAACATA
>JAKPHK010000019.1 GCA_029550345.1 Pseudomonadota bacterium
GTGGCGCAAATCGTCGCCGCGATGAAGCAAAGCTATGACGCGCGCGGTGCCGCACGGCGGCAGCACGCGCGATCTGCCCATGACCGCTACAGGAGTGAGCGATGATCCGTTTGATGCCCTTTGCCTGCGCCGCGCTGGCGCTGGCGGCACCGGCGCTCGCCGAGGAACCGAGCACTGCGAACCATGCCGAAACGCGCCTGCGCGGCTGCCTGCAAGCGGGTTCGAGCGCGGTGACCCGAAAGGATCTGCAGGGCGCGGTGATCGAGGTTCGCGCCTACTGCGGGGCTCAGATCAACCGGGTGCGCAAGCAGCGCGTCGCCGTCGCCACCCAGGGCCTTGAGGGCGAAGAGGCCCGCATCGCCGAAGATCGCGCCGTTCGTGCCCTCAACCGCGAAATCGCCTGGGCGGTTGCCAACTTTACCGGACTTTCCCAGTGACCCTGCTGACTATCGAAAACCTGCACGCCACCGTCGCCGACAAGCCGATCCTCAAAGGACTGTCGCTGACCTTGGGGGCGGGCGAGGTCCACGCGATCATGGGGCCGAACGGCGCGGGTAAATCGACGCTGGGTTATACCCTGGGCGGGCGGCCCGGCTATGAAGTGACAGGCGGCAGCGTAACCTTCGCTGGGCAGGACCTGCTTGCGCTGGAACCCTATGAACGGGCTGCCGCCGGACTGTTTCTGGGCTTCCAGTACCCGGTCGAAATTCCCGGTGTGTCCTTTGTCCAGTTCCTGCGCGAAAGTCTGAACGCCCAGCGCAAGTCACGCGGGGAGGAGCCGCTGTCGGGCGGGGAATTCCTCAAGCTCGCGCGGGAAAAGGCGGCGCTGCTCAAGATGGATATCGAAATGCTCAAGCGCCCGGTCAATCTGGGCTTCTCGGGCGGCGAAAAGAAGCGCGCGGAAATGGTTCAGATGGGCATTCTCGATCCCAAACTGGCGATCCTTGATGAGACTGATTCAGGCCTTGATATCGACGCTCTGCGGATCGTGGGTGAAGGGATCAACGCGGTGATGCGCAAGCCCGACAAGGCCGTGCTGCTGATCACCCACTACCAGCGCCTGCTTGACTACGTGAAGCCGGACTTCGTCCACGTGCTGGCCGGCGGCCGGATCGTCCGCACCGGGGGGGCGGAACTCGCTCTGGAACTCGAAGAGCGCGGCTATGAGGCGGTAGCGGCATGAGCGCCGCAGGCTTTCCCTCATTCCTCCGTGCCTCCGCGCCTCCGCGTGAAACGGAATTGAATCACGCGGAGGCGCGGAGGCACGGAGAAGGGGTGTGGTCATGACCGCGCTTGCCCTTCCCACCCGCCGGGATGAAGACTTCCGCTACGCGGATCTGGCTGCGCTGGCGCCGCTCTGGCCGATCGAGCCGGAGCGGTTCGTGCTGGAGGCGGATGAAGAGGCCGGACTTTCGATCATCCACACCGGCGCCGATCCGGTGGTTCGCGAAATCGAGCTGGATCTGGCGGCTGGCGCGAAGTTTGCGCTGCATCTGCTCAACGCCGGGACTGTCTATGGCCGGTTCGCGGTCAGGGCGCGGCTGGGCGCGGGGGCCGAATTCACGCTTGGCGCGGCGCAGCTGGGCAGCGCGGGGCAGGTGCTGGAAGTGGTGACCGAGGTGACCCATGCCGCCCCCGATGCGATCAGCCGTCAGGTGGTCCGCTCGGTCGCGGGGGGCAAGGCCGCAGTCAACTATCTGGGCAAGGTCCTGGTCGAACCGGGTGCTGACGGGACCGATGGCGAACAATCGGTCCGCTCCATGCTGCTCGATCGCACCGCCACTGCCAACAACCGTCCCGAGCTGGAGATCTACGCCGACGACGTGAAGTGCGCCCATGGCTGCGCCGTGGGTGAGCTGGATGCCAATGCCCTGTTCTATATGGCCCAGCGCGGGCTGCCGCCTGAAGAGGCCAAGAAGCTGATGCTTCAGGCTTTCGTTGCCGAGGCGTTCGTCGGCGCGGCCGAGGAAGAGGCGCTGCTGGACGCCGCGCTGGAAGCGCTGGGGGCGCTGGTATGAGCACGGCCACGCTCTCCCGGTTGGGCGGCAAGGCCGATTTTCCCGGCTTGGCTGGCGGCTGGCATTACCTTGATTCGGCGGCCACCGCGCAGAAGCCGCAAGTGGTGATCGATGCCGTTTCGCGGGCACTCGGCACTGACTATGCCACGGTCCACCGCGGGGTCTATGCCCGCAGCGCGGAAATGACCCTGGCCTTCGAAGCTGCGCGTGAAAAGGTCGCCGCCCTGATCGGCGGACAGTCTGCGGAACTGGTCTTCACCCGCGGCGCGACAGAGGCGATCAATCTGGTCGCCTATGTCTATCCCGCCAAGGGCCGGGTGCTGCTGTCCGGGCTGGAGCACCATTCCAACATCGTGCCCTGGCAGCTGGCCGGCTGGCAGATCGATGTCTGCCCACTCACCGCTGATGGGCGGATCGATCTTGATGCGGCCGAAGCGATGCTCACGCCTGAGCACACGATCGTGGCCTTCGCTCACGTATCGAACGTGCTGGGATCGATCCTTGATGTGCCGCGCGCGGTCGAACTGGCGCACCGGGTCGGCGCGAAGATCCTGCTCGATGGCTGCCAGGCGGCGGCGCGGCTGCCGGTCGATGTGGCGGCGCTGGGCTGCGATTTCTATGCCTTCAGCGCGCACAAGCTCTATGGGCCGACGGGGATCGGGGCGCTGTGGGGCCGCGCGGAACTGCTTGATGCGATGCCGCCGTGGCAGGGCGGCGGGGCGATGATCGACCGGGTTACCTTCGCGGCCACCACCTATGCCCCCGCGCCGCAGCGGTTCGAAGCGGGCACCCCCGCGATTGTCGAGGCAATCGGCTTCGGCGCGGCGGCGGACTATGTCCGCTCGATCGGGCTGGAGGCGATCCACAATCACGAAGCGGCTCTGGTCGCGGCGCTGCGCGAACAGCTGCGCCGCCGCAACGATGTGACGCTGTTCGGACCAGAGGAAAGCGCCGGAATCGTCTCTTTCGCGCTTGAAGGGGTTCATCCGCACGATCTCGGCACCATATTGGATGAGGCCAACGGCGACTTTGGCCGCGTCGCGATCCGCGCCGGGCATCACTGCGCCCAGCCGCTGATGGACCATCTTGGCGTAGCGGCCACGGCCCGGGCCAGTTTCGGGATCTATTCTGACGAAAGCGATCTTGCCGCCCTGATCGCGGGGATTGAAAGAACACGGAGAATCTTCGGATGATGGACACGGATCATCAGGGGGAACCCAAATTCACGGTGGAAGAGGTGGAGAGCGCTTCCCCGCCGCCGCGCGCGCGGGTCGAAGATGCTGAAAGCCCGGCAGACAAACTTGAGCGCAAACGCGATTATCTTGAAGGTTTTCTGGCGCAAAAGCCGCAGGGCGCAGCCCCGGGTGAGCCGGGCGGCGATCTTTATGAAGCGGTGATCGCCGCGCTGAAGGATATTTTCGATCCGGAAATCCCGGTCAACATCTATGACCTCGGGCTGATCTATGGGGTCGATGTCGCCGACGATGGCGGCGTGGCCGTGACCATGACGCTGACGACGCCGCATTGTCCGGTCGCTGAATCGATGCCGGGCGAGGTGGAACTGCGCGTCGGGGCTGTTCCGGGGGTGCGCGATGCCGAAGTGAACCTGGTCTGGGATCCGCCGTGGGACCCCGCCAAGATGAGCGACGAAGCCCGGCTCGAACTGGGGATGCTGTGATGGAGGCGGTGCTGGCACTTGCCGATACCCTGCTCGATCCCGCTGCCGCGCAGTGGGAACGGATGCACGCCGCGCAGGACCTGGACCAGCATGGCCCGGCGGCGCTGCCCTATCTGTTCGAGGCCGCTTCGCTGGACTGGAGCGCGGATCCGGCCATGGTCAAGCTGATCGGCAATTCGATCGCCAATATCTGGCGTGCGTCTGGCGTACTGATGAGCGCGCCTACTGCGGGCCTGCCGCAGGCAGCCGTGGATGAAATTGTGTT
>JAKPHK010000023.1 GCA_029550345.1 Pseudomonadota bacterium
CTGCAGTGCCTGGCCGGTGGTCTCCACGGTCAGCAACTGAGCCTGTGGGTACTGGCGTCGCAGGTAGTCGCCAACGATGAAATCGCGCTCGACGGCAAAACGCGCGCGTCCCAACGCTGGGCCGGCGCCTGCGGGTGGTGGCTGCACGCCGCTGCGCCCAAACAGGGCGCCCGGCAATGGTGTCACGCCCAGTGTGTACTCCAGGTAGCGCGTGCGCTCGGCCGTGTAGCCCAGCGTCAGCATCAGCGAGTGCGAACGGAACTTGGTATCGATTGCCGTCGGCAGGTTCGCGGTTATGGGACGGGCGCCGATCAGCTCGACATTGTCCTGGGTGTACATACGATACTTCAGGCCAACATCTACGTTGTTGGTGACCGGAAGGCGAATGCCCGCCAGAACCTGCCAGGCAAAGCCCGAATCCGAATCGTTGATGTCGTAAGCGGCGACCGGGGTGTCGGTCACAACCTTGACGCGGCCGATACCGGCACCGCCACCGACGAAGCCCTGAAGGCCATCGTCCGGACCGAAATCAAGCAGGCCGTTGAGCATGAAGCTCAGCGCGCTGGCGCTGCCAGACAGGTTGGAGCCCGAATAGTTGTTTGCACCGACGGTGAAGCTGTCGGCGCTGGCGCGGCGATAGCTGCTTTCGGCTTCGAGGCGGAAGCCGCCGAAGTCGTAGCCGACAGCAACACCGGCGTCGTAACCGACCTTGGTGTTCAGCTTACCGACATCAGTGCCAGCCAGGTCAAGCATGTCTTCGACGAGAACGCCGCCGACATCACCTTCGATATACCAGGAATCATCGCGGGCCAGGGCCGGCGTCGCGAGGGCCGTGGAGGCCAGCGCCATCCCAATGACGAGTTTGCGCATTATGGTTTTCCCCTTTTGAATAGGATTGAGCCACCGAGTGGGCGTTTGTCTAACGGTATAGATTTGCCCACGCAAGCGCTCAAAAGCGGTAACTGTTGCAATTATGTCGCGATTTGTGACGGCAACTGCACGAAATGCCCGGTTTTTGCGCTGGATGCCGATAATTTTCGGGTCGATCGGCGGATCGGAAATTTCGAATCATGCCGCAGGGACGATTCCCGCATCTGTGAGGCTGGCAACAATTGCCGCGATTGCGGCCCGTGCTTCGGTGTCCACCGTGGCACCGCCGGTCGGCACGGCCGGACGTTGGGGAATCGTCCATTGGCCGATATGACGGATTTCCTGTCCGCTTGAGCGGTCCAGCAGGCGCATTCCGTCAAACGGGGCGGAAAAGAGCCAGTTGCCGGCCTGAAAGCTGGCGATGTGACCGGCCTTACCCGCCCAGGCCCCCACCGGATTGGAACCTATCAACCAGGACGTGCCATCATCAGGGTCTGTGGGAGGCGTGTCTGCCTGACCCTCGATCGCCAGGAACAGCAGGGAATCGATCCGTGTCGCGATTTCATTGACGTACCCCTCTTTCTGGGCCTGCCCCGCGAACAGCAGGGGCAGGCCAAGGCGGGGCGTGACGGTTTCGAACAAGGGTTCGGGCATGACGGTTCCAATCAGGCTTGCGGAGGAGTGGTTAAGAGGGGCTGGGAGAGGGCACGGTCGCCTTGCTGACGGATCGCGATCCGGCCGTCCGGATGGGCGGTGGTCAAAGCCGCCAACTCACCAGACATGAAGCTGAATGTTGGGGCAGCGCTGCTCCAACGCGCCAAGGTTACGCCGGAAGTTTCGAATGTGATTTCATAGACTTCGCTTTGTTCCGCCAGTGGCACATCGACGCCGTCCTGCCACAGCCAGCCGCCGCGCGATCGGCGGGTCCAGCTCAATTGCACACCGCCGCCGCCGGCAAGCGCGGCCCAGCGCGGATGCACCGGGCTGAGCGGGCGCAGACCGATTCCCCGCAAGGCGATCGACCTGGCGACAGGGGCGCTGTCTCCCAGGCCGATCGCAACGATTTCGGTGCCCGGAATTTCTCCAGCAACCTCGGCGCTAACGACGATCCCGGCACCATTGAGCAAGGCGAAGTCCTCACCCGGCAGGTGCCCGGCCACTGCACTTTCGGTGCCGCCGCGCCCGCGCCACAAGCCGCTCAGCAGCCAGCGGCCCGGGGCGACCGGCACGGCATCGGCAAACTGGATGATTTCTGCCCCGATCAAGGCGCGATTTGCACCCATTGCGAGCTGCCGCATGGAGGCGCTGGCAATCGTCAGATCGGCCCCGGCGAGGTCAACCAGAAGGTTCGATCGGCGATCGAACAGCATCGGAGAGGCAGCGGCCAGCGCGGAGACGCCGGTGCCGATAATGGCTCTGCCGCGACCGGTTGGGCCAAGTGGGACCAGCGCGCCATCGCCGTGATCGACATAAAGCGCGGCCCCCGCCCAATTCGGGCTTGAGGCCGAAGCCAGGGCGAGGATCAGCGGAACCGGAGTGCCGCTGTTTCCATCCCAGGGAAGTTCGCAAGCGGTCAGTCGAGTCGGTACGAGTGCATTGTCCGGCGCGGTAATGGCGCGGCCCGGATCGGCGGCAAGAATTCCATTGGTGTCAATCGGCGACAGCCGGACAAGGGTCAGCTCAACCCCTTGCGCGCGCCATTCCCAGTCGCGCACTCGCCACAGTCCGGCGTGGCCGGGCAGCCGCACCGTCTGGCCCGGACGTATCTGTGGGTCGAGCTGGGTAACGCGCCAGGTCACCACCTGCCTGCTCCAGCCTTCGCGCTTGGCCGCGCGCTCTACCGCAGCCCTGGCAGAAGCAGCGTCCAGCGCAGCGGGAAGCTCAATCGTGCGTGGCTGGCCGGGCAGGGGCCGCCCGCTGGCGCGCTGTGCGCCCGGTTGATAGTCGCGATCCGTATCGTAATAACGGATGACCGCGACGGGCGCTTCGGGTTCGCCATTGCGCTTGCGTGAATATCCGTCCTTGCCCCCGAAATCGTCCTGTTCCGAAGAGGTTGCGGCTTCTGGGAGGGTGTGCGCCGGAACGTTCCGCAGATCAGGGCGCAGGACGAGCTGATCGTCGCAGGCATCACAATCGACCGGATAAAAAGGATCGAGCGCGGCAAGCGTTTCGGCAAGCGAACCTTCGATGCTGAGCCCGGCAATCCCGGGCAGGGCGACCTCTGCCGCGTAATCATCAACAACGCCGTCAAGCAGGGCCCCAAGGTCCAGCGGCTCCTGATCGGCGATCACCTCGAACGAAAGTGCCGGAATCCGGTTGCCGAAATCCGCAAGGTGCAGGTCTTCGAACACGGCATAGGCAAGGCCGCGATAGGCCGGACATTGCCCTGGCGTTTCCGCGGCAGCAATCAGCGGGTCGGTCGGCTGATCTCCGGTGCCCGAATGAAGCCGGAATGTGCCCGCGGTTTTCAGGTCTCCGGCCTCGCCACGCAGCAACTTGCCGTCAGCCCAGATCCGGCCGACCGCCCGGATCGGGCGGCTGGAAAGTGCCACCGCGAAACTGGCCGTATAGGTATAGTTGGTGACCGAAGGTCCGCTCTTGCCACCGCCCTGACGTTCGGAATGCTCGATCAGGTCGGTTGCCCAGATGATCTGTCCCGAAACGCGCATCTTGCCGAACTGGCGCGGAATCGGCATTCCATAGCTTGAGGTGGTGACTTTCAGCTCATTGAGGCGCGCGCCCTCGCGCCCTTTGGCGCCGAATATCCGCCCGTCGAGCTGGCGGCCGACGAGCGCGCCAATTGCACCGCCGAACGGCCCCCCGATCAGGGTGCCGACGGCGCTGAGGATCAAGGTTGCCATGGTTCAGCTTTCTGCAATGGTTTGGCCCGCCAGTGCCCGGCGATCGTTCCCGACGGCATTTCCGCCTGGCGGACGATTCGGCGCAGTCCGGCGTGGGCGTGAACCCAGCCCCGGTCCGCGTCGGCGATGGCCAGATGGAACTGCCCTGGCCCGGTCCGCAGCAGCACCACGTCGCCGGGCAGGAAGGGTGCGGATGCGCTGATGAATCCGGCCCGATCGGGATCGGGAAGCCATAGATCAAGATGCCTGATCTTGAGGCGATAGCCTTTGGGAAGGTCGATCTGGCATCCGATCCGCTCCATCGCGGCTGCGAGCACACCCAGACAGTCGAGGCCCAGCCTCTGGTCGCGTCCGCCCAGGCGATAGGGCGTGCCGACCAGCGTTTCCGCAGCCCGGGCCAGAGCCAATCCGTTCATCCGCTCTGCGAAGGATAGCGGGTGACCAGATCGTTACCCGGAAGGTGCGGCTCGCCCTGGAAATTCGCGGCATTGGCGAACCGCCCGGCGCAGGTAGCAAGGGTCCTGTCGCACCCTTCGCGGAGCAGCACGCGCGTGCCCGGCGGCGGTGATTGGTCCAGCGGAATGTCGAGCACCAGCGCGCCCGGCAGGTTGGCGACGATGCCTGCCGAGAGGCCGGCCTGCGGGCCATCAAGCCACCGCAGCTGTCCGCCGATGAAGCTGTCCAGCATCGTCGGCGCGGAAAGGCTGGCCGCGTTGGTTTCAAGGTCGAAGCCCAGCACTGTTGCCGCATGGGTGAACTGGGCGGCGGAAAGGGTGCAGCCTGGACCGCAGAAGGTGGCCCGGCAGCTCGGGCTGGTGCGCGGCACCGGATCGCGCTGCAGCTCGATCTTGCGGCTTTCGAGGGCAGCAGTGAATGTGCCGGCTTCCTCGATCACGGTGCCGATCGACCCACGATAGATCACGTGGCTTTCCCGGCTTTCCCAATCGACCAGCCCGATCTGGACGCGAGCGCCGTCAAACCGGCCGAGGGCGAGATCGGCAGCAGCAATCGAATCGTGGCTGAGCGCGCCCTGCACTTCGGCGCTGTCGGGTTCAAAATCGGCCGAGCGGCGGATTGCGGAAGGGACGATGCCGGGGGCCGAACGGTGCAGAACGCCCGAAAGCCACAGGTCCTGGTCATGGCTGGTGAAACCCAGGGTGATGCCATCGCGGCGAATTACCCGCCAGAAGGTCGCCACGGTTTCCAGCGGTTGGCTGAACCACACACGGCTCATGGCGTATCCTCGCGGATTTCGATTACCGGGACGCTGGGCGCTTCGCCGGCCGCGAAGACGGCTCCGGCTACTTCAAGCCGGTCTTCCGAAAAGCGGACCGGCACGTCGAACAGGAATCCGGCGCGGACCTCGGTACCGGAAACGGGGGCGGCGGCGAACCGGATCACCCCGCCAGGCTCTAGCGTGAAGGCGGTGGTGGCGGCCCCGGCGAGTGAGACAAGCACACTGCCGGGATGGGGACGCGTGATCCGGCGCAGCTGTTCAGCATCGCCGTCTCCGTATCGCTTGAGCAACGGGAAGCTGGAGCGCAACCCATCGCCAATACCCAGCAGTTGATCGGTCGCCGTCGGGGTTCCGGTCATCGCGTGTGAACTGAAGTCGGTCGGGTCGCGCAGGCGAAAGCCCCGTGCGGCGCCCCGCCGGGCGCGAAAGAAGGCGAGCAGCACGCCCAGTTCGGCTTCCGAGCGGACGCCTGGGCCAACATCGAAGCGCAGCCGCGCATCCGACCACAGGCTGTTGCGCCGTTCAAAGCCGGAGGCGGTAACGGCCACGCTGGTCGAAAACTCGGGCATGACCGTGGCGTCGCGGCCCAGGGCGAGCGGATAGGACACATCGTCGAAAGGCAGCATATCGTCCTCGGCTGAGGTTTGGGGAAGGCGGACAAAACCGTCGCGGCAGATCTGCGGCAGCGCCCAGACGAAGCGCTCGTGCGCACCGCGCTGTGCCGCCTCGTCCAGCCCGGCGTCGATCCGGCGCCACAGGTCGCGATCCGCGGGATCGAGCACGAAACCGGCGAGATAATCGGTTTCCGCTACCGGATAGCCCAACCGTGCGATCACCGCGGCATAGGCCTGGCGGCGGCTGGCTTCGGCGCCGGCGGTCAGCCAGTCATAGTCTTCGACCTGCAACCGGTCGAAAGCCGGGCCGGCCCAGCCGACCGGCAGGTTGGCGCGCCGAATCTCGGGCATGGCAGGATCGAGCACCCCCGGCAGGAAGGTGAGCAGCAGGACTTCGGCGGCAGCTGGCGCGGCGGCTGACCTGATCGCATCGCGCAATGCGAGGGTCGAACCCGACAGCAAGGCTCCGGCCTGGTCGAGCAGATCGGTCTGCGCCGGGCCGAGCGGCTGGCGCAGGTCGGCAATCGCCACCGGGTCGCCGCCAAATGCGGCCCTGGCGGCGTCATCATAGAGGCAGGGACGCCCATCGGGCATGACCCACCACCATGGCTCACCGATCTGAAAGCGCACCGGCACACCGGCTTCCTGCATCAATGTCACGACGCCCGCCGCGACATCGCGCAGCCAGGCCATTGCCGCCGTGTTCGCCGGAGTGAGCAGCGCCGAGGGCGGATCCCACCCGGTTCGCCCGGGCGTGCCATCGGCGGCGCGCTGCTGCCAGGCATCGGGACAATGCTGGGCAAGCAGTTCGTAGGAAAGCGAGGCAATCGGCGAGAAGCCCGCTGTTCCGGCGGCGGCGAAGAAGGCCCGGTGCCAGGCCTTGGCTGGTGTGCAGAGCGGATCGCCGCTGGCTGGAACCAGGAACGCCCCGCCCTGCGCGGTGAGCCGCATGAAATGGCTCATCCCCAGATAGTGCAGCAGGCTGCCCCGATAGCCGAGTTGCAGGGCACTGCGGATTACGCGGTCGGGCGTCTGGTTGGTGCAATCATCATAGGCGGTGGCGATGCCCAGTCCATGTGGCGGGATGATCACGTCGCCGATCTCCAGCATCGCGTGCTGGCCCTCGCAGCGGATCTCGCTCAGTTCCGCCCAGCCTTCCACCGGGCTGGCCAGCGGCTGGGTGCTGCCCGAAACATAGCCCGGCGCGACCAGCGAGATGAACATCCGGTCGATGTCTGCCGGGTGGACCGGATCAGCCTCTGCCGGAAGCAGGAAGCCGCCCGCGAGGCTGGTGAAATCAAGCTGGATCAACGCATCGTTGGCCGTCCCCTGGGCATAGTTCCATAGCCGCACGTACCAGGTGCGCGCGGCGCCGGAGGCATCGCGGCCCTCGATCGTCAGGACCGGGCCGTTGACCGCATCGAGCGCGATCACCCCGCCGGATCGCCAGCGGAAGGTCAGCCGGGTGTGGGAATAATCGCGGTTGGTGACATAGCCGAGCAGCGGGTGATCGATGCTGTCCGTGCTGTCCCAGATCACACCCGCAAGATCGCCCTTGCGCAGAAACACGGCGTCCATCCGCAGGCAATCGGGCGCCGGACAAGTCAGCGCGGCCATCATCGGGCGCGGAAAGTTGACGGTCCAGAAGCGGGGATCGAAGCGCTGGATCCAGTCCGAATCCTGCCCTTCGCGTTTCGCGGCAAGCCAGAATGCCATGGACGTTCCCCTTAGAATTCGCTGAGCGCGCGCCGCACCGCGCTGGCGACCTGGCGGCTGGAGCGTTGCAGGGCTTGCGGTGCGCTGGTTCCGGCTGGCGCGGCTATGGTGATTGCCACGCGGACATCGCGCGGCGCGGAGCCAAGGCTGGCTTCGACCCGGCCCGCGCTGGTTGGCACGAACAGTTCGGGGCCGCGTTCGCCGACCACAAACGGCCTTCCGGGCGAGACTGGCCCGCCGGTGGCGCGCCCGGGCAGGCCGAACAACGAGCCGATTAGCCCGCCGAGGTTGAGGATCGAGCCCAGCCCGCCACTGCCACCGCCGCCGAGCGAACCGATCAGGCCCGTCAGCGCCTGGTTTGCGATCTGATCGATCACATTAAGCGCGATCCGGCGCAGGTCCTCAAAACCCAGGCTGCCCTTGCGAATTGCGGAGAGCAGCCCGCGTTCGAGCACTGATCCGGCCCGCTCGAACCCGTCGAGCAGGCCGCTGTCAAAGGTTGAGCGCATCGCCGCGACATCGCTGGCAAAGCCCTGGGTATTGGCCCGCACGTCGATCAGCAGGCTATCGACCGAATCGGTCATGGTTCACGCTCCATCATGCGGTTGAGGTCGGCACGGCTCAGGCCTTCGCCCGAAGCGGCGGGCGGCGAGAGGATTGCGGCAAGCTCGGCTGGGGTGGCCTCCCAGAATTCAGCCGGACGCCAGCCCAGCAGCCGGGCGGCAAGACCCGCAAGGCGCAGCGCGCCGGGGCCGAAAGCGGCGGTCATGGTGCGGCGGGTTCGACCTGGCCCTGCAGAATCTGGCCGAGCAGGATCCGCAGCGGTTTGCTTGCCGCGGCAAGCCCCATGGCCATCACCGCTTCGCCCACAGCTTCACGGCTGAGGTCGCCGCGATCCGCCAGACAGTGCCAGAACAGCGCAGCCATTTCGGATAACCGAAGCTGCCCCGCCCCAGCGCGCTCAACCAGCGCGAAGAGTGGGCCCAGCTCTTCTTCTGCCGCGACCAGCGCGGCGAAACTGGGGCGGAGCAGACGCGGCGAACCGGCGAGGGGGAGGCTCGCTTCGCCGCGGAACGGATTGGCGCCCACAGTCATGCGCTGGCGACCGGACCGGAGCTTTCCAGGCTCAGCGTGTAATTGCGCTCACCATTGAAATCGCCGGAGTAATCGAGTTTCTGGACCAAGAACCGGCCGCGCAGCTTTTCGCCGTCCTCAAAGCTCAGTTCGTAATCGTCGAGCGTGCCGTTCATGGCATTGGCGCGGACCTGGGCTTCGGCAGCGCTGCCAAGGAAGATTCCGGCTGCACTGACCGAAACCGAGCGAACGCCCGCGCCAGACAGCATTTCGCGCCAGCCGCCACTTTCCTTGGTGGTGATCACCACCGGATCTCCGGCGATCGACATCTGGGTGGTGCGCAGCCCGGCAACGGTCTGATAGACCGCGGGGGTCGCGCCGTTCGAAATCTTGAGCAGGAAGGCGCTGCCTTTCTGGGCGGTCATGGGGTTCTCCTTTGTGAATGTTCCGCCGAAGCCAGGAACGCGACAGATTCCCCTCCCACCTGTGGGAGGGGTTAGGGGAGGGCATGTTGTTTGGGTGCGCTGACCGCATCCGCGATCAGCTTGGTCTGGCCGGCCAGGCAGGGAAAGCCGGACGGCTTTCCCGCACCGACGTCAGTCGGACAAAACGCGGAACCGGTACTCGATCAGCACCGCGCGGGTGTTGGCGCCGCGCTGTTCGGCGCGGGCGCGCAGGAACAGGGTTGAGATGATCCGGAAGCCATCCTGCGCGGCGGGCAGGGCGGCGATCCGGGCCTCGACCGCGCCGATCAAGCTGGCGGCAGTGTCTGGCCGATCGCCGCGGCAATGCAGTTCGAGCGCCAGGCGCACCTCGCGCCCGGCGCGGTCCTTGGCGCTCCAGTCGGCGCTGGCGCTGGCAGCGATCGCCAGCCACGGCAGGGCGGTACGCGACGGGACCTCCTCGGTCACGGCGTTGAGCTGGGCGGAAAGCACCGGATCGGCTTGCAGCCAGGCGATCAGTGCGGCGCGCAGGGCAATTTCCATGGCGGTCTATCCTTTGGTGAACAGCGGCCAGACCAGCCGCGCATCGCGCCAGGCACGGGTGGGATCGCGGCGGGCCTTGGCGGTGGCCTCGCCGAGCAACCGGGCACGGTCGATCAGTCGGGGAACGATCGCCGCAAAGGGACTGGCGGTCATGCCAGCCGCAACCTGCGCCATGGCCGCCACAGCGCGGCGACGGCGGCGGGTGGCAGGGCGCTCGCCCTGTCTCCCTCACGCTCGCGATACTGGAAGGCCGCCAGCCGCAGCACGCCGTGGCGCAGTGCTTCGGGCAGGCTCGGCCAGTCAGCGGCAAGACCTGCGGTAAGGCGCACCGCCACCCGTCCAGCCGCACCGGGGTTGCTGATCAGCACGCGCCCGCCGCCATCGGCGTCGAGTTCGATTGCGTAGTTCGCGTTTGGCAGGGCAAAGCGCGCCCCTTCGGCCGGAATGCCCTCCAGCCCAGTGATCGCCTGGACCGGCCGGGTGCGCAGAACCTGCCAGGCTGAGGATGCCGGCAGCACTTCCTCGCAATCCTGCTGCAACGGCATGATGCCGGTGAAATCCTCGCACGCCTCAAGCGCGGCGCGCAGCAGGGCGGTCAGTTGCGCGTCGTCGGACGTGGTGGTGATGCCGAGCCAGTCTTTCAGCTCGGACAGTGCCGCCGGGGCAAGCGCGGCAGGCGTGACAATGGCCCGCTTCATGGCGGTCTCCGGGTTGTTTTTGGGGATGGTGAAGGCGGAGGCCGGGTTGCCCCGGCCCCCAAAGACCCGATCAGACCGAGATCTTGATCAGCTTGATCGCATCGCTGTCGAGCACCTGGCCGCCAACTCGCTTGGTCGCGTAGAAATTGACGAACGGCTTGTTGGTGAACGGATCGCGCAGGATCGCGGTCTCCTTGCGCTCGGCGATCAGATAGCCGTTGCGGAAGTTGCCGAAGGCGATCGGGAAGGCATTGGCGGCAACATCGGGCATATCTTCAGCCTCGATCACGGGATAACCCAGCAGCCGAGCCGGCTGGCCGTCCATGATCCCCGGCTGCCACAGGAACGAACCATCGGCGGCCTTGAACTTGCGGACCGTGGCTAGGGTCTTCGAATTCATCACGAAGCAGGCACCCTGGCGGTGCGCGGCCTTCAGCGAATGGACCATGTCGATCAGCTTCAGTTCCGGGTTGGCGTCAAACGCGCTGGCATTGCCGCTGGCGGTGAACTGCAGGGTGCCGAAAGCGCGGCTGGCGTCGGCAGCGTTGCTGGTCGGCGCGCCAAGGAAGCCCTTGGGCTGATTGGTGCCGGTGCCGTTGATGAAGGCGGCGCCTTCGGCCTTGGCGAATTCGACCGCGATTTCGCCTGCCAGCCATTCCTCCAGATTGAACGCCGCGTCATCCAGCATCGTCTGGCTGGCCGCCGGGTTGGCATAAAGCTCACCCATCGGCGGGGCGATTTCGTTGAACTTGGCGGTGCCGGTTTCGGGGCGGGCGGCGGTTTCGCTGACCCAGCCAGAGGTGGTGCCGGTGGAGCTGACCAGCTTGCGATAGCCCGAAGTGCCGACCTGCACGACCTGGGCGATGGCGCGGATCGGGCTGATTGCCTTGAGCTGGGCAGCGATCATCACGTCGATTTCGCGCGGGACGGCATAGCCGCCATCGGCCAGCACCCCGGCGTTTACCGATTTCAGTTCGGCCTCACGCCCGTGGCGCAGATAGCCATCGACGAAACCCTTCAGTTCGGGGCTGACGGCGCCGGTCACGCCCAGCGCGGGGCGCGCGGCGGCGCGGCTGACCTTTTCGAGCCGCGATTTCACTTCATCGACATCGCCGCGCAGCACGCTCAGCGCCTGTTCGGCGGCATCCTGCCGGGCAACCAGATCGAACGAGGCGTCGAGCGGTTGGGTGGAGATTTCACTATCCATGGATTGGCCTTTCGTATGATCCCCCTCCCGCTGGCGGGAGGGGTTAGGGGAGGGCGTGTTGAGAGATCGGGAGAGCAAAACAGGCCCTCCTCCAGCCCCTCCCGCAGGCGAGAGGGGGTACATTGGATCAGGCGATCAGGTGAACCCGCGCGCCGTGTTGCATCGGGTGGGTCACCAGGCTCACCTCGAACAGGTCGATCTCGCTGAGATCGCGGCCGGCCTCGCTGCGGGTGAAGGCGCGGGCGCGGTAGCCGAACGACAGGCCGGTCACCGCACCGCGTTTCAGCGCAGCGGCGGCTCCGCCAGCGGGGTTGTCGATCGTGGCGATCACCCGCAGGCCGCGATTGTCCTCACGCACCGTCTCGACCCAGCCGATCCGCTGGTCGGGGCGGTGCTGCCAGAACAGCGGGAGCGGCTCGTGCCGATCTGCCAGGGTCTGCGTGAAGGCGCCGGGCAGGATCCGGTCGCGCCCGGCATCGCGCTTGTCGAACAGCGCGGCATAGCCGGCAAAGCGCAGCGCGCTTTTCTCGCCTCGGACTTGATCCGGGGTCACTTCAGAAATCCGGTTGCGCCGGTGCGGATCACGATGCCGAGCAGCAGCAGGGCCAGTGCCCCGCGCACTACCCAGGCGACCGTCGCCTTCCACGCGCTCGACTTGGCATCGCGCCAGGCCTGGAGCAGCTGGCGCAGCTCGGACAGGTCGGTATGGGCGGTCGGATCGTCCAGCCCCATCCGGCTCAGCACGCGTTCGGCGCCAAGTTCGCTGGCTTCTTCGATGATCGCGCGCAGCGTCACCAGTTCGGCGCCCTGATCCTCGGCCTGGGCGACCAGGCGGGCGACCATTTCGTCTCTGTTCATCATTTGTTCCCTGATTGAGCGGGCGCGAGGCCCAGCAGGCTGCGTTTCTCTTCGTTGCTGAGGAAAGCCGCGCCGCCGATCTGGGCCCACAGCCGCTCACGGTCTTCGGCCAGCGCCGGGATCCGATCGAGGTCGATGGCGAGCTTCTGATCGGGGAACCAGGTTTCCAGCCCTTCGGACAGGGCAGAGAGCAGCTTGGTCGCCAGCGGCAGCAGGGTCAGCCGCCACAGCGCGCGGTTGGCCTCGCGGTAATTGGCATAGGTGGCGTCCCCTGGCAGGCCGAGCAGCATCGGCGGGACGCCAAAAGCCAGGGCAATGTCGCGCGCGGCGGCGGCCTTCAGCTCGGCAAAGTCCATGTCGGCGGGCGAAAGGCTGAGCGATTGCCACTTCAGCCCGCCTTCCAGCAGCATCGGCCGCCCGGCATTGGCGTGCCCGGCATAGGCGGAGGCCAGCTCGGTCTTGAGCCGGTCGAACTGTTCGGCGCTCAGCCCTGCCCCGTCGCCCGGATCATAGACCAGCGCGCCAGAGGGCCGCGCCGCATTTTCCAGCAGCTGCCGGTTCCAGGCGGCGGCGGCGTTGTGGGTCAGCACCGCTTCCTCGGCTGCGGCAAGGCAGCCCGCGCCATAGTGATCGTCGGCCGGGTGGAAGGCCTTGATGTGGACCAGATTGGGCGATGCATCCTCGTCCAGCACCGGGATCGTCAGGGTGCTTTCGCCAACCTTGTAGGCGTAGGCGCCGGGCCAGCCATCGGCCCCGGCAATCACGCTGACCCGCTCGGGCCGCAGGGCATAAAGCTCGACCGGCTTGCCCGCCGCGTCCTTGATCACCTGGACATAGGCATTGCCGTGGAGCAGCAGCTGGCTGCTGAGCGTTTCGAGCAGCGATTGCCCGGCGCTGGTGGCAGAGACCAGCGCGGCCAGCTGCGGATCGCAAGGCCCCAGCGGCGCCCCGCCGATCCCCTCGGCCACCAGCCGCACCGCGCGCTGCGCCACCGGGTTCTCAACATAACCGCGCCTGACGCTGCGGCCATAGTCGAACGGCGCCTTGGCGCTGCCCTCGGCATAGAACCACGGCGAAAGAAACGTACGCCCCAAAGGCACACGCGAAGACACCCCGCCCTTGAAGGCGGAGGCCAGAGTTTGAAGGAAGGACATGGGGCACCTTTTGCAAAGCGGCCATTACTCACATTCTCAAATCATTCTTGACAGGAGTAATAGGAGTACAGTAGAGAAATGGCATTAAAGGAGAAATGCAGTGGATACGACAACGATCGAAATTGACTTTGAGGTCTACAAGCTCATCGAAGCTGAGCGCAGGAGCTTCAGCGAGACGCCTCTTTCTGCACTTAGGCGGCTACTGAAGTTGCCGGAGCGGCAGCCGCAGTCTGAATATGCCCAACCCATCCAGTCATCTGGCAAGGTGTGGTCTGACGATGGTGTGGTCGTTCCGCATGGCTCCCGCGCACGAATGGAGTACGGTCGCGGAAGCCAACGATATGAAGGTCAGTTCCTTGATGGAATGCTGGTGGTGAATGGCAGCAAGTTCAGTTCACTCTCCGAGGCGGCAAGCGCACTTGCCAAAACCAAAGACGGACGAAGCACCAGCCTGAATGGCTGGAACTATTGGGAAGTTCAGTTTCCTGAATCAGATCGCTGGGAGCCTATGGAGCACTTGCGCCGCCGAGCGAAGGGTAAGTCAATCTTCTAAGCCAGTCGCTTAACCCGCCCAAACCCTCGGCCCCTTGCGCCCCAGCACCAGCTCCGTCAGCGCCCAGACCGCCGCATCGGCGCGGTCCGGTGAGCGGCCCGGGCCTTGGTACCCGCCGCCGGCCATCAGCCCGCAGAGCTGGTCTTCCAGCGCGGGGAGCTGGCCGACGTGGCGGACCCTTCCGGCCTCGTAAAGCGCGGCGACGGGTTCGGCGCGGGCGCTTTTGCCGTGGCGGGCGTGGACCAGTTTGAGCGGCAGCGCCAGTTCGGCCGCGCGCAGCACGCTGGCCACCATTGCGCCGCCCTGATTGGCTTCGGCCACCACCCGGTCGGCGTGCCACTTGTCCGCCGCATTGGCGACGGCGCGGGCCCATTTTTCCGGGCTGGCCTTTTCCACGCTGCAATCGGCAAGGACGCGGGCGATCCCGTCTTCGCAGATCGCGCAGACCACGATCCCGCAGGCATCGCCCTGGGCCGAGGCGGGGGGATCGACCCCCACCACCACCCGCACCGGCGGACTGGCGGCGCTGGCTTCGCGGGCCTGTTCCAGCAGGGCGCGACTCCACAGCGCGCCTTCGATGTCTTCGATCAGTTCTCCGTCAAGCTCCTGGCGGCCCAGCGCGCTCCGCCCGAATTCACGCTTCATCGCAGAGAGGAAGCGCGGCGGCAGGTTGCGCCCGTTGTCCCTGGTCCGGCCGCGGGTGATCGCCACTTCGGGGTGGGCGACCAGCCGGGCCAGCAAGGCGACGCTGCGCGGCGTGGTGGTGGCAACCACTTGCGGGTTTGCGCCCAGACGCAGGCCGAGCAGCAGGTTGTCCCACGCGCTCTGGGCCTTACCCCCGGCATTGTCCCATTTGGCCACCTCATCACACCAGGCGTGGCTGTGCTGCGGCCCGCGCAGCGATTCGGGCTCTGCGGCGGAAAACAGCATGGCCTGCGCGCCGCCGGGCCAGACCAGCTGGCGCTTTGACGGTTCGAATTTCGGCCGCATTCCGTGCGGGGCGATCGCCATCAGGCCGCTATCGCCTTCTACCATCACGCTGCGCGCTTCGCCGAGCGAGGCGCCGATCAGCGCGATCCGCGCCGAACCATCGGTTTCGGCAATCGCGCGGACCCATTCGGCCCCGGCACGGGTCTTGCCAAAGCCGCGCCCGGCCAGGATCAGCCAGGCCAGCCAATCGCCGCCCGGCGGCAATTGCCCGTCGTGCGCCCACAGCCGCCAGTGATGACGCAGCGCATGCCGCTGGCGCTCGCTCATCGCGTTCAGCAGCGCCCGGCGCTCGTCCGCGGGCAGGCTCAGCAGATAGGCGGCGCGGCTGTCGCTACGCTTGCTCATCCGGCTGTTCCGTTTCGTCGTCGAGCGCGGCATTGGCCGCCGCGCGCTCGCGCATCTCGTCGATCATCCGGTCGATCGAATCGAGCACTTCCTGCTCGCTGCGATCATCCTGCTGGGCGCGGCTCTGGGCGACAGCCTGGCGGTGCAGGCTCAGCAGCCGGATCGCGCTGGCGACATCCATCTTGTGTTCGGGACTGGGGTTTCTGAGATAGGCCAGCACGTCCATCTCAAGGTTCTTGTATCCCTCGGCCAGGGCGGCGTCCCAGGCCGCGGCAAAGCCGGGGTCCTGCTTGCGGGTGCGATAGGCCCGGCTCGGCACGGTCCTGGCATAGGCCGCCGATGCGGTGATGTTCGAAGTCTGGATCAGGTGTTCGAGGAAATAGATCCGCCAGTGCCCGGTGCCGGGATTGTCGCCTTCCTCGCGTGAGCGTTTGGTCAGCCTGACTTTCGGTTTCTGTTTGGCGGCCCCTGCCTTCCGGGCACGCGGCTTTCTCTTCGGCGCCTTGGGGGCCGTGGTCATGGGGGCATGCTCCTGATTGAAGGGGGCGAGACCATCCAGGGGCAGTGCCCGGCGAATCGGTTCATCGCGATGTTCCATATTTGTGGCGTTTGTGTCTTTTACAAACCCACGATCAGGCTGCCAATTCAGCCCTTCACGGGCTTACCCCAAGCACCCCTTGATGGTGGCTTTGGCGCTTTGTGTTTCGGGAGGTCGTTTGGGTGTTTCCAACCAGCGGGAGGGTCATATTCAGTGGGCCGCATGATTAGGCGACCTCCAAGGTAAAGGTCGCCAGCTATCACACAGCGCTCGATATCATAGCGCTTCAGCTTCACGGACTTCACACCAAATTGCGCATATCCCTGCGGAGCGTCACGGTCTGGCGGGGCCACTCCGACTAGCGTTTTTCCGAGCGGCTTTAGGCGGTTCGTGAAGGCTCTAGCTGTGGCTACCTGATCCGTGTCGGCGCTCAACAAGAATGCAACATCATAGACGTTGTCTAAGCCGTCGAAGAGAAGCTCAAGGGCGACATTGATGTCGGTCTGCTTCTCGGTCCATTTGATGTCACCGTTGGGTACCCCGTCGATTTCGACGTTCTCTGGAACGTAGTGGCCCGGTACGATATCGACCCCGCAAGCCCGTTGCGCATCATTGAAGCGTTCATGCCGGTCACGCTGGCCCGCATCTTGGCGAATACTCGGGACCGCCGTGCAGAAGACAACCTTCTCAAGTCTTTGGGTGTCAGGCTTTAGGAGATTCTCCCCTAGTTGCCAGAGATTAGCCCACTTCAAGTAATTGAAGTCTGGCCCCATTCGCTTTATTGGGTAGTAGAGGTTGAACCCGTCGATGTAGAGCGCGCAGCGCTGTTTTCCCTCTTGACTTTCCTCACCGCTTGCCATATATGCCCCGCACCGATGTTGAGGGTAGCGCCCTCAGCGACCCCGGCGCCACAGTGCGACCGGGGTTTTTATTTGACCGGAATTACTTCCGATCTTCTTTCGGTTTACTACGGGCTTGCTTCTTTGCCAACCGTTCCAATCTTTCCTTGAACCGGCTCTCATCATCATCGCAGTCAAGATCGCGCGCGGCTTCCTTGAACTTGTCGATCTGGGACTTCGGCTTGTCGGTCATGGCGTGGCTATACCAGATCGGTCAGCAGTCGCATCCTCTAGCATGGCGAGCCAACTGGATCGGGCAGCTTCAAAACGCGCAGTCGCATCGTCAACGGACAGTCCGGTTACCCCGATCCGTAGTGAGTCGAATCGATGGGAAACCGCCAACCATTGACCATTTTCGCGTTGTACAAGGCGCGGAGCCGCTGTGGATAAACACTTCTTCATTTCAAATTCCCCTTCGTTCACCCAAGCAGTAGAAATTTTTTTCGATGTAATGTCAAATGCTTGAAGCGTTTAACGGAGCGCGGCTCGTGTAACACGATTGATGGGAACACGGTATTGCCCTTGTCCTGTACAGGCGCTATACGGTCGAAATTGCACCTAAGGGGTCATCCCATGCCCGTTACGACCGACCAGCCAGCACCTTACGCACCTGCTTCGGCAGTCTTAGATCTGATTGAGCGCCACCGGAACCGGGGGTTGCCCCCCGTGGTTGATGCCGACGTTTTGCTCCGCGCCGGCATTTCCGACAGTCTCGTGCCTCGGACACTTCAGGCGCTGAAAACCCTCGATCTTATAACTGACGAAGGCCGGCCAAGTGATACCTTTGAGGGTATCCGCCTTGCGCCGACTGCTGAATACCAGAGCCGTTTGGCGGAATGGCTGACCGCAGCCTATGCTGATGCACTGGCATTCGTTGATCCGTCTACCGATGACGAGATTGCCATCCGCGATGCATTCCGGAAGTATATTCCTACCGGTCAGCAGAGCCGCATGGTGTCTCTGTTTATGGGCCTGTTCACGGCAGCAGGGGTTATGCCGCCTCGTCAAAAGCAAGCTGGCGCAAAAAGCCCGCAACCCAAGCAGTCAGTTAAACCCATTGTTGCTCGCGCCACCAAAGCTGCGCCGCGCGCACATTCTTCATTCACGCCGCAGTCGAATAATACCGCCACTGGGCAATCTGGCGGCCTCCCTTCTGCTCTATCTGGCTTGCTCGCAACGTTGCCGCCAGAAGGAGGCCGCTGGACGCAAGAGCGCCGTGACAAGTTTGTCAGCACCTTCGGGGTTCTGCTGGATTATTGCTACGAAATTGGGGAGCCTCAACAAGCGGCCCCGCATGAAGATGAGGCGGCCGACGGTGAATAACCGCCCGCCGCCCCAATGTTCCCGGCATCGCGCGCCAACCTCACCAAAGGACCGCGCGGGCCAACCTCAAGCGAAAGGAGGGTCAGATGATCTGGCAAACCATCCATAGGAGATAGCTAGGGGCTTTGGCCCCATGCTCTCCACCCTGCCCCTTCCACAAGGGGTAAGAGCAACGGCGCGCTTCGGTTCCACCCCGGACGCGCCGTTGTGCTTCTTATAGCATGTCCACCGTGCCAAGGGAATCCCTAGCCTTCGGGTCCGCCAGCGGCCGCGTTTTCGGCGCGGCTCGAAGCCGGGAAGCCATAGTTGACTAGGCCGCTTCGGTGTTGATGTCAGGCCTTGCGTATGTCAGCCGCTTGCCGACAATGCCCTTGATCGCTTCACGCGCCCGGCCCCGGTCGTCAAAGCCGTTGGCCTGACGGGTGTTGTAGCGGAACTCGAACTCGGCAAGATAGCGGTGTAGATGATGCTCTGCGCAATGCTGATACACGCCGCGCATGCCCCGCTTGAAGATCGAGAACGCGCCTTCAACGGTATTGGTATGAATGGTGCGATCTTCGCGGCTCACATAGTTGCCTGCGCCGTGCAGCGTGGTGCCGTGCTCTGCGAACTGCTTGCCAACCTTGCGATACAGCTTGGCCTCGTCAGTCATAAGCCGAGCCTCGCAGCTGATGTTGGAAAGCACAATCGGGTGAATGGCATCTGCGCTGGTGCGCTCAATGCTGAAACTGCGCATGGTGCCGCTATCGCGATCAACCAGCGCCAGCACCGCCATCTTGTGTGCATGGCCAGCGCGGGCAGGTGCAGCACCAGCCTTGAAGCCGATGTAGGTTTCATCGACTTCAACCGCGCCACCGCCCGAACCGAATGGAACGGCAAGATCACCAGAGCGCATGGCTTCACGAATGCGGTGGGCCAGGAACCACGCCGATTTGTATTGGACCTCTAGGACACGCGAAAGCTGGTGGGCGCTGATACCCTTCTTGCTCGACACGATCAGGTGAACGGCTTGCAGCATCTTGTGCAGCGGCATGCGGGCATGCTCGAAAACGGTGCCAACCTTGACGGTGAACTGCTTGCGGCACTCGCCACATTTCTTGAGGCCGTGGCGGATAGCACCTTCCGGGTTCTTAGCCGATTTGGAACCGCGCACGCTCGACAGGTCATAGACGCGGCCATCCACAGTGCCGCAGTGCGGGCAGGTAATTCCGTCAGCCCAAACAACGCTTTCAAGGAACTCGTAAGCCTTGGCTTCGTCGTGGAAGTGAGGTTGGGAAAGAACCGACATGGTTTGTGCTCCGAACTATGGAGCATTCTCTACCGTGTCAGGTTGGGTTTGTAAAGTGCATAAACGCCATATTTGTGCCATATCAGCGTCACGATGTCAAGGGAAAAGAACCAATATGGTTATTTGCTCTGCATTGGATCAGCACTTGTCGGGGCTGGCGGCACTGTTTAAGCAACGCCGGATCACCAGCCCAGAACCGGGGGAAACCAATGCTGCGCCGCCTTTATGACTGGACCATGGCCAAGGCGGTCCACCCCCATGCCGAATGGTGGCTGGCGCTGTTCGCCTTTGTCGAAGCGAGCTTCTTTCCGGTCCCGCCGCACCCCCTGCTGGGGATCATGTGCCTGGCCGAGCCGAAAAAGGCAGTGCGCTTTGCGATGATCGCGACTGCCGCTTCGGTGCTGGGCGGCCTGCTGGGCTATGCGATCGGCTGGGGGCTGTACGATACGCTGGGCACCCAGATCCTTGCCTGGCTGGGTCTGAGCGAGAGCTTCCCCAAGGCGGCCTGCTATCTCAACGAATACGGCTTCTGGATCTTCGTGGCCAAGGGCGCAACGCCGATCCCGTTCAAGCTCCTGACCATCACCGCCGGGTTCATCGGGATGGACATGGTCAAGTTCATCCTCGGCTCGATCGTCAGCCGTTCGATCAGCTTCCTGATCGTCGGAATCCTGTTCCGGATGTTCGGTGCGCCGATCAAGGCCTTTATCGACAAGTACCTGGGGCTGGCGACCGCTGGTTTCGTGGCATTCGTGCTTGCCGGTTTTGCCGCGATCACCCTGCTGGGCGGCGGCTCGGAAGAGGCCGGGCACAAGTGTGATGCGGTTACCAGTGTTGAGGCCGTGGCGCGGTGAGCCGCCCGCACCTTTACCACTGCGCCGATGCCCGCTCGTTCCGCGCGCTGTGGGCGCTGGAAGAGCTGGAGCTGGCTTACGATCTGACGCTGATGCCGTTCCCCCCGCGCGCGCGGGTCGAAGGGTACAAGGATATCAATCCGCTCGGCACCGTTCCGGCGCTGCTGGTCGATGGCCAGCTGATGACCGAAAGCAGCGCGATCCCGCATTTCCTGGCCACTCGGTTCGGCCTCAGCGATCTGGCCGTTGCGCCGGACGAGGCCGACTATGCCCGCTACCTCAACTTCCTGTTCATGGGCGAGGCGACGCTGACGTTCCCGCAGACGATCCACCTGCGCTATTCCCGCTTCGAGCCGGGCCGCGCGCCCGAGGCCGCGGCGGACTATGCCCACTGGTTCGGCGTGCGGCTGCGCAAGGCGGAAGAGCTGATGCCAGGGGAATACGCAGCCGCCGGACGCTTTACCATGGCCGACATCTCGCTGGCCTATGCGGTGATGCTGGCGCAAAGCATCGGACTGGAAGAGCAGGTGACGCCGGGCATGGCGGCCTATCTTGAACGGCTGAGTGGGCGCGAGGGGTTTCAGCGGGCCAAGGCGGCTCAGACGGGCGTGGACAGCCCGTTCTGACCGCGGCGCCACGGCGTGGCAGTTAGGATGCGGCGATCGGTCAGGACAATTGCGCCATAGCCGCGCCGGATTGCTCCGTGATCCTCGAACAGGCGCAGGGCCTCGTTTACGGTCTGCCGTGATGTCCCGGTCAGATCGGCCAGACCCTGCTGGGTGATCGAAATCGATGCGGGCAGGGGCCGATCGCCCGAAAGGATCACCAGCAGCCGGGCGATCCGTTCAAAGCCTTGCGATCGGCGCATCAGCACGACCATGTCGATCGTTTCCTGGAGCTGCGCGGCCAGCCCTGCCAGCAGGCGACGCATGGTTGCCGGGTCTTCCGCCAGCAGCCGTTCAAGAGCATCGGCGCGGATCAGCATCGCCTCGACCGATCCCTGCGCCACGGCATCGACCACGCGCGGGCTGCCGGCCAGCATTGCCAGCTCACCATAGCTGTCGCCGGGGCCGAGCAATGCGACGGCATCGAAATCTCCATCCGGTCCGAACTGGCCGACCGCCACCTGACCGGAACGGATCAGCCAGAACCCACGTGCGTCATCGCCGCGCTGCTGGATGATCTGGCCCGCTGCAAACCGCCGTAAGACACCCTGTGCGGCCAACCGGGCCTGCTGATCCGGGCCGAGCCCATCGAACAGCGTGGCCTTGATGACCGAGCGGCTCGTCGGGTTCTTTGCTATTTGTAAAATATCGGACATTTCATCACCCTTCGTGCCGCTATCGTCATGGCAAAGCAAGACCTGCCGGGAGAATGCCGATGCCCACCGCAACCTATGCCGTGATTGCGATCTACCTCGCGTTCATCGTTTTTGAACTTGCCTTGACCCGTTTCTTCGCAAAGGCGGAGCAGACCGGGCACGATGCCGTGGTTGAAATCGTCAGCACCGTCGTCCTGCTGGGCCTGACTCAGCCCGCGATCCTGATCGTGACCGATCTGGGCATGGCGCATTTCTTCCCCGAACTTCGCGGCGCGCTTGCCAACCTCAACGTCCTGGCCGCCTTGTTGCTGTTCCTGGTGCTGGATGACATGACCCAGTACTGGTGGCACCGGGCTTCCCATTCCTTTGCGTGGCTCTACAACCTGCACCGCGCCCATCACGACGCCCGGTATATGAGCGTGCGGCTCGTCTATCGAAATAACCTGTTCTACTATGCGATGATGCCCGGCATCTGGTTTTCGGGGGTGTTGATCTATCTCGGCCTGGGCTGGGTCTATGCCGGCTATCTGGTGGTGAAGATGGCGGTGATCATCGGTGCGCATTCGGACGTGGCATGGGATCGCGCACTGTACCGGATCAGAATGCTCTCGCCGGTGATGTGGCTGGTTGAACGGACGATCTCCACCCCGGCTACCCATCACGCCCACCACGGCCGCCACGCCACTGATCCGGCGGTCAACTACAAGGGCAACTTCGGCAATCTGCTGTTCTTCTGGGATGTCCTGTTCGGCACCGCCAAGATCACCCGCAGCTATCCGCAGAGTTATGGGGTGGAAAATCTGCCCAAGTCTGGCTTCGGGCAGCAGCTGCTATGGCCGATCGTTCCCGAAAACAAGGTGATGGACGGCGAAGCGGTCAAGAGTTGACCGGCACCGTATAGTTCAGCCCCAACCGCCCGCCGTCGGGGTAGATGGTCTGGCCGGTGATATAGGAGCTTTCATCGCTGGCGAGGAACACCGCAACCGCAGCGACCTCTTCAGGCTCGCCGCAGCGGCCCAGCGGAGTCCGGCTGAGGATTTTCTGTTCGGCGGCGCGGTCGGTCATGATGCCTTTCAGCATCTCGGTCATGATCGAACCCGGCCCGATCGTGTTGACCCGGATGCCTTTGGGCGCAAGTGCCAATGCAGTTACATTGGTTAGCTGCTTTAGTGCGCCTTTGGATAGGGCGTAGGGAATCTGGTTGGGGATCCCAAGCACCGCGTTGACGCTGCTCATGTTCACCACCGCGCCGCCTGGCTCCATCAACCGCGCAGCCGCCTGGGTGCCCCATAGCGCCGCCTTGAGGTTGATCGCCATCACCCGGTCAAAGTCTTCCTCGGTCAGCTCGTTCAGCTCGGCGGCGTGGGTCACCCCGGCGTTGTTGACCAGCAGGTCCAGCCCGCCCCACCGTGCGGTGACACGGGCGAATAGGCGGTCAATCTCAGCCTTGCGGGAAAGATCGCAAACCAGCGCTTCCTGGCCCAGCTCCGCCGCCGTTTCCGCCAGGCGCGCTTCATCGATATCGGCCAGGATCAGATCGGCGCCTTCGGCCACGAAGGCCTTGGCTATCGCCTTGCCAATCCCTTGCGCCGCGCCGGTGATGACCGCGCGCTTACCGGCCAGCCGTCCGCTCACCGTCTTGCCGCCCGCGCCTCTGCCTCGGCCACGGCCCTTTCGGCGATCGGGCGCATCATGGCATAGCCGGACTTGTTGGGATGGACCCCGTCGGGCGCCCATTCGCGCGGGAACGAGCCGTCCGGCCCGACCAGCGCGGCATAGTAATCGGCATAGACCAGCCCTTCGCCCGCCGCATAATCGCGCAGCCAGGCGTTAAGCGTGGCGACCCAAACCGCAGGCTTGTGCTGCGGGGCCCAATCGAACCGGTCGGTCGGCGGGATCGAGCCGAGCACGACCTCGATATTGTTGGCGCGGGCCAGGGTGACCATCGCGCGGATCGCGTTCTTGTAGGCCTCTGGCGTGGTCGGTCCGGTATTGCCGGCGATGTCGTTGGTGCCGATCATGATGTGCACCACGCGCGGGTGCAGCGCGACCACGTCCTGCCAGAACCGCACTACCAGCTGGGCGCTGGTCTGCCCGGAAATCCCGCGATCAAGGAAGCCGTGGGCGAAGAAATCGGGATCGGCATTGAGCCAGCCTTCGGTGATCGAATCGCCGATGAACACCGCGCGCGGCGGGCGAGCCGGATCGACCCGGGCGTTCTCTTCGCGATAGCGGCACTGCCAGGCCCAGTCACTTTGCAGCACCCGCTCGTCGAGCGCCCACAGACCGTCACGGCTGGCCGGGCAGCTGGCCTCCATCATGCCGGGGGCGGGGTAGGGGTTCACCTTCTCACCCGCCGCAGCCGGTGTGGCACAGGCCAGCGCAAGAGCCGCGCCCGGCAGCCACCTAGCCAATGATCCCCACCGCAGCACCGGCGCGCTTGAACATGCCGATGATCGTCTGGACCTGTTCGGCGCTGTGTTCGGCGCAGAGTGAGCAGCGCAGCAGCGTCATGTTCGCAGGCGTTGCCGGGGGACGCGCCAGGTTGACGTAGAGCCCTTCGCGCAGCAGCGCCTCCCACATCATCGCGCCGCGTTCCAGATCGGGCATGATGACCGAGATGATCGCGCTTTCCGGCTCCTTGGTGCCAAGCTGGAATCCGGCATCGGTCAGCCCCTTGTGCAGGACCTTGGAATTCTCCCACAGGTGGGCGCGCTTGTTTCCGGCGTGCATCAGCTTGCGGATCGAGGTGGCTGCGGTGTGAACCACGCTCGGCGGCAGCGAAGCGGTGAAGACATAGGGGCGGCAGACCAGACGCATGATCTCGAACTTGGGGTGGTTCGACACGCAGAAGCCGCCGACCGTGCCGAC
>JAKPHK010000027.1 GCA_029550345.1 Pseudomonadota bacterium
TAGGCCTTGGGGTCGATGATCGTCTGGGCAAGTTCGGTGGCAACGGCCATTCACGCTCTCCTTCGCGTGCCCGGAATCGCCTTGGCTGGCGAAGGGCTTGACGCAATGGCTATTTTAATGTTGGTAGACGGTCAACAACTAGGCTCAGGACTCATTGATTGAGCCAGAAGATGACGGTTGCGGCGATGCAGATGGCGGACATGAAGGTGTGGGCGCATCGGTCGTAGCGGGTGTGAATGCGGCGCCAGTCCTTGAGTTTGCCGAACATGTTTTCGATCCTGTGACGTTGGCGGTAGAGCACTGTGTCGTGGGGGATCGGGACCTTGCGGTTGGCCTTTGACGGGATGCAGGGCGTAATGCCGCGCTCGGTCAGCGCGGCGCGGAACCAGTCGGCATCGTAGCCTCGATCAGCCAACAGTGCTTTGGCCCTGGGCAAGGCGTCGATCATCAGCGCCGCGCCCTTGTAGTCGCTCATCTGTCCTTCGCTGAGCAGCATGATCAGCGGCCGGCCCTTGTCATCGCAAACGGCATGGAGCTTGGAGTTCAGGCCGCCCTTGGTGCGTCCGATACGTCGGGGAACAGCCCCTTTTTGAGCAGACTGGCCGCCGTGCGGTGCGCCTTGAGATGGGTGGCATCGATCATCAACTGGTCCGGTTTGCCCCCCTTGGCGGCCAGTGCCGAGAAAATCCGGTTGAACACGCCCATGCGGCTCCAACGGATGAACCGGTTGTAGATCGTCTTGGGCGGGCCGTATGCCGCAGGCGCATCGCGCCATCGCAGACCATTGCGGATCACGAAGATGATCCCGCTGATGATCCGCCGATCATCGACCCGCGGAACCCCGTGCGACAAAGGAAAATACGGCTCGATCCGGCGCATCTGCGCCTTCGACAACCAGATCAGGTCACTCATGCCAACGCCTCCTCGCGCCGCCATTGAATCAACCTATTGAGCATTCCGCAAGCAAATTAATAGGTCCTGAGCCTAAGTTTGAAGGACGGCGGCACAGCCGCACGGGGAACAGATGAACGTCGAACTGGCTCCGCCCACGGCGCGGCGCACGCAAGCGCAGCGGCGCGAGGAATCGGAGCGTCGGCTGCTGGAATCGGCGGCCGAGATAATCGCGGCCGAAGGCTACCTGGCCTGCACGCTGGAGCGAGTGGGAACCGGCGCAGGCTTCTCGCGCGGGCTGGCAAGCCGCAAGTACGGATCGAAGGACGGGCTGATCGAGGCGGTGATCTGGCACGTTTCCGCCCACGT
>JAKPHK010000035.1 GCA_029550345.1 Pseudomonadota bacterium
CCAGCCAGTCGCCAGAGGGCGTCGAGGCGAGTTCGACCACCCCGACGCCTGCCAGGAGGAGCGCCGGCACCGCCAGCAGCCATAGGCCGCGCGGGACGCTCGCGTCCGGACGAGCCAGCTTCACCGCCGTGGACATCGCCAATGAAGAATACGGAATGAAGGCGGGTTCAGGCCGCATCGTGAAAGGTAGGGATCTAGCCTGCGGCGCAGGGTGACATCTTCGCGCCTTCGCGCCTTTGCGAGAGTAATTTCTACCCCCAGACGAACTCCACCGCATCCTCTCCCAAAACCACTCCGTCCGCGCCAAATCGCCGTTCGATGACCCGCCCGCGCCCTGCTGCACCGACCATCACCACGGTTGAACAGCGCGTGCCATAGACCGGGTTGCGGATGAACACCGAGGAATAGGCGTCTTCGGGATCAGCCGATTCTGGCGTCTCGTCGCGCAGTGCGGCGAACAGGACTTCGGCCTTGGCCGGAGCCTCCAGCCATGCGCCAAGGGCGTCTTCCAACCGCGCGGTCTTGAACCAGCGATCGCCATGGGCGCCGTTGGACAGGCCGTGGATGCCGGGTTCAAGCTCCAGCCCTAAAGGTTCGGGATGGTTGGTCAGGAACCGCAGCTGACCGGTGTCGGCAATCCACAGGTTGAACGGGTTCATCGTTTCGGTCGCGGCAGGGGGATTGCCGCGCAGCCAGTCAGTCACCAGGCTCCCGCGCGAGGCCAGCTCGGGCCGGGGATAGCCCGGCACGCGCAGGTTGGTGACCAGGCCAAAGCGCCCTTCGCTCACCCCGAGCCAGGTGCCGCCGGCCTGAAGATCGCGTCCCGCCACGATCCGCCCATCGGCCCAGCGGCTCAGCGCGGCGGTGGGGCGGGCGTGGTATTCATCACGGTTGCCGATCGCCACCAATGGCCAATCCGGATGTGCCTGCCAGGCGAGGGCGGCCACGCACATCAGACCAGCCCCTTGGCGCGCAGGCTGACGTGGCCTTCCTTGCCGATGATGACATGATCGTGCAGCGTGATCCCCAACAACCGTGCGGCTTCGGCAATCCGGTTGGTGATCGCGATATCGGCGCGGCTCGGCTCGGGTGAGCCGGACGGGTGGTTGTGGACCATAATCAGCGCCGCCGCCCCCAGATCGAGCGCTTTCTTGACCACGTCGCGCGGGTGGATCGCGGCTTCGTCAAGCGAGCCTTCGGACAGCAGCTCGTCGCTGACCAGCCGGTTGCGGGTATCGAGATAGAGCGCGCGAACCCGCTCGTGCCGCAGATGGGCCATGTCCACCGTCAGGTAATCGATCAGCGCCTGCCAGCTGGCCAGCACCGGCTGATCCTGCACCCCGGTCCGGGCGAGGCGGCGGGTGGCAAGCGCGACAATCTTGATCGCGGCGGCGCTGGTTTCCCCCATGCCGGGATGGTTCGCCAGGGCCGAAGGATCGGCGTTGAACACCCCGGCCAGCCCGCCGAACCGGGTCAACAGGCTTTTTGCCAGCGGCTTCACGTCCTTGCGGGGAATTGCAGTCATCAGCAGGTATTCGATCACTTCGTGGTCGGCGAGAGCCCCTTCGCCGCCGCCAAGCAACCGTTCACGCAGCCGGGCGCGGTGGCCCTGGCCGTGGTGCGGTTGGTCCTGCTCTTCTGCCACCTGTGGCTCCCCCGCGTTGACGCGATACCAGTCCATTGCCTTTCGCGGGCCAAGCGCGCAAGTGTAGGCACAATGTCGCAGTCCGAAGTCGAACCTGCCGATCAGCCAGAGGAAAGCCCTCCGCCGCGTCGCAGGCGCAGATGGCGGATGCTGGGGCTGGCCGTGTTGTGCCTGATCGCGATCGGGCTGGCGACGGCGTGGTTCGTGCGCGAACGGATCGCCAATTCGATCATCGCCGGGCAGCTGGAGGATCTGGGTCTTCCCGCGACCTATGAGATCGAATCGATCGGCACCAGCAAACAGGTCCTGAAGAACATCGTCGTCGGCGATCCGAAGCGGCCCGATCTGGTTATCCCCCGGGCCGAAGTGGAATTCGGTGCGCGGTTTGGTATCCCGGTGCTGTCGGTGGTGCGGCTGGAAGGTGCGCGGCTCTATGGCAGCTATCATGACGGCAAAGTCAGTTTCGGTGCGCTCGATCCGGTGATCTTCGCCAAGCGCGATGGCACGAGCGGCCTGCCGGATTTCTACCTGACCCTGATCGATGCCCGCACCCGGATCGAGAGCGATTATGGCGTGATCGGCGCCAAGCTCGAAGGGAAGGGCAACCTCAGGCGCAGTTTCCGCGGAAACCTCGCGGCGGTTGCCCCGCAGCTCGATTTCGGAGGCTGCCGGGGCAGCAAGGCGACGCTTTACGGTGAGCTGACCACGCTGAGCGCTCGAACCCAGTTCTCAGGCCCGCTGCGGCTGGCCGCGCTGAATTGCCAGAATGGCCAGATCAGCCTGAAAGACACCAGCACCCAGCTGGACCTGCAACTGGGTGAGCGGTTCGACGAGCTGAAAGGCAACTATGATCTGCACGGCCGCAGCCTGACCCTGCAAGGCACCAGCGCGCGCGATATCGAGGCGCAGGGCGCTTTCTCGCTTGGAACCGACGGCGTGGTTGCCGATTACGATCTGGCGGCGAACAGTGTCGATATGGGCTTCGTTGCGGCCAGCGAACTGACGCTGGAAGGCACGGTCCGCAGCCGCTCGGGCCAGAGCGGGCTGGATGGTGAGGGCACGCTTGGCGCCCGCGCCCTGCGCAGCGGCACGGATCTGGCCGCCACCCTTGGCGGACTGGAAAAGTCGGGCGAGGGCACGCTGCTTGCGCCGCTGGTGAAACAGCTGCGGACCGCTCTGGTCCGTGAGGAGCGCGGATCAAGCCTGAAGGCCAGCTATGTCCTGCGGCAGACTGGCGCGATCACCCAGCTTACCGTGCCGATCGCGGAGGTTCACGGCGGCAGCGGAACCCGGCTGCTGGGGCTGAGCCGCGTGGCGGTAACCGTGGGGATGAAGGGCGGCCCGCGCTTTTCGGGCAATTTCGTGACCGGCGGCAACGGGATGCCGCAAATGGAAGGGACCGCCCAGCGCAATGGTTCGGGCGGAATGCAGGCGCGGTTCAGTCTGGCCGAATATCGCGCTGGCAGCAGTGCCATCGCCTTGCCCGACCTGCGGCTGGTCCAGCTTCCCGGCGGACAGATCGGCTTTGCCGGGCGCGCGCTGGTTTCAGGCCCGTTGCCCGGCGGCGAAGTGCGCGATCTGGTGCTGCCGGTTGATGGCAACTGGTCGGAACGCAGCGGGCTGTCGGCCTGGCGGCGCTGCACCCCGGTCAGTTTTGCGCGCTTCAAGGTCGGCAACCTTTCGCTCCAGAATCGCGGGCTGACGCTGTGTCCGGGCAAGGACGGGGCAATCCTGCGCAGCGACGCGCGCGGCACCCGGCTGGCGGCCGGCACCGCCTCGCTCAATCTTGTCGGCACCCTGGGAACCACGCCGGTCCGGCTGAAGAGCGGGGCGGTTGGTTTTGCCTGGCCCGGTGCGATCGTGGCGCGCGGGATCGACGTTTCGATCGGCCCGCTCGACAAGCCCAGCACGCTGAAGGTCGATCGCTTTGCCGGGACGCTGGGTAAAGTCGTCAGCGGGCATTTCAGTGGGACCGAGCTGAAGCTGTTCGCTGTCCCGCTCGATTTGTCCGAAGGCGCGGGGGACCTGCGCTTTGCGAACGGCGATCTGACGATTTCCGGCGTCAGCCTGAAGGTGACCGACCGTGAGCAGCCCGCCAAGTTCGAGCCGCTGATCGCGCACGATGCCGCGCTGCAACTGCATTCCACAACCTTTACCGCCCAGGCCATGCTGCGCGAACCGACCACCGATCGCGAGATCGTCCAGACCGACATTACCCATGATCTGGATACCGGGACCGGCTTCGCCAACCTGCTGGTGCCGGGCATCAAATTCGATTCGCAGCTGCAACCGACAATGCTGACCTATGCCGCCCAGGGTGTGATCGCGCTGGCCGATGGCACGGTAAGCGGCACCGGGCGGATCGACTGGAATGACGATGCCCTGACCAGCACCGGCCGGTTCAGCACCGACGGGCTGGACTTTGCCGCCGCTTTCGGCCCGGTAAAGGGTACGCGCGGCACGGTTGAATTCACCGATCTGCTGGGCCTTGTCACCGCGCCGGATCAGCGGCTCAAGCTGGCCTCGATCAACCCCGGGATCGAAGTGCTCGACGGCGAGGTTTCGTTTCAGCTTGAGCCGGGACGAACGCTGCGGGTCAACGGGGCGCACTGGCCGTTCATCGACGGCACGCTGGATCTGATGCCCACCACCATGGTGCTGGGCGCATCCGAGGTGCGCCGCTTTACCCTGAAGGTCGATGGCGCGAACGCCGCCAAATTCGTCTCGCAGCTGGAACTCAGCAACATTTCCGCGCAGGGCACCTTCGATGGCACGCTGCCGCTGATCTTCGATCAGGAAGGGGGGCGGATCGAGGGCGGGCTGCTGATCTCGCGCCCGCCGGGCGGCAACCTGTCCTATGTCGGTGAGCTGACCTACAAGGACTTGTCGGCGATGGGCAATTTCGCCTTCCAGACGCTGCGCAGCCTTGATTTCCGGCGGATGGAGATCGGCCTCAACGGCAAGATCGACGGCGACATCCTGACGACCATGCGGATCGAGGGGGTACGCCAGGGCAAGGCGGCCAAGAAGAACCTCATCACCCGCCAGCTTTCAGGCCTGCCGGTGCAGTTCAACATCAATATCAAGGCGCCGTTCTATCAGCTCGTGACCTCGTTCAAGTCGTGGTATGACCCGGCCTATATCCGCGATCCGCGTGAGCTGGGGCTGGTCGATTCGCAAGGGAATGAGCCCGCGCCGGCGCCTGCGCCAAGTCCGACCCCGCAGGCCCCGGCCACGCCGCCGGCCGCCACGCCACCGCAAAATCAGCAGAAAAACGATGATATTCAGGATTCAGACAGCAGGAATGGGCCATGAACAGGCATGAATTGACCAACCGCGCCCGGATTGCGATGCTTTGCACCATGCAGGGGAATCGAACCGGGAAACGGCGGTCGGGCCGGTGGGGGAAGCCCGCGCTGGCGGTGTTGGTGGGCGGCGCGGTTGCGCTATCGGGCTGTGTTTCGGTCAATGCGCCGGACAAGCCGATCGTGATCGAG
Organism: Pseudomonadota bacterium; assembly: GCA_029550345.1. Taxonomy (GTDB): domain Bacteria; phylum Pseudomonadota; class Alphaproteobacteria; order Sphingomonadales; family Sphingomonadaceae; genus Novosphingobium. The sequence continues at coordinate 5,143 of JAKPHK010000035.1, forward strand.
CTCAACATCAACATCAAGCAGGAGGTGGTTTATCGTCTGGCCAAAGATGCCGAAACGACGATCAACGAAAATCCTGGTATTTTTTGAGGTTAGGATATGATGTTCAAGTTCTCTCCGATCACTGCCGCTGGCGCCGCCGCTCTGGCCGTGCTGGCGCTTTCGGTGCCCGCTTCCGCCCAGCAGCGCGATCCAGCCTATGCCGCCGCGCGTGCCTCAGGCCAGGTCGGCGAAAAGACCGATGGATATCTCGGCTTTCCCGGCACCCCCAGCGCCGATGTGCGGCGCATGGCGGATGACATCAACATCAAGCGCCGCGCGCTTTATGCCCAGAAGGCGGCCGAACAGCACGCCACTGTGGAAGACTATGCCTTCACTTCGGGCTGCCGCCTGATCGCGCAGACCGTGCCGGGTGAAAAGTATCAGGGTCCCGATGGATCATGGCAGATCCGCACCGCTGCGGCCCCGCTGCGCGACAGCCGCTGCCCCTGAATTTCCGGCTCCTGATTGCTGCACGGGGGCGGGGCGCGACAAGCGCTCCGCCCCTTGCTTTTTCGCAGTGCAGCAGGCGCGGTTGACTTGCGCGATAACCCTTCCTAAAGGGGCCGCGCGTCTGGCCCTGCCACCCCGGTGGCGAGGCTGCGGCGTGCAAGTTTTTCCGGTCGGTTCAGCCCTTGCGGGCACCGTACCAAGCAGGGTCTTCGCATGACCGATTCGGGCGAAAATGGCGGCGGGCACGATCTCGACCGCAGGATCGCGGAAGCACAGGCGAAGCATACCCGCGGGGTCTCCTCGGCGGAAGGGCGGGCGGAAACGCGCGGCTGGGCGGTCGGGATAGAATTCGTCGGGACCGTGCTGGTTTGCGGTTTCATCGGCTGGGGGATCGACCGGTGGCTTGAATCGAAGACGCCATGGGGATTGATCGTGATGCTGGTGCTTGGCTTTGCCGCCGGAACCCGCCGCGCGATGCAGACCTCGGCCAATTTCGATGCCGATCCGGGCAACGATCCGCAAGATTGAGGGAGTTTGTTGCGTGGCCAACCCGATGGAGCAGTTCGCAGTCAAGACGATCAAGCCGCTCGAAGTAGCCGGCTATGACGTCTCGTTCACGAACTCCTCGCTGTGGATGCTGATTGCGCTGGTCGCGATCTCGGCATTTCTGTTCATCGGCACGGCAAAGCCGCAGCTGGTTCCCGGCCGGGCTCAGGCAGCGGTCGAATATCTCTATGATTTCGTGCGAAAGATGCTCGATGAGAATGTCGGGCCGGAAGGGCGGCGCTTTGCCCCGCTGATCTTCGCGGTGTTCATCTTCGTGCTGGCCTGCAACCTGCTGGGGATGATCCCGTGGGTGGGTTCGTTCACCCCGACCAGCCACATTTCGGTGACGCTGGGGCTGGCGCTGCTGGTTTTCGTGACCGTCTGCATCGTCGGTTTCGCCCGTCACGGGCTGCACTTCTTCGCACTGTTCTGGCCGCACGGTTCGGGCATTGCGCTTGGCGCATTCGTCTTCGTGATCGAGTTTCTCTCGTTCCTGTCGCGGCCCTTCACCCTCGCGATCCGGCTTTTCGCCAACATGACCGCCGGTCACGTGCTGCTGAAGGTGTTCGGCACCTTCGTGGTTACGCTGGGTTCGTTCGGGGCGCTGCCCTATGTCGCCGGGATCCTGCCGCTGGGCGTCATCGTGGCGCTGACCGCGCTCGAAGTGCTGATCGCGGTGGTTCAGGCCTATGTTTTTGCACTGCTCGCTTCGCTGTACCTCAACGATGCGATCAACCTTCACTAAGTTTTTCGTCAACTCTTTATAACGCAAGGAATTTATCATGGACGCAGAATCTGCACGGGTTATCGGCGCTGGTTTGGCCGCTGTTGGTGCCGGTCTCGCCGCTATCGGCGTGGGCTCGATCTTCGGTCAGTACCTGAACGGCGCTGTCCGTAACCCCGAAGCCGATGCCAAGATGGGCGGCCGCCTGATTTTCGGCTTCGCCGTGACCGAAGCTCTCGGCCTGATCGCGGCGGTTGTCGCGCTGGCTCTGGCGTTCAGCTAAGATTCGACGCCCGGCCGGGGTTCGCCCCGGCTGGCTTCTTTCCCGCAATTCGAGGCAGGGACTTTCGATGCCCCAATTCGACTTCGGACACGTCTTCTGGCCCCAGGTGGCCTGGCTCGCGTTGTTCTTCGTCATTCTCTATTTCGGCGTTATCCGCCTGACCCTGCCCAAGCTGGGCAAGGTGATGGAGCAGCGCGAAGACCGTATCTCCAGCGATCTTGCCGCGGCTCAGGCCGCCAAGCAGTCCGCTGATGAGGTGGACGCGCGTTATCACGCCGAAATGGACGCCAGCCGCGAGGAAGCCCGCGCCGCCATTGCCGCGGCCAAGGCAGATGCCGCCAAGGCCAGCGAAGCACGCCTGGCCGAAGCCGGTGCCAAGGCTGAAACCCTGGTTGCTGATGCTGAGGCCCGGATCGCCAAGGCGGTCAAGGCGGCGGAAGGCAAGCTGGCCGATGCCGCGGCCGAAAGCGCCCAGGCGATCGTCGCCAAGCTGACCGGGGTCGAGCCCAATCTCGACGCCGCGAAGCAAAGCGTCGCCGCTCAGGCTTGAGGCAGGAAACCGATGGCTATTTCACTTCTTCTCCTGGCCGAAGCCGCCGCCGAAGCGGGGGCGCACGGCGCTGAGCATCACGAAGCGACCCTGCTCGGTCTGGGCGCCGAAGGCTGGGTCTATACCGGCGTCACGATCTTCTTTCTGGTCGCGATCTTCGTGATGAAGGCGCACAAGCAGGTCCTGGCCGGGCTTGATGCCCACATCGCCGAAGCGCGCAAGTCGCTCGACGAAGCCAAGGCGATCCGCGACGAGGCAGAGGCTCTGCTGGCCGGTGCCAAGGCGCAGCAGGCCGCCAGCGCCAAGGAAGCCAAGGCGATCATCGAACACGCCAAGTCCGAAGCCGGCGCGCTCATCGCCAAGGCTGAAGCTGACACGACCGAACTGGTCGCGCGGCGTGAAAAGATGGCCGAAGAAAAGATTTCCGCGGCCGAACGCGCTGCGGTGGAAAGCCTGCGCGCCAGGACCGCTGCCGCCGCCACCGGCGCGGCGCAGTCGCTGATCGCTGCCAGCCACGACGCAAAGGCCGACAAGGGCCTGGTCGATGAGGCGATCGCCGGGCTCTGATACGAATTTACCAGCTTGGAGAGGGGGAAGGGGCGGTCCAAAAGGGCCGCCCTTCTTCGTTTACGGCTCCAGTACAACTTTCCCCACAATCCCCCGCGCGGCCATGGCCTCAAACGCTTCGCGCCAGCGATCGAACGGCAGCACGCGGTCGATATGTGGGTTGAGTCTGCCGTCGGCGGCAAGGGTGGCCACGGCCTCGCGGATCGCCTTGCCGCGCTCGGGAAAGCGGCGGGCATATTCACCCGCGCGCACGCCGACGACCGAGAAGCCCTTGATCAGCGGGATGTTGGTGGAGATGTTGGCGATCCGGCCGCCGGCAAAGCCCACCACCAGCAGCTTGCCGCCAAAGGCAACACAACGCGTGCTTTCATCGAAGACATCGCCGCCAACCGGATCATAGACCAGATCGCACAGCTTGCCACCGGTCAGCTCTGCCACCCCCTCGCGAAAGCGGCCGTCGGCCAGGATCACGGCATCGGCATCGCTTGCCTTCCGCAGGCGCTCAAGCTTATCGGGCGATCCGGTGGTGGCGATCACGTGCGCGCCAAGCCGTTTGGCCAGTTCCACTGCGGCCAGGCCAACCCCCCCGCTGGCACCGTGGACCAGCACCCATTGCCCGGCCTTCAGTCCGCCGATTTCGACCAGCGCGGTATAGGCCGTGCCATAAGCCGCCCCCAGCGCGGCGACAGCCGGAAAACCGATCCCGTGCGGCACGGGCGACAGCGCGCGCACGGGGACCACGGCATATTCGGCAAAGGCTCCGGTCTTGTTGCCGCCATAAACGGCGTCCCCAGGTTCGAAACCGCAGCCCGGTTCGGCCTCGACTACCTCGCCAGCGAGTTCCAGTCCGGCGGTGAAGGGAAGATCGGGTTTGAGCTGGTATTCCCCGCGCGTCATAAGCAGATCGGGGAAGTTGAGGCTGGCTGCGCGGACCCTGATTAGCACATCGTCCGGTCCGCGGGGCGGGATCGGCAGATCGGCAAGCTCGATCCCCGACAGATCGGGTGACAGCGACCGGACGACGAGTGCCTTCATCCGTTCAGAACGTGTCCTTGGCGGCCCGCAGCGCTGCAAAGGTTTCCACCGCATCGCCAATTTTCCCGCCATGATTGGCCCAACGCGCCTGCATCGCCGGATCGTCGGCCCGCAGGAAGGGGTTGGTAGCGAGTTCGCGGCTTAGCGTGGTCGGCACGGTCGGTTTGCCAGCCGCGCGGGCTTCTTCGATGTGGCGGACATAATCGGCCAGCTTGGCGTTGTCCGGATCGGCGTGCAGCGCGAAGCGGGCATTCGACTGCGTGTATTCGTGCGCGCAATAGAGCATGGTCGATGGCGGCAGCGCCTTGATCCGGCACAGGCTGGCCCAGAACTGCGGTGCGGTCCCCTCAAACATTCGTCCGCAGCCGAGCGCGAAGACCGCATCGCCGACGAAGGCGATGTGCGCTTCGGGCAGATGAAAGGCGACATGGCCGTGAGTGTGGCCGCCCACGTCGATGACATGGGCATCCCAGGCCCCGATCGCCACCAGCTCACCATGCGCCACCGCGCGGTCTGGCGGGGTGCCCAGCTTGTCGATCTCTTGCGGGCCGACCACGGTGCAGCCGGTCGCCGCCTTGATCGCCGCGTTGCCGCCAGCATGATCGGGGTGCCAATGGGTGTTCCAGATCTGGGTGATCTGCCAGCTCTTGTGCGCGGCCTCACGCAGGTAGGCGTCGGCATCCGGGGTGTCGATACAGATCGTCTCCTCACTCACCGGATCGTGGAGCAGGTAGCCGTAATTGTCCGACAGACAGGGGAACTGATGGATTTCGAGCATGAGCACCTCTCTTGCCGGTTACCTTAGCGCGGTTTTGTGCGGGCAGGGAAGGGTGGTTCGTGCGGTGGGCGCTGCGCGTGGGGTGGAGGGAGAGAGTGCGCTCGCAAAGGCGCAAAGGCGCAAAGTGTCAGCTTTGAGCCGAAGGCTCCTCCCGGACTTCATCGCCGGGTCATTCGGCGGAGTGACTACAAAAAGCGGCTTCGCCGCAAGCGCTGACTCATCGCGCCTTTGCGCCTTTGCGAGCGCAAATTTCTGCGCCCACTGCACGCGAACCCAGCAAAGCAAAAGTCCGCCCGGATTGCTCCGGACGGGCCTTGCTTTGGCTAGCCTTGGGCTGGCGAAGGATCAGTCCTTCTTGGCCTTCAGCGCGGCGCCGAGGATGTCGCCCAGCGAAGCGCCGGCATCCGACGAACCGTACTGTTCGACGGCTTCCTTTTCTTCGGCCAGCTGACGCGCCTTGACCGAGAAGTTCGGCTTCTTCGAGCGGTCGAACCCGGTGATCATCGCGTCGAGCTTCTGACCCACCTGGAAGCGGTCGGGGCGCTGTTCGTCGCGGTCGCGGCCCAGGTCGCTGCGCTTGATGAAGCCGGTGGCGCCATCGTCGCCAGCCTGAACTTCCAGCCCGCCGTCGCGCACTTCGAGCACGGTGACGGTAACGACTTCGCCCTTCTTGAGGCCCGAGGCCGAAGCGGCGACGCCAGCGGCCGGAGCACCCTTTTCAAGCTGCTTCATGCCAAGCGAGATGCGTTCCTTTTCGACATCGACGTCAAGGACGACGGCCGAAACCTGCTCACCCTTGCGGTGCAGCGCCAGCGCGTCTTCGCCCGAGATGCCCCAGGCGATGTCCGACATATGGACCATGCCATCGACATCGCCATCCAGCCCGATGAACAGGCCGAATTCGGTGGCGTTCTTGACTTCGCCTTCCACGGTCGAACCGACCGGGTGCTTTTCGGCGAAGGCTTCCCACGGGTTCTGCTGAGCCTGCTTGAGGCCAAGGCTGATGCGGCGCTTGTCCGAATCGACTTCGAGAACCAGCACATCGACTTCCTGGCTGGTCGAAACGATCTTGCCGGGGTGGACGTTCTTCTTGGTCCAGGACATTTCCGAAACGTGGACCAGGCCTTCGATGCCGGGTTCCAGCTCCACGAAGGCGCCGTATTCGGTGATGTTGGTGACAACGCCGTGCAGCTTGGCGCCGACCGGGTACTTGGCGGCAACGCCTTCCCACGGATCGCTTTCCAGCTGCTTCATGCCCAGGCTGATGCGCTGGGTGTCCTGGTTGATGCGGATGATCTGGACCTTCACGGTGTCACCGATGGCGATGACTTCGTTCGGGTGGTTGACCCGCTTGTAGCTCATGTCGGTGACGTGGAGCAGGCCATCGATGCCGCCCAGATCGACGAAGGCGCCGTAATCGGTGATGTTCTTGACCACACCGTCGATGATCTGGCCTTCGGCCAGGCCCGAGATCAGGCCCGAACGCTGTTCGGCGCGGGTTTCTTCCAGAACCGCGCGGCGCGAGACGACGATGTTGCCGCGGCGACGATCCATCTTGAGGATCTGGAACGGCTGCGGCACGTCCATCAGCGGCTGCACGTCGCGGACCGGACGGATATCGACCTGGCTGCCGGGCAGGAAGGCCACGGCGCCGTCGAGATCGACGGTGAAGCCGCCCTTGACGCGGCCGAAGATCACGCCGTCAACGCGCTTGCCTTCGCCGAATTCGCTTTCCAGCTTGTCCCAGGCGGCTTCGCGGCGGGCTCGGTCGCGGCTGAGCATGGCTTCGCCATCGGCATTTTCAACGCGGTCAACATAGACTTCGACTTCATCGCCGACCGAAAGGCCGTGCGGCTGGCCGGGCATGGCGAATTCGCGCAGGGCCACGCGGCCTTCGCTCTTCAGGCCAACGTCGATAACGGCCTTGTCGCCTTCGATTGCGGTGATGGTGCCCTTGACCACGCGGCCTTCAAAGCCGCCGTCGGCAGCGCCGCCGAGTGATTCTTCAAGGAGAGCCGCGAAATCATCGCGGGTGGGGTTGGCGGTGGACGCCATAGGTGAGTTTCCTCATATCAATGTTACCGGCCAAGCGGTTGGTTCCGCTGGTCTTTTCTCCACCCCGGCGGGATTGCCCCCCTCCCGGAAAGGGAGAGTTAGGGTGGGCCAAAAGGGCCGTGTTGCCGCGAAGGCCGGATGCCTGCCGCGGCGTCTTTCAAGCCGGAAGCTATCGGGACGCGCGGCCCTTAGGCGGGACGGCGCGGAAAAGCAAGGAAATTGGGGCGCTGCAGGTTATGGCGCCGGGCGATAGTCGGCCCGTTTGAGCGTGACCATATAGGCGGTCACGTCATCGACCTTGGCCGGATCGATTTCAAAGGCCATCTGTCCAGGGAAATTGTGCGAATCGCGCAGGAAGGTTTCCAGTGTCCGCGCGGTCAGGCCCCTCGTGTTGACCACGGCTTCAAACGGCGGCGCCTCAGGGTTGGGGGACGATCCGTTTGCCATGATCGCATGGCAGGCGGCGCAGTGCGCCTTGGCAAAGTCATAGCCGCGCGCTTCCTGTTCGGTCAGCTCAACCACCGGCTTTGCGGGCAAGGTGGTGCAGGCGGTGATGGCGAGGAAAGTGGCGGAAAGGGGCAGGGCGATGCGCATGGCCAGTGCCTAGCCTGCGCTTCGTGCGGCTTCAACCGTCTGTGCGCTGTTCGGCAATCCGGATCGCGGCAGCGATTGCCTCGTCTCGCCCCAGATCGCTGGTGTCGAGCAATACGGCGTCCGGCGCGGCGACCAGCGGGGCCTCGGCGCGGGTGCGGTCGCGCTGGTCGCGCTGCTCAAGGTCGGCGGCAATTTCGGCCAGACTGACGGCGCGGCCCTGTGCCTGCATTTCCTTGAAGCGCCGCTCGGCTCGGGCGGGAACAGAGGCGACGACAAACAGTTTCACCTCGGCCTCTGGTGCGATCACCGTGCCGATATCGCGCCCATCGAGCACCGCGCCGCCCGGCTGCGTGGCAAAGGTGCGCTGGCGTTCATAAAGTGCTTGCCGCACCGCCGGGTGGACCGAAACCCGGCTGGCCAGCCCGCCGCTCGCTTCGCTGCGCAGCTCAGGGTCGGCCAGCAGGCTATCGGGAAAATCGCAGGCCATCAGCGCGTCGCCTGGATCGTCGGCATTGCCATGGTTCAGCGCACACTGCCGCCCGACCGCGCGATAGAGCAGTCCGGTATCAAGATGCGGCAGGCCGAAATGCGCCGCCAGCGCCTTGGCAATGGTGCCTTTGCCCGAAGCGGTGGGGCCATCGACAGCGATGATCATTTCCCGGTCCCGCTCCGCCGGTCAATCACGGCCTTGTAGAAACCGTGGGCAGCCAAGAGCCCCCAGCAAACCTCCAGTACGAATGCCGCAAGGTTGAAATGCACCCAGAGCGAGATCAGCAACAGCACGGCGCCAATCAGGTTGAGCAAGTTGAACCACAATTTATCTAGGTTTTCCGTAGCGTTGGCATATGCGAAAGCGCCAAGGAACAAGGCTGATCCCGCCAGTCCTGTCACAGTAGCCCAGTCGAAGGTCATGGTATCAGTCCTTCGAGCAGCGCCTCGAACACCGGAAAGCTGGTCGCGATCGGGCGGGTGTCGTCCACCAGAACGCCATCCCGGCTGACGAGGCCGGCCACCGCCATGCTCATCGCAATACGGTGGTCGAGGTGGGTGGCAACCGGGCCGTCGGCGTCGGCACTGCCGGGCAGGGGCTGCCCGCCGCTACCCTCGATCACCATGCCGTCCTCGGTTTCGCGCACCCGCGCCCCGGCCAGGGTCAGGGCCTCGGCCATCACGGATATCCGGTCGCTTTCCTTGACCCGCAGTTCCTCAAGGCCGGTGCAGGTTGTGGTACCGTCGGCCAGCGAAGCGGCAACGAACAGCACCGGAAATTCATCGACCATGCTCGGCACGATTGCCGGATCGACTTCGATTCCCGTCAGTGCCGAGTGCTTGACCAGCAGGTCCGCCACCGGCTCCCCGCCGACTTCGCGCGGGTTCACCTCGGTAATGTCACCGCCCATCTGGCGCAGGACATGGACAATCCCGGCGCGGGTGGGGTTAAGGCCGACATTCTGGATCAGCAGCTCGCTGCCCGGAACGATCAGCGCGGCCACGATAAAGAAGGCTGCCGATGAAGGGTCGCCCGGCACCTCGATGGTCTGCGGGGTCAGTTCCGCCTCGCCGCGAATGCGGATGATCCGCTCGCCAGCCACTTCCTCCACCTCCAGCTCTGCCCCAAATCCGCGCAGCATCCGTTCGCTATGATCGCGGGTCGGGACGGGTTCGATCACCGTGGTGATACCTGGCGTGTTGAGCCCGGCTAGAAGAATGGCGCTCTTTACCTGTGCGCTGGCGACGGGCAGGCGGTATTCGATCGGGACCGCCGGCCTGGCTCCGCGCACGGTTAGCGGCAGGCGGCCACCTTCGGATGCGTCAAACGCCGCGCCCATCAGGCTGAGCGGCTCGATCACCCGGCCCATCGGCCGCTTTGACAGGCTGGCATCGCCAAAAAAGCGCGTTTCGATCGCGTGGCTGGAAACCAGCCCCATCAGCAGCCGGGTGGAGGTGCCGGAATTGCCCATGTCGAGCGGTGCTTCGGGCTGGAGCAGCGCGCCCACGCCGACGCCGTGCACGCGCCATTCGCCTTCGCCGACGCGCTCACCGCTGGCCCCCATCGCGCGCATCGCGGCGGCGGTGGCCAGCACATCCTCACCCTCAAGCAAGCCCGAAACGCGGGTTTCGCCCACGGCCAGCGCGCCGAGCATGATCGAGCGGTGGCTGATCGACTTGTCGCCGGGAACACGGATCGTGCCCCTCAGCGGGCCGGCAGGCATGAAACGGCGCGGGCGCGGATCGGTGTTGGCGGGGGCAGACAAAGGGCGGACTTTCGATCAAATTGCCAAGAAATGCGCGCGGCTTTTGACAGCGCCTTCGCGCTATGGCAAGGCGCGCCCGCGCTGGGACTGGCGCATCCGCCTCCCAATACGTATTTACCGTTTTTCCGCTGGGTCCGCCGGGCCCGCGCAAGTTGAGGAATCTTATGGCCAAGGCTGAATGGGGCGCCAAGCACGGCTGCCCGAAATGCGGCACCCGCTTTTACGATCTGGGCAAGGATGACCCGGTGACCTGCATCGAATGCGGCTACGCCTGGCATCCCGAACCCGTGCTCAAGTCAAAGCAGCCGATCCCTTATGAAGAACTTCAGAAGGAAAAGGTTGAAGACAAGCAGGATGCCGATCTCGCCGATGAGGATCTGGATATCGATGAAGACGGCGATTCGCCGGACAATGACGTCGATCTGGGCGGCGACGATGACCTTGGCGTTGGCGTAGATGACGACGGTGACGGCGACGACAATTAACCCCTTGCCAAGCGCGAAGGCCGCCACTAATGGGGCGGCCTCTCGCGAATGAAGCGAGGGGTGACGGGCCTCCCAGGGTTCGTCAGGATGAATGGTACGGGGCCTTAGCTCAGCTGGGAGAGCGCTACAATGGCATTGTAGAGGTCAGCGGTTCGATCCCGCTAGGCTCCACCATTCAAGACGCGGCGTAATTCGGCCCATGACGGGCTGCAAACGGCGGTCTTCTGCGCTTCCGGTGCTCACGACCTGCGGGTCGCTGCGCTCCGGTTCTCGAAGCCCACCATTTTCGCCTCGTCCTGAACCGAATTCCGCCACGTCTGATGCGTGGCATTGAGTATCTGAGCGGCAAGCTGGTCGGCGAGGTTTCGCCCACCGGCTTTTTTCGCGTTTTGGAGCGAATTGCTTATGTTTGACGCCCTTTCAGACCGGCTTGGCACTGTCTTTGACAGGCTGCGCGGTCGTGGTGCGCTCAGCGAGCAGGATGTTCGCGATGCCTTGCGCGAAGTGCGAATCGCGCTGCTTGAAGCCGACGTTGCACTGCCGGTGGTGCGCCGCTTCATTGATGAAGTGACCGAAAAGGCGGTTGGCCACAACGTCCTCAAGTCGGTCACGCCCGGCCAGCAGGTCGTCAAGATCGTCAACGATGCGCTGGTCGAGATGCTCGGCGGCCCAGAAGCAGTAAATGGGGACGTGCCGGGGCTGGACCTCAACGCCGCACCGCCGGTGGTGATCATGATGGTCGGCCTGCAAGGCTCGGGCAAGACCACCACGACCGCCAAGCTGGGCAAGCTGCTCAAGGAAAAGTTCGGCAAGAAGGCGCTGATGGCGTCGCTCGACGTCAATCGTCCGGCCGCGCAGGAACAGCTGAAGGTGCTGGGCGAACAGGTAGTGGTTGCGACCCTGCCGATCGTCCCCGGCCAGCAGCCGACCGAGATCGCGACCCGGGCGCTGCAATCGGCCAGGCTCCAGGCGATTGACGTGCTGCTGCTCGACACCGCGGGCCGGCTCCACGTCGATCAGGGCCTGATGGACGAGATGCAGGCCGTGGCGAAGATCGCCGCGCCCAAGGAAGTCCTGCTGGTGGTCGATTCGCTGGCCGGGCAGGATGCGGTCAACGTCGCCAAGGCCTTTACCGAACAGATCGATCTGACCGGCGTGGTGCTGACCCGGATGGACGGCGATGCCCGCGGCGGTGCGGCGCTTTCGATGCGCCATGTCACCGGCAAGCCGATCAAGTTCGCGGGTGTCGGCGAAAAGCTCGATGCGCTGGAAGTGTTCCAGCCCAGCCGGGTCGCCGGGCGGATCCTCGGCATGGGCGATGTCGTCTCGATCGTCGAGAAGGCCGCCGCCGCGATCGAGCAGGAAGATGCCGAGCGGATGGCCGCGCGGATGGCCAAGGGTCAGTTCGACATGAACGACCTGCGCCAGCAGCTCAAGCAGATGCAGAAGATGGGCGGGCTGGGCGCGCTGGCCGGGATGCTGCCGGGAATGAAGAAAGCCAAGGCGGCGATGGACGCCTCTGGCATGGACGACCGGGTGCTGCTGCGGATGGATGCGATCATCGGCTCCATGACGCCAAAGGAGCGCGCGCGCCCGGAACTGCTCAACGCCAAGCGCAAGATCCGCGTTGCCAACGGGTCGGGCGTGCAGGTGCAGGACGTCAACAAACTGCTGAAGATGCACCAGGAAATGGCCCGGGCGATGAAGCAGATCAAGAAAATGGGCGGGCTGGGCGGCCTTGCCAAACTGTTCGGCAAGGGCGGTCTGCCCGGCATGGGCGGCGGTGGAATGGGCGGTGCCGGTGGCGGCGGTTTGCCCGGTCTGGGCGGTCCGGGTCTGCCCCCCAATCTCAACGATCTTCTCAAGAAATAACGTAATTCGATTTGTCAGAAAGGTAGTTCAAATGTCTGTTTCTCTTCGTCTTTCGCGTGGCGGTTCCAAGAAGCGCCCCTATTACAAGATCGTCATCGCCAACAGCCGTTCGCCGCGCGACGGCAAGTTCCTCGAACAGGTCGGCACCTACAATCCGCTGCTGGCCAAGGACGATGAAAACCGTGTCCGTCTGGTCGAAGACCGCGTCCGCTACTGGCTGGGCGTCGGCGCACAGCCGACCGACCGCGTTGCCCGGATGCTCGACAAGGCCGGGATCAAGGAACGTACCGGGACCGTGAACCCGAAGAAGGGTGAGCCGGGCCAGAAGGCCAAGGACCGCGCCGAGGAAAAGGCTGAAAAGGCCGCTGCCGCTGAAGAAGCCGCGAAGGAAGCCGAAGTCGCTGCTGCCGCTGCCGCTGCTGCGCCCGCAGTTGAAGAAGCCGCTGAAGAAGCTCCGGTTGCTGAAGAAGCCGCGGCTGAAGCTCCGGCTGCCGAAGCCGGTGAAGAGCAGGCCGAAGGCTAAGCCTTGGACGCGAACCGCCCTGTCACCCTGGCCGCCGTCATTGGTGCGCATGGTGTGACAGGGGAGGTACGTTTGAAGCTGTTTGGTGAAGGCGTGGAATCGCTCCGGCGGTTCCGCGCCTTCAACGATTCCGGCCTTACGCTGGCCAAGCTGCGCGATGACGGCAAGGGCGGGGCAATCGCCCGTTTCACCGAAGTGGCAGACCGCACCGCCGCTGAAAAACTGCGCGGCACCGCGCTCACCGTCCCGCGCTCAGCCCTGCCGCCGCTGGGCGAGGGCGAATACTACCACGCCGACCTGATCGGCCTCCCCGCCGTCTCAACGGACGGAGAAACGCTGGGTGAAGTCATCGCAGTCGAGAATTTCGGCGCGGGCGATGTTCTCGAAATCCGCCGACCCACCGGCAAGAAATTCATGGTCCCGATGCGGGTAGAAGCCGTGCCGGAGTGGGATGACGAAAGGCTGTTTGTGGCTGCTGTCTTTGCCGCGCAATAGCGGGGCCAAAAGTTGTCCCTTTGCCAGCCATTATTGATCGGGTGTCCGGGCCTTGCGCACTCCGATCCAGTAGGTCCCTTCGGCAACGGATCCATCGCTGGCGCCGCTCTGCCAGATCGTCATCGAATAGAAGTCCGGATCGCTTACCGGAACCACCAGTTCGCCCGATCCATTGGCAGGAATGGAAAAATGCTTCCAGTTGCGGCAAGGAAATGCGCAGCTCACCATTATTCTGGCGCTGGCCGGGCTGTCGCCGCGGGTTTGGAGATCATAGTGGATCACCACTTCCTGGCCAATCTGCGCCGGCACCGGCAAGCCAAGGCCTAATCCTTCACCCAACAGATTGCGCGATACTGGCGTTTGCATCCAATCGGGTGCGCTGTGCGTGTCGATACGATGATAGCCAAGCCACGACGTGGCTCCGCTGGCGACCCTGACGATGTGATTAAGTGCAACCAGCACCAGCAGAATTAGGGGTATGGTCAGCAAGCGCTTGGTAAGCCGCACCCCGCCAATTGAGACCGCGTCGCAATCGGTTTCGGCATACATCCCGCTCATGGTCCGGTGCCAGTCCATCGGGCCAGCATCGCCGAAATTGGCTACCGCGCGCTTAGCGTCCCGCCTTGACCAGTTTCTCCACTTCCTTGCCGAAGGACTTCAGATCGAAATTCTGCGGATCGTCATGGGCGTCAGGAATGGTTGAATCGACGGTGTTGTGCTGCGCCGGGATCAGCCAATGCCCGGCCCGCGCACTAACATAGACATACAGCGCGGCCAGCATCCGGTACTGCTGCTTGGTGAAGCCGGGCTTGGGGCCATAGGTGTGGCCGCGATCGTCATAGCCCGGCAGAAACCGGCGCGGTTGGACCGTTTCGATATGGACCATCCGTCCACGCGCTGGCGATCCCACTACCCGGCTTTCCAGCTTGGTCGCGCGCCATGCCTCCTGAAATTCATGCCCGGCCCAGATCTGCCCGACCCGGTTGAGGAAGATATGCGCGACCGGCGCCTTGGCGATGCTGCCGTCCATGTAGGGGGTGAAATCGTTGACCTTCCAGTCCTCGTTCAGGTGCCGTGGGAAGGGATCGTGCCGGTAGAACGGCGTGCTGGTATCATGGATTACGAAATAGAGCAGGGGAAGCTCGCCCTCCGTCTTTGAAACCGGGGCATCCGCGTATTGCATGGCATAGCTGCGGTAGGGCTCGGGAAAGGCGGCGATCGCTGCCGCCTTCTGGGCCGCGCTTGGCGGCGGAGCATCGGTCATCAGGTGGACCAGCACTGGCGGCAGCGGCTGGGGCTTGCGGACCGCGCCTACCTCGATCTTGCGCATCAGGCAGCTGGCCTGTTCCAGCGGGGTCCCGGCAAAGGTCAGCGTCTCTCGGCTGAACCGGCATTCCCCGATCTCTTCGGCAAGGGCGGGGGTGGCGGCGATGAGCGGGAGCAGGCCCAGGATCAAACTACGCATTATGCTAGTTTGATCCCAAGTGCGCACGAGGCAATAGAACAATTGCGGCATCGCAGCATTTCTGGGAAAGGAAGTGCGAATGGCTTCTTGAGGCGCCGCTCAGTCTTTCTGGGCGATCTGGCGCGGCTCAAGGGTGAAAACGGAAGCGATGAAGAGACGACTATGGGCATTCTGCTGGACGCTATCGTTGCCGCTGTCCTCGCTGGGTTGACTGCGATTGCCGTAAACCGCTTGTTTCCAAAGTGGGGCGACTGGCTGCCGGTTACCTTCGCGACTTTCATTCCGCCGCTGATCTATGTTGCCATATCGGTCTATCGGGCGCTGGTGACGCTGGGGATGGCAGCGGGGCCTGATGGGACTGCTGCCCCCGGCTCGATCGGCCTGTTCATGACCGCGGTCGGCGGGTACGTGGTTGTTACGGTGACCTGGCTGCTTGTCGCTGTTCCCGCTTCCTTTGCTGCCTTGCACTTCTTTCGCCGCAAATGACCTTTGCCGCTACAATCCTGACCCTCTACCCCGAGATGTTCCCCGGGCCGCTGGGCGTAAGCCTGGCCGGACGTGCGCGGGAGGAGGGGAAGTGGAGCCTCGATACCGTCCAGATCCGCGATTTCGCGATCGACAAGCACAAGACCGTTGACGATACACCGGCCGGTGGCGGTGCGGGGATGGTGCTCAGGGTCGATGTGCTGGCTGCGGCGATTGACCATGCCCGCAGCCTCAATCCCGAAGTGCCGGTCATCGCGATGACTCCGCGCGGACGGCCGCTGACGCAGGCCCGTGTGCGCGAACTGGCGGCGGGGCCGGGGGTGATCGTGCTGTGTGGCCGGTTTGAGGGGTTTGACGAGCGGATTTTCGAAGCGCGCGACGTGGAAGAAGTCTCGATCGGTGACATTGTCCTGTCCGGCGGCGAACCGGCGGCGATCATGCTACTCGACGCTTGCATTCGCTTGCTTCCCGGCGTAATGGGCGCCGCTTCGAGCGGTACCGAGGAATCCTTCGAACAGGGGTTGCTTGAATATCCTCACTATACCCGACCCGCGACGTGGGAAGGGCGCACGATCCCTGAAGTGCTGCGATCGGGGGATCATGCGAAGATCGCGGCCTGGCGGAAAAACCAGTCCGAGGTTGATACACGGCTACGCAGGCCGGATCTTTGGGAGCGCCATGAGGGTGCTCGGGTCCAGTCTGCCTCTGGTGCGCGGCGAAAAGACGAAGGAATATGAGGGATGAACCTCATTCAGCAGATCGAGGCCGAGGAAATTGCCAAGGCCGGCAAGACCATTCCGGAATTCCGCCCCGGTGACACCGTCCGCGTTGGCGTGCGCGTTGTCGAAGGCGAACGGACCCGTGTGTAGGCCTATGAAGGCGTCTGCATCGCCCGCGCCAACAAGGGCATCAGCTCCAACTTCACCGTCCGCAAGATGAGCTTCGGCGAAGGCGTTGAGCGTGTTTTCCCGATCTATTCGCCCAACATCGATTCGATCACCGTCGTCCGCAAGGGCGTGGTGCGCCGGGCCAAGCTCTATTACCTGCGCGGCCGCACCGGCAAGCGCGCCCGCATCGCCGAGCGCCGCGACGTGCGCCCGGGCGACGAGGGCTAAGGCTCTAGCCACCCAAGGCTAAAACGGATTAGGAAGGCGTCCCGGCTTCGGTCGGGGCGCCTTTTCTCTGTTCAGGATGCCCGCCTTGCCATGCGTCTGCTCGTTGCCTTGCTTGCCGCCACGATTCTGTCCGTCAGTCCCGCCCATGCCGGGGACGCCCCGGTGAGCGCGCCCGCCGCACCGGCTGAAGCCAGGTCGCTGGATTTCGAACGGGTCTTCGCCAGCCCCAGCCTCAACGGCGCTGTGCCGCGCGGGGTGAAACTTTCGCCCGACGGTCGCTGGCTGACTGTGCTGCGGGGCCGCGCTGATGATCGCGAGCGTTATGATCTGTGGGGGTTTGACCGGACGACTGGCAAATGGACCATGCTGGTTGACAGCCTCAAGCTCTCCAGCGGCAAAGAGCTTTCCGAGGCCGAAAAGATGCAGCGCGAGCGTCAGCGGATCGGCGATCTCAAGGGCATCGTCAGCTATGATTGGTCGGCAGACAGCAAGGCGATTCTGGTCCCGCTCGATGGCGATCTCTATCTGGCTGGACTGGACGGTACGATCACCCGGCTGACCGACAGCACCGGGGATGAACTCAACCCCGCGCTGAGTCCCAAGGGTGGCCATGTCTCGTTCGTGCGGGATCGGCGGCTGTGGACCGGCAAGGTCGGGGCCGAAGCCGGCCCGGTTACGCCGCAGGAAAGCGCGGAGACGGTCCACTGGGGCGAGGCGGAGTTCGTCGCGCAGGAGGAAATGGCCCGCTTCACCGGATACTGGTGGGCGCCGGATGACAGCCGGATCGCAGTGCAGCGGTTCGATGATGCCTCGGTCGGGATCGTCACCCGTACTGCGATTGGTGCGGAAAGCACCAAGACCTTCCAGCAGCGTTACCCGGTCGCGGGTTCGGCCAACTCGTTGGTTTCGTTGTGGGTGATGGCGCCCGATGGCAGCGGCAAGGTTGAAGTCGATCTGGGGCCGGACAAGGATATCTACCTCGCCCGGGTTGATTGGGCGCCCGATGGCAAGACGCTTTATGTCCAGCGCCAGAACCGCGAGCAGACCCGGCTCGATATGCTGGCCGTCGATCCCACGACCGGCAAAAGTCGGGTGCTGTTTACCGAACAGGCCGCCTCCCGCAGCTGGGTTAACCTGTCGAACGATTACCGCTTCCTGAAGGACGGCAGCCTGATCTGGTGGTCGGAACGCGACGGGTTCGGGCACCTGTGGCACCTCAAGGGCGGAAAGTGGAAACAGCTGACCAAGGGGCCGTGGGTGGTGACTGGGCTGGCCGGGATCGATGAAAAGGCCGGGCGCGTCTATTTCACCGCAACCAAGGATGATGTGCTGGCGACGGGCGTCTATGCCCTGAATCTGGCTGATCCGTACAAGATTGAGCGGCTGGGTGAGCCGGGCTTTGCCCACAGCGCCAGCATGGACAAGGCCGGGCAGACCCTGCTGGTCTCCCGCTCAAGCCCCAGCCAGCCGCCGCAGGTCTATGTGGCGGACGGTAAGGGCAAGCGGCTGGCCTGGGTGGAGGAGAACAAGCTCGACGCCAGCCACCCCTATGCGCCCTATTTGGCAGCGCACCGCGCTCCGACATTCGGCACCATTCTGGCTGCCGACGGCACCGAGCTGCACTGGAAAATGATCACGCCGGTGATGGAGCCGGGCAAACGCTATCCGGTGTTCTTCCAGCACTATGGCGGGCCGACCGCGCAGACCGTGACCCGGGGCTGGGCCAGCCCGCTGGAACAGGCGATCGTTGCCAAGGGCTACATCTTCTTCGAGATAGACAACCGCGGCAGCGAAAACCGCGGGGTGAAGTTTGCCTCTGCGCTGTACCGGGCGATGGGCGGGGTCGAGGTGGAGGACCAGAAGGCCGGGGCGCTGTTCCTGAAAGGGCTGCCCTATGTCGATGGGGACCGGATCGCGACCTACGGCTGGTCCTATGGCGGATACATGACGATCAAGATGCTGCAAGCCGATCCGGGGCTCTATGCCGCCGGGATTTCGGGCGCGCCGGTGACCAGGTGGGAGCTTTACGATACCCATTACACCGAACGCTACATGGGCGATCCGCGCCAGGTGCCGCAGGCCTATGCCAAGGCCAACGCGCTCGACGATGCCGGAAAGATCGCAGACCCGCTGCTGCTGATCCACGGCATGGCCGATGACAACGTGGTGTTCGAAAACAGCTCGATGCTGATCTCGCGGATGCAGGGACAGGCGGTGCCGTTCGAAATGATGCTCTATCCGGGCTACACCCACCGTGTTTCCGGACCCAAGGTCGGCGTGCACCTGTGGAACACGATCTTTGCGTTTCTGGACAAGCAGATGCCGGACAAGGCCAAGTGAACCTTTCCCGCCGCGCGGTCCTGTCCGGCGCTCTGGCGCTGGCAGCCTGTTCGCGCGTCAAGGCAGAGCCGCGCGCGGCGAGTGCACGGGCGCGGGCTCTGATTGCGGCCGCGCGGCGGCAGGTGGGCGTAACTCTGGCTTATGACCCGGCCTATACCGCACTGGCCTATCCCGGCGGCGATGTTGACCGGGCCAAAGGAGTCTGCACCGACGTGGTGATCCGGGCCTACCGCGATGCCTTCGGGATCGATCTGCAACGCGATGTGCATGAGGATATGGCCGTGCATTTCGCCGCCTATCCGCGACGCTGGGGGCTGACCCGCCCGGACCGGAATATCGATCACCGCCGGGTGCCGAATCTTGAAACCTACTGGACCCGCATGGCCGCGCGCCTGCCTATTCCTGCTCGGCCCGAAGACTGGCAGCCGGGCGATTTGTTCACCACCCTAATCAACGGACGCCTGCCGCACGTCGGGATCGTTTCGGATCGGATCACCACCAATGGCAATCCGCTGGTGATCCACAATATCGGATCGGGGACGCGGGAAGAGGACCGACTGCTGTCGTGGAAGCCGACCGGGCGCTTTCGTTGGCGGGTATAGGATTGGTTCACGCAGAGGCCGCAGAGAAGAAGTAGAGGCGCAGAGAGGTTCCGCAATCCGCGAAGCGGCCTCTGTCAATCCAGCATCGCGGCAGACGCAGCCTTGAAAGATGAGGGCGGCTTTGCCGCAGGGAGCAGCATCTCTGCGCCTTTACTTCTTCTCCGGGCCCTCTGCGTGAACCCCAATCAACCACAACCTTGCAGCATGGGCCAATTCCTCTAAGTGCAGGCCGGCAAGCGGAAGGAAACACGAATGGCATACCGGGTGGTAGTGGTCGGCGCGACGGGGAATGTAGGGCGCGAGATGCTCAACGTTCTGGCCGAGCGCGAGTTTCCGATCGAGGAACTGGCGGCTGTCGCCAGCTCACGCTCGACCGGTGACGAGATTGAATTTGGCGAAACCGGCCAGATGCTCAAGGTCAGGAACATTGAGCATTTCGATTTCACCGGCTGGGACATCGCGCTGTTTTCCGCCGGATCGGACGCTGCGAAAACCTATGGCCCAAAGGCTGCGGCGGCGGGCTGCGTGGTGATCGATAATTCCAGCTTCTACCGGATGGACCCGGACGTGCCGCTGATCGTGCCGGAAGTGAATCCCGATGCGATCGATGGTTACAAGGCCAAGATGATCATCGCCAACCCCAATTGCTCGACCGCGCAGATGGTGGTGGCGCTAAAACCCTTGCACGATGCCGCGAAGATCAAGCGGGTGGTGGTGGCGACCTATCAATCGGTTTCCGGCGCGGGCAAGCAGGGGATGGACGAACTGTTCGAGCAGAGCCGCAACATCTTTGTCGGCGATGCCAGCGATCCGGTGAAATTCACCAAGCAGATCGCCTTTAACGTGATCCCGCATATCGACAGCTTCCTGGACGATGGATCGACCAAGGAAGAATGGAAAATGGTGGTCGAAACCAAGAAGATCATGGACCCGAAGATCAAGGTTACCGCCACCTGCGTCCGCGTACCGGTCTTTGTAGGCCACAGCGAGGCGATCAACCTGGAATTCGAGGATGAGATCAGCGCCGAACAGGCCCAGGTGATCTTGCGCGAGGCGCCGGGCGTAATGCTGGTCGATAAGCGCGAGGATGGCGGATACGTCACGCCCGTGGAATGCGTCGGCGATGGCGCCACTTTCGTCTCCCGCGTGCGCGAGGATCCGACCGTGGAGAACGGCCTGTCGCTGTGGTGCGTATCGGACAACCTGCGAAAAGGCGCGGCGCTCAACGCGGTTCAGATCGCGGAACTGCTGGGGCGGCGGTGTTTGCAGAAGGGGTAGGCGGTTGACCGTACCTCCGGATCTTGGGCAGATAATCGACGCGGAAGCTGCTCGCCAAGGTCACGATCTTGGTTGGAGTTTCTTCTATTGCCCTGCCGCTCGGGCACACACCGCCCGATTGGCTACTCTAGGCCTGAATCCTGGCGGCGGGCGTTCGGATGGAACCGATTGGGCCAGCCTGCGACAGCTGGAAGACCTGCAGGGCAATAGCTAACTGTGGCAAAGATGGGGGAGCAACGGCAAGAAAACTGCCCTTCAGCAACAGATTGCACGACTGATCGAAGTTGCCGGCGTTTCCGAACAGGAAGTTGTTTCGCTAAACGCCATACCGTTTCGGAGCCCCGGATGGGCAAGTCTTAAGAACCGCGACGAGGCGGTTGAGTTTGGGTTGACCCTCTGCAAGCCCGTCTTGGAATCACCATGCTTGCAATTGATTGTCGGATTCGGCTTGTCGGCAATCGAAGTACGCCTTGTTCGAGAGCTTGGATACAAAACGGTTGGCGAAATTCCGACGGGGTGGGGCAAGGTTCAGGCTCGGTGCTATGATCGCGGCGGGAAGACCTTGTTGATGCTGCCTCATCTCAGTCGGTTCGCGGTGCTTGGACGCCGGCAGGCTGAACGACTTGAGGATGTCATCCGAATGGCAATAAGCCAATGACCCAGACCATGACCGGAGGCTGCCAGTGCGGCCGTGTGCGCTACAGCGTCGAAATTGACAGTGACGATGCCTATTGGTGCCACTGCCGGATGTGTCAGAAGGCGACCGGCGGGATTGCCGCGGCGTTTGTGCAGGTGCCGCACGCGGCGCTGACCTGGCTGAGTGAGCCGGACTGGTACCAGAGTTCTGCGATCGCCCGGCGGCCGTTCTGTTCAGCCTGCGGGGCGCCGCTGGGGTTCGATTTCACTCCGCCGGGCGACAATATCGACCTGACTGTCGGCAGCTTCGATGATCCGTCGCGGTTCAGGCCGGTTGCCCATGCCGGTTCGGAATCGATCCATGAAGCCTGGCTTGATACCCGCGATCTGCCGCGCCATTACAGCGCGACGACAAAGAGTGTGGCCGAGCGCTGGCAGGCCGCCGGGCTGGAGGTGCCGGAATGAGCGTGACGAGCGAATTCTACCCTGGCTTTGCTGGCGCGCGGTTGGCGCTACACCGGATCGGGCAGGGCAAGCCATTGATTTTGCTCCACGGCTTGTTTTCCAGCGCGGCGATGAATTGGATGAAATGGGGCACGGCGGAAATGCTGGCTGACGCGGGTTTCGAATGCCTGATGCCCGATCTGCGCGCCCATGGGCAGAGCGAGGCGCCGCACGATCCCGCAGCCTATCCGGACGATGTGCTGGCGAAGGATCTGGCTGCACTGGTCGGTCATCTTGGCTTGGATGACTATGACCTCTGTGGGTTCTCGCTGGGCGCGCGAACTTCGGTGCGCGGAGTTATTGCGGGACTGAAACCGCGCAAGCTGGTGCTGGGCGGGATGGGGCTGGAGGGGCTGGCCGGATGGACCGCGCGCGGGGCCTTTTTCATCGACGCGATCGACCGGTTCGATAGCGTGAAGCACGGCGATCCGGCCTTTCCGGCGGTATCGTTCATGAAGACCATGCAGGTGGACCGGGTTGCTGCACGGATGCTACTGCAAACCTTCACCGATACCCCACCACAGGCACTGAACGCGCTGGCCATGCGCACTCTGATCGTCAACGGCGATCAGGATCGCGACAACGGCGATCCTGCGGCACTGACCGCCGCGCTGCCCAATGCAGTCCAGGCGGTGGTACCGGGCACCCATATGAGCTGTGTGACCAAACCCGAATTTGGTGAGGCGATCCGGGACTTCCTGTTGGAATCTTGAGGATCGGGGTTTTGGCCAGCCTTGCGTTTTTGGGGTTCACGCAGAGACCGCAGAGAAGAAAAGCGAGGCGCGGAGAAGCAGCGTTCGCGGCCAAGCCGCTTTGTCTTTCTATGGCCGCGCCAAACGCATCCTTGGCAGAGGTAGAGGAGCCTGCGGCTCGGCGCTACACCTCCGCGGCTCCATTTTCTTCTCTGCGGTCTCTGCGCGAACCCCTTGCAAACGCAAAGGTAGCGCAAAAACCAACGCCTTACCGGAACGGCGGCTCGTTGAAGGCGCGCAGTTTGCGGCTGTGGAGGCGCTCACCTTCGGCCCGCAGCAGGTCGCAGGTGGTGGTCCCGATCTTGAGGTGGGCGGCGATCGCCTCTTCATAGAAGCGGTTGGCCTGTCCGGGCAGCTTGATTTCGCCGTGCAGCGGCTTGTCCGAAACGCACAGCAGCGTCCCATAGGGCACCCGGAAGCGATAGCCCTGGGCGGCGATGGTCGCGCTTTCCATGTCGATCCCGATCGCCCGGCTGAGCGAAAGGCGGCGGGCCGACTGGGTGTATTGCAGTTCCCAGTTGCGATCATCGGTGGTGGCGACGGTGCCGGTGCGCATCCGCTTCTTGAGGTTGGCGCCCGAATCGCCGCTAACCTTCTCGGCCGCCTGGGCCAGGGCGATCTGCACCTCGGCGATCGCAGGGATCGGGATCTCGGGAGGCAGCAGCCCGTCAAGCACGTGATCGTCGCGCAGATAGGCGTGGGCCAGCACATAGTCACCGATCCGCTGCGTATCGCGCAGGCCGCCGCAGTGGCCGATCATCAGCCAGGCTTCGGGCCGCAGCACCGCCAGGTGATCGCAGACGGTCTTGGCGTTGGAAGGGCCGACCCCGATGTTGACAAGGGTGATCCCCATCTTGTCTTCGCGGACCAGGTGATAGGCCGGCATCTGATGCCGCCGCCAGGCCGTGTCGGACAGCTTTTCGCGGGCGTTCTGGCTCGGCTCGCTCAGGTGCAGGCCGCCCGCGCCGGTCAGCGCGACGTTCCCGTCCTTGCCCAGCTGCTCACCCGCCCAATCAACGAATTCATCTACATAGCGATGATAGTTGGTGAACAGGATGAAACGCTGAAAATCTTCAACCCGGGTCCCGGTGTAGTGTGCCAGACGGGCCAGGCTGAAATCGGTGCGCAGTCCATCGAACAGCGCCAGCGGGATGGTGTCATCCGGGCTGTCGATCTGAATACCATCGGCCAGTTCATCACCGATCAGTGCCAGTTCGGTGGTTGGGAAATGCCGGGCCAGGTCCTGCGGGCTGATCCCGCCCAGACCGGAGCTGGCATCGATCACGTAGGGGAAGGGGATTTCCTGGCGTGAGGGGGCAACCGAAATCTCGATTTCATAGTCTTCGGCCAGCAGGTTCAGCTGATCGGTCAGATAGTCGGCAAACAGCGCCGGACGGGTCACTGTGGTGGCATAGGTGCCATCCTGGCTGAGCCGGCCAAAGCTGCGGCGATAATCAGGTCGCGTTTCTACGCCGTGGTACTTGACCCGCAGTTCGGGATAGCACCAGGCGCGATCGGTTCGGCGCGAAGCGGGGGGAAGGGTGCCGTCTGCCGCAAATTTGGCGATGTCGCATTGCAGGGTCTGGACGGCGGTTTCGTAAACGCGGACCAATTCCGCGATGTGCTTTTCTGTCTTTTCCATCGCGGGCCTATAGCCACACCCGCGTTACATTTCAATTGCAACCAAAGCGATCACTTGTCGTTGCGGGTATCGAACCGCGCTTCGCCAATTTCGGCGCCGTGTTCGCGCACGAACCGTGCGAGCCGGAACGATCCCCAGACCAGGAACAGCCCGGTCAGTCCGAGCATCAGATAGTCCGGCACTGAATCGGCACCCTGGCCGATCAGGGCCAGGATCGCGAGCCCGGTGATGGCGAGAACGTATGGGCCGCCGCGGGTCGCGCGTCTGCCATCGGGTTCAGTTTCAGACATGGCGCCCTTTTGTCACAGTTCCAGACCGACTCCAACGAAAAGGGGGCGCCGAAGCGCCCCCGATCCGGTGGTCGATGCCGCAGGGGTATTAGCCCTCGGCTTCGTCCGCAGCCTGTTCGGCGGCAGGGGCCGAGGTTTCGGCTTCATGCTCTTCGCCATTGCCGGCTTCGAATTCGCCCGCAGCGGCAGCAGCCTCGGCGGCGTCGTCTTCGAACATCGCGGCGATCACGTCAACGCCGGCAGCCTGCTGCTCGGCTTCGTCAGGCGAACGGGCGACGTTGACCTTGACGGTCACGGCCACTTCCGGGTGCAACGCGACCTTGACGTCGAACACGCCGATCGTCTTGATCGGGCGTTCGAGCACGATCATCGACTTCGACACATCCGCGCCATCGGCATTGAGCGCATCGACGATGTCACGCACCGAAACCGAACCGTAAAGGTGGCCGGCGTTCGACGAAGCGCGGATCAGGATGACCGACTTGCCTTCGACGTTGCCAGCGTGCTTTTCGGCTTCACCGCGACGCGAAGCGTTATCGGCTTCGATCTTGGCGCGGTTGGCTTCGAAGACCTTGCGGTTGGCTTCGTTGGCGCGCAGCGCCTTCTTGTTGGGCAGCAGATAGTTGCGGGCGTAGCCGTCCTTGACGGTGACCACGTCGCCGATCGTGCCCAGCTTCTCGACTCGTTCGAGGAGGATGATTTCCATCTGATTTCTCCCCTTACTTCACGAGGTACGGCAGCAGGCCGATGTGCCGGGCGCGCTTGATGGCCTGGCTCAGCTCACGCTGCTTCTTGGCGGAAACGGCGGTGATGCGCGAAGGCACGATCTTGCCGCGTTCGGACATATAACCCTGAAGCAGGCGCGTGTCCTTGTAATCGATCTTCGGCGCGTTCTTGCCCGAAAACGGGCACGACTTGCGGCGGCGGAGAAAGGCGCGGGCCATCTCTTAGAACTCCTCGCGTTCGCGGCGCTTGGTGCGCTCACGATCCTGCTTGCGCATCTGCACCGACGGGCCGGTTTCATGCTCGTCAACGCGCACGGTCAACCAGCGGATCACGTCTTCGTTGATCGCCGTCTGGCGTTCCAGCTCGGCCACGACGCCGGCGGGGGCATCGATGTTGAGCATCACGAAGTGTGCCTTGCGGTTGCGGGCAATCTTGTAGGCGAGATTCTTGAGGCCCCAGGTTTCGGTCTTGGTGACCTTGCCCTGTCCGGCTTCGACGATCTCGGTGGCGGTGGCGGCCAGCGCATCAACTTGCGCTTGGCTGAGGTCCTGGCGAGCCAGGAACACGTGCTCATACAGAGCCACGGCATATCCTTCCATCATTCTAACCGATCGCTGGCTGATCCGCGGGATTGCGGGGCCCCTCCGGCTTTCTTCGATTTCCCTGCCTGAGCGGGGAAGTGGCGGCCTTTAACGGAATGCTGGACAAATGCAAGCGGGTGCGGAACACTTGCAATAGAGGCAACTCTGAAATGGATTTACCCATGCGTATCGGCTCCATCGCAATCGCCCCAATCATATCGATCTCGATTGTGTGCCTGGCGGGCTGTTCCGACAATGAAGCGGAAGCGCTGCGTAAAGAGAACGCAGAGCTTCGGGCGCAGCTGACCGGGGGTGGCAAGGCTTCGACCAGCGCCAATCCTGCCCCGGCTGCCAGCGCGGTGTACCACGGTAATGGTGCGGTTGCCTGGGGCGGCTATGCTGGCGCGGCGGCGTACTTCTCCAATGGTGCGGTGGCGTGGGGCGGCTATCGCGGAGCGGCGGTCTATCATCCTAACGGAGCGGTCGCCTGGGGCGGCTATCGCGGGGCGGCGGTCTATCATGCCAATGGTGCAGTGGCTTGGGGAGGATACGCCGGATCGGCATCGTACCACAGTAACGGCCAGGTACTGCAAGGCGGCGCAAACGGAATCTCGCTAAACCTGGGTGACGGCATTCGATTGGATGTGACCACCACAAGTGCGACAATCAATGTCTATGGCACGCCGCTTTCGGCAATGTGATCGAAATTTGCGCGGTATCAATGAACTTCATGCTGCAGTTGCTAACAAATGCCGCAACGCAACAAGGAGGCAGCCGTGCTGACCGATACCACTGTTCCCCAGATCCAGGAAATCCGCACCCGTTCGGGCAAGATGATCGCCGTACGGCCGGTTACGAGCGAAGACGAGGCCCTGCTCGCCGAATTCTTTGACCGGGTCAGTGATGAGGATCGGCGTTTTCGGTTCCTGTCCGCGCACAATCACCTGACGCACGAACAACTGGCGCCGATGGTGGAAGTTGACCACTTCCGCACGGAAAGCTTTATTGCCTTCGATGAACAGGGCGGTGCGGTGGTCGGTCATGCCTTGCTGGCCTGCGACAATGCGCTGGATACCGGTGAAGTGGCAATCGCGGTGTGCCGCGACTGGCGCGGCATGGGGGTGGGTTGGGCCCTGCTTGACGTGCTGGCCGACGCCGCGCGCCACCGCGGGCTGCGCCGGGTCATTTCGCTGGAAGACCGGGATAATCACGCCGCAATCGAACTCGAGCGCGAAAAAGGCTTTACCCCGCACGGCGTCGAGGGCGATCCGCACTGCGTCATGTTGGAAAAGCTGCTGCGTTAGGGCCAGCTGTTTATTGACCGCTTGAACGGCGCGGCCATCTGCCGCAGAGGATCGGGAAGTTCCGAACAGGGGAGTTCCCGATCCATGCCTACCGGCCTAGTTGCGCTGCTTGACGATATTTCCGTAATCGCCAAGGCAGCGGCGGCAACCATCGACGATGTCGGCGTGGCCGCCAGCAAAGCCGCGACCAAGGCTGCCGGTGTGGTGATCGATGATGCCGCGGTAACGCCATCCTACGTCACAGAGTTCACGCCTGATCGCGAACTGCCGATCATTCGGAAAATCGCGCTAGGCAGCCTCAAGAACAAGCTGGTCTTCCTGCTACCGGCGGCGCTGTTGCTCAGCCAGTTTCTGCCCTGGGCGGTCACCCCGCTGCTGATGCTGGGCGGCCTTTATCTGTGCTTTGAAGGCGCGGAAAAGGTGCTGGAAAAGCTCGGCGGTGAAAAGCACGGCGAAACGTTGGGCGATCAGATCGAAAACGTCGCCGAATTTGAGGCCGAACGGACCAGCAGCGCGATCCGCACCGATTTCATCCTCTCGGCGGAAATCATGGCGATTGCCCTGGCTGAGGTTTCAGCCGAGCCGCTGATGAGCCGGGCGATTATCCTCGCGCTGGTCGGCGTGGTGATCACCATCGCTGTCTATGGTGCGGTCGCGGTGATCGTCAAGATGGACGATATCGGGCTGCATCTGGTCAAGAACCACAAGACATCGTTTGGCGAGAAGCTGGGGCGGGGCCTGCTGCTGGCGATGCCGTGGCTGATGAATGTCCTGTCGGTGGTCGGCACCGCGGCGATGCTGTGGGTCGGCGGGCAGATCGTGATCCACGGCCTGCACGAACTGGGCGTTCATGGCCCTTCCGATCTGGTTCACGCCGCGCAGCACGCGGTCGAACAGGTCACCGGCCCGCTGGGCGGCGTGCTGGGATGGTTTACCGGAGCCGGGCTTTCCGGGGTGGCCGGGATCGTTCTGGGCGCGGTGATCGCGGTTGCGGTGCACGGTGTGCTGAAGCTGAAGACCGGCGTAGAAGCCTGACCGTCAGTTTGAACCCCAGCCGCCGTCCTTGCCCGGATCATAAACCGGGATGTCGCGGCGGTCGGAGCCTTCCCGCTCGCGTTCTGCAATGGCCTTCGCGCGGGCTTCAGCCGCAGCGCGGCGCGAACTGGCAGCGCGGGTGCCATTTCCCCAGTCATCCGCTTCGGCATTTTCGCCATCGTCATAATAGCCGGAATGCGGCCTGGATTTCGACGTCGCGCTGAAGGTTCCCGCAGAGCCGGGGTTCAGGACCGAGCCCATGATATAGAATGCTGCGACCAGACCCACAAACAGGCCGATCCTCTGGACCGGCGCTTTGGCACTGGAATTGTTCGCGCTGCTCATCAGCGATCCCCGTTCATGGCGAATTGCCCGGCAGGAATAGCTGCGCGCGCTTTCCAGTCGGTTAAGGCAGGCGGGCCAGCAAATCGCGGGCGAACAGCGTCAGGGTATCGTCGCGCGCGCCCATGATGACCACCCTGTCACCCGGTCGGGCGAGGGCAGCGATCCGTGTGGCGCAGTCTTCCCGCGCGGGGATGTACTCGGCCCTGCCGCCGGCTGCTTCGATCAGCCCGGCGATCCGTTCGGACCCTTCGCTGCGGTCCACGGTGCCGCCGAAATAGACCGGATCGCACAGCACCGTCAGATCCTCAGGCCCCAGCGCCTGCGCAAAAACCTCGGCCAGTTCCGCCCCCATCTGGCGCAGCGGGCCATAGCCGTGGGGCTGGAAGAAGGCGATCACCCGGCCCGGCTGGGCTTTCAGCGTAGCCAGCGTGGCGGCACACTTTTCGGGATTGTGGCCGAAATCGTCGATCACGGTCACGCCCGCCGCGCTGGTGCCGATCACGTCGAACCGCCGCGCCAGTCCGGCATAGCTGGCCAGGGCCGCAACGGCATCGCCGGTTGGGACACCAGCGGCAACCGCGGCGGTGATCGCGGCCAGCGCGTTGGACAGGTTGTGCAGCCCCGGAACGCCCAGCCGCAGCGCATGGGTAGAGGCGTCGCGGCGGTCGATCACCGTGGCCGAGATCGCGAATGGCTCTTCGCTCACGCTGCCTTCAACCACACCGATTTCCGCCAGCGGGTTGCGGATCGCATAGCCCAGCCAGGGGGTGTATTCCGGGGCGAGGGCGGCGGCTTCGGCATCGTCGAGGTTGATCACCCCGATGCTGGTGGTGCGCAGGAAATCGCCGAACAGGCCGCGCAGTTCCTCCATCGATTTGTGGTCGAGGCTGACGTTGAGCAGCACCGCAACGCGCGGCCGGTAGAGCGCGATCGACCCATCGCTTTCATCAACCTCGGAAACGAACACGTCGCCCTTGCCGACCCGCGCGCTGGCGAAAGGCGCATCGGGGCGGACATAATTCTTCATCACCGCGCCGTTCATGATCGTGGGGTCCATTCCCGCCGCGTCGAGGATCCAGCCGATCATCCCGGTGACCGTGCTTTTCCCGCTGGTCCCCCCGATTGCGATTCCCGTCGGCGCGGCGTTGAACAGCGCGGCCAGCAGTTCGGCGCGGCTCATCCGCGGGCAACCCAGTTCGCGCGCACGGACCATCTCGGGCACAGTGTCTTCAACCGCGGCAGAGGCCACCAGCGTCTGCTGCGCCGACATGATCCCGCTGCCGTCCTGCGGGAAAAGCGTGAACCCCAGGCTTTCAAGCCAGGCGAACTTTTCCGGCGTACGGCCCTGATCGCGGCTGCGGTCCGACCCGGCAACTTCAGCCCCGGCGCCTTTCAGGATCAGCGCCAGCGGCAACATTCCCGATCCGCCAATGCCGCAAAAGAACCAGGGATGTGAAGTAAGGTCGCTCATGCTCCTCCGGTATGCGGCCAGGATTGAAAAGACAACTGTGCCAGCGCGAGCATCCGGGGTAGGAGGCTACCATGACCCGGATCGCCATCTGCGCGCCATCGCGCCCGATCACGCCCGAGGATGCCGCGCGGGTTGCCGCGCTGGCTGCGGAATTCCCCGGACTGGACCTCAGCTTTCACCCGCAATGTTTTGAAGAACATGGCCATTTTGCCGGGACTGACCAGCAGCGGCTGGCGGCGCTGGTCGAATGCGCCAACGATCCCGGTTTTGATGCGGTGTGGTTCGCGCGCGGCGGTTATGGCGCGAACCGGATTGCCGAGGATGCGCTGGCCCGGTTCGATCACGCGGCGCAGAGCAAGGCCTACCTCGGGTACTCGGACGGCGGCTATCTGCTGGGCGGGCTGTACCGTCAGCGGATTGGGCGGCCGGTCCATGCCTCGATGCCGGGCGATCTGCGCCAAGCGGGCGGAGAGGCCGCGATCCGCCGGGTTCTGGGCTTCATCGCCGGCGACGATGCCGGGCTTGAGGGCGGCCTTGACCATCACCCGACCGTCGCCTTCAACTTGATGACCCTGGCGATGCTCTGTGGAACCCCGCTGATGCCGGGGCTGGCGGGCCATGTCGTGCTGGTTGAGGAAGTCTGCGAATACGATTACGCGGTCGATCGGCTGTTCTTCCACATTACCGCCCATCTGGGCGGCGTGGCTGGCCTGCGGCTTGGGCGGGTCAGCGACGTGCCGGTGAACGAGGTCGATTTCGGCCACTCGGTCGAGGACATCGCCCGCCACTGGTGCGCGCGGCATTCGATTCCCTATCTCGGCCGCGCCGACATCGGCCACGATATCGACAACACAATTGTGCCCTTCGGACTTGCCC
Organism: Pseudomonadota bacterium; assembly: GCA_029550345.1. Taxonomy (GTDB): domain Bacteria; phylum Pseudomonadota; class Alphaproteobacteria; order Sphingomonadales; family Sphingomonadaceae; genus Novosphingobium. The sequence goes on from JAKPHK010000035.1 coordinate 35,842, forward strand.
GCAGCTTCGCCGGGCAATAGGCGCACCCGCAATTCCCCTTCAGGACGCGGCCGCGCCGCTCTTCAGGATGATCGGAGACCAATGATGAGAGCTTTCGTTTTCCCCGGACAGGGCAGCCAGAAAGTCGGCATGGGCGTGGAACTGGCCGCTGCGAGCCCCGCCGCGCGCGAGGTGTTTCAGGAAGTCGATGACGCGCTGGGGCAAAAACTCTCCGCGATCATGGCCGAAGGCCCCGACGATGCCCTGACCCTGACCGAGAATGCCCAGCCCGCGATTATGGCCAATGCCATCGCCGTGCTGCGGGTGCTGGAAAAGGAAGGCGGGATCGCTCTGGCCGACAAGGCCGATTTTGTCGCCGGGCACAGCCTGGGTGAATATACCGCGCTCTGCGCGGCGGGTGCCTTCAGCCTGGCCGATACCGCGCGGCTGCTGAAACTTCGCGGGCAGGCGATGCAGGCCGCCGTGCCGGTCGGCGTGGGGGCGATGTGCGCGCTGCTGGGCGCCGATGTGGCAAAGGCGCAGGCGCTGGCCGATGCCGCCGCTGAAGGCGAGGTTTGCACCGTTGCCAACGATAACGATCCGACCCAGGTTGTGCTTTCAGGCCATAAGGCCGCGATCGAACGCGCGGTGGCGATGGTCAAGGATTTCGAGATCAAGCGCGGCGTGTTGCTGCCGGTTTCGGCGCCGTTCCATTGCCCGCTGATGCAGGCCGCCGCCGATGCCATGGCCGAAGCGCTGGCCAAGTGCCCGCCGGGGCCGCTCTCCGTGCCGGTCTTCGCCAACGTCACCGCCGCCGTGGCGAGCGAGCCCGCCGATGTCCAGCGCCTGCTGGTCGAACAGGTATGCGGCCGGGTGCGCTGGCGCGAAAGCGTGATCGCGATGAAAGCGGCGGGCGTCGATCAGTTCGTCGAACTGGGCGGCAAGGTGCTCGGCCCGATGATCGGCCGCAGCGTGATCGACGTTGCGGTGACCAGCGTGGTGACCATGGCCGATATCGAGGCGCTGCTGGCAGGGCTCTGACAGGGGCACGCGGAGACGCGGAGGCACGGAGGGGCAATGGAGATTGAGCGGGTCACTGCCGAAATTGTCGATGCGGCCGTTCGGCTGCATCGGGAATTGGGGCCTGGGTTACTCGAATCGGTCTATGAACGTGTCCTGGCAGCCAGCTTGATCAAGGCCGGATTACAGGTCGATCGGCAAGTGCCGGTCAGTTTTGAGTTTGAAGGAATGCAATTTGCAGATGCCTTCAGAGTGGACCTGATTGTTGAGAACGCCGTGGTGGTTGAATTGAAGTCCTCGGCGCAGAACGCGCCAGTTTACGGCAAGCAAGTCCTGACCTATCTGCGCTTGATGAACCTGAACGTTGGCCTGTTGCTCAATTTTGGCCATGCCACCATGAAGGAAGGAATAAGACGGATCGTGAATGACCATACTTCTCCTTCCTCCGTGTCTCCGCGCCTCCGCGTGAAATCTGAATTTGGGAACTGAAAAATGGAACACCGCCTTTTCGACCTTACCGGAATGACCGCACTCGTGACCGGCGCTGCCGGGGGGATTGGGTCGGCGATCAGCCATGCCCTGGCCCGGCAGGGCGCGCGGTTGGCGCTTTCGGGGACCAATCCGGCCAAGCTCCGCGCCTTTCGCGAAGAGCTGAACGATACCTATGGTCACGATCATATCGAGATCACCTGCGATCTTTCGAACGCTGAACAGGTCGAGCATCTGGTTCCGGCCACGGTCGATACGCTGGGCAAGATCGACATTCTGGTCAACAACGCCGGGATCACCCGCGATAACCTGGCGATGCGGATGAAGGATGAGGAATGGGACGCGGTGATCCGCGTCAACCTGGAGGCTGCCTTCCGCCTGATGCGTGCTTCGATGAAGCCGATGATGAAAGCTCGGTTCGGGCGGATCATCAGCATTACCAGCGTTGTCGGCGCTACCGGCAATCCGGGGCAGGCCAATTATGCCGCGGCCAAGGCGGGGCTGGTCGGGATGTCGAAATCGCTCGGTCAGGAAGTGGCCAGTCGCGGGATCACGGTCAACTGCGTGGCTCCCGGCTTTATCCGCACCGCGATGACCGATGTGCTGCCCGATGCCCAGAAGGATGCGCTCAACGCCCGGATCCCGATGGGCCGGATGGGCGAGGGTGAGGATATTGGCGCGGCGGTCGCCTACCTCGCCAGCAAGGAGGCCGGTTACGTCACCGGGCAGACGCTTCACGTTAACGGCGGCATGGCGATGATTTCCTGAAGCCTGGCAGCTTCGTCTGCGAAGGCACGGATTTATCCCCAGATTAGCCCGGATTCGGCCAGTCGAGCCTTGCCGCCGAGGCCTGCTTGGGTAAGGAATAACGACCGCAAACCATGGCGCGCGGGGCGATTCCCCTCTGCGCGTCCCCGGGGGATACGAAGCGATCATGAAGGCCACAATCGAACGCGCGACGCTGCTCAAGTGCCTGTCGCACGTCCAGTCCGTCGTCGAACGGCGCAACACCATTCCGATCCTGTCGAACGTGCTGATCGAAGCCGCCGGTGATGGCACGGTGAAGATCATGGCGACCGACCTTGATCTGCAAGTGGTTGAAAGTCTGGGTGCCGTTTCGGTCGAAGGTCCCGGTGCGATCACCGTTTCGGCGCACCTGCTGTTCGATATCGCGCGCAAGCTGCCCGATGGCAGCCAGGTCAGCCTGGAAACCGCCGACAACCGGATGACGATCAAGGCCGGGCGCAGCCGCTTTTCGCTGCCGACCCTGCCGCGCGATGACTTCCCGGTCATTGTCGAAGGCGACCTGCCGACCAGTTTCGAGCTGCCTGCCGCCACCCTGGCACAGCTGATTGACCGCACCCGCTTTGCGATCAGCACCGAAGAAACGCGCTATTACCTCAACGGCATCTTCCTGCACGTGACCGAGGATGAGCTGCGCGCCGCTGCCACCGATGGCCACCGCCTCGCGCGCTTCACCATCGCCCGGCCTGACGGAGCCGAGGGGATGCCCGACGTGATTGTGCCGCGCAAATGCGTGGCGGAACTGCGCAAGCTGCTGGAAGAAGCGCTGGATTCGCAGGTTGAGGTCGATCTTTCGGCCAGCAAGATCCGTTTCACCCTGGGCGGTGAGAGCGGCGTGGTGCTGACCAGCAAGCTGATCGACGGGACTTTCCCCGATTACAGCCGCGTGATCCCGACCGGGAACGACAAGCTGCTCAAGCTTGATCCCAAGAGTTTCTGGGAAGGGGTGGACCGCGTTGCCACAATCGCCACCGAAAAGACCCGTGCGGTCAAGATGGCGCTGGAAAATGACAAGGTGACGCTCTCGGTCACCTCGCCCGACAATGGCACCGCCGCCGAAGAAGTGCCCGCCGCCTATTCCTCGGCTGGGTTCGAAATCGGCTTCAACGCCAACTACCTGAAGGACATCCTGGGTCAGATCGATGGCGATACGGTGGAGCTGCACCTTGCCGATGCCGGTGCGCCGACCCTGATCCGCCAGGATGACAAGAGCCCGGCGCTGTACGTTCTCATGCCGATGAGGGTCTTATCATGAAGAAGTTGGTTGTGGCAGCTACGCTTTGCGCAGCTCTCCTCGCTCAGCCTGCTTTCGCGCAGAAGGCGGCGGATGCGGAAGCCGATCTGGTCTGCGCGGGCTGGGCGGCGGCCGGATCCGATCAGGCCAAGACCGATGAGGAAAAGAACGCACTGACAATGTTGCTGTTCTACTTCGTCGGCCGCTGGGAAGCCGCGACCGGAAAGGGCATCGAGCAGGGTATGACGGTCGAATGGGTCAGCAAGAACGTGACCCGCATCGACGGGGCCGGCGAAGGCTGCCTCAAGCGGGGCGGTGAATTGGCCAAGCGCATGATGGCTGCTGGCGATCGCCTGCAGAAGGCGGGCGAGGGCAAGTAAGCCGCTCGCGGGCAGGGCGGAGGCCTCCTTCCTCCTGATGGAGCCCCGCAGCCCGGCTTGCCTTATTGTCCCAACAGGTATTCCGGCCCCATCTTCGCCTCGCCGATTTTCCGGGCCTTGATGTCAAGCGGACGATAGACCGCCTTGGCCAGGATCGCGCCCAACCGGGGGTAGCCTGCCAGCTTGTAGTTGTAGCCCTGCACATCGCTGGGGGTGGCCTGTGAGCGGACCAGGGCGATTTCACTGACGTCACACATGACCGATTGATTGCCGGAATATTGGCAATCGGCATCGGCAAAGGTCGTGGCGGGTGGTTCCGACCAGAACCCATCTAGTACAAGGACCTCTCCCGCACCGGCCTGGAACGAGGCGAAATCGCTCGTGATCCCGATCAGGACCTTGCCGCCGGGGACCTGAACCGGAACCGGTGCGGGATAATACCCGGCGGGCTTGGTCAGGGTCCGGGTTTCCGGCACCCAGGCATATTCGACGCAGCCACCATGAACGGTGATCGCTGAACATTCCTGATGGCGCGGTTCGATCCAGTATTCGGCTTCGTGCCAGACGTCCTCGACTCTGGTTTCCGTGAAGTTCTGCCGATCGAACCTGATCGTGCCGACCGGGTGCGCGGCGCGGGCATTCTTCGTAAACTGCCCCTTGGTCGGCGGAGGGGTGCGCGGCTGCAGGTGCGATACCCGCGAAAGCCGGTAGGTGCCCGGATCGATCACATAGATCAGATAGGCCGATTTGCCCGACCCGCCGATTTCAAGGAAATAGCCGGTCCCGCCGATCTCCCGAACGCTTTGATGCCGCCCAATCAGCAGGCGCTTGGCCGGATCGGCGGTATTGCGCCATTCCAGCACCATGCTGTCATCAATCGCGGCCGCGGCCGAGCTATCGGTCACATCGTCGGCCATGGCATTGGCCCAATCGAACGGGCTGGGATACTTGCGGCTGATGTTCGGCACTGCCACCACCACGATCGCCTTGCCGTCCTTGATCGCCAGCGGGAAAACCTTGTCGAATTCCTCAACTGTGGCCTTGGCGGAACGTGCCCCGGCAGCCTGGGGCAGGGCCAGGGCCAGCGCGCAGGTCGCCAGAGCACCGAAAGCGGCGATGGGACGGCGGCTGGTCATTTGAGGCCCTTTGCCGCCAGGCAGGGCTGGATCTTGCTGCGCGCGGCGTGGCCGCCGGTCCAGTTGCCCTGAAAGACCACGTTGCCGTCGATCAGGACGGTGACGGTCTCAACGTCATTCATCACGTTCAGCGCGGCCCCAAGCGCGGGAATCTGAAAGGCGATCGCTGAGCGGTCGCTGGAAACCGGAAACAGGGCTGCGTTGACCGTCTGATCGGGTTCACCGGCGGTGCGCAGCGTAACCGGCATCTTCTTGGCCTGGACGGTCAGCGGCACATCGGGACCGGCGACGAAGAAGTAGGCCGACTTTTCACCCTGCAGCCCGCCCATATAGCCCATTGCGGAGCCGTTCTGGCCGTACAGCATGGTGCACGGTGCCGCCGCCTGGGTGCCGTCGTTCGGCACGCTCCACGCGGGCTGCGCCGCCAATGCGGCATCGGCAGCGGCCTTGCCCTTGCCTTTGCCGCGCTTTGGTTTGATCCCCATCGCCCGATCGCGCTTGGCTTGTGCTTCGGTTTGCGGCTGGAGCGCCTTGGCCAGCTGTTGGTCAAAAGTCTCAGCCTCGCCGGCAAGGGCCGGGACCGCCGCAATCAGCATAGTGGACGCCGCGATGGCGATGCGCTTCAGTGTCACGGACCTGATAACCCCCTGGTGTTTGTTCATTACCCGGCAGACGGCTAGCGATAGCTAACTTGCCGACGGATGAATTTACCAGCCAGGGGGGTACAGGGCGATGTACTAGTACACCGAAATCCGCCGTCGAAGGCCTATTCCGCCGCCTCCATCAGCGCAACGTGCTGCGGTCCGCGAATCAGTCCGCCCGGAGTCGCGCCGGTCCATTCGCCCTTGCGGAAGGTCACCACGCCGCCCTTGATCGTGCAGTCATAGCCTTCGGCGCGTTGCAGCAGACGCTTGCCGCCGGCCGGCAGATCGAAGGCCAGCCACGGCTTGCCCAGCTTGATCGCAGCCAGATCGATCACGTTGAGGTCCGCCAGGTAACCCGGCGCGATCACCCCGCGGTCGTTCAGGCCATAGAGCCGGGCAGTATCGGCGCACTGGCGCTTGATCGCGTTTTCCAGGCCGATCTTGCCGCCGCGCTTGCGATCGCGGACCCAGTGCTGGAGCATGAAGGTGGGGCTGGCAGCATCGCAGATCGTGCCGCAATGCGCCCCGCCGTCGCTCAGCGAATTGACCGTATCGTCGCTGTTTTGCAGCGCTTCAAGGAAATCGAGATTGCCGTCGGCATAGTTGAGGATCGGCAGATAGATGAAGCCCTTGCCATCGTCCCGGCACAGCAGATTATAAGCATATTCATCGCCCGAAACCCCGGCAGCGGCGGCGCGGGCGGCGATGCTTTCATCGGCCTGCGGCTCGTAATCGAAATCGGGGTCCATCTCGAACTGCATGGTCCATCCGGCGCAGACCACCATGATCAGACCGATGATGTCCTGATTGACCTGCGACAGGTCGTTCTGTTCCGACAGAAGCTGCGCCTTGAAGGCCGGATCGAGCAGTCTTGCGCGCTGCTGTTCCCACGGCAGTTCGGCAATCGCCAGATAGCTGGGGCGGAACCGGAACGGGTGAACGGTGCCCTGCCAGGCCATGATGATCCCGTTGCCGCGCAGCGCGATCTGTGCGACGATATTCGCGCCGTTGTCATTCTCTGCGCGCATCGCCGCGATCTGTTCGTCGAGCGGCATTTCCTTGGCGATCGATTGCAGCGCGGCATAGGTGCAGGGCAGGCCGGTTTCGCGGCTGAGCGCGCCCATCCAGCCGAACTCGTCCCACTCGCGGCGCATATCGCTGGCCATTTCGAACACACCATGCCCGGCCCGGCCCATCGCCCGGCCGATCTCGATCAGCTCTTCCTTGGTCGCGGTGGTGCCGGGCACCACCTCTCCGTCAACCGAGCGATGCAGCACTGTACGGCTGGTCGAAAAGCCCAGCGCCCCGGCACGAACGCCGTCCTCCACGATATCGGCCATCTTGCTGATGTCCTCGGCAGTGGGGATTGCTCCGGGCTGTTCGCGGTCCCCCAGTACATAGGCGCGCGCCGCGCCGTGGGGCACGTGGGTGCCAACATCGACCGTGCGCGGCAGCCGTTCCAGCGCGTCGAGGTATTCGGGGAAGGTTTCCCAATCCCACTTCATCCCTTCGGCCAGGGCCGTGCCGGGGATATCTTCCACCCCTTCCATCAGCCCGATCAGCCATTCGTGCCGGTCGGGCGCAGCCGGGGCAAAGCCGACGCCGCAGTTGCCCATGATCACGGTAGTCACCCCATGCCAGCTGGAAGGGGCCATTTCGGCATCCCAGGTGGCCTGGCCATCGTAATGGGTGTGCACGTCAACCCAGCCGGGCGCGACAACCTTGCCCGCAGCGTCAATTTCCTGCGCCGCGCTGCCATGCACGGTGCCAACCGCAGCGATCCGCCCGTCCTTGATGGCGACATCGCCGGTAAAGCGCGGTGCGCCGGTGCCATCCACGATGGTACCGCCCCGAACGATAAGGTCATAGGTTGCCATGGCATCTCTCCAATTGCGCGACTCTCAAGGCGGGTGCGCACTTAATCGAACGATTAAATCATGGCTTGGTCAATCAGGCAAGCGCTTGCCGTGCGGCGCGCTTTAGTGGTGTTGGCGGATCAGCCCCTTGCCAGGAAACCAGCGATAGCTGCACTTGCCGATCACCCCCGGGGAAACCCGTGACAGGATCGCCAGATCGGAATCGTCTCCGCGAATGGCAGCATTTTCAAGCACCTGGCCGATCATATCGACCCCCATCACGCCGACCTGCACGGTCTGGCCATCGACCGGCATCGGATGCGAAGGCACCAGCGCATAGATCTTCGGATTGTGGCTGCGCCGATAGGCAATGGTGTGATCGGTGGACAGGACCAGCGTTCCGCGCTGGCTGGCGGCGGGCTGATCTTCCGCTTTGACCAGTCCGTCAAAAAGGATCCAGCTGCCGGTGGTGCCCTTGATCAGCAGGCTGACGCTGTTGGTGCCCGCGCCGTTCACTTCCACACTGTCACCTTTGGCAAGGGTGAAACTGGAATGGCGCGCGCAGACCGTTTCGCCGCCCGTCGCGGCGGTTACCGTCTGGGCCTGGGCGAGCGAAGGCAGCGTCAGCGTGGCGATTGCGGCGGTGAATGTGATCGGCAGTTTCATGACAGTGTCCCCATACAGTCTGCAAGGTGCATGAGGGCGATCTGTTCAGCCGGTCATGAACGCTGGTTTAACGGAGAAGGGGGCTCACTCGCCTCTTGCCCGGATCATTGCATCCACATCGACGAACTTTTCACGCGGGGCGCCATCGCGGGCGCGGGCTTCTTCTTCGGCTTCGATCTTCTTCCAGTCGCGGAAGGTGACCACGTCGAGCCCGCGGGCCTCGGCCAGCCGGTCAAAGCCTGCCCGGCCTTCCTTGCCGCCATGGCCAAGAATCCCGGCGGCGAGATCTTCGGCGATTTTTTCAACCGCGCTGAAACCGTCCGGGCGGTTGGTGCCGATCGTGCCCGAAGGCCCCCGCCGCGCCCAGCCGACGCAATAGAGCCCCGGCAGGATCCGCCCGTCATCATTGGCGAACTTCCCGGCCCGTTCATCGAACGGAACCTCGGGGATCGGGGACGATCGGTAACCGATGCAGCAGACCACCAGCCCGGCCGGAATGACATAGCGTTCGCCGGTGCCGGTGGCGCGTCCGGCCTCAACCGTGGTCCGTTCAACCTCCACCCCGGTAACCTTGTCCTCGCCCAGAATCGCGGTGGGACTGGCGAAGAAATCAAATTCGATCTCAATCGGGATGTCGGCATAGTGACTGGCCGGGATCGCGGCGAAGGACCGCAGGTGGGTAACCGATTTGCGCAAACCCGGTTCGAGCAGCGAATCCTCCCCGATCTCGGGCAGGTCTTCGGGATCGACCCGCGGCGCGGCCCGCGACAGGTGCGACAGTTCACCCAGTTCCTTGGGCGTCATCATAATCTGGTGCGGCCCACGCCGACCCAACACCACGATCCGCTTGATCTTTGAGGTGTCGAGCACGTCGAGCGCGTGGCCGACGATATCGCTGCCGGCGAATTCGGCGCGGGTCTTTGACAGAATGCGCGACACATCCAGTGCAACGTTGCCCATCCCGATCACCACCGCCGTATCGTGCGCCAGATCGGGATCGAGGTTCGCGAATAACGGATGGCCGTTATACCAGCCCACGAAGGCCGCACTGCCATAGACATTGCCGAGATTCTCGCCTGGCAGATCGAGCTTGCGATCGTGCGGCGCGCCGGTCGCGATCACAACCGCATCGTAAAGCTGCTGCAACTCGGCAATGGAAACATCCTTGCCGATCATGACATTGCCGACGAATCGGACATTATCGCTGAGCGCGGTGGCTTCATACCGCCGGGCAACACCCTTGATCGACTGATGGTCGGGCGCCACCCCGGTGCGGATCAGCCCATAGGGCACCGGCAGCATATCGAAGACATCGACCCGAACCTCATCGCCCCATTGCTTCTGCGCGGCCTCGGCCGTGTAGTACCCCGCCGGGCCTGAGCCGATGATCGCGATGTGACGCATATGTCAGGCTGCCTTCTGTTGTTCCCGGTCGGGGGCATCAAGGAAACCCCGCAGGCAGGAAATGGTCTGTTCACGGTGGGTCAGCATGAACAGGTGTCCGCCCTGTTCGAATATTTCCAGACGGCTGTTGGGGATCAGCGCCTCAAGCATCTGGCCGTTGATCAGCGGAACGATCTGATCCTCGTCACCCATCATGATCAGCACGTCCTTCTTGAGGAAGGGCAGGGCAGGAACGCTGGTCCAGCCCATCATGCACAGCAGCTGATAAAGGTATCCGCGCGGGCTGGGCGGGGTCAGGCGGCTGATATGTTCGGCCTTGCCCCCGGTGAGGCCGCCGTAGAGCGTGCGGAAATGCTCTTCCATGAAGGCCGCATCGACATAGCGGCGTGGATTGACCATCTTGGTCAGCGCGGCGGGATTGCCAGGGACCATGATCATCCCGGCGGTGGTTGCGGTCAGCACCAGACGGCGGACCATATCACCGTGCTGCAACGCGAAGTGCTGGGCCATGGCGCCGCCCCAGGAAATTCCCATCACATCGACCTGTTCGACGTTGAAGCGCCGCAGCAGTTCCCGCGCGGTCCAGCTCATCGTGAAGGGGTTATAGGGGATCAGCGGTTCCGGGCTGCCGCCGATGCCGGGCATATCGAACATGATGAAAGGCCGCTCGGTCAGCGCCTCAGCCAGCGGGGCGACCGCTTCGATGTTGGCGCCGATCCCGTTGAAGAACAGGATCGGAAGGTGCTCGCTCGGCTCGTTCCAGCGCCAGCGGGCCACGCGCAAGGTGCGCCCGCCAACGGTTTCCATCGAAAATTCAGCAGTCAGATCAAGACTCACGCGACTATTTCCCCTACGACTGATCGAGCACGTAGAGCCCGGGCGCGGGCTCCATCGGCGGGTGCTTCTTGCTTCCCAGCTGTGCTGGTGCCGGCACCTTCTTTCCCGCGCGCTGCTGGATCCATTCGACCCACAGGGGCCACCAGCTTCCGGCTACTTCCTCGGTCCCTTTCAGCCAGTCGTCAACATCGGCGGGCGGCAGGCCCGGCTTTTTCGACACATAATACTTCGCTTTCGGGTTGCCCGGCGGATTCAGGATCGCCTGCATATGGCCCGATTGGCTGAGCACGAAGGTGATATCCTTCGATCCGAACAGCTGGGTGGAACGATAGCAGGCCCGCCACGGGGTGATGTGATCGGTCGTCCCGGCCAGGATGAACAGATCGCTCTTCACCCTGGAGAGGTCGATCCCGTGCCCGGCCATCTCCACCTCGCCCTTGCGGGTAAAGGCCAGAGTTTCAAACAGGTGGAGGAAATCGCCCATCAGCGAGGCTGAAAGGTTGGTGGCGTCGGCGTTCCAGAACAGCACGTCGAAAGCCGGGGGATCATCACCCATCAGGTAATTGTTGATCACATAGTTCCAGATCAGATCGTTGGGGCGCAGCCAGGCAAAGCCGCGGGCCAGATCATCGCCCTTGATGATCCCGGCCCTGGCGGCGCGCTGCTTGGCCAGTTCCAGGCCGTTCTGGGTCATCAGTGAGCCGGCCTCGATGTCGTTCTGCTGGGGGTGAAGCACCGTGACCATGAAGGTCAGGGCGCCCAGCCGCTTGTCACCCGTGGCCGCCATCTTGCTGGCCAGGATTGCGCCAGTCTGCCCGCCGGAGCAGGCGCTGGAGATATTGACCTTTGGCGCGCCGGTTATTTCGCACACCACATCGACCGCCTTCATGCAGCTGGCGATGTAATCGTCCATACCCCAGACCCCGTCCTGCTTGACCGGGTTCTTCCACGATATAACGAAGCACTGGATGCCATTATCGACCTGCAACTTCACCACGGACTTCTCCGGGCTCAGATCATTGATGTACATCTTGTTGATTTGCGGCGGAATTGTTAGCTGGGGAATTTCATGCACCCGGTCGGTGGTGGGGGCATAGTGGACCAGTTCGAACATCGCATCGCGATAGACCACCGCGCCTTTCGAGGTAGCGACATTCTCCCCCAGCTTGAACGGCTTCTTGTCCACCTGGCTGACCATGCCGTTGTTGTGGACCATATCGTTGTAGGCGTTTTTCAGCCCCTTGATCAAAGACAGGCCGCCGCTGTCGATCAGGCGCTTTTGCGCGGTCGGGTTGCCGATCAGGGTGTTGGTGGGGGCCAGGCCATCGATGATGATGTTGGAGATGAAATTGGCCCGGTCGCGTTCCAGCTCGTCCAGCTCAAGATCGTCCAGCCAGCTTTTCATGCCCTTCTGGATCGCCAGATAATATTGCGCGCCGGCCCGGAAGAACGGGTTGTATTGCCAGGCGGGATCGCGGAACCGCTTGTCCTTGGGATCGGGTGAAAGATCGGATTTGCCGGTCATGATCCTGACCACGTCTTCGCCAAAGCCCTGCATATGCTTCATGGTGCGCGCCGGATCAGTGGCGGTTTCGCGAAGAAGAAGCGCAACGGCGCCGACGAAGTCCTCACGTGCCAGGCCAACCAGCGGGCCGAGAGCCGTGGTTGATTGCGCAGCTTCGTTTTCCAGCGTCGTCCCGCCCTTGCCCATTCCTCGTCCCCTGCTTTTGATTTGACCGGATGATGCGCCAGGCGATCAGGCTTTTCAAGCGGGCAGGGCGGAGCAGCGTATTCCGCCAGTTTTCCGGCGGAATAAATGGTAAATTTAACATTTTCTCAAACGCTTTGGCCTAACCGGCAAGCCATGTCCGCTCAGCCTGCGAGACCGTCTGAAGGGGAACCGGCCGCACGCGTCAGGCGTGATCGCGCAGCCGTGCCCACAGACCGGGTGGAGGGCGCAGCGCCCCAGAATCGTCAGGTTTCCCGTGTCGGGAAGGATCGCCGCCATGGTCAGCGCCGTGGCTCCAGCGAACTGATCCTGCGCGATCTGATCGAACCCAACTGGGTACTGATGGCGCCGGTCTTTGCTGGTTCGCTGATCGTCAACGCAGTTGCGACTCTGTCCCTGCCGCGTATGGGCACGGTGTTGATCGCGCTGGCAGCCATCGCTTTTGCGGCAGTGACGCCGTGGATCGCCCGCTTGGAGAAACGCAGCCTCCACACCGCTCAAGCCCGCAGCATTTTCAGTTCCGCGTTCTTCTCCGCACCGATGTTCCTGATCGGCATGGCGCTGGCACGCTGGACAGAGCGAATTGGGGTGCCGTGGGAAGGGGCATTGGGCACGATCGTGATTGTTGGCGCGCTGGCGGCAATTATTCTCAACCGACGGGTGTCGGCGATCATATCGTCCAAGGCCGCGCTGTGGGCGGGGGTTGCTGTGATCGCCGGAACCCGCGGCAGCCTGGTTGCGCTGTGCATCGGGTTGGCGTTGGGGGTCTATATCGGCATTCGCCAGTCGCGGATCGATGAAGAGGATGCCCGGCGCGATATGAAGCGCCAGCGCGCCCAGGTCCGCGCCGAGGAAATCCTGACCGATTTCGAGCAGACCGGGCAGGGCTGGTTCTGGGAAACCGACCGGCGCGGCGCGATCGTCTATGTTTCGCCGACGGTCGGCGAGGTGCTGGGCATCAAGGTCAAGCAACTGGGCGGTCGCAGCTTTCGGGAACTGTTCGAAGCCGATCAGATCGGCCAGGAGGGCGAACGGACCCTGGCCTTCCACCTTTCGTCGCGGTCGGCCTTCATCGACCTGGCCTTGCGTGCCGCGATCCGTGACGAAGAGCGCTGGTGGTCGGTTTCCGGAAGGCCGGTCTATGACAGCTTTGGGAATTACCTGGGTTTTCGCGGATCGGGCCATGATCTGACCGAAAAACGCAAGTCCGAGGAACAGGTTTCACGCCTGGCCCACTATGATTCGCTGACCGGCCTGTCGAACCGCGTGCAAATCGCGCAGACGCTGGAAAAGATCCTGACCGCGCCCAATCATGAGCACCGCGCCTGTTCGGTCTTCCTGCTCGATCTCGACCGGTTCAAGCAGGTCAACGATACGATGGGCCATCCGGCAGGCGATAGCCTGTTGACCCAGGTCGCATCGCGGCTGGAACGGACGATCGGCGAACATGGCCGGGTTGGCCGTCTGGGCGGGGATGAATTCCAGGTGATCCTGCCGGGCCGACACCGCCGCGAAGACCTTGCCAATCTGGCGAACCGGGTGATCCACGCCTTATCAGAACCTTATTCGATCGACGGCCACCGGGTCATGATCGGCGCCTCGGTCGGTATTGCGCTTTCACCGGATGACGGGGTGACTTCAGAGGCGATCATCCGCAACGCCGACCTTGCACTCTATGCCGCCAAGGATGGCGGCCGCGGGCGCCATCACTTCTATGCCGCCGACCTGCACAGCGATGCCGAGGAACGCCGCCAGCTTGAGCAGGACCTGCGTGACGCCTTGCAACAAGGCGGGCTGGAACTGCACTATCAGCCGGTGATCCACACCGTGACCGAGCGGATCACCGGGTTCGAAGCGCTGCTGCGCTGGACCCATCCGACCCGCGGGCCAATGTCACCGGCAAAGTTCATTCCGATTGCAGAGGATTCGGGCCTGATTGCCCCGATCGGCGAATGGGCGCTGCGCACCGCTTGCCGCGATCTGGCCACGTGGCCCGAAAGCGTCCGCGTTGCCGTCAACGTCTCTCCGCTGCAATTCGCCAATCCGGCGCTGCCGTCGATCATCACCAACGCACTGGCTGCGGCCCAGGTCAATCCGGCGCGGCTGGAACTGGAAATCACCGAAAGCGTGTTCCTGAGCGATGACGAGAACATCGACGCGATGTTCGCCGCGCTCAAGCGGGTCGGGGTGCGGCTGGCGCTTGACGATTTCGGGACCGGCTATTCGGCGCTCGGCTATCTGAAGAAGGCGCCGTTCGACAAGATCAAGATCGACCAGAGCTTCGTGCGCGGGGCGACCATCACCGGCAGCCGCAACGGCGCGATCATCGCCTCGATCGTCAGTCTGGCTGAAGCGCTGGGGATGGAAACCACGGCTGAAGGCGTTGAAACGCTGGACGAACTTGATCTGGTGCGGATGCTCGGCTGTTCGCACGTCCAGGGCTATATCTATGAACGGCCGCTAGACCGCGAAGCGGCCACGCTGCGCCTGCAAACCGGGTTGACCGCCATCGCCCGCGGGCCCCGCGCGGCGCGCGCGATCCGGCACACCATGCTGCGCAAGGTGGTGCTGGAAAACGGATCGCAGCACTATCACGGCACGATCCGCAACATTTCCGCCACCGGGGCGATGATCGAAGGGCTGTGGAACGTGCCGCCAGGAACGATCTTCTCGATCATTCTGTCGGAAGGACAGGTCATTACTGCCACTGCCCGCTGGTGTCAGCAGGACCGCATGGGCGTGGAATTTGCAAGCCCGCTTGAAATCGACGATGCCGGCCGGATATCGCTGCTCGCGGGCGGGAGTCAGGCGGCGGATCGGACCCGCCCGATCCTCAGGCGCGCGGGGGGAATTGCGGCATGACCCATTCCGCCAACAATTTCAGCGGCATTAGGCAAAAAGAAACCATGTTCGGCTATTGCTTCGAGATGGTCGGTGATTTGTTCGGGCCGGCACAGGTATTTAGGAAGTCATGACGTCTTCGGGTTCCACTTTCGGCCGTTTTCGCAGCTTGCTGGGCAACAGCAAGCCGACCGATGGTGCGCCCGCTCCGCGGCCGCGCAAGGCGGCCAGCGGCGACGAGCTGCAACAAGCGCTGGAACTGCTGCGCGACTATGAGGATTCGGGCCTCGGCTGGTTCTGGTCGAGCGATGAAACCGGCCAGATCACCTACATTTCCAATTGCATCGCCGAACATCTTGGCTGTGATCGCAGCGCGATCATCGGGCAGCCGATCCAGACCCTGTTCGTGCTTGAGCGCGATGAGGACGATCTGGTCGAACGCACGCTTCCGCTGATCCTTTCCGCGCGCAAGACCTTTTCCGATCTGCACGTTCGCGCCGCCCTTGAAGGGCGTGAAATCTGGTGGTCTATTTCGGGTCGCCCGCAATTTTCCGCCGACGGGACCTTTCTGGGCTATCGCGGCAATGGCAGCGATATCACGGCGACCCGCCAGAGCCAGCGTGATGCCTCGCGTCTGGCGCTGTACGATTCGCTGACCGGCCTTGCCAACCGGCACCGGATGGGCAAGCGCCTCGACACGACCTTGCTGGCCTATCAATCGGCCAAGCGGTCCTGCGCCATCATGATGATGGACCTCGATCGGTTCAAGGCGGTGAATGATACTCTTGGCCATCCAGCCGGGGACGAGCTGCTCAAACAGGTGGCGCAGCGTCTGCAGCGGATCGTAACCGAGAAGGGTTGTGAGATCGGCCGTTTGGGCGGTGACGAATTTCAGATCATGCTGCCCGATATCGATGATCGCGGGCGCCTGGGTGAAATCGCCAAGACGATCATCACGATGGTTTCGCAGCCCTATCAGATCGAGGGCAGCCGCTGTGTCATCGGGGCCTCTGTCGGGATCGCGATTGCGCCCTATGACGGGATCAACAGCGAAGAGCTGGTCCGCTCTGCCGACCTTGCGCTCTATGCCGCCAAGGGCGGCGGGCGCGGGCAGTTCCGGTTCTATTCGAGCGACCTTCATTCAGAGGCCGAGCGCCGCCGCCAGATCGAGGAAGATCTGCGCGATGCGCTGAACAGCGATCAGATGCGGGTGGCCTATCAGCCGATCGTCGATACCAAGACCAACAAGGTCGTGACGGTTGAAGCCTTTACCCGGTGGGAGCACCCGGAACTGGGCGATGTTTCGCCCGGCATCTTCATCCCGATCGCTGAAGAAGCCAACCTGATCGGCGCCCTGGGCGACTGGATCCTCAAGCAGGCCTGCCGCGAGGCGGCGACCTGGCCGGGCGGGATCAAGATTGCGGTCAACGTTTCGGCCGCGCAGTTTTCCAATCCGGGTTTCGCATCGACCGTCGCGCAGGCTTTGGCTCATTCGGAGCTGCCGCCCGAACGGCTTGAGCTGGACCTTACGGAATCGATCTTCCTGGGTGATGAAGCCGCGACCAAGGATATGTTCAACCAGCTCAAGCTGCTGGGTGTGCGGTTGGCGCTGGACGATTTCGGCACCGGCTATTCCTCGCTCAGCTATTTGCAGCACGCGCCGTTCGACAAGATCAAGATCGACAAGAGCTTCATCCGCGGCGTAACCCAGCCCGGTAGCCGAAATGCCGCGATCATCTCCTCGATCGTCAGTCTGGCTGCGGCCCTGAATATGGACACGACTGCCGAAGGCATCGAAGCCCACGATGAACTGAATGCCATGCGCAAGCTCGGTGTCGGTCAGATCCAGGGCTATATCTATGCCATGCCGGTTGGCGCTGAGGACGTGACCGAAGCTCTGCTGAGCGGCGAATGGGTGATCGAGCCGGACGGGCCCAGCAAATACCGCCCCGAACGCCGCACCGTGCTGCGCAAGGTCGGCCTGATCCACGAAGATCATCGCTATGAAGCGACGATGCGGAACCTTTCGCGCAGTGGTTGCATGGTCGAAGGCTTGCTCGATGTGCCGATCGATACGCCGTTCGTGGTTGATTTTGGCGAAGGCCAGCTGGCTGTGGCCAGGGTTCGTCGTTCCGCTGGGGCGATGCAGGGGCTCGAATTCGAACAGCAACTGGTCGATGACGGGGCCGGGGGGCTGTGCACCCGCCACCGCGTTTCACCCTATGCACTGGCGCAGGCCGGGATGCCGCTTCAGGCGCTGCCGCCCGGGCAGTATCCGATGCAGCTGATGCAGCAGCCGGGCATGGCGCTCAGCCTGCCAAAGTTTGGGCAGGCCGAACTGAACCGGCCCAAGACCAAGGTCGCCTGACACCGACGCGGGCATGGGCGAGGCGTGACACTGCCGTGGCTTGCTGCTAACGGCGGGAGAAACGCCCCGGGATTCCCATGACAGACCTTGCAAGTATCAGAAATTTCAGCATTATTGCTCATATCGACCATGGCAAGTCAACCCTTGCTGACCGGCTGATCCAGTTCACCGGTGGCCTGACCGAGCGCGAGATGAGCGCGCAGGTGCTCGATAACATGGATATCGAGAAGGAACGTGGGATCACCATCAAGGCCCAGACCGTTCGTCTGAAATACCGGGCGAAGGACGGCAAGGACTATGAGCTGAACCTGATGGACACCCCGGGCCACGTTGACTTTGCCTATGAAGTCAGCCGCAGCCTGGCCGCCTGCGAAGGGGCGCTGCTGGTGGTCGATGCGGCGCAGGGGGTTGAGGCGCAGACTCTCGCCAATGTCTATCAGTCAATCGAGCACGACCACGAAATCGTTCCCGTGATCAACAAGATCGATCTGCCCGCCGCCGAACCGGAAAAGGTCAAAGCCGAGATCGAGGAGATCATCGGGCTCGACGCCAGTGACGCGGTGATGACCAGCGCCAAGAGCGGGATCGGGATCGAGGATGTGCTTGAAGCCGTCGTCACCAAGATTCCGCCGCCCAAGGGTGATCGTGATGCGCCGCTCAAGGCGATGCTGGTGGATAGCTGGTACGATCCCTACCTTGGCGTGGTGATCCTGATCCGGGTGGTAGATGGCGTCATCAAGAAGGGGATGCAGGTCAAGTTCATGGCCGGCGGGACCGAGCACCTGATTGACCGGGTCGGCTGCATGACGCCGAAAATCGAGCATCTGCCCGAACTCGGCCCGGGCGAAATCGGCTTCATCACCGCCCAGATCAAGGAAGTGGCCCAGGCCAAGGTCGGGGATACGATCACCAGCGCCAAGGGCGGGGCGGCTGAACCATTGCCCGGCTTCAAGGAAGTCCAACCCGTGGTGTTTTGCGGCCTGTTCCCGGTCGATGCCGCCGATTTCGAGAAACTGCGCGAGTCCATCGCCAAGCTGCGGCTTAACGATGCCAGCTTCAGCTTTGAAATGGAAAGCAGCGCCGCCCTGGGCTTCGGCTTCCGCTGCGGCTTCCTCGGCCTGCTGCACCTGGAAATCATCCAGGAACGCCTGACTCGCGAATACGATCTGGACCTGATCACCACCGCGCCTTCGGTGGTTTACCGCATCCAGCTGCGCAAATCGAAGACTGACGACGCGCGCGAGATCCTGCTCCACAACCCCGCCGACTATCCCGATCCCAGCCGGATCGAGCAGATTGACGAACCGTGGATCAAGGCGACGATCTACACACCGGACGAATACCTCGGCTCGATCCTCAAGCTGTGCCAGGACCGGCGCGGGATCCAAACCGGGCTGACCTATGTCGGCGGCCGTGCCCAGGTCAGCTATGAACTGCCGCTCAACGAAGTGGTGTTTGATTTCTATGACCGGTTGAAAAGCATCAGCCGCGGCTATGCCAGCTTTGACTATGAGCAGATCGGCCTGCGCGAAGGCGACCTCGTCAAGATGAGTATCCTCGTCAACAACGAGCCGGTCGATGCCCTGTCGATGATCGTCCACCGCGCCCAGGCCGAGGCACGCGGGCGCCATATGTGTGAGCGCCTGAAGGACCTGATCCCCCGCCACCTGTTCAAGATCCCGGTTCAGGCCGCGATCGGCGGCAAGGTGATCGCCCGCGAAACCATCGCCGCAATGCGCAAGGACGTGACCGCCAAGTGCTATGGCGGGGACATCACCCGCAAGAAGAAGCTGCTGGAAAAGCAGAAGAAGGGCAAGGCCCGGATGCGCGAATACGGCAATGTCAGCATCCCGCAGGAAGCGTTTATTGCGGCATTGAGGATGGGTGAGGAGTAGGCCTCGTCAGGCCGCCGAGCGGCTTTCGTACGCGGCGGTCGGTCCGGATGTCAGCGGATGGTGGACCGCCCGGTTGCGGCCATTCTGCTTGGCCTCATAGAGCGCGGCGTCGGCGCGGCGGTATAGTTCGCGCCAGGCCGGTTCGCTGTTGGCCGCGCCTTCGACGAGGCCGATCGAGACGGTAACCTGGCCGCCATGCGGCATCGCGGCGGTGCGGATATCGTTCAGCACGGCCAGTGCAAAGCCTTCGCCCAGATCTTCCGCCAGGCCGAGGATCGCGAATTCCTCACCGCCGATCCGTGCGACGCAGGCGCTGATTTCGGCCCGGATTGCCAGGCGTTCGGCAACTTCGCACAGCACTTCATCACCTTTGTCATGGCCGTGACCGTCATTGATCGCCTTGAAGTGATCGATGTCGATCAGCAGGAGCCGGACTGGCCCCTGCGCTCCCAGTTCAAGCGCGGTATCGAGCAGTGCGCGGCGGTTGAGCAGGCCGGTCAGCGGATCGGAAAGCGCCAGATCGCGGGTCTTGCGCTGAAGGCTCAGCAGGTGGACGATGCCCTTTTGGTGTTTGTGGATCATGTGCAGCTGGAACAGTGCGGCGACCCCTAGGCAAACACCGACCGCCAGGTCCATCCGGTTACCGGAGGTAAACAGCAGCACGCTCATCGGGATGAGGTTGATCGCCAGGTTGAGGATCGCGCCGAGCCGGGCGCTCGACAGGCAATAGGCGGTGGAAAAGGCGCCGAGCGCGATGATGACCGGATAGTAAATCCGTTCATGCTCTGGCGCCCCGAGCCAGGAATGCACGCACCACGCCGAACACATCACTGCGACCATGCATGAGGCGAAAGTGGACTCGCGCAGGAACCGCGCGGCCCGTCTGGGGCTGACCGAAAGCCGCAGGTCGCGGCGCAGATTGAGGTAGCCGAGCAGGCAGAACAGCGTCATCGCCGCCGGTACGACTTTGCTGATCCACAATCCGGCATCGGGTGCCGCGGCAAATGCAGCCATCGGGCTGGTGATCATGAAAGCCAGAAACAGCAGCCGCGATTGGGCCTGCAGTTGCCCGGCGGACAGCAACAGGTATTCATCCTGGATGTCGTCCGGAATAGGTGGGTTGAAAAATTCCCGAATTATTGCCCGCCAATTGGCCATGCCCAGCACTATAGTTCGCAGTATTGAAACATTGGTTAAGTCAGGAAGACGAATTGATGGGGCGAAAACAACAGGCTGTAAAATATTAACCATGTTCCGGTTAAGCTGGCCCGTATGAACGATACCGTCAGCCCGCATGGCTTTGTCGCCGCGCCGCACTGCGCACCTGCCAACCCGTCGCTGCCCCAGAACGACAGCGCGGCCCAGCAGGAGGCGCGGGCGATCCAGCTCGATCTGACCCGGCTGGCCTATCAGTGGGGCACGGTGGCATCGCTTCCGCAAGTACCGGTTGTCGGCGGCCTGCCCGGCAATGAGACGCCGACGCTGACCTGGTGGGTCATGCTGACCGAGATTTTTGTGAAGCTGGTTGAAAATCACATTGCGGTCCAGCTCGCCGCGCTGGAGCGCGATCCTGCCGTGGAGGCCGCCGGGATTGCGATCAATCAGACGCTGGTCAAACAGATCGGCGGAGAAGTCGCCTCGATCAAGGCGAAGATCGCGCACAACACCACCGGCGGCACGATCTGGTCGCGACTGGAACAGGATGCCGAAATGGCCCTGCTCGCCCTGGGTGAAGAGGCACTGGCGGCACGGCTTGAGGATCATGCGCGCAAGCTGTGCGGCGCGCTGGAACTGGGCACTGCGAATGAGGCTGATCTGGGCAGCGTCTTTCCACGCAGCCTGGAGACCTATCGCGCGCTGTTTCAGGATGTCGCCGTGCCGGGTATCGCCTGGTGCTTTCAGGATGACGCCGAATTTGCCCGGCTGCGGGTTGCCGGCCCCAATCCGGTCCTGCTGGCAAGGGTCGATACCCTGCCGGCCAAGCTGCCGTTGAGCGCCGAAGCCTATGCCACGGTCGTTGCGGGCGATACCCTGCAAGCGGCGCTGTCTGAGGGCCGGGTTTATATGCTCGACTATCAGGCGTTGTCGGTGCTGGTTCCCGGCTCTTATGACGGGCAGGCCAAATACGTCTATTGCCCGATCGCGCTGTTCGCGGTTCCGCCCGGCGGAGCCTCGCTCGTGCCGGTGGCGATCCAGTGCGGCCAGGACCCGTCCGAACACCCGCTGTTCACCCCCACAGTTCGGCCTGACCAGCAATGGGGCTGGGAAATCGCCAAGCTGATCGTCTAGGTCGCCGACGGCAACTGGCACGAGCTGTTCGCCCATCTGGCCCATACCCATCTGGTGATCGAGACGGTCGCCGTGGCGACCCATCGCCATTTGGCCGAAGCCCATCCGCTGTGGGCGCTGCTGGTGCCGCATTTCGAAGGCACGATGTTCATCAATTACGAGGCCGCGACCAGCCTGATTACCGCAGGCGGGCCGATCGACCGGATTTTCGGCGGGACGATCGCCAGCAGCCAGCAGATGGCTGCCGGTGCGCGGTTCTCGTTTGATTTCAACGAGCGGATGCTGCCTAATGATCTCAAGGCGAGAGGGGTGGACGATGCCGGCAAGCTGCCCGACTATCCCTACCGCGACGATGCCCTGCTGGTCTGGCAGGCGATTCACGAATGGGTGAAGGGCTATGTCGGACTTTACTATGCCGACGATACCGCCGTTGCCGCCGATACCGAACTTTTGGCCTGGGTGCCGCAATCGCGGGCGAGGGGAAACTGACCGGGTTCGGCCCGATCGGCACCTGCGCGCAGCTGATCGATTGCTGCACGATGATCCTGTTCACCGCCAGCGCGCAGCACGCCGCGGTCAATTTCCCGCAGGCGACGATCATGGAATTCGCGCCGGCGGTAACCGGGGCCGGATGGCAGGCTGAGCCGCTTGAGCGCCATGGCCACGATCGCCGCGAGTGGCTGAGCTATATGCCGCCGTCCAACCTGGCGCTGAAACAGCTTGAAGTACTCTATCTGCTCGGGTCGCTGCATTATCGCCCGCTTGGCACCTACCTTTCGCGCGATTTTCCCTATCCGGCCTGGTTCAGCGACCCCCGCGTGACCGGTGCCGAAGGGCCGCTGGTGCGGTTTCAGGCGGCGTTGCAGCAGGTTGAAGACCGGATCGCGGCGCGCAATGCCGAACGGCGCGTCGCCTATCCCTATCTTCTGCCCAGCCAGGTGCCGACCAGTATCAACATCTGAACCGGGGGATTGTGCGGTTTTGCCGCGCGCCTTTCACTTGGCGTTCAGGCTGGCACTGGTTATAGGCACCCACCATGCAAGCCCGATCCCCGCTCAAGCTCACCGTCCTTGCCGTCTCAGCCACGGCCATGCTGTTTACCGCCGGTTGCGCCGGACGTGGGGGCAAGGCCAAGGATACGGCCTTCATCGCGCGCGATGTCGAAACGCTCTATGCCGCCGCCAAGGCCCGGCTGGATCGCGGCGATACGATTGTTGCCGCCGCCTTGTTCGATGAGGTTGAGCGTCAGCATCCCTATTCGCCCTGGGCGCGCCGCGCCCAGTTGATGAGCGCGTTTTCCTATTATCTCGGCAAGGACTACAACAAGTCGGTCCAGGCAGCGCAGCGGTTCCTCTCGATCCACCCCGGCAACCGCGATGCGGCCTATGCCTATTACCTGATCGCGCTGTGCTATTACGAGCAGATCAGCGATACCGATCGCGATCAGAAGATCACCCTGCAGGCGCTCAACGCCCTGAACGAAGTGGTGCGCCGCTACCCCAACACGCGCTATGCCGCCGATGCCCGGATCAAGATCGATCTGGTCAACGATCACCTGGCCGGCAAGGAAATGCAGATCGGGCGGTACTATGAACGCTCGGGCCGCTGGCTGGCCGCCAGCTATCGCTTCCGCAACGTGGTGGACAGGTACCAGACCACTAGTCACGCCCCCGAAGCCCTGTTCCGTCTGGTGGAAACCAGCCTGCAGCTGGGGATGCCGGAAGAGGCGCTGAAGTACGCTTCGGTGCTGGGTGCCAACTATCCAGGCAGCAAGTGGTATGACAAGGCCTATAAGCTGATGGACAAGAACGCCCCCGGCGCGGCGATTCGCTGATCGCGGCCGCGAAGACACTCTACTTCACAAGTTGACATTTCTGGCGGGCGGGTGCCTATGGCGCTCAGCCATGCTGTCGCAGAAAACCCGTTATACGATCCGCGCCCTCCAACATCTCGCCGATCGCTGGCGGGAAGGGCCGGTTCGGCTTGACGAGATTGCAGCGGCACAGAACATCCCGCGCAAGTTCCTGACCGTCATTCTGTCAGAAATGGTGCGGGCCGGTCTGGTCAATTCGACCCGCGGGCGCGACGGCGGCTATGAGCTTGCGCTGGCGCCGGTCGATATTCGCTATGGCGATATCATCCGCCTGACCCGGGGCAGTCTGGCCCTGGTCCCTTGCGCCAGCCGCAACGCCCATGAAGCCTGTGCCAATTGCCTGCCCGAGGCCGATTGCCGCCTGCGCGCACTGATGCTGACCCTGCGCGACGAAATGGCGGCGATGCTTGACCAGAAGACCCTGGCCGATCCGATCAAGCCGGTTCCGCCGTTCGCGGAGCCGGCAGAAGGGTAGCGGGGGTGTCGCATTCGGCAGCGCATTCCAGCGCGGCAAGGAACTGCGCTGTCGCCCGTTCCCAGCTATAGCCGGCCCCAATAACCGCCGCCGCCAGTGGATCGAGCCGCAGCGCCTTGCGAATCGCGACCGCCAGGTCTTCATCCAGCGCTCCGATCGTTGCCGGGTGTTCATCGTCAGGTCCGCGTCCGTTCGGGCCGATAATGTCGATTGGCCCGGCAACCGGGTAGGCGGCAACCGGCAGCCCGCAGGCCAGCGCTTCGATCAGGACCAGCCCGAAGGTGTCGGTCCGGCTGGGGAAGACAAAGACATTGGCCGAACAATAGGCCCGCACCAGCCGCTCACCAGATAGCGCGCCCAGAAAGCGGACCTCCGGATAGCGCACTTTCAGCGCGGTCAGATCCGGCCCATCGCCGACCACGACCTTCTGGCCAGGGACTTCGGCATCGAGAAAGGCGGGCAGGTTCTTTTCCGCCGCCACCCGGCCAACGTAAAGCAGAACCGGGCCGGGCAGAGCGGCCAGTTCGGGCAGGGCGGCATGGCCGGGCCGAAACAGGTCCTGGTCGATCCCGCGCCCCCAAAGCCGCCATTGCGGCAGCCCGCGCTGCTCCAGTTCCTGCCCGAGCGAGGGGGTAGAGACCAATACTGCCCGGGCCGGGGCATGAAAGCGCCTGATCAGCGGCCAGAACCGTTCGGCGTCGATCCCGGTGCGAACCGCGGCATAATCCGGAAAGCGGGTGTGGAACGCAGTGGTGAACGGAATGCCGCGGGCCAGGCACCAGCTGCGCGCGCTCCATCCGATCGGGCCTTCTGTGGCGATGTGGACGATATCGGGCGCAAAATCGGTCAGGCTGCGGCGCGTGCCAAAGCGCGGGGCCAGGGCCAGGCGGATCTCGCTATAACCGGGCAGCGGAATTGTGCGGAATTGCTGGGGGGTGACCAGTTCAACCTCATGCCCCAGTTCAATCAGGTGGTTCACCGTCATCGAAATCGATCGGACCACGCCGTTGATCTGTGGGTGCCAGGCATCGGTGCAGATGGCAATTCTCATGCCGGTTCCTTTTCCTTGGATGCGGAGCGCGCGGCGGCGGCGTCGCGGTTTGCCGCGCGGCGATGTTCTTCGGCCCAGTCGAGGATCGCGATCGCACCGTTATGGTCTTCGACCAGCGCGGTGCAGCTTTCCACCCAGTCCCCGTCGTTGTGATAGGTGATGTCGCCGATCTGGCGGATCTCGGCGCTGTGGATATGGCCGCAGACCACCCCGTCAACCTGACGGTCGCGCGCGGCATGGGCCACAGCTTCTTCAAAGGCGCCAATGAACTGGACCGCGTTCTTGACCCGCTTTTTAAGGTAGGAGGAAAGCGACCAGTACGGCAGTCCCAGCCGCCGCCGGATCCGGTTCAGCACCACGTTGCTGCGCAGCAGCAGCGTATAGGCCTGATCGCCCAGAAAGGCGAGCCAGCGGGCATAGAGCACCACGCTGTCGAACTCGTCGCCATGGGTAATCAGCAGCCGCCGCCCGTCCGCCGTGGTGTGGACCGCGTTGAGCGCGATCTCAACGCCGCCAAAGCTCATCCCGGCATAGGGGCGCAGCATTTCGTCATGGTTGCCCGCGATGAACACCACCCGCGTGCCGCGATGCGCCAGCTTGAGGATCCGGCGCACTACCTCGTTGTGGGCATCGGGCCAGTACCAGCCCTTGCTCAGCCGCCAGCCATCAACGATATCGCCGACCAGATAGAGCGTATCGCACTCTATCGCGCGCAGAAAATCCAGCAGCAGTTCGGCGTTGCAGCCCCGCGTGCCCAGATGGATGTCTGAAATCCAGACCGTGCGATATTTCCGCTTGGGCCGGAACCCGCGCGGTTCGGGCAGATCAAGCCAGGCGGGCAGTGGGCGATTTCCGGTAGCTTCCTTCATGCAGTCCGCCTCTCGTTGGATGCAATGAGCCGGTAAGCCCGCAAAGTTGCAGCTAGATGGCATTGGCATGACGGTTTCGCGAAAGCCGATCCGCCTGCCATTTCGGATCGCCGCAGAAAATCTGCGCTTCGTCGCCGAGAAGCGAATCTACTGTTGTCTATTTAAAAAGTAGAGATACAACTCGCCGCCAAGGAGACCTGCCATGCCGCCAGTTGGACCAGATGTCGCAATTGCCGCCCAAACCCAGCCGCGGCTGACCGATATCGTGTTGGACGCGCTGGATCATGCGGTTGAAAAGCTGCGTTTCGGCGTGGTGCAGCTGACCGTCCACGACGGCAAGGTCGTCCAGCTCGATGTGACCGAGCGCCAACGCTTTTAAGAGATCCCCAACCCGGGATCCGGGGCCGGCTACGCATGACCGGTCCCGGCACCTCATCCTGTTGCAGACCGGACCACCGGATGCGGCCAATCATCCTTTGAAGGAAATTGGAAAATGCATCCGTTCGTCCGCTTTTCGTTGTTTGCCTCTACTGCCTTGATCGTGCAGCCCGCCTGGGCTGCGACCGATGCTGCCTCCCTCGATGCCGGTGCCGCCCAGCAGGATAGCTCGGTCGGGACCGGGGCCGGTCAGCCAGAAGATGAAATCGTGGTCACCGCGCGCCGCCGGGCCGAGGCTAGCCAGGATGTGCCGCTGGCCATCTCGGTGGTCGGCGGTGAACATCTCGACAATACCGGGGCGTTCAATGTCGGCCGCCTTCAGCAATTGACCCCGACGCTCCAGTTCTATTCGTCAAATCCGCGCAACAGCGCGGCCAACATCCGCGGCCTGGGCGCGCCGTTCGGATTGACCAATGATGGGATCGAGCAAGGCGTCGGGATATATGTCGATGATGTCTATTTCTCCCGTGCGGCCAGTTCGACCTTCGATTTTCTCGACGTTGCGCGGATCGAGGTGCTGCGCGGGCCGCAGGGCACGCTGTACGGCAAGAACACAACCGCCGGGGCGCTCAACATCACCAGCCGCCAGCCGACCTTTGCCTTTGAAGGGCGCGCCGAGGTGACCCTTGGGAACCTTGGTCTGAAGCAAGCGAAGGCTGCGATTTCCGGGCCGCTGACTGATTCGGTGGCAGCGCGCATTGCCATATCGGCGACCAGCCGCCACGGTACACTGACCAATGTGGCGACCGCCACGCGCGTGAACGAACAGGACAACCTGGGGCTGCGTGCGCAATTGTTGTGGCGGCCCGGCACCACGCTCGATGTAACGCTGTCAGGTGACTATAGCGTGCAGGATCCGGCCTGCTGCGCGCAGGTCTATGTCGGCACCGGTGCCACGCAGCGCCCGCTCAACCGGCAGTTCGCGGCACTGGCGGCGGCGCAAGGTTATGTCGTGCCCAGCACCGACCCGTTCGCCCGGATCACCGACGTTGATGCAGAGCTCAATGCCGGGAACAAGATCGGCGGGGTCAGCCTGAAGGCCAAATGGGACATCGGCGCCGGGTCCACGCTGACCGCCATCACAGCCTGGCGATTCTGGGATTGGAAGCCGTCCAACGACCGCGACTTCATCGGCCTGCCGATCACGACACGATCGCAGAACCCTTCGCAGCAGAATCAGTATACCCAGGAATTCCGCTTTTCCCGGACCGGGGACCGCATCGATCTGACGGCCGGCCTGTTTGGTTTTCACCAGACCGTCAGGACCCAGGGAACCCAGGAACAGGGTGCGGCGGCGAGCCGCTGGCTGCTCAATCCCAGCAGCGCGCTTGCGTCCAATCCGGCGGTCCTGAACGGATTGCACGCCGATAATGACATCCGGCTCAATAACACCAGCCTGGCCACCTATGGCCAGGTAAGCTGGAAGGTGACCGACCGGCTGACCATCCAGCCCGGTGTGCGGATCAATTATGACAAGAAGGACGGGCTCTACGATTCGGTCGTCACCGGGACGGCATCGGACGGTACGCGCCAGCTGGTCCTGTTCAGCGGCGCTTATGCGTCTGATCCGTGGATCGCCGCACAGCGCGGGGTTTTGGCGCCGCAGCGTTTTACCGCCAAGTTCAGCGACTGGAATTTCAGCTGGGACGTGACCGCCAGCTACAAGGTTGCACCCGACGTTCTGCTTTACGCCACCTATGCCAAGACCTTCAAATCGGGCGGCATCAACCTTAACGGCGTTCCAGCGGATTCAGCAGGCAATCCATTGCTTGCCGCAGCAACGGTGAAGCCTGAATCGCTGCGTCACAATGAAATCGGGGTGAAGGCACAGTTCTGGGACCGGAAGATCACCTTCAACCTTTCGGCTTTCCGCACAGATGTGGATGATTACCAGGTGCTGGTTTCCAACGGTCAGCTCGGCGTCTTGCGCGGCTATCTCGCCAATGCCGACAAGGTTCGGACCCAGGGGGTCGAATGGGATATTTCTATCCGTCCATCGGCGCGCTTCAACGCTTACCTCAACGCCGCCTATACCGATGCCCGGTATTTGCGTTTTGTCGATGCGCCGTGCCCGCCGGAACTGTCGGGAGGCGGCTCCGGCCTGCCGGTTGCCGCGCCCGGCATTCCCGGCAATAGCCCGGCCAATTGCGACATTTCCGGCCAGCGTCTGCCCGGCGTGTCGAAGTGGGCGCTGTCGGTCGGGTTCGAAGGAAACGTCCCGGCCAGCCTGCTTGGCCAGCAGGGCGAAATCTATCTTGGCGGTGATGGTTCCTATCGGTCACGGTTTTCGTCAAACCCCACGCCGTCCGCCTATACCTGGGTTGACGGATATACGCTGACCAACGTGCGCCTAGGCTTTCGCACCGATGCCGGGCTCAACCTGTTTGCATGGGTGCGCAACCTGTTTGACGTGAAATACTTCGAACAGCTTGCGGTCCCGTCCGGCAACACCGGGTTGATTGTCGGGTCGCCCGGGGATCAGCGCACCTGGGGCGGAACGATCAAGGTGGAATTCTGACCATAAGCCGGGTGACTCCGGGCGTGACTGCGGTTAGAACAGGCGGCGAACATGTTGACCCGCCTGTCCATCCGCAATGTCGTGCTGATCGAAGCGCTCGACCTCGATTTCGCGGGTGGGCTGGGCGTGCTTACCGGAGAGACAGGTGCCGGCAAATCGATCCTGCTCGATGCGCTGGGCCTGGCCCTGGGGGTTCGGGCCGATAGCGGCCTGGTCCGCAGTGGTGCGGATCAGGCCAGCGTCACCGCCAGCTTCGAATTTGACCGGCTGCCTGCCGCGATCAGCGCGCTGCTGGCGGAGGCGGAGGTCGATGTCGAACCGGGTGAGCCGCTGCTGATCAAGCGCCGGGTCAAGGCCGATGGCGGATCGAAGGCCTTCGTCAACGATCAACCGGTCGGCGCGGCGCTGCTACGTGAACTCAGCGGCCATCTGGTTGAACTGCACGGCCAGCATGATGATCGCGGTCTGGTCAACCCGCGCGGCCACCGGCTGTTGCTCGATCGCTTTGCCGGGGCCGACGTTGCTGGGGTGGAAGCGGCCTGGAGCGCCTGGCGTGATGCCCGCGCAGCGCTGGAGGCCGCCCGCAACCGGATCGTCAAAGCTGCGGAAGATCGCGATCTGTTGCTGGCCCATCTGGCAGAGCTGACCGCGCTCGAACCCGAAGTGGGGGAGGAAGAACGCCTCGCCGAAGCGCGCGCGGCGATGCAGAAGGGGGAAAAGCTGACTGACGATCTGGAGGCGCTGCGGGTGCTTTGGGCCGGATCGGATTCGGCGCTGGCCACCTTGCGCAGCGCGGCGCGGCGGCTCGATCGAATCGCCGAAGAGCATCCGCTGCTGGCTGAGGCGCTTTCGGCGCTGGACCGCGCGGTGATCGAAGCCAGTGAGGCCGAGGACAAGTTGGAGCGCGCGGCCGAGGCGCTCGCCCACGATCCAGCCGCGCTTGACCGGATCGAAACGCGGCTGTTCGATCTGCGCGCCGCCGCGCGCAAGCACCAGTGCCAGGTCGATGATCTGCCGCACCGGATGCGCGAGATGCGCAGCAGCCTTGATGCGATTGAAGGGGGCGAGGCTGAGGTGCATGGGCTGGAAACGGCCGAGCAGGCGGCGCTGGCCGCCTACCGCGACAAGGCCGGGGCGCTGTCCGCGGCGCGGCGTGAGGCAGCCGGGCGGCTCGATACGGCGGTGGCCGGAGAGCTTGCGCCGCTGAAGCTCGACGCTGCGCAGTTCCAGACCGCCATTACCACTCTGGCCGAGGATCGCTGGGGCCCATCCGGGATGGACTCGGTCGAATTCCTGATCAGCACCAACCCCGGCGCGCCGTTCGCGCCGCTGGCCAAGATCGCTTCGGGCGGGGAGCTTTCGCGCTTCATCCTCGCGCTCAAGGTCGCGCTGGCCGAAGAGGGCGGGGCCGCGACGGTGATCTTTGACGAGATTGACCGCGGTGTCGGCGGCGCGGTCGCCAGCGCAATCGGCGAACGGCTGGCGCGGCTGGCTGCCAACAACGGTCAGGGGAGCGGGCAGCTGCTGGCGGTAACGCACAGCCCGCAGGTCGCCGCACGCGGGCAGCAGCACTATGTCATCGCCAAGTCGAGTGAAGGCACAGTAACGCGCACCTCGGTCCACCTGCTCGATGCGGGCGGGCGTCAGGAGGAAATCGCCCGGATGCTCTCCGGCGCCGAAGTGACGGCCGAGGCAAGGGCCCAGGCAGATCGTTTGCTGGAGGGGGTGTGAGCATAATCACCGAAGCCGATGCCGCAAACGAACTGATGCGGCTTGCCAAGCAGATCGCGCATCACAACCGGCGCTATCATGCTGAGGATGCGCCGGAGATTTCCGATGCCGAATTCGATGCGCTGGTGCGCCGCAATGCCGAGCTTGAGGCGGCTTTTCCGCATCTGATCCGAGATGACAGCCCAAGCCGCAAGGTCGGGTTCGAGGTTGCCGCCTCTCCGCTCAGCAAGGTCCGGCACGAGCAGCGGATGTTCAGCCTCGACAATGCCTTTACGGACGAGGACGTGGCCGATTTCGTCGCGCGGGTGCGGCGGTTCCTGAACCTGCCCGCCGATGAGCCGATGGCCTTCACCGCGGAGGACAAGATCGACGGATTGTCTTGTTCGCTGCGTTACGAGCAGGGCAAGCTGGTCCGCGCCGCGACCCGCGGCGATGGTGAGGTGGGTGAGGATGTCACGCCCAACGTGCGGACCATCGCCGACATTCCGGAACTGCTACACGGCGATGTGCCGGACGTGTTCGAGGTGCGCGGTGAGGTCTATATGGCGAAGGCCGATTTCCTCGCGCTCAATGCCGCTCAGGAAGCGGCAGAGGGCAAGATCTTTGCCAATCCGCGCAATGCAGCGGCGGGATCGCTGCGGCAGAAGGACGCAAGCGTCACGGCCAGCCGGCCCTTGCGTTTCCTGGCCTGGGGCTGGGGGGCGGCGAGCGCGGTTCCGGCGGCCAGCCAGTTTGAGATGATGCAGCGAATTGCCGCATGGGGCCTGCCGGTTTCGCCCTTGTTGGCGCGCTGCGAATCCGTTGCGGCGATGCTCGCGCATTATCGCAGCATCGAGCACGCCCGGGCCGAGCTGGGCTATGACATCGACGGGGTGGTTTACAAGGTGGACCGGCTCGACTGGCAGGAGCGGCTGGGCTTTGTCGCCAAGGCGCCGCGCTGGGGGATCGCGCACAAGTTCCCGGCCGAGCGGGCTGAAACCACGCTGGAGGCGATCGACATCCAGGTTGGCCGCACCGGCAAGCTGACCCCGGTCGGGCGGCTCCATCCGGTGACCGTGGGGGGGGTGGTGGTGCAAAACGTCACGCTCCACAACCGCGACGAGATCGCCCGGCTCGGCGTGCGCCCCGGCGACCGGGTGGTCATCCAGCGCGCCGGAGACGTGATCCCGCAAGTGGTCGAGAACCTGACCCGCGCGGTGCCACGCGAAGCCTATCTGTTCCCCGACCACTGCCCCGAATGCGGCAGCGAGGCCGTGGCCGAGGAGGGCGAGGTCGATGTGCGGTGCACCGGCGGGTTGATCTGCCCGGCCCAGCGGACCGAGCGACTGAAGCACTTCGTATCCCGCGCCGCGCTCGACATCGAGGGGCTGGGCGAGAAGACCATCGCCGAGTTCTTTGCGCTTGGCTGGCTTGAGAGTCCGGCTGACATATTCCGGCTAAAGAGCCGCCGAGATGACATTCTTCGGCTTGAGGGCTGGAAGGACAAGTCTGTGGACAACCTGTTGGCAGCGATTGAGGCGAAGCGCGCGCCCGATGCCGCGCGGTTGTTGTTCGGCCTCGGTATCCGCCACGTCGGGGCGGTGACCGCGCGCGATCTGATGAAGCGGTTCGCCACGCTTCCGGCGCTGCGTACCGCGGCTCAGGCGGCGCAGGCGGGGGACGGCGATGCGCTGGCGGATCTGACCGCGATCGACGGAATCGGTCCCGCCGTGGTTGAGGCACTGGGCGATTTCTTCCACGAACCGCACAATGTTGCGGTGTGGGAAGACCTGCTGGGCGAAGTCTCGCCGCCGCCTTATGTGGTCGAAACCAGGGACAGCGCCGTGGCTGGCAAGACCGTGGTCTTTACCGGCGCGCTGGAAACGATGAGCCGGGATGAGGCCAAGGCCCAGGCCGAGCGGCTGGGCGCGCGGGCGGCGGGTTCCGTCTCGGCCAAGACCGATCTGGTGGTTGCCGGGCCGGGCGCGGGCAGCAAGCTCAAGAAGGCGCAGGAGCTGGGGATCGAGGTGATCGACGAAGCCGCCTGGGCGGAAATCGTCAAGGCCGCGGGATAGCGGCTAACGGTAGTAGAAATAGCTGGCGCAAAACCCGCGATCATCGCTCGATTTCGGCAAGTCCGGCCCGTCGAACACGTCCATGCCAAGGCTGTCCTGGCCACCCTTGCGATAGACCACGATCCAGCGCGCCGGGGCGTTGCAGCCGAATTCATTGCCATTGCGCATGACGACGCGGCGCGGGTTGACCACTTTCAGCACGCGGGCCGGAAAAGTGCCAATGATGCTACGATAGGCGGGAAGGTCTGCCACCACGCTCAGGCGCAGGGTTTGCCCGGCGGCAACCAGCCGAGTTGGCGAAAGGCGGATGTCCCCGGTGATCGCCGTTGCGGTGGTCGATCCGGCGCGCCAGTGTTCCTCCCCGGCCGGTTTGGCCTGGGCCAGGCTGGCGCAGGCGGCCAGGGCAAGGATCGAAAATCGCACGCTGTGCATGGAATCAGCTTAGCGCATTTGGCGTTGCGGGCAATCGCCGCATCTGGTCCGCGATCAGTCCCCGATCCCGTCGCTCCAGTCCATCGCATGGCCGGTTTCGCAAATCCGTTCGTACACCGCGCGGTTTTCGGTGATCCACAGCATCCCCTGCATATCTTCCTGCTCCAGCGGACGTTCGAACTGCAACCCGCATTCGGCGCCGCGGCACCACATCACCGTCGCGAACAAGCGCAGTTCGTGGAACACCAGTTGCGCGCTCTGGCGCTCGGCCAGCGGGCGATCGATCCTGAGCCGCGCACCGGTGGCGGAAATATCGTCGATCAGGCAGCGCCGGCTTTCATGGGTCAGGACCAGAGATGCCGGTGCGCCAAGCCGCAAGCGATTGAAATGGCGGCTGCCGCGCCGTGCCGAAGGAAAAGACTGGATGCCCATGGCTTTGACATAGCCGATGCGGGTTAAACTATTCCTGCCGGGGCAAGGCATTAACCTTAACGGGCAGGCCAATTTGCTGACCCGGTCCCAACCATATGCCGTCGCGAACGGGAGCCAGGGCGATGAAAGTTCTGAGAAATCTTCTGACGGATAATCGCGTGATCGCCGGTGCAGAGCTGGGCGCAGTTTTCAACGGCTTATCGCACTCACCCGCTTGCGCAGCCACAGGATCGACCAGTCGCCGTTGACCTTGCGCTCCGCGATCCGCATTCCCGCCGCGCGCGCGGCCCGGCGGACCTGTGGCTCCTGGGTTTCGAGCAATCCGGCCAGAACCAGATGGCCGCCCGGAATCAGGGCCTTCGCGAAATGCGGTGCCAGATCGATCAGCGGGCCAGCCAGAATGTTGGCGATGATCAGGTCATAGGGGCCTCGCGCCTTGAGCAGCGGATGTTCCATCCCATCGGCCACCAGCATGGTCAGTTCACCCGGCCGGGCGCCCATGGCAATGTTGTTGGCGCGGGCATTGTCCTCGACCACGCCGACGCAGACTGCGTCGATATCACTGGCGGTGGCAAGGGCATGCGGCCACAGATGCAGCGCGGCAAAGGCCAGCAGCCCGGTCCCGGTGCCGATATCGGCCAGATTGCGCACCACCACGCCGCGCGCTTTCATCTCGCCCAACATTTCGAGGCAACCCGCCGTAGTGGCGTGCTGCCCGGTGCCGAACGCCTGACTGGCCGGGATAACGAAATCGCGCACCTCGGGCAGCCCCAGTGGCAGGTGCTCGGGCGTGTGGACGTGGAAGCGCCCGGCCCGGATCGGCTCCAGCCCTTGCTGACTGGCGGTTACCCAATCGACATCGGGGAGTTTTTCTTCACGCAGCCGGGGCGGTCCGCCATCGAACAGGGCGGCGATTGCGGCCTTGTCGGCCTTGCTTGGCTTGCGTGATAGCCAGGCTTCCAACTGCCAATCGTCGGGTTTGTCCTCCGCCACCTCGCTGCCCGAAATGACGATTTCGGGGTCCCATTCCAGCGCATCCTCGTGCGCCAGCAGCGCAGCCTCGATCACGCCGCGCGGGGCAAGGGCAACCAGCTTCCAGCTCATTTGCCTTCCGCCTCCTCGGCCAGGCGATGCGTCAGCCAGTCGCTGCCGGTGGCGGCATAGGCTACACAGGCCCGCGGCCCGGTCAGGGCTTCCTTGCCCGAAAGGCGCTGCAACAGGTGGCTGCCACCGGGATGCGGGGTAAGCAGCAGATCGCAGGGCAGCTCTTCGATCACCCGCAGCCCGGTGCGCGCCGCTTCGACGCGGTCAGGGTGATCGGTGAAGCGATAGCCCTTCGATGAAATCGTGCTGATCGAATCGGCATAGGCGATTGTCAGACACTCCCCGTTTTCGCAGCTTTGCCAGGTCCAGCTGGTCGATCCCGGTGAATGGGTGGGGTTCGAATGGACGGTAAAGCGCGTTCCGCCCACGGTCAGGTTGGCGCCGCTGCGCAGGATCCGGTCAACCCTGACCGGAGCCATGGGGTGATCGGCAAGCCCGGCCGCTTGCGGGTCCTGACGGTCAGGCTTGCCGCTGCGCATCACCTCGGCGGCATTGGGGCCAACCGCCAGCCTTGCGCCCGTTGCCTGCTGGATTGCCGCCATGCCACCGACATGGTCAAAATGCTCGTGCGTCATCAGCAGCCATTTGATTTGGCGCGGATCGAAGCCCAGTGCGCGGATATTGGCCAGAACGTGCGGTGCGGCTTCTTCCGGGCCGGTGTCGATCAGGACCAGCCCGGCATCGGTTTCCACCAGAACCACCGTGATCCCGCAGGTCCCGACATACCAGCTGCGCCCATGGATATGCGCGGGCGGAGCCGGGTCGGACCAGCCATCGCGGCCTTCACAGGCGGCGGCAATATCCTTGCTTACGCCGGGGCGTTCGGCGGAGGGCGGAGCCGCGCCGAGCGAAAGAAGCGCCAGAGCGGGCAGGGCAACCTTAACGAACATAGCTTGCTCCATTGGCGTCCAGGACCGCGCCGGTCATGCTTTCGGGCGCATCAAGCGCACAGAAAACAGCCATAGCCGCAATCTCTTCCGGAGCGGCGACCCGGCCCAGCGGAATGTCGGCCAGCAGACCGGGGCCGCCGCGGCTGGCCAGATAATCGTCCGCCATCGCCGTGTCGGTAAAGCCGGGGCAGATCGCATAGCTCATCACGCCCTTGATCGCGTAGTGCCTGGCGATGGTCTTGTGCAGCCCGATCATCCCGGCCTTGGCCGCGGCATAGTGCCAATGCTCGGGCGAATCCCCGCGATAGGCGGCGCGGCTGGCAATGTGGACGATCCGCCCGCCGCGCCCGTCCGCCAGCCAGTGCCGCACGGCATAGCGCGAAAGCTCGGCCGCGGCGGTCAGGTTGATCCGCAGCGAATCCTCCCAGTTGTCGAGCCATTCGATGTCGGACAGGTCGATCGGATTGGCGGTAAACTGCCCGGCATTGTTGACCAGCAGGTCGATCCGGCCGCCGGTCCGGTCCAGCGCCTGTTCCCAGATTGCGGCGGCGGCGGTCGGGTCAGTCAGATCGGCGGCAATGGTATCGGCATCGACCGCGCGGGTGGCATGGCCGATCACCTTCACGCCGCGCACTCGCAGGCCTGCCGCGATGGCGGCGCCGATTCCGCGAGACGAGCCGGTTACCAATGCGGTCAGTGGATCGGGCGGTGAAGGGGTATGGGATGTCATGCCCGGTCTTTGGCCCAGCCAACCCGCTTCTACAAGCATGACGGTGACCTGCTCGGGCCAATCCAATGCACTCGTCTGAAAATTAGCTGTTCCGCGCGCTTGCACGCTTGCGTGATTTGAGTATGGGGATTGTCGCGAAAGGGGTGTCGCGCCCCGCAACAACCCAAGGGGAACCGGCCCAATGGCTGCCACCAACAACCGCCCGCTTTCACCGCATCTGCAGGTATGGCGCTGGGGACCGGCAATGCTGGTCTCGATTCTTCACCGCGTTACGGGCAATGGTCTGGCCATCGTCGGCATGGCGGTGCTGCTTTACTGGCTGGGGTCGCTGGCCTCTGGCCCTCAGGCCTATGAGGCATTTCTGGCCCACGCCGGGAAATGGTACGGCAAGGTGGTGCTGGTCGGGCTGACCTGGGCCTTCTTCAACCACATGGCATCTGGCATCCGCCACTTTGTGCTGGATATTGGTGCCGGTTTCGAACTCAAGAGCAATGCCGCCTGGTCAGTCTTCACTCCGCTCGCTGCGATCGCCGCGACGGTGCTGACCTGGGCCGCGATCCTGCTGAAATAAGGACAAGCGACGATGGGCAACGGAACCTCGATCGGAAGGGTGCGCGGGCACGGCTCGGCGCATTCGGGCACGCACCACTGGCTGCTGCAACGCTATACCGCCTTCGGCAACCTGGTGCTGGGGCTGTGGCTGCTGTTTTCTCTGGTGACCTTGAAGGACTATCAGTTTGAAACGGTCGCTTCCTGGGCTGCTGGCCCGGTGGCCGCGCTGGGGCTGGCGCTGTTCGTGATCAGCACCTTCTGGCACGCCCGGCTGGGGCTACAGGTGGTGATCGAGGACTATGTCCACGAACCCGCCAACAAGGTTGCGGCGATGACGTTGCTTAACCTCGTCACTTTCGCGGCGATCGCCGCCGGGCTGTTCTTCATCCTGCGCCTGCAGATTGTTGGAACCGCCTCTTCCGTATCCGGGGGCATGGTCAAATCTGCCCTGCAATCCATGATGGGAGGCCGCTGACATGGCCGATGAAGCCGCCAAGCCTGCCTACAAGATCATCGATCACACTTACGATACCGTCGTCGTCGGCGCGGGCGGATCGGGTCTGCGCGCCACCATGGGCAGCGCCGAAGCCGGTCTGAAGACCGCCTGCATCACCAAGGTTTTCCCAACCCGCAGCCACACCGTGGCCGCGCAGGGCGGGATCGCCGCCAGCCTCAAGAACAACACGCCCGATCACTGGCAGTGGCATATGTTCGACACCGTCAAGGGGTCTGACTGGCTGGGCGATCAGGACGCGATCGAATATCTGGTACGCGAAGCGCCCGAAGCCATCCTTGAGCTGGAACACGCCGGGATGCCGTTCAGCCGCAACGATGACGGGACGATCTATCAGCGCCCGTTCGGCGGGCATATGCAGAACATGGGTGAAGGCCCGCCGGTGCAGCGCACCTGCGCCGCGGCTGACCGCACCGGCCACGCGCTGCTCCACACGCTCTATCAGCAGAGCCTGAAGTACGATGCGGACTTCTTCATCGAATACTTCGCGATCGACCTGATCATGGAAGACGGCAATTGCCGCGGCGTGATCGCGTTGTGCATGGACGATGGCACGATCCACCGCTTCCGCAGCCATGCGGTTGTGCTGGCGACGGGCGGTTATGGCCGCTCGTACTTCACCTGCACCAGCGCCCACACCTGCACCGGCGACGGTGGCGGGATGGTGCTGCGCGCCGGGCTGCCGCTGCAGGACATGGAATTCGTGCAGTTCCACCCGACCGGCATCTATGGCGCGGGCGTGCTGATCACCGAAGGCGCGCGGGGTGAGGGCGGCTATCTGACCAACTCAGAAGGCGAACGTTTCATGGAACGTTACGCCCCTTCGGCGAAGGATCTGGCCAGTCGCGATGTCGTCAGCCGCTCGATGGCGCTGGAAATCCGCGAAGGGCGCGGGGTGGGGCCGAACAAGGACCACATCTACCTGCACCTCGATCACATCGATCCCAAGGTGCTGGCCGCGCGCCTGCCCGGGATCACCGAAAGCGGCAAGATCTTTGCCGGGGTCGATCTGACCCGCCAGCCGCTCCCGGTGGTGCCGACGGTGCACTACAACATGGGCGGCATCCCGACTAACTACCACGGCGAAGTCGTCACCATCGGCGCCGATGGCGATCCGGAAACGGTCGTCCCCGGCCTGTTCGCGGTGGGCGAGGCGGCCTGCGTTTCGGTCCACGGGGCCAACCGGCTCGGCTCCAACTCGCTGACCGACCTGGTGGTCTTCGGCCGGGCGACCGGCCTGCGGCTCAAGGAACTGATCAAGCCCGGCACCGCTCACGACGAACTGCCCAAGGACAGCGCCGACCTTGCGCTCTCGCGGCTCGACCATTTCCGCAATGCCAACGGCAAATCGCCCACCGCCGAAGTGCGCACCGCGATGCAGCGCTGCATGAGCAAGCACGCCGCCGTGTTCCGCACTGATGAACTGATGGCCGAAGGCAAGGCCGAACTCGCCAAGATCTATGAGCTGATGCAGGACATCCACGTGTCCGACCGCAGCCTGATCTGGAATTCGGACCTGATCGAAACGCTGGAACTGGACAACCTGATTAGCCAGGCCACCGTCACCCTGCACGGTGCCCACAACCGCAAGGAAAGCCGAGGCGCCCACGCGCACGAGGATTTCCCCGATCGTGACGACAAGAACTGGATGAAGCACACCGCGGCCTGGTTCGAAGGCTGGGGCGGCAAGGGCGGCGCGGTGCGCCTCGATTACCGCCCGGTCCACGAATACACGCTGACCGACGATGTGGACTACATCAAGCCGAAGAAGCGGGTGTATTGAGGTAGCGCCGCTCGGCGGGCGTGGCGAAAGCGTCTGCCGCTGTTGTGAACCTGAAATTGGCCCGGTCTCCCGCAGTGGAGGCCGGGCTTTTTCGTTCGCTGGGATTGTAAGCTATTGTGCATACTCAGCCTGTGAAGCTGACTGCTCCCCTGATTGTTACCATTCAGAGGTAGAGTCTCGCTCCTTCATGATTGATGTTTGATGGGATGGCAACGTGTCTGGGGGCATGCCCCCAGACACGTTCGCCGGCGATCTCGGCGGGGGTCTTCCCGCCCAGTT
>JAKPHK010000036.1 GCA_029550345.1 Pseudomonadota bacterium
AACTGGGCGGGAAGACCCCCGCCGAGATCGCCGGCGAACGTGTCTGGGGGCATGCCCCCAGACACGTTGCCATCCCATCAAACATCAATCATGAAGGAGCGAGACTCTACCTCTGAATGGTAACAATCAGGGGAGCAGTCACACTGTCCGCTTCCGGATCACGTAACGAACCCTGCGACCTACCGCGCGGAGTCGGCAGCATGTCATGGCCCCGATGGGACAAGCCGGGAGGCCGGAGGCTGCGGAATTGTGGACAAGGCGTTGGAACGCGCCTTCCCGAAACCGCAACCACGACGGAAGAAGAAACGCTAACCCGAACCCTGCGTGGGGCGGATTGTGGGGCTGCTTTGCAGCCCTGTTTGGAAAGTGAGGGAAGGCCAGCCGCTTAGGCGACAGAAATGGCGGAGACGGAGGGAT
This sequence comes from Pseudomonadota bacterium, assembly GCA_029550345.1. Taxonomy (GTDB): domain Bacteria; phylum Pseudomonadota; class Alphaproteobacteria; order Sphingomonadales; family Sphingomonadaceae; genus Novosphingobium. Next base: position 418 of record JAKPHK010000036.1, read on the forward strand.
TCGATTTTTATGATCTAACATATTAATTTTATGAGTAATTTCTTCTTAACGTGAATGAGGTGACCCCAAGAATGCCCCAAGATCGGAGGCACCTAACTACAAGCTGATCCGGATCGCAATCACCGGGTACCAGAAGCTAACGCAGCGTCGGCCGAAGCCGCTGGCCGATAATCAGGCCGGGGGTTGGGGATTCCCGTCGATCCGGAATTGGCTGGCTGTCTGTATTCGCCAACTCTGCAGCGCAAACGAACCGGTAGGTCATCCCCGATGCGCCGGGCTTGGGGGACGCAGCTGTAGGGCCTGGCTTGATCAGTACGTTGTTTGAAAGCGGCGAACTGCATTTCTAGGTTCTCAACGGCAATGGCCGGCTCGACCGCTAAAGCCAACGATTGCGCTAACACAAAAGCTCGATTTTCAGTTGTGTCTGAAGAGAGCGTTCCGTGCCTTGATCCGACTGTTCAATAGTCCAGAAAGCGTACGATTTCGTCCAGCGGTGCCCTGGGGTTGGGAAAGCTGTTGATCGGTGCGGTACGGTCCGGATAGCCAATCGCGAGACCGCAAAACAAGATGTGATCCGGCGGGATGTCCGCCACGCGCTTGACGGTCTCAGGATAGGTTGACCAGGCTTCCTGCGCGCACGATCCAAGCCCTGCTTCGACCAGCAGGAGCATCAGGGTCTGCAGCCACATGCCCAGATCGGCCCATTGCGGTTTCCCCATCCAGTGCGGCGTATGAACCAGTAGGCCGACCGGCGCCCCGAAGAAATCGAAATTGCGGGCGACTGCAGCCATCCGTGCCGCCTTGTCCTCGCGCCCGATGCCCAGCGCGGCGTACATGGCCTCGCCATTGCTGCCGCGGCGGCTGCGCCACGGGTCAGTCAGGCCCGAAGGATAGATCTGGTACTCCGGCGTCTCTACGCCGTCCCGTCCCTTCAGCATGGCGGCCCGGGCTTCCTGCCTTAACAGGTCGAGCCGTTTTCCGCTGAGAACGGTCGCCTGCCAGGGCTGCACGTTGCCGCCGGATGGGGAGAGGCGGGCCTTGTCCAGCAGTTCGCGCAACAGCGCGGGATCGACTGGCCGGCTGTCAAATGCCCGGATTGATCTGCGTGCTTCGACGGCCTGGGTTACGGTCATCGCCTCCATCTTATCGGCCACTCCAATTCGGTTCTCGCTTCTCGATGAAGGCGCGGGGGCCTTCGCGAGCGTCCTCGCTGCCAACGACCCGAAGTGTGGCGGCATCGTTGGCATCCCACAGCGCTTGCTCATCAGCGGTGCTGGCGGCCCGGGCCAGGGCAAGGCTTTCGCGCACGGAAATGGGTGCGTTACGGGCAATCCGTTCGGCCAGGCCCAAGGCTGCGGGCATTACCTCTTCCCTGGCTGCCACCTTGTTGATGAGGCCATGCGCCTGAGCAGTGTCTGCTGCGATGGGATCGCCGGTCATCAGTGCCTCTATGGCCAGCGCCCGGGGCAGCAGACGCGGGAGCCGGATCGCACCGCCCGCCATTGCCATCAGGCCGCGCTTTACTTCCGGCAAACCGAATAGCGCCTTGTCCGATGCGACGATCATTTCACATGCCAGAGCGATCTCGAAGCCGCCGCCCATGGCGGGGCCGTCGACCGCAGCGATCCAGGGCTTGGCGCGAGATGCGCGGACGAAGCCGGCGAAACCATAGTCCGGATCGATCAGGTCGGCGCCGCCGCCGCGCGCGATCTCGGCAAGGTCGGCACCGGCGCAAAACATCCCGGCGGTGCTCGATCCTAGCACGGCAACCGCAATCGAGGGGGATTGATCGATCTCGTCGATAATCCAGCGCAAGGCGCGCGCGACATTGCCGTTGATCGCATTCCGGCTGTCAGGCCGGTTGAGCAGGACCGTGGCAACCTGTCCCGTCACCTCGAACAGAACGTCCTGACCCACACTTTCCGGGCGTGCATCGGCATTCATGCGGGTAATTCTCCATTCGCCAGAACCAGATCGCTGCCCTTGTCGCCAATCATGATGGCGGCAGCATTGGTGTTGCCAGAGATTAGACGCGGCATGACCGAGGCATCGATCACGCGCAGTCCTTCGACCCCGCGGACGCGCAACTGGGGGTCAGTAACGGCTGCCTCGTCCAGGCCCATCCGGCAGGTCCCGACAGGGTGGTAGCCAGTGTTTCCGGTCCGCCGGGCATAATCAAGCAAGGCATCGTTATCGACCGCGGCAGGGCCAGGGTAGGCTTCCCGTTCGATCAGCCGGGCGAGCGATGGCGCTTCGGCCAGCCTCCGGGTCATCCGCATGGCCTTGAGCGAATGCTCGCGGTCGGACCTGGCCTCAAGATAATTGTGCACGATTTCCGGCACGGCGCGGGGGTCGCGGCTGGCCAGTCTGACGTGCCCTCTCGATTCCGGGCGCAGCACAGTCGGGGCCAGGGTGAGGCCGGGATAGGCCGAGAGCTGCGGCTTGCTCTCGGCTGAGGGGCTGTCGAGTTCGCCGCTGACCGGGAGGCAATGGAACTGGATGTCTGGCTGGTCGAGCCTGGGGTCGGATTTGACGAAGGCACCGGTCTGGGCGGCGGGGATCGTCATGGCGCCCTGGCGCGTGGCGAAGTAGCGCAGCACATTCCAGACCAGCTGCGCGCCGGAAAGTTCGCGGTTGTAACTGAAGGCTTCCGGTTTGAGCTGCCAGCTCATTGGCAGGATGTAATGGTCCTGCAGGTCAGTCCCAACAGCGGCGCAATCGCGGATCACCGGAATGCCGAGATCGGTCAGATGCTGGGCGGCACCGATGCCGGACAGCATGAGAAGTTTAGGGCTGTGATAGGCGCCCGCAGCCAGAATGACCTCTTGGCGGGCGTCGATGATCTGCCTTTCGTCGTCTCGCTCAAGCTCAACCCCAACCGCGCGCTTGCCTTCGAACACCACCCGGTTGCAGTACGCCTCGGTCAGCACGGTCAGGTTGGCCCGGCTCATCACCGGGCGCAGATAAGCATCGGCGGCCGAACAGCGTCGGCCATTGGCCATGGTGGTCTGATAATAGAACGCGCCGGTCTGCTCGGCTCCGTTGTAGTCCGGGTTCAGCGGCACGCCGATCTCAGCAAAGGCGGCCAGCACCGCATCGTTGGTGGGGTCGCGGTGGCGCAGTTCTTCGACGCGCAACGGACCAGTATCGCCGCGCAGTTCATTGCCATCACCGGCAAAGGTTTCAGCCCGCCGGAAATAGGGGGCAACATCGGCCCAGCTCCAGCCGATCGCGCCCAAGTTGCTCCAGCCGTCGTAATCAGCTTGCTGTCCTCGAACGTAGAGGAGGCCGTTGATGTTGGAAGAGCCGCCCAGTCCGCGCCCGCGCGGCAGCAGCATTTGCCGCCCGCCGATGCTGGATTCGGCAGCGCTGCTATAGTGCCAGGAATGGCCGAATTCTGACGTGGTCTTGCCGTAACCCGCTGGCATGGTGACATAGGGGCTGGTGCCCTTGCCGCCGGCCTCGATCAGGATGACCCGATTGGCCGGATCGGCGGAAAGGCGGTTGGCCAGCACGCAGCCTGCCGAGCCGGCACCAACGATCACATAGTCGGCTTCCACCCTGTCGCTCTCCCTGTCCCCCGGCCAGTTGCGGTTGCGCCCGGAATGGGCGGCGAACGCATTCCGGGCCGTCTGGTGGGCTGTTATAGAACGGGCGAGGATTGCTGGAGAGGACCTCGATGCCCATTTTGAGCCGTGCCCTTCGTCTTGGCCTTGGCCTGCTGGCCCTCGGCGCCGGAACCTCGCAGGCCCAACCGAGTCTGCCATCCGCAGCGACTGCTGCGCGCCCGGCAACGGCTGCGACGCGGGCCGTGCTGGCCGAGGCCGCGAAATCCCTGCCGCCCGAAGACGGCGCGGACTTCGAATTCGCCAACCGTGGCTTCATCGCCACCTGGCCCGAGACGGTGATCCGCCAGGCCAATGGCAAACCCTCGTTCGACCTGTCCGGCAATGACTTCATCGAGGGGCCCGCGCCCGATACCGTCAATCCCGCGCTATGGCGCCAGAACCGGGTGCTGCGGGCCGAGGGCCTCTTCCGGCTTGCGCCAGGGCTCTATCAGGTCCGCAATTTCGACAACAGCAACGTATCGTTCATCGAAACGCCGCGCGGCTGGATCGTGATCGATCCGCTGACGGTGGAGGAGGTGGCCAAGGCCGCCTTCGACCTGCTGAAGAAGCATGTCGCGGACAAGCCGGTGCTGGCCGTGATCTATACCCATGGCCATACCGATCACTTTGCCGGCGCGACCGGGATCATCGATCCGCGCGATGTTGCGGCGGGCAAGATTCAGGTGATTGCGCCCAAGGGCTTTGTGGAAGAGGTTGTCAGCGAATGGATGCTGGCAGGCACGGCGATGGGACGCCGGGCCTTATACCAGTTCGGCTATTTCCTGCCGCGCGGCCCCCAGGGCCATGCCGGCATGGGCATGGGCACGGCGATCGCGGCGGGGAAGCAAGGCTTCATCCCGCCCACGCTGGAAATCGAACGCACCGGCCAAAGCGTCACGATCGACGGGGTAGAGCTGGTCTTCCAGATGACCCCAGGGGCCGAAGCACCGACCGAATTCAACCTCTGGATACCTTCGCTGAAGGCGTTGTGCCTGGCCGAGACTGCCACTTCGACGCTGCACAACGTGCAAACCTTGCGCGGCGCCAAGGTGCGTGATGCCAAGGCCTGGGCAGACTATCTGACCGAAGCGCTGCGGATGTGGGGCGGCCAGGCCGAGCTCAGCTTTGCCTCGCACCACTGGCCGCGCTTCGGCACCACGGCGGTTGTTCAACACATTACCCATCAACGCGATGCCTACAAATTCATCCATGATCAGGCGGTACGCCGGATGAACCAGGGGCAGACGCCGACCGA
>JAKPHK010000062.1 GCA_029550345.1 Pseudomonadota bacterium
AAAGGTCATCCAGGGCCGCGACTTCACCTGCACGATCGAAGGTATAAATGCGCTCGAGGCATGGCTCGGATCGCTGCCCGGCCATGTCTACGCCAATGTCCGGCAGCCGCCCATTTCCACACTCAATCTCGCCCACCTGATGCCCCTGTCAGCGGTATGGGCGGGAGCGGAACGGGACGAGCACTTCGGTGACGCCCCCTTGCTTTACGGCAAGACCGAAGGCTCGACCCCGTTCCGCCTTTCCCTTCATGTCGGCGATGTCGGACACAGCCTCATCGTTGGCCCGACGGGGGCAGGCAAATCCGTGCTGCTGGCGCTGATGGCACTGCAGTTCCGGCGCTACAAAGGCAGCCAGATCTTCGCCTTCGATTTTGGTGGATCGATCCGGGCTGCCGCGCTCGGCATGGGCGGCGACTGGCAGGATCTCGGAGGCGCGCTGCATGCCGAGGAAGGCGACAGCGCTGCCGTCGCCCTGCAGCCGCTTGCTCGGATCGACAACGCCGGCGAACGCGCCTGGGCCGCTGAATGGCTGGCGGCGATGCTGGCCGGCGAAGGCATGGTGATTGACCCTGCTGCCAAAGAACATCTCTGGTCGGCCCTGACATCGCTTGCGTCCGCACCGCTTGCCGAACGCACACTCACCGGTCTCGCGGTCCTCCTGCAATCCCAGGAATTGAAGCAGGCACTCGCCCCGTATCTCATCGGCGGTCCATGGGGACGGCTGCTCGATGCTGAACAGGAACGTCTGGGTGAGGCGTCTGTGCAGGCTTTCGAAACCGAAGGTCTGATCGGCGCATCATCGGCCGCTGCTGTGCTTGCCTACCTGTTCCATCGGATCGAAGGGCGGCTCGACGGCTCGCCGACCATGATCATCATCGATGAAGGCTGGCTCGTGCTCGACAGCCCGGCCTTCGCAGCGCAGCTGCGCGAATGGCTGAAGACGCTGCGCAAGAAGAATGCGAGCGTCATCTTCGCGACCCAGAGCCTTGCCGACATCGAGACGTCGGCCATCGCGCCCGCCATCATCGAAAGCTGCCCCACCCGCATCTTTCTGCCCAACGAGCGCGCGGCCGAACCGCAGATCGCACGGGTCTATGAGCGGTTCGGCCTCAATGATCGCCAGATCGAAATCCTGAGCCGGGCCACGCCGAAACGCGATTATTATTGCCAGTCGCGGCGCGGCAATCGGCTGTTCGAGCTCGGACTTGGGGATGTCGCACTCGCCTTCAGCGCTGCCTCTGCCAAAACCGACCAGATCCGCATCGCCGAACTTGTCGCAGCCCATGGCCGT
>JAKPHK010000066.1 GCA_029550345.1 Pseudomonadota bacterium
TCCGCCGTCGCCATCCCGGCCTCCTGCTCCTTCAAGATCGCGATGATCTGCTGTTCGTTGAACCTGCTTCGCTTCATTGTCGTCCGACTCCTTGGCGTCGGACTCTACCAAAAACCGGTCACATTTCTGGGGAGCACGTCAACCGGACTGCGCTGGTCGCATGAAAGCAAGGACGTTGAAGTTGCCTCGCTGTCGCGCAACGTCAACCATTCCTGCAGCGTGGTGGATGGAACCTGTCTGCCGGACTTTACGGGTTCGATCTCGAAATCAAGCTGGGCGCCGCGCGTGGGGGTCCAGTATGAATTCTCACCCAGCGCGCGCGGTTATGCCAGCTATGCCCGGGCCTATCGGGCCGGCGGCTTCAACTTCCGCAACACCGCTGCCGATACGGTCAATTTTGGTCCCGGCCCCTTCGGTGACGAAAAGGTCGATTCCTGGGAGCTGGGCATCAAGACCGAGCCATTCGGTCGGGCGCGCCTGAACTTTGCCGGTTTCTACACCAAGATCGGCAATATGCAGCGCGAGGTCAATCTGGCTGACCCGAACGCGGGCGTGGTTCAGGTGATCAAGAACACCGCCGACGCGCGGCTGGTCGGCTTCGAAGCGGATTTCGCCATTCCGCTGGCCGATGGCGTGGTGCTGGACGGGTCGCTGGGCTACGTTGACGGGAACTACACCCGCGTGGTCTTTGACATCAACGGGGACGGCGTGCTCAACGACGACCTTGCCCTCAAGATCCCGCGCCTTGCCCCGCTGACCGCCAACATCGGGCTGACCGTGGAGAAGGACCTGCCGCTGCTGGGCAAGGCCACCTTCCGGGCGACCTATGCGCACCGTGATCCGGCCGCCTATACCGACAACAACCGCGGTATGCTGAATGCCGCCAACCGGGTCGATGCCAGCCTTGCCTTCAAGGTGCTGGACGATCGCGGCACGATCACGATCTTCGGGCAGAACCTGACCAACAATGTCCAGATTGGCGGCGATACCCAGTTGCCCGCAACGCTGGGCGGGGTTCCGCTGGGCGGCACTTTCGCCCCGCTTTCGAAGGGCCGGACATTCGGCATCGAACTGCGGATCAGCAACTGACCCAAGGGATGGCCCATGGCCCGCGGGCCGGAACTTCCTCCCGGTTCCGGCCCGCAAATCCTTGCTCCGGCTTACCTTTCCTTGACCGTTTCCATCGCCACGAAGGTTGAGGTGCTCGCCACGTGCGGGAGGCTGGAGATGCGTTCGCCCAGCACCGCCCGATATTTGCGGATGTCGGCGGTGCGGACTTTTAGCAGGTAATCGAACCCGGCCGCGATCATGTGGCATTCCTCCACCTCGGGAATACGGCGCACTGCGGCGTTGAACTCCTCCAGCGCCGCCTCGCGCGTGTCGGACAGTTTGACTTCGGCAAAGGCGACATGGTCCAGCCCCAGTCGGGCGCTATCCAGAACCGCGCGAAAACCGGTGATCACGCCCGAGGCGATCAGGCGCTTGAGCCGCACCTGACACGGCGTCTTCGAAAGGCCAACCCGCGCTGCCAGATCGGTCATGCTGATCCGGCCATCACTGCGCAGAACTTCGAGGATCTTGCGATCGAGTGAATCCATTTCGACCACGTTTCGGTTCTTTGGCATCCATTTTTCCTGTCATTGCCAGAAATTCACGCCCTGACGCGCTGTTTCTACGCGAAACTTGGGCAGATCGGCAAAAGCAATTTTGCTATCCTTGCGCGATGGACCAGCCCTTTGCCGCATTCGCCCCGCCGATCCGCCCGCAATCGCCGCAGCGCCGGGCGATAACCGCAGCCTGCCGCCGCGACGAACAGACCTGTGTGACCGAGCTGCTGCGGCAGGCCAGCCTGCCCGAAGAGCAACGCACCGCAATCCGCAAGACCGCGACCCGCCTGGTTGAACGGCTGCGCGCCAAGCCCCGGACCGGCGGGGTTGAGGGGCTGGTGCAGGAATATTCGCTGTCGAGTGACGAAGGCGTGGCACTGATGTGTCTGGCCGAAGCCTTGCTGCGCATTCCCGATGCCGCGACCCGCGATGCGCTGATCCGCGACAAGATCGCCGATGGTGACTGGGGGTCACATCTGGGCGGCGGACGCTCGCTGTTCGTCAATGCCGCCACCTGGGGACTGGTGGTGACCGGCAAGCTGGTCGGCAGCGTCAACGACCGCGGGCTCAGCGCGGCATTGGCGCGGCTGGTCGCCCGCGCCGGAGAGCCGGTGATCCGCAAGGGGATCGACCTGGCGATGCGGCTGATGGGCGAACAGTTCGTTACCGGCGAGACAATCGACGAGGCACTGTCGCGCGCCCGCGCGCTGGAGGCCCGGGGGTTCCGCTACAGCTATGATATGCTGGGCGAAGCGGCCACAACCGCCGCCGATGCCGCGCGTTATTATGCCGATTATGAAAGCGCGATCCACGCGATCGGCAAGGCTTCGCAGGGGCGCGGACCGATCGCCGGACCAGGCATTTCGATCAAACTTTCAGCCCTCCACCCGCGCTATTCGCGCACCCAGGCGGACCGGGTGATGAATGAACTGCTGCCGCGCGTTCAGCGGCTGGCGGTTCTGGCCAAGGGCTATGACCTGGGCTTCAACATCGACGCCGAAGAGGCCGACCGGCTGGAGCTGTCGCTCGATCTGCTGGAAAGCCTGGCGCTCGATCCCGCACTGGCCGGATGGCAGGGTCTTGGCTTTGTGATCCAGGCCTATGGCAAGCGCTGCCCGGCAGTGATCGACTGGATCGTCGATCTGGCGCGCCGCGCCGGGCGCCGGATCATGGTCCGGCTGGTCAAGGGCGCCTATTGGGACGCGGAGATCAAGCGGGCGCAGGTTGATGGGCTGGAAGACTTTCCGGTCTATACCCGCAAGGCGCATACCGATGTTTCCTACATCGCCTGCGCCCGCAAGCTGCTGGCCGCGCCGGATGCCGTCTTCCCGCAGTTCGCCACCCACAACGCCCAGACCCTGGCCACGATCCTGCACCTTGCCGGGCCGGACTTTCACCCCGGCCAATATGAATTCCAATGCCTGCACGGGATGGGCGAACCGCTGTATGAGCAGGTTGTCGGCCCGGATGCGCTGGACCGGCCATGCCGGATCTATGCCCCGGTCGGCACGCACGAGACGCTGCTGGCCTATCTGGTGCGCCGCCTGCTGGAAAACGGGGCCAATTCCTCGTTCGTCAACCGGATCGGCGATCCGCAGGTGCCGGTCGAAAGCCTGACTGCCGACCCGGTCGATCAGGTTCGCGCCATGCCCGATCCCGGCGCGCGGCATGATCGGATCGCCCTGCCGCGCGATCTCTATCCCGGCCGCCGCAACTCGCGCGGGATCGATCTGGCTAGCGAAAGCGAACTGGCGGTGCTTTCGGATGCCCTGCTGGAAAGCACCCGGATCGAGTGGCAAGCCGAGCCGACCTTCGGAACGGGCACGGCCCAACCGGTTCTGAACCCGGCGGATCACCGCGACCGTGTCGGAACAGTATTCGAAGTAACGGCAGAGGCAGCCCCTGCCGCGGTCGAGCGCGCTGCCAGTTCGGCCTGGGGGGAAACCCCGGTGGCGGATCGCGCTGCCTGTCTGATCCGCGCGGCGGACCTGTTTGAACAGCGAATGCCAATCCTGATCGGCCTGATCGTGCGCGAGGCCGGAAAGTCTGCGCCCAACGCCATTTCCGAAGTGCGCGAGGCGGTCGATTTCCTGCGCTATTACGCCGCGCAGGCCAGCGCCAGCTTCGGGCCGGAGCAGGTTCCACTGGGGCCGATCGTCTGCATCAGCCCGTGGAACTTTCCGCTGGCGATTTTCACCGGACAGATCGCTGCGGCGCTGGCGGCGGGCAACCCGGTACTGGCCAAGCCCGCCAGCTTCACGCCGCTGATCGCCGCCGAAGCCGTACGGATGCTGCACCAGTCGGGCATTCCGCAAGATGTGTTGCAACTGATGCCCGGCGACGGTGCGCTTGGTTCCGCTCTGGTCGCGGCGCCGCAGACCTGCGGGGTGATGTTCACCGGATCGACCCGGGTCGCCCGCCTGATTCAGGGAAGGCTGGCACAGCGTCTCTCTCCCCAAGGGCTGCCTGTTCCCCTGATTGCCGAAACCGGCGGGCAGAACGCGATGATCGTCGATTCCTCGGCACTGGCCGAACAGGTCGTCGGCGATGTCCTGGCATCCGCTTTCGACAGTGCCGGGCAGCGCTGCTCGGCGCTGCGAGTGCTGTGCCTGCAGGAAGAGATCGCCGACCGCACCCTGACGATGCTCAAAGGCGCAGTGCGGGAACTGCGGATCGGGCGCACCGACGCGCTGAAAATCGATATCGGTCCGGTCATCTCTGCCGCCGCCCGGCAAGAGATCGCCGCCCATATCGAAATGCTGCGCGGCGCAGGCTTTGCCGTAGAGCAGAGCGTCCTCGCCCCTGAAACGGCGGAGGGCACCTTCATCCCGCCGACGATCATCGAAATCGATTCGATCGCCCGGCTGGAAAAAGAGGTGTTCGGCCCGGTGCTCCACGTGGTCCGCTACCGGCGCGAGGAGCTTGACCAGCTGATCGATCAGATCAACGCGACCGGCTATGGCCTGACCTTCGGCCTGCACACCAGGCTGGATCAGACGATCGGCCACGTCACCAGCCGGATCAGGGCCGGCAACCTTTATGTCAACCGCAACACGATCGGCGCGATCGTGGGGGTTCAGCCGTTCGGCGGGCGCGGGCTTTCGGGCACCGGGCCGAAGGCGGGCGGACCGCTCTATATGGGGCGTCTGGTCTCTACCCCGCCGGTGTTCGAGGCGCGCGCCAGTCATCTGGACACGCCGCTGGAGCAATTCGCCCAGTGGCTCGATGTGCAGGGCGAAAGCGATGCCGCCCGGATCGCCCGGCGCTATCAGCAAAGCTCTGCCCTGGGGTCTGAGCGGGAGCTTCCCGGCCCGGTTGGGGAACGCAACATCTATGCCCTCCACCCGCGCGGGCGGGTGCTCTTGCTGGCGCAGAGCCGCACCGGCCTGTTCGAACAGATCGCCGCGGTGCTGGCCACCGGCAATATCGGCATTGTTCGCGGGCTACCGATCCCGTCAAACTTGCCCGCAGCCGTTGCCGCGCGGCTTTTCGAGAATTCGCCAGAGAACCTTTCAGCCGCACTGGTCGAGGGCGGCGAGCGGGAGATTTCCACCGCCCAGATCCTGCTGGCTGAGCTTCCCGGCGCGATTGTTCCGCTTTACGCGGCGCGGCGCGATGGCGGGCTTGCGTATCACTGTGAATGGCTGCTCGACGAAGTTTCCACCTCGATCAACACCACCGCTGCCGGAGGCAATGCGAGCCTGATGATGATCGGGTAAATCGTGCTTCAGCTCAGGAAAATAGCGCGCCCGCAGCTTTGAAGATCAGCACCCACAGCCCGATTGCTGCGCCCAGCGCAAGCATCCGCATGATCGCTTTGACGATCCGTTTGGCAGGGGGGGTGGACATTCGGCGACCTCTGATTTCCGCTTACAGCATGAGGGCCAAAGCGCCAGTCCACGCCCATCATTTTGCCCCGATTTGGGAACAGCTCGGCCTTATAGGCCCTGACAAACTCTTGTAAGTTAAGGACCAGTTAACCAAGAATCAGGGGTTTTCCCGATTCTGGCATCGAAACATTACAAGCCTGAGACGAACCCGGCATCTGACACAAAATCGGCACCGAGACCGATCCATAAAACAAGACTTAGGGAAAAGTTTCAGGAAGCGGCAAGCAAGTCAGAATACTGGTACAATATCTCCAGATCATAAAGTACCAGGAGATGAACTGACCGTTTGAAAATACAACAGAGTCGCCAAACAAACAGCTTATTATTCAAAAGAGGTGAGTTTCACCTCTGATAGGGGTTTGAGATGGTAGATCGCGACTCTGTTTTCGAGTCAGGCACTCAGGAATTCAGCCCCGGCGAATGGGGCGACTTCCTCCAGGTTGACCGCGCACCGCTGGCGGCGTCACACGGCCGCGCGTCGGGTGTTGCCGTGGGTTCGGGGCAGAACGGCGTGATGTTCGCCACAGCCGCGAACGATGGCATGACACAGATGTTGATCAGCCAGCGCCGCGATAGCGAAACCCCGGCCCAGGGCCGAACCGTGCCAGCGGGTGATTACCCGCTCAAGCGCGTGATCGACATAGTGGGCAGCGCAGCCTTGCTCGCCTTGTTTGCGCCGCTGATGCTGGTCATCGCACTGGTTCTCGGCCTGGCAGGCGGCGGGCCGATACTGTTCCGGCAAGAACGCATCGGGAGGGGCGGAGGCACTTTCCGGATTCTCAAGTTCCGCACCATGCGCGCCGATCAGACTGCGCTGAAAGCCATGCTCGCGCAAGATGCCGGCCTGCGCCGCGAATGGGCCGATTGCCAGAAGCTGGCCCGCGATCCTCGCGTCACCCCGCTGGGCCGGGTGCTGCGGGTTTCAAGCCTTGATGAGCTGCCGCAATTGATCAACGTATTGAAGGGGGAGATGAGCCTGGTCGGGCCTCGTCCAATCGTCAGTGCGGAAAGCGCGCGCTATGGCCGCCACTTCGCCGATTACTGTGCGGTAAAGCCCGGGCTTACCGGCCTCTGGCAGGTCAGTGGCCGAAATTCGACCACCTACCGCCGCCGGGTTGCGATGGACGTGGCCTATGGCCGCAACGTCAGCCTTGGCCTTGACCTCGGAATTCTGCTGAGAACCGTTCCGGCGGTATTCCTGGCCCACGGTTACTGACACCCCTGCCATGGCCAAAACCAGCAAAGCCGAGGACGACGGTCGCCTGACCAGAGCCTTCTCTACCGTCGCCGCCTTGCCCTCCGGTTCCGTCAAGGGCGACGGCCAACCGGCCCAGAGTGAGCCAGGCCATGCCTCGCTATTTCAGGCGGCGATCGCCAACTGGTGGATCGTAGTGCTCTCGCTGGGCCTGTGCCTGGCTTCGGCGGCCTATTTCGCCAGCGCTGAAGTACCGCTTTACAAGGCACGGACGACCCTGATCATCGGGCCGAAAAAGGACCTTAAGGAAGCGCGCGAGGTTTCCGATACGCTCAACACGCTCGACCGCCGCAGCGTCGTCGCCACTCTCGCCATGCTGCCGTCGAGCCGGACCGTGCGCGATGCGGCGCGGCAGCAGACCGGATTGAGCGACGATCAGATCGCGTCCTATACGATAAAGACCAGCGTTGTTCCGGATTCCAACGCATTGGAAGTGACCGCCGAAGGTCCCGACGCCGCCATCGCCACCCGGCTGCTTGATGCCCTCGCAGATCAGGCGGTTGCAAGGACCGGAACCGTCTATGGCATCTTCGAGATGCAGGTGCTGGACCGGGCCCGGACCTCCTCTACTCCGGCCAGCGTGGGCTGGCCCCGGCGGTTGCTGGCCGGAAGCCTGTTCGGGCTGATCATCGGCGCTGCCGCAGCCTTTGCGTTGGCCTGGCTGCAGCAAGGCGGGATCGCCGGGCTGTTCGCGAGCCCCCCAGAGGCCGCCGATGGCCGTCAGTCCCGGCTCGGCCGCATGGGCCATGACGCCTGGTCAACGATTTCGGTGAACCTCAGGAACCGGTCGTACGGAAAGCCCCGCAGTTCCAACGGCCAGACTGAGCCGGGCCCGATCGATTGAGAGCGGATAGTGCCCACTGTCCTCAGCAGTCCCACCACAGCAACAGAATTCGGCCGATTCCCCGGCCAATTCGCCGTGCGCATCCTGCAGCTGGCGGTGCTTGGCCTGGCGGTGCTGGCTTGTCTGGGGACGGGGGCCTATCTTGCGCAGGAGCCTGACTGGCTGCGCACCGACATCTCCGCATTCGGCCCGCAGCACTTGATCGCCCTGCTCCTTGGCCTGTGGCTGCTGGTTCACAGCTTCCGGCATCCGAACCATGGTGTGCTTGTAATCGTCGCGCTGCTGGCAACCAATGCCTCCGAAATCGCGGTGCGCTATTATGGCCTGCCCTCGCCCTTGCAGGCGATCCTGCTGACCACCGCGGCGGGTCTGTGCTACCGTTTCCTGGCGCCTTCGCGCGGGCAGAGGCCGGTACTGGTCCTTGATCCCCTGCTGGTGCCTTTGCTGCTTTATGCCGCCGTGATCCTGGCTTCGTCGATCCAGGCAGAACACCCTGGCGCGGCGGATGCGAAGCTGCTTGATCTGCTGAAGAGCATATTCCTGTTCGTCGTCGCGACGAACCTCGTCACCGCGCGGCAAGACCTGCGAACGGTTGTCTGGGTGCTGGTCCTTTCGGGCGCGCTGCTTGGCACGATCAGCGTGTTGCAGGTATTGACCGGCGCCTATGATACCGAACTGGGCGGTTTCGGCCGGATAAAGCTGGCCCAGATCGTGGGGGAAACCCGTGAACCGCGGATCGCCGGATCGGTTAGCGATCCCAATTTCTATGCCCAGATCCTGGTCATGCTGGCGCCGCTTGCGCTCTATCGGTTGTGGGAAGAAACCGCACCGCGCACCCGCCTGCTGGCCGGCTACGCCCTTGGCGCGATCGCACTGGCGGCGGTGTTCACCTATTCGCGCGGCGGGGCGCTGGCACTGGCACTGGTGCTGCTGATTGCGGTGATCCACAAGCGGGTTTCGCCGCGGCTGTTCCTGCTCGGCATCCTGGTGCTGGCGCCGCTCAGCCTGCTGATCCCTGATAGTTTCACGGGCCGCCTAACCACCCTGACCCAGATCACCGAAACCGACCAGTTGCAGGGCGTTAAGGGCGAGGACAGCTCATTTCGACAACGCAAGATCCTGATGACGGTCGCCTGGTCGATGTTCACCCAACATCCGCTGGTCGGGGTCGGCGCAGGCAACTATTCGGACCATTTCGATGAGTATTCTGCCGAAATCGGCTCAACCCAGCGCAGTTACGACAAGTTCGGGATGGAGCACTTCCCGCACAGTCTTCCGCTGGAAATCCTGGCAGAAACCGGGCTGCTGGGCATGGCCGCATTCCTGACGATCGTAACTGCAACACTGCTGACCCTGCGGCGGGCCTATGCCGTGTTCAAACGGCGGGGAGACAGCAAGACCGCCAACCTGGTCTTCTCGCTCGGCCTTGCGGTCATTGCCTTTCTGATCACCAGCATATTTCTGCACGGCGCCTATATCCAGTACTTCTGGCTGCTGGTGACGATCGCTGCCGCAGCCGGGCGGATCGCCGGAGGGCGCGCGCTGACGATCGCACCGACCGGGTCAGCCCGTGTGCCGACCAACAACACAATTCCACCCGCCCCCTCCGCTGCCCCGACGGACGGAGCGACCGGCCCGGCAGCCCCGCCCAGCAACGGGCCAAAAGTTGCCTATGTCATGTCGCGTTTTCCGCTGCTGACCGAAACCTTCATCCTGCGCGAAATGCTTGAGCTTGAGCGGCAGCGCGTCCCGCTGGTGATCTTTCCGCTGCTGCGGGCGGATCCCGCCGTCCGCCATGCCGAGGTCGAGCGGCTGAAAGCCCCGGTCCATTACACCAGCTTCGTATCCCCGGCGATTCTTGCCGCCAATCTTTCTTTCCTGATCCGCAAGCCGGTCCGCTATCTGCGGCTGCTCGGCACGGTGCTGCGCGAAAACTGGGGATCGGCCAACCTGTTCTTCGGTGCACTGGGGATCTTTCCCAAGTCGGTCTATTTCGCGCGGCTGGTCGAACGGCACAGGATCGCCCACATCCACGCCCACTACGCGACCCACCCGGCGCTGTGCGCGCTGATCGCATCCGAACTTACCGGGATCGGCTTCAGTTTCACGGTCCACGCCCACGACATCTTCATCAACCGGCAGATGTTGCAGACCAAGGTTCGCAAGGCCCGGTTCGTGGCCGCGATCTCTGAATTCAACAAGGCCTATATCCTTGAACGCACGCCGGACCTTGCAGCCGATCGGATCAAGATCGTCCACTGCGGGATCGAACCTGCGCGCTATGCCGGAACCGCCGCCGCGCGCGCGCAAGCCGGGGTGCGGGACGAGGACAGGCTGACTGCGCTATGCGTCGCCAGCCTGCAACCCTACAAGGGCCTGCGCCACCTGATCGCCGCGATGGCCAAGGCGACTGCGGCGATGCCCGGTCTGCGCTGCATGATCATCGGCGAAGGGAATCAGCGGGCCGAGCTGGAGGCGCAGATCGCCGAACTCGGCCTGACCGATCGGGTCGCATTGCTGGGCGGCCGGACCCAGGACGAGGTGGCGGCACTGTTGGGCCAGGCGGACCTGTTCGTGCTGCCAAGCGTGATCGCCAGCACCGGACAGATGGAAGGCATCCCGGTTGCGCTGATGGAGGCGATGGCCAGCCGCCTGCCGGTCATCTCGACCCGGATTTCGGGAATCCCCGAACTGGTCGAGGATGGTGTGAGCGGCCTGCTGGCCGAGCCGGAGGACGAAGACGCGCTGGCCGCGGCGCTGATCGCGCTTGGCCAGGATCCGGCCCTGCGCGCGCGAATGGGCGAATCCGGGCAGCAGAAGGTCAGCCAGGATTTTGACCTGCGCGGCAATGTCACGGTGCTGCGCCGCCAGTTCGAAAGGGTTCTGAAACGATCGATCGCGCTTGACGATCAGTTGGTACGCTGGGTCGAAAAGCGTGCTTCCGACCTGGCCGGTGGACACTGTTTCGTGACCTTTCGCGATATCGGCGGAGGTCGGGATTCGATCGTTTACGAAACGGTTGCGCGCTGCCCCGATCGCAGCCGGCTCCACATGATCCTGAAACTGCACCGCCCGCACTGGGCAGAAGCCGATCAGGTTCTGGCCCAGGGCCGGCCACACGCCGAACAGGAATTCAAGGCCCTGACCGCACTGTGGGACTATCAGCAGCATGACGAAGCCGCGCTGGCCGTTCCGCGCCCGATCGGGTTCAACCGCTCCCACTCCGCCGTACTGATGGGAAAATCCCCCGGCGAGAAACTCTCGATCCACCTGCGCTGGGCCAGCTGGCGGAGCGGCGGCGCGCGGCCCTTGCCGGGCTGGTTCGAGGCGAGCGGAGCATGGCTGGCCGCGCTGCACCGGGTTTCGGCAACCCAAGGCGATAGTGCAGCGGTGATCGAGCGGCTGGAACGCGAATTTGCAGCCGATCTGGCGCACTGCCGCGAAGCGGGCCTTGATCCCCATCTTGCCGATGCCGCTGGGCGCCGGTTTGAAGCCAACCGAGAGCGATTTGCCGAGTGGTCAGCCCGGCAGGTCGGACAGCATTGCGATTTTGCGCCATACAATATCCTCGCCGCCGATAGCGGCGTGACGGTGATCGACTTTGAAGGCTTGCGCCCCGGTCTGGTCTATGAGGACATCGCCTATTTCCTGTGCATGGCGGAAATCATCCCGCGCTATCACCTCACCCGGTCCTCCAACGCGGCACTGCGCGCACGGTTTCTTGCCGGCTACCGCGCCAGCGCCGAACTGGACGATGCCGCACTCGACTTTTTCGTCTTGCTGGCAACGATCAAGATCATGGGTAACAGCCCGGTGCTGCGCCCCGGCGGATCGCCTCTGGCCCGGGCCAAGCGCCTGCTGCGGCTGAACTTCTATCGCCGCACCTTGCGAAAGCGGCTGGCATGACCGCGGCGGGTGCCAACACTCCGGCGGCGGAAACGGTCGGGCAGCGCGCGGTTCAGGGTGTGGTCTGGACCTATCTGTCGTTCGCGGGCAGCAAGCTGCTGATCTTTGCCTCAACCGTAATTCTGGCGCGGCTGCTGGTGCCGAGCGAATTCGGTCTGGTTGGCTTTGCCCTGCTGGTGATCGGTTACATGGACACGGTCGGCGATTTCGGGATCAGCTCGGCCCTGATCTATGAGCATGAGCGGGTGGAAGAGGCGGCCGACGTGGCCTTCATCGTCAGCCTGATCGCCGGGCTGTTCTGGTATGCCATCGCCTATGCCGCAGCGCCGTGGGTGGCCGAATTCTTCCGCGAGCCCGAAGTGGTGCCGATCATGCGGGTCATGGCGCTCAGCTTCGTGATCAATGCGCTGGGCAATACCCACGATGCAATCCTGCGCCGCGATCTGGCGTTTAAGAAGCGACTGGTGCCCGATTTTGCCATGGCCGCCTTCAAGGGGCTGTGCTCAGTCGGCTTCGCTTTCGCCGGGTTCGGGGTCTGGTCGCTGGTCTGGGGCCAGTTGATCGGGACCGCCGCCGCAACCATCGCCCTGTGGGCCGCGGTGCCTTGGCGTCCCGGCCTCAACGCCAGCTGGCAGGCCGCGCGCAAGATGCTGGGCTATGGCGGGCACATCGTTTCGGTGAACATCGTTTCGGCGATCGTCCACGATGTCGATTACCTAATCGTCGGCCGCCTGCTCGGCGCGACCGCGCTGGGCTATTACACTTTGGCCTGCCGCACGCCCGAGCTGCTGATCACGACGGTTATCTGGGTGATCGGCAAAGTGACCTTTCCGGTCTATGCCAAGCTGCGCGGCGATCCGGCGGCATTGAGCAACGCCTTTCTGGTGACGCTGCGTTATCTTTCGCTGATCACTTTGCCCGCCGGGCTTGGTCTGGCCTTTCTGGGTGGCACCTTCATGGTTGCCTTTTACGGCGAGAAATGGATGCCCGCCGCGCTGACCATGCAGGCGCTGGCCGTTGCCGGAGCGTTGCGTTCGCTCGGCTCGCACGCTGGCGACGTTTACAGGGCGACCGGGCGTCCTGCGATCCTGACCAAGCTGGGGCTGCTGCGCGCGGCGGTGATCATTCCGGCGATGATCTGGGGCGCGCGCTATGGCATCCTGGGGGTCGCCGTGGCGCAAGTGATCGTTACCTGCGCCAGCACGGTACTCAACCTGGTCGTTGCCGGACGGATCCTCTCGCTTTCCCCTTGGGCGCTGTTTGGCGAATTCAAGTCGGCCGCGATTGGAAGCTCTGCGATGCTGGTGGTGCTGGCGCTGGTCCAGCCTTTGTGGACAGGCCTTCCAAGCCTGATCCAATTGACGCTTGGCGTAACGATTGGCGCGGCGGTCTATTTCACGGTCCTGATCGTTATCGACCGGCCCGTGCTGATCGAAGCGCGCCGGGCTCTGGCCGGATCGATGAAGCGGTGATGAGCGACGTCCCGCCAGCCTTTGTCCGGCATTATCGGTTCCGGATCCCGCTCAGGCCGGCCGCTGTGCTGCGTTACTATCTGGATTTCCTGCTTGTGCCGCATTCGCGCGCCGAACTGGCGCGGGCGGCCCTGGCCCGGGCGATCAAGGCCCTGCCCCGGCTGGCGGCACTGGCGCTTGGCGCCCGTCAGGCAGAACGGCCCGACCCGGACCATTCGGCGCTGCCCAACACAGCGGCTTCACACGCCGGACTTGCCACGACCGGCCTGTCGGCAATCAGTCTTGGCGACTATCGCGATTCCGGGCGCGGCAAGGAGATCGCGTTCCTGTTCGCGCCGGAACAGGCCCGGCCCAGCGTTATCGCCAAGACCACCCCGGTTCCGCAGCAGCAAAGCAGGTTGCAACACGAACGTGACAGCCTGCTGGGTCTGCGGGCCAGCCTCGACGATGATCTTTGCGCCACCCTGCCGGTCCCCCTCGCGGTGTTCGACAGTCCGCAAGGTCTGACCTGTTGCGAAAGCCACCTGCCGGGCCGCGCGATCTATGTCGAAATGCGCGGAAGTTGGCGACCCGAACGGCTGGTCGAACGCCATTTTGGCTTGGCTCATGGCTGGCTGGCGCAGTTCCAGAAGGCGACCATCGCTGACCCGGCTGCAACCGGACTGGGCGAGGCAATGCGCGAGTTGCTCGAACAGGGCGGTCTGCCTGAGGCCGGGCAAGCCTTGCTGACGGAACGGATCGCGCTGGTCGCCAGTCTGGCCGAGCAAGCCTTGCCAAGCGTTGCGATTCACGGTGATTTCTGGGCGCGGAACATCCTGATCGAGGATAGCCGGATTGCCGTATTCGATTGGGAACTGTTCCAGCGGCAAGGCCTTCCTTTAACCGACCCAATCCACTTCGCGATCAGCTATGGCCTAAGCTACCCATGGCGGCTGGGCCGATGGGTCGATCGGGCCGAGGCTTTCCGGCGGAGCTTCGATCCGGCTGGCCCGCTGCGTCCGGTGATCGAACGGCATCTGCGCGGCCACTGCCGGGCAATGGGGCTTGATCCGCGCTGGATCGATCCGGCGATCACATCCTACCTTGCGGAGCGCGTGCTGGAAGAAGCCGCAGCGGGCGAACAGCCCCGGCGCGGCGACTGGCGCCGGATCTTTGCCAGCTATGCGGAGATGGGCCAATGCGCCTGCTTTGGCTGCTAGATTCGCTCGCGGTCGGCGGCGCCGAGCGGCTGGCGGCGATCTTCGCGCGCCAGGCCGCTGCCAACGGTATCAGCCTGCATGTCGCGGTGCTGAGCGTGATCGACGGAAACCCGCTTGCGGCAGAGCTGAAAGCGGCAGGCGTTCCGGTAACGGTGCTGCGCGCCCGCAACCTGCGCGATATCGCCGCGTTCCGGCGCCTGCTCAAGCTGCTGCGCGATGAGCGGATCGAGCTGATCCATGCCCATCTGACCTATGCCGAGATCTGGGGAAGGCTGGCCGGATCGCTGAGCGGCATTCCGGTCGTATCCACCGCACACGTCCGCCGCTATACCAACCCCCACGACCCGCACCCGCGCGACCGCCGGATCGAAGCGGTGGTCGGCTTCGTCCGGCGGCATTTTGGTGGACCGGTAATCGCCGTTTCGGATGCCCTGCGTCAACGCCTTGTCGCAGGCGGGCTTCCCGACACCCGGATCGTGACCGTGCGAAACGGGATAGAAACGGAAAACTTCAAGTCCCCTTCAGGTTTAGACACCAAAGCCTTGCGCGCCAGCCTAGGCATTCCGCCGACGGTTCCGCTGATCCTGACTCTGGCAGTGATCCGCGAGGGCAAAGGGCATGACCTGCTGGTCGATGCCGCACCCGCAGTGCTTGATCGCATTCCCGATGCGCACTTTCTGTTTGTGGGCGGCGGACCGCTGGAAGACGTGCTGCGCAAGCAGATCGCCAAGGCCGGTCTGGCCGACCGGATTCACCTGGCGGGGATGCGCAGCGACGTTGCCCGGATCATGGCAACCGCCGACCTGTTCGTCCTGCCGTCCTCGCAATTCGATTCGTTGCCGACCGTGGTGATGGAAGCCATGGCTGCCGGCCTGCCGGTGATCGCCTTTGCCTCTGGCGGGGTGTCTGAAATCGTGGCGGACGGAGAGACCGGACAGGTTCTGACCCGGACCGATCCCGCAGCCCTGGCCGATGCCATTTCTGCCCTGCTGTCCGATCCGGCCCGCGCGAAGGCAATGGGCGAAGCGGGCCGGGCGCGGGTGCAGAGTGAATTCAGCTCCGACATATGGGTCGAACGTCTGCACTTGCTCTATCGCCAACTGACACAGCGCGGCGGAGGCGCGGCATGACCGGCGCGCCGCGGATCATGGTGGTGGAGTTCTTCGGGCGCGGAGGGCTGGTTCATTACGCCTACCAGATGTGTCAGGCTTTGGCCGAGCAGGGCGCGGCAGTAGAGCTGGTTACCGACCACGATTACGAGCTGGCCGCCCTGCCCCATGCCTTTCCGGTGCGACGCCTGTTCCGCCTGTGGGACCCGCGCCCCGCCGGTGAGGCAGACTGGTCCAACGCGGTTGGAGCGCGGATCGCCCGGTTGGTCCGGCGGATCGGCCGCGGGCTGATCCATTACCGCGAATGGGCGCGGCTGATGGCGCTGATCCGGCGCGAAAAGCCGGACGTGGTGCAGTTCGGCGAAATCCGCTTTGCGACCGATCTGCTGCCGCTGTTGATCCTGCGCGCGTTGAGGGTGCGACTGGCCGATGTCTGCCACAACGTCGCGCCGTTTGACGTCGGTTCGGGCAACGACAACCTGACGCATGAGACGCGTCTTCACCGCAAGCTGTTTGGCTGGATCTATGTCTGCTTCGACACGATCTTTGTCCATTCAGAGGTCAATCGCAGCGAGTTCGTCCGGCTCTATGGCGGCGATCCGGCGCGGATCTGCGTGATCCCCCACGGCAATGAGGATATGTTCCGATTGTCCGCCGCCAAAGAAGAGGAAACCGCGCTGGCGCGCCAGTTGGGGATGGATCGCACCGCGCCGACGGTGCTGTTCTTCGGCACCCTCACCAAATACAAAGGTCTGGACCTGCTGCTTGAGGGTTTTGCCCTGGCCCGGCACGATATGCCGACCGCGCGGCTGGTGATTGCCGGTTTTCCGAACCCCGACGTCGATGTCGCTGCGCTGCTGGCCCGCGCCGACCGGCCTGATCTGCTTGGCGCGGTACGGTTCCATCTTGAATATGTTGCGATGGAAGATGTCGCAGGTCTGTTCGCCGGTGCCAGCCTTGCGGTCTTTCCCTACCACATGATCTACCAGAGCGGCGCGCTGCAAATCGCCTACAGCTTTGCCGTGCCGGTGGTTGCCACCCGGATCGGCGGACTGGCTGAAGCGGTGCTGGATGGAGAGAGCGGATTGCTGGTCCCGCCGCGCGATCCCGCCGCGCTGGCCGAAGCGATGACAAGCCTGCTGCGCGATCCGGCCCGAGCCGCCACCATGGGCAAGCGTGGCCGCGAATTGTCCGAAGCGGCCTTTTCGTGGACAGCAATCGCCGGGCAGGTCTGGCAGGCCTATGCCAAGGCATCGGAGGCGGCACAGTGAAAGTTCACTGTATCTGGACCCGGGCGATCGACGGCGTGCCGATGGCTGGGCGGCCCAACGTCGCCCGCCAGATCCGCGCAGCCTTTCGCGCGGAGGGGTTTGCCGTCAGGGAGAGCATATTGCGGCCGATCACCGCCACAGGGCGCCCGGGCAACCCGATCCTGGCAGCACTGCGATTGCTGCTGTCGCTGGTCGCGCTGCGCCCCTTACCGCTGCAATGCCTGCTGTTCGGCGGCAGGCAAGAAGCGCTGCGCGTGATTCGTGAGATCCCCGCCAACTGCGACCTGCTCTACCTCGACGGAGTGCGCTGCCTGCGCGTGCTGGAGCAGCTGCACCGCCTGCGCCCCAGCCTGGCCGTGCTGACCGATCTTGACGATCTGATGTCGCGGCGGATGGACCTGTTGCTGGCGCTCGGCCAGCCACCCTCGCTGGGCTATCTCTCCGCCGCAGTGCCAGGCCTGTTCGGTCGGCTGCTGTCCCATCCCATTCTGGCGCGACTGGTGCTGCGTTACGAAGCAACCAGTCTGCGGCGGGCGGAACGACAGGTCGCCCAGTTGAGCGATATGGTGGTCCTGATTTCCAGTGCCGATGCCGCCGTGCTGCGGGCGCGCGCACCGGGATCGGACGTGCGCAGCATTTCGATCGGCGCGGCCCGGATCGTGAACGACCCGCCTGCACTGCGCGCGCCCTGGCGGTTCGTGTTCATCGGCACCGATGCATTGCGCCAGAACCAGCTGACGATCGACGCCCTGATCGCCCTGTGGCGCCGCCATCAAATCCAAACGCCGCTGGCGATCTATGGTGAGCAACAGCGGCGGTATGACTTGCCGCCAGCCGTCACCATGCCCGGATATGCCGAGAGCCTTGATGCGGTTTACGATTGTCACAGCGTGCTGCTGACGCCGTCCTATGTTGCAGGCGGAATCAAGACCAAGGTGATCGAGGCATTCGCGCTCGGCACCCCGGTGGTCGGCAATGCCACGACCTTCGAAGCGATCGAAATCGCCCCTGACTATCCGCTGCTGTTCGCGGATGATGAGAGCCTGCTCCCGCTGTTGCGCAACCCGGCAGGCTTCGCCGCAACCTTCGTGCAAGCGGCACGGCAGGGCCTCAGTCTGGTTCGCGAACACCATGATCCGGCGAAAATTCAGGCCGCCTGGGCCGATGCCGCCCGCACCGCGGCAGGCCTGCGTGCGGAGGCAAGCGCATGACGAGCGAACCGCAACACGATACAGATCACTCCAACACAGAGGGGAAACTGGCGATGATGAAGTACAACGCGAAAAAGCTGGCCCTGACTTCACTGGCCCCCGCCGCGCTTGCGGTACTGGCCAGCCCGGCGCTGGCCGATCAGCCCGCCGCGCAGGCCGACGAAGCGGCGCCGGCCGAAGCCGGAGAAGGCGGCGCCATCACCGCATCGTCAAAGGATGGGCAGCGGCTGAATATCGAACTGGGTGTGCTGCCGCGCTATGTTGGCAACTATTTTGAATCGCAGGACGAATTCAACGTCACCGGCCCCGCGACCCCGGCCAGATCGGTTGCCGTCATCACTCTGTCCGGCACGATCAGCTATGACCTGATCAGCGAACAGCGCAAACGCCTGACCGCCGCGGTGCGGTTGCGGCACAATATCTTCACCGATCTCGATAATGCCAATTCGACCGACGTCGATGTCACGCTGACCTATGATGCGCGGCCCAGCCAGTTCCGGCTTGGCTACTTTGGGACCCGGCACAAACTGGTCTCAGATTCGCCGACCGATCCGGTCTATGGCAAGACTGACGGCTTCAGCGCCGCCTATCTGCACCGCCTGACCAAGCGGCTGCGCGGCCAGGTCGGCTATCGCTACAGTCACACCGGTTATGCCCTGTTCCCCGATCGCAACCTCGATCAGCACCAGTACAGCGCGGAGCTGCGCTATCAGGTGCAACGGTATTTCATGCCGGCAGTGGGCGTGGAACATACCCGCGGGAATGCTGCGCTGGACAGCCGCTCCTACAAGCGCAACGCCTTCTACCTCAGCGTGACCAGCGAGATCGGCCAAACCGCTTACATCAACTTGCGCTACCGCCATTCAAAACGCGAATACCTGACCGACCTGCCGACCGATTCCTATTTTGGCCGCGAAGACCCACGCGATGATTTCTCAGCCTATGGGACCGTCCAGCTGGGCGGCGGCCTTTCGCTGTTCGGCTTTTTCAACCACACCACCAACGATTCCAACCAGCCCTCCCACCGCTTCAAGAGCGATGAGGGCGGACTGGGCCTGTTCTATCGATTCTGATGGCACGAGCAGCACGGGCATTTAAAAAGCGCGGTCCCGCGTCTGGAATGACGGC
Organism: Pseudomonadota bacterium; assembly: GCA_029550345.1. Taxonomy (GTDB): domain Bacteria; phylum Pseudomonadota; class Alphaproteobacteria; order Sphingomonadales; family Sphingomonadaceae; genus Novosphingobium. The sequence goes on from JAKPHK010000066.1 coordinate 18,893, forward strand.
GGTGCTGCTGGCGGTGCTTTGTGTGCTGCTTGTGTGCTCCCCGTCGCACTCTCAGGTGCCCGGCGCGATCTATGTCTCGACCTCGGGGAGCAACCGGGCCGATGGTTCATCTCCGGCCAGGGCGCTGCGCACGATTTCCGCTGCACTGGCCCGGATCCGACCGGGACAGACGATCATGATCGAGGGCGGCACTTATGCCGAGCAGGTCGTGACCATGCGCGGCGGACTGCCCGGCGCGGAAATCACCCTGCGCAGTTACAACGGCAGGGCAATCGTCGATGGATCGAAATTCGGCTGGAACCGCGACCAGAACCGGGCACTGATCGAACTGCGACATCCCTTTGTCCGGCTCGACGGGCTGGACGTGGCCCATTCCCGAACCACCGGAATCCTGCTAGCTGCCAGCGATCTGGCCATTGCCAATTGCCATGTCGCAGACATCCAGTTGCACGGGATCAGTACCGAAACCTCATTCCAGACCCGCGCATCGGGCGGCGGTGGGGCGATGATCCGGCGGATCGCGATCATCGACAACGAGATCGAGCGAACCGCGCTGGGCGGCAATAGCCAGGCCCTCAGCCTGATCGCAGACGGGTTCCGGATCAGCGGCAACCGCGTGCATGACAACCAGGCCGAAGGGATCGACATCTGGCTGGGCGCGCGGCGCGGTGAAGTGACTGGCAACACCGTCTTTCGCAACGCCGCAGTGGGCATCTATGTCGATGGGGCGGCCTATGTCTCGATCAGCGGAAACCGGGTCTATGCCAACAAATCCGGCATCGGCGTTTCGTCCGAAGACGTACGCTATGACACCCACGACATTGCGGTGTTCAACAACCTGGTCTGGGACAACACCCGCAACGCGGTGTTCGTCTGGGATGATGATCGAAGGCCCGGCCTGCGCGGATCGCAAAAAGTGCTGATCGCGCACAACACCCTGATCGGGTCCTACTATTCGCTCTATTTCGCCGGCGATCGCAACCGGGTGGAAGCGATCAACAATCTTGGCATGGCCAGCGGATCGAATGTCGAAAAGGGGGGAGGCCGCGGGTCCGCGATCCGGCTCGACGGCAATGTCTGGCTGACGCATCCGGTCGGCTTTGCAGACTTTGCGGCCCAGGATTTCCGGCTTACCGCGCGCTCCCCCGCAATCGGACGCGGCGTCGCGCTGCCGCTGCCCGGTGCCTATACCTTTCCGGGACCGGGGTTCGATGTCGATCTCGCCGGTCAAGCCCGCGGCAACAGCGGGACAATCGACGCCGGAGCGTTCTCGTTTCTTCCCGCCATCCGCTGACGCGGAAAATGCGCAACTCCGCCCTTGTTTCGACTCGTCGCCGGGTGCAGGGGTAGGGGCGAGGATGTTGGAGGAAAATTTCATGCGCGTGATCGATCATTTCATCGTCGGCGGCACTGCCGGGCTTGCCGCGGGGCGCAAAGGCGCGGTGATGGATCCCAACAATGGCGGTCAGCAGGCCGAAGTCGTGCTGGGCAGCGCCGACGCGCTGGAGCGCGCAGTGGCAGCGGCTCAGGCCGCGCAGCCCGCCTGGGCGGCAATGAACCCGCAGCGCCGCGCGCGGGTGATGTTCGAATTCAAGGCGTTGGTCGAAAAGCACATGGACGAACTCGCCCATATGCTCAGCGCCGAACACGGCAAGGTGATCGCCGACAGCAAGGGTGACATCCAGCGCGGGCTGGAAGTTGTCGAATTCTGCTGCGGCCTGCCGCACGTGCTGAAAGGTGAGCACACCCAGGGCGCCGGGCCGGGGATCGACGTCACCTCGTTCCGCCAGCCGCTGGGGATCGGCGCGGGGATCACCCCGTTCAACTTCCCGGCGATGATCCCGCTGTGGATGGGCGCGGTGGCGACCAGTGTCGGCAATGCCTTCATCCTCAAGCCCAGCGAGCGCGACCCTTCGGTGCCCAACCGCCTGGCCGAGCTGTTCCTTGAGGCCGGAATGCCCGAGGGCATTTTCCAGGTGGTCCACGGCGACAAGGAAATGGTCGATTTGATCCTTGATCATCCGGCAATTTCGGCGGTCAGCTTCGTCGGATCGAGCGATATTGCTCATTACGTCTATAACCGCGGGGTTGCCGCCGGAAAGCGGGTCCAGGCGATGGGCGGGGCCAAGAACCACGGGATCGTGATGCCCGATGCCGATCTCGATCAGGTGGTCGGCGATTTGTGCGGCGCGGCCTTTGGCTCGGCCGGAGAACGCTGCATGGCGCTGCCGGTTGTGGTGCCAGTGGGCGAGGATACCGCCGAACGCCTGAAGGCCAAGCTGATCCCCGCGATCGAAGCGCTGAAGGTCGGTGTCTCAACCGATCCCGATGCCCAGTACGGCCCGGTGGTAACCGCCCAGCACAAGGCCAACATCGAACGCTGGATCCAGACTGCGGTTGATGAAGGCAGCGAACTGGTGATCGACGGGCGCGGGTTCAAAATGCAGGGGCACGAGGAAGGCTATTTCATGGGCCCGACCCTTCTCGACCGGGTGACCCCGGGCATGACCAGTTACCACAACGAGATTTTCGGCCCGGTGCTGCAAATCGTTCGGGCCAAGGATTTTGAGGAGGCCCTCGCCCTCCCCAGCAAGCACCAGTACGGGAACGGCGTTGCGATCTTCACCCGTAATGGCCACGCTGCGCGCGAATTCGCCGCCCGCGTCAATGTCGGGATGGTTGGCATCAACGTGCCGATCCCGGTCCCGGTCGCCTATCACAGCTTTGGTGGGTGGAAGCGCTCAGGCTTCGGCGATCAGGATCAGTACGGGATGGACGGCATCGCTTTCTGGACCAAGAAAAAGAAGGTCACCGCCCGCTGGCCTGATGGCGGCGGCGATGGATCGAACGCCTTTATCATCCCGACGATGGGGTAAGACATATGTTGTTTCGCCTGCTGCTGATCCTGTCGTTGCTCGTTGCATCTCCTGCACTGGCGGGCAAACGGATCGCGCTGTCGTTCGATGACGTGCCGCGTCAGCGCGGGGCCTTCTTCACGCCGGAAGAACGGACCCAGCGGCTGATCGCCGCGCTGGCCCGCGCGCGGGTCCGGCAGGTGGTGTTCTTCGTCAATCCCGGGCGGCTCGACCTGCCGGATGGGGTGGGCGGCGAAGGGCGGATCGCGGCCTATGTCGCGGCCGGGCATCTGATTGCCAACCACACCTTCTCGCACCGCAGCCTGAATGCGATCAGCGCCGACGAATTCCTGACCGATGTCGATCGCGGCGAGGCCTGGCTGAAAGGCCGCGCGGGCTATCGTCCGTGGTTGCGCTTTCCCTATCTGCACGAAGGCGGAACCGACAAGGCCAAGCGCGATGCGGTGCGCGCTGGCCTTGCCGCTCGGGGCCTGCGTAACGGCTATGTCACCGCCGATGGGGTGGACTGGCACCTTGAACAGCTGACCACCGACGCCGCGGCAGCGGGCAAGACCATGGACATGAAGGCGCTGCGCAAGCTCTATCTGCAGATGCAGATCGGTGCGATCGAATATCATGACGCCATGGCGCGGCAAACGCTGGGCCGGTCCCCCGCCCACGTCATGCTGCTGCACGAAACCGATCTGGCGGCGCTGTACATCGAGGATCTGGTAACCGAACTGCGCAGCCGTGGCTGGACGATCATCACTGCCGACGAGGCCTATCGCGATCCGCTGGGCAAAGCCTTTCCCGATGTGCCATGGGCCGGCGGAACCTTGACCGGGGCCATGGCCTGGGAAAAGAACATCGACCCGCCGCTATCCCCGCTATGGATCAGCGAATCGGTTGCTACCCACCTGTTTCAACGCCGGGTTCTGAAAGAGACCGCCAGCCAATGACCGACCAGTTCTCCCTCACCGAAGACCAGCTTGCGATCCAGGACATGGCGCGCAAGTTCACTGCCGACCGGATCACCCCCTTCGCCGCCGAATGGGACGAGAAGAGCCACTATCCGGTCGATGTCTGGAAAGCCGCCGGGGAGCTGGGCTTCGGCGCGATCTATGTGGCGGAGGAATCGGGCGGAATCGGTCTGGGCCGATTGGAAGCGGCGCTGATCATGGAGGCGATGGCCTATGGCTGCCCGGCCACATCCGCCTATATCTCGATCCACAACATGGCCGCCTGGATGATCGACACTTTCGGTTCGCAGGAACTGAAGCACCGCTTTCTTCCCGATCTGGTCAGCATGGACAAGATCGCCAGCTATTGCCTGACCGAGCCCGGTTCGGGCAGCGATGCTGCCGCGCTCAAGACTTCGGCCCGGCTCGACGGCGATCATTACGTGCTTAACGGCACCAAGCAGTTCATTTCGGGCGCGGGCTACAACGATATCTACGTCGCCATGGTCCGCACCAGCGATGATCGGGCCAAGGGCATCACCTGCCTTGTGATCGAAAAGGGCACGCCGGGGCTGTCATTCGGCGCGCCGGAAAAGAAGCTGGGGTGGAACGCCAGCCCGACCGCGCAGGTGATCTTTGAGGATTGCCGCGTGCCGGTGGCCAACCGCGTCGGCAAGGAAGGCGAAGGGTTCCGCTTCGCCATGGCCGGGCTTGATGGGGGGCGGCTCAACATCGGCGCCTGCTCACTCGGCGGGGCGCAGCGGTGCCTGGACGAGGCGGTGGCCTATACCCGCGATCGCCAGCAATTCGGGCAACCGATCGCCGATTTTCAGAACACCCAGTTCATGCTCGCCGACATGGCGACCGATCTTGAGGCGGCGCGAGCACTGCTCTACCTCGCCGCCTGCAAGGTCAGCGCCGGGGCGCCGGACAAGAGCCGCTTTTCCGCCATGGCCAAGCGGCTGGCGACCGATAGCGGCAGCAAAATCGTCAACGATGCGTTGCAGCTGTTCGGCGGCTATGGCTATCTGAAGGACTATCCAATCGAACGCTTCTGGCGCGATCTGCGCGTCCATTCGATCCTTGAAGGAACCAATCAGGTGATGCGGATGATCGTGGGACGGGACCTGCTGCGCCAATGACCGAAGACATGATCATTCGGCGCGACGGCGCTGCCGGGTTCCTGACCCTCAACCGCCCCAAGGCGATCCACGCGCTGACCCAGCCGATGGATCACGCCATGACCGAGGCGCTGCTGGCCTGGCGTGATGACGATGCGGTCAAGGTGGTGATCATCGATCACAGCGAGGGCCGCGGTTTCTGCGCCGGGGGCGACATCGCCTTTCTGCGCAATTCTGCGCTGAACGATGGCGGGGTGTCCGGGCGGCGGTTCTTCTACGAGGAATACCAACTCAACCACCTGCTGATGACCTATCCCAAGCCGGTCGTGGCCTTCATGGACGGGATCACCATGGGCGGCGGCGTGGGAATCAGCCAACCGGCGCGGTTCCGCGTCGCGACCGAGAACACCCGCTTCGCCATGCCGGAAACCGGGATCGGCCTGTTCCCTGATGTTGGCGGCGGCTGGCATCTCTCACGCCTTGCGGGGCGGATGGGGCAGTTCCTAGCGCTTACCGGGGCGCGGCTTGACGGGGCGGAATGCCTGTGGACCGGCCTCGCCACCCATTACCTGCCGCACGATGCGCTGGCCGAGGCCAAGGAGCGGCTGGTCCACGGCCACGATCCGGCGCAGGTTCTGGCTGCCCTCTCGGTCACCCCACCCCCGGCGCGGATCGAGGGTAACGCCGCGCAGATCGCCAAGCACTTCGCCTCGGACCGGTATGAGGACATCCTTGCCAGCCTTGAGGCTGACGACAGCGAATGGGCGGCCAAAGAACTGGCGACGCTGCGCACCAAGTCACCCCAGACTTGCAAGGTCGCGCTGCGCCAGTTGCATGACAGTCTGGAATGCGCCGATTTTGCCGCCAACATGGTGATGGAATACCGCATCGCCAGCCGCGTGCTGACTCGCCCCGACTTTGCCGAGGGTGTGCGCGCGGTGATCGTGGACAAGACTATGGACCCAAAGTGGGATCCGCCCACCCCCGAGGGTGTAAGCGACGCGCTGATCGACAGCATCTTTGCCCCGCTGCCCGCAGATCAAGAATGGAAGCCGCTATGACCTATGAATCCATCCTCGTCGAAACCCGCGGCGCGGTCACGCTGATCACGCTCAATCGCCCACAGGCGCTGAACGCGCTGAACTCGGGCGTGCTCGAAGAGCTCATCGCCGCCTTTGCCGCTTTTGAGGCCGATCCCGGTCAGCGCTGCGCAGTGCTGACCGGCTCTGGCGAAAAGGCCTTTGCCGCCGGAGCCGACATCAAGGAAATGGCCGAAAAGCCCGCCGCCGATTTCTTTGGGCAAGACTTCTTCAGCCGCTGGACCAGCCACCTGGTCAAGGCCACACGCAAGCCGTGGATCGCCGCGGTCAACGGCTTTGCCCTGGGCGGCGGGTGCGAGCTGGCGATGATGGCGGACTTTATCATCGCATCGGAAAACGCCCGCTTCGGCCAGCCCGAAATCAAGCTCGGCGTCGCGCCCGGGATGGGCGGCAGCCAGCGCCTGACCCGTGCGGTGGGCAAGGCCAAGGCGATGGAAATGTGCCTGACCGGGCGGATGATGGGCGCGGAAGAGGCTGAGCGTTCGGGCCTCGTGGCCCGCGTCGTACCGCTCGCCGATTTGATTGAGGAAGCGGTCAAGACCGCCGCCGAAATCGCCGCAATGCCGCCACTGGCTGCCATCGCCAACAAGGAAATGGTCAACGCGGCGTTTGAAACCGGGCTGGATCAGGGCCTGCTGATCGAACGCCGGATCTTCCAGGTCCTGACCGCGACCGAGGACAAGGCCGAAGGCATGGCCGCCTTCATCGAGAAGCGCGCCGGAGTGTGGAAGGGCAAGTAAGATAATGAAAATCGCCTTCATCGGCCTTGGCAACATGGGCGGCGGGATGGCCGCGAATCTGGTCAAGGCGGGGCATGATGTCCATGCCTTCGACCTGTCCGAAGAGGCCCTTGCCCGCGCAGCTGACAACGGCTGCGCCACCTACACTTCGGTGCGCGATGCCGTGCAGGGAGCCGAGGCTGTGGTCTCCATGCTGCCCAACGGCAAGATCGTTGACAGCGTCTATTGCGCCGACGTGATCGGCCACGCCCCGGCCAACGCCCTGCTGCTCGATTGCTCGACCATCGACGTCGATACCGCACGCAGGGTGGCCGATGCAGCCGCGGCTGCGGGCTACGCCATGGTCGATGCGCCCGTTTCCGGCGGGATCGCGGCGGCCAATGGCGGCACCTTGACCTTCATGGTCGGCGGGACTGGCGCAGCCTTCGCCAAGGCCGAGCCGATCCTTGCCGCCATGGGCAAGGCGGTAATCCACGCCGGGGCGTCGGGCGCGGGTCAGGCGGCCAAGATCTGCAACAACATGATCCTGGGCGCGACGATGATCGCCACCTGCGAAGCCTTCGCCCTCGCCGAAAAACTGGGGCTGGACCTCCAGACCTTCTACGACATTTCCAGCAAGGCCAGTGGCCAATCGTGGTCGATGACGAGCTATTGCCCGGTCCCCGGCGTCGGTCCGGCCAGCCCGGCAGACAATGGCTATCAGGGCGGATTTGCCGCCGCGCTGATGCTCAAGGACCTCAAGCTGGCAATGGAAGCGGCGCAAAGCGTCGGCGCGAAGGTCCCGATGGGCCACCGCGCCGAAGAGCTTTACGAAGTGTTCGCCGCCGAAGGGAACAGCGCGACGGACTTCTCGGGCATCATCAAAAGCCTTTAGTCTCAGCCGGGCTGAGTTGCATCACCGGCCCGCTCCCCCGGCCCAACCACCCGTTACATGGTACCCTTGGGGTGGTTGGGCCGGGGGAGCGGGCCGGTGATGCTTCCACGCAAGTGGAAAACTAACGCGGTGCCATCCGGATTGCGCCGTCAAGCCGGATGCACTGGCCGTTGAAATAGGAATTGCGCGCCAGTTCCAGCGCCAGGCTGCCGAATTCCTCGGGCTTGCCCAGCCGCTTGGGGAACGGAACCGAAGCGGCGAGGCTTTCCAGAACTTGCGGCTTGGCCCCCAGCATCAGCGGCGTGGCGAAAATCCCCGGCATGATCGAATTGACGCGGATACCCAGATCAGACAGGTCACGCGCCATCGGCAGAACCAGTCCGTTGACCCCGGCCTTGGCCGAGCCATAGATGATCTGGCCGATCTGTCCGTCCTGCGCCGCGACCGAGGCGGTCAGCGTAATGCAACCACGTTCGCCGTCTTCCAGCGGCTCAAGCCCGGCCATGCCCTCGGCCGAAAGCGAGGCGATGCGATAGCTGGCAACCAGGATCCCCTGAACGCCATAGATGTAATCCTCGGTTGAAAGCCGCTTGAGCTTGCCGGCCTCCTTGTCGAACGCCAGAGTCTTGCCGCGACGGCTGGTCATCGCGCAGTGGACGGTGATCCGTTCCTGACCATGCGCGGCGCGGGCCTTGGCAAAGCCTTCGACCACGGATTCTTCGCTGGTGATGTCCACCTTGCAGAACAGCCCGCCGATCGCCTTGGCGACGTCTTCTCCGGCAGCTTCGTTGATGTCGAAAATCGCCACCTTGCAGCCAGCCCCGGCCAGCGCCTCGGCAGTTGCCCGCCCCAGCCCCGATGCCCCCCCGGTGACGACGGCGGCGGTGGCGTGATCGATTATCATTCCCGGCTTCCTCTCTGGCTTATGGCTTCGTTGTCCGGCGCCACCAAGAATGCCGGTGCCTCACCAAGTCAAGCGATCACGGTTATGGAAGCGCTTCCATGATAGGTGGGGATATGTATACGTATGGTTATGGACAATCTTGCGGCCCTTGCCATGACAGGCCGCGCAACAGCTGCCGAACAGGCGGCGACAAGGATGGGAGAGGTGTAATGGCAGCGCCAGTTACAGGGGCAAGCGCAGCGGGCGGAGAGGCGGACGGAGCGCATATCGATGCGCCGGAACTGCGTTTTTTCGTCATGGCGCTGTTCTTCATTTTCGGCGGGATCACCAGCCTCAACGATGTGATCATCCCCAAATTGAAAGAGCTGTTCACGCTCAATTACACGCAGGCGATGCTGGTGCAGTTCTGCTTCTTCACCGCCTATGCGCTGATCGGCATTCCCGGTGCGCGTCTGGTGAAGAAGATCGGCTATATGCGGGGCGCGGTTGCAGGCCTGTTCACGATGATGATCGGCTGCCTGTTGTTCATCCCTGCATCCCAAAGCGCGACTTATGCGATCTTCCTGTTCGCGCTGTTCGTCCTCGCCAGTGGGGTGGTGATCGTGCAGGTTGTGACCAACCCGCTCATCTCTTTGCTCGGCCCGGCCAAGACGACACACAGCCGTTTGACCTTTGCCCAGGCCTTCAACTCGCTGGGCACGGTGATCTTTCCCTTCGTCGGGGCCAGGCTGATCCTGGGTGAGCTCAAGGATGTCGAGGCCAAGGACTTTTCCGGACCGGCGCTTGACGCTTACCGCGTGGCAGAGACCCAGGCGGTTGTATCGACCTATATCGGCCTGGCCATCGCGCTGGCGCTTGTGGCCGGGGTTGTCTGGCTGAACCGCAACCGGCTGAAGGGCGAAAAGCATGAGGAAAGCTCGCTTCTGGCTGGGCTGCAATTGCTGAAGGACACCCGCTTCGGGCTCGGCGCGCTGTGCATCTTCCTGTACGTGGGGGCAGAGGTCGCAATCGGATCGCTGATCGTCAACTACCTTCAGCAGAAGCAGGTTCTGGGCATTACCCAGGCGCAGGCGGGCGATTATATTCCCTATTACTGGGGCGGCGCGCTGATCGGCCGGTTCGTCGGCTCGGCCCTGCTGCGCTTCGTCAACCCCGGGCGCGTGCTGGCCATTGCCGCGCTGGGGGCGATTGCGCTGATCGCGGTTTCAACCAACACCACCGGCGCGGTTTCCGCCTGGAGCCTGATCGCCATCGGCCTGATGAATTCGATCATGTTCCCGACGATCTTCAGCCTGGCCTGTGAGGATCTGGGCAAGCGCGCGGCCGATGGATCGGGCATCATCAACGTCGCGATCTTCGGCGGCGCGGTCGTCCCCCTGCTGACTGGCGGCATCGCCGATCTCACCAGCAGCCTGGCGCTTTCGCTGATCCTTCCGGCGCTGTGTTATGCTGTCATCGCCTATTTCGGGCGCTGGACCGCCAGGAACCCGTCGATCAGCGGATCGGCGGCCTGATGGCGTGATTTCGGGCGGGTTCACGCCCGCCCGGTCTGCCCGGCCAGCAGCGCCGGGTCGATCCCCAGCCCTTGCCAGGCTGCGCGCCAGCGGTTTTCGGGCGGGGTATCGAACAGGATTGCCGGATCACCATCGATCACCTGCCAGCCGTGGCGGTGCAGTTCGCCCTCAAGCTGCCCGCCGCTCCACCCGGCATAGCCCAGCGCGATCAGGAAACGGCTGGGTCCGCGCCCTTCGGCAATCGCGCGCAGCACCTCCAGCGAGGCTGACATCGCGCACAGCTCACCCGCCAGGATGGTATCGCCGCCATCCCATTCCGGACTGTGCAGGACGAATCCGCGTTGCGGCTCTACCGGGCCACCATCAAGCACGGCGCAATCCGGGGCCACGCCCGGATCGATGTCCAGATCCTCAAGCAGGGCATGGAGCCCCAGCCCCTGCCGCGCGCGCCCCAGCCCGATCCCCAGCGCGCCATCGGTACTGTGTGCCATCATCGCAATGACCGCGTGATCGAACCGTGGATCGCCCATGCCCGGCAGGGCAAGCAGCATCTGTCCGGCCAGGGAAACGGATTGGGAATCGCTCATGCTGATGAGCATAGCCCCGCCGCGCCGACCATGCCATCACCGGGATCGGACCGGGCGGCGTCGGCGCAGTGCCGGAATCGCTTGCCAATCCGGCAATTCCCGATTAGTGGCGCGCGCTTCATTGACACGGATTCGATGATCGGCCTGGCCATCAAGGGCTGCCACGGCTGATCGGACGTGTCTCAACACAGGAGACGAAAATGCCCAAGCTCAAGACCAAGAGCGGCGTCAAAAAGCGCTTCAAGCTCACCGCCACCGGCAAGGTGAAGCACGGCGTCGCCGGCAAGCGCCACCGCCTGATCAGCCATAACGGCAAGTACATCCGCCAGAATCGCGGCACCGACGTCATCTCCGACGCCGATGCGAAGACGATCAAGAAATGGGCGCCCTACGGGCTGAACTGAGGAGCGCTGAACCATGAGCCGTATCAAACGGGGTGTTACCACCCGCGCCAAGCACAAGCGGATTCTCGATCAGGCCAAGGGCTATCGCGGTCGCCGCAAGAACACCATTCGCGTTGCGCGTCAGGCGGTCGAAAAGGCCGGCCAGTACGCTTACCGCGACCGCAAGGTTAAGAAGCGGAACTTCCGCGCGCTGTGGATCCAGCGGATCAACGCCGCGGTCCGCGCCGAAGGCCTCAGCTATTCGCAGTTCATCCACGGCACCAAGCTGGCCGGGATCGAACTCGATCGCAAGGCGATGGCCGATCTGGCGATGAACGAAGGCGCCGTCTTCGCAGCCGTGATCGCCCAGGCGAAGGCCGCTCTGCCGGCCTGAACCGCTGTCGCAAGGCAACCGAATTGAAAGGCGCGGGAATGCGGTGATGCCGCTTCCCGCGCCTTTTTCGTATGATCGCACCAAGCTAACGCTTGCCCAAAGCCGCGCTTTTGCGCACAACACCCCGGTTCCTGGGCCTCCCATCACCCGGGTTCGTGGGGCCAGCGTGACATTTTCCGGAATCGTGCCGTGTTGAAGCAGGGGCTGAGCAGTGCCGTCAGCACACGCTTCTTCATGCCTTCGGCAGAGCTGGCGCCATATATTTCAACCTATTACCTGACCGAATTTGCCGGTGCCCCCGGTGAGATCATTGCCGACTGGTTGCATCCCGAATGGGCCAATCTGCGCCTGACCGATACACCCCGGTGGAGCGCGAGCATCGGCGATGCCCCGTTTGCCCCGCTGGCACGAATCATCGGCACCGGGCCGACCGGGGTTGCGACCCACTTTTCGGTCGATGGCCCGATGCGCAGCTGGGGGATCGGACTGCTGCCGCTCGGCTGGCTGCGCCTGCTCGATTGCCCTGCCAGTCAGCTTGCAGACCAGACCCTGGCCTGCACCAGCGACGGTCCTTTCGGCGATTTCACCGCGCTGCATGACACCGTATTTGACGGGCAGGTCAATCCGCAGGCTGAAGCCGCACGGATCGACGCCTTTCTGGTTGAACTGCTGTCGCGTCGCCCCCCCAGCGAGGATGAGGTCCGGGTCCGCGCCGCCCATGCGGCATTACTGGACGATCAGGTCGCCACCGTCGGCGATCTGGCCGATCGCCTGGGAATATCCTCCCGATCGCTGGAACGGCTTTCACTGCGGGCTTTCGGCTTTTCCCCCAAACTGCTGCTGCGCCGCCAGCGGTTTTTGCGCAGTCTGGCGCAATTCATGCTCGACCCTTCGCTGACCTGGATCAGGACGCTTGACTGGCACTATGTCGATCAGGCGCACTTCGTCCGCGATTTCAGACGGTTCATGACCATGAGCCCCAGCGAATATGCCGCGCTTGACCACCCGGTGCTGCGTTCCGCGGCTCGGGCTCGGGCAGTTGCCGCCGGAGCCGCCGTCCAGGCGCTTCATCGGCCCTGACCCTCGCCGCTCTTGAGAATACCGAAAGTTTGGTGCAAGTTGATCCGATAAGAACTTCGGGAGCCGATCGGTGTCAGTTGGACAATCCGTCTCGGTGCGGTTTCATCAACCGCCCGAAGACTTGCGCCGCTATTTCACGACATTCTACGTCACGGACTTTGACCCTGGCGAAGGCGCACGCCTGCGTGACAGCCTTCACCCAGAATGGGCCGGGATGCGGTTCTTCAGCCCGCGAGGCCCCGACGCCTGGACCGACGCGGGCCTGCGGGTCGAAGGGGCGGCATTTCAGGCGACCGGGCCGACCAGCCATCCGATCCACTTTTCGATGCCCAAGGCGCGGTCATGGGGCTTCGGCTTCCTGCCGCTTGGCTGGGCCCGGTTCGTGCGCCAGCCCGCTGCTGAATTCGCCAATGTCATCTGCGACGGGATGACAGAGCCGCTGTGCGCGCCGTTCGTCCCGCTGGCGCAGACGCTGTTCGGCGCAGAGGCAAACGAACAGGCGGAGCTGGCCCGGATCATCGATTTTTTCCGCGGTTTCGAAGGCAGTGATCCGGCAGATGAGGCCCGGATCGTGGCGATCCATACCGCCCTGGTCGATACCGAGGTGGTGACGGTCTGCGACCTTGTCTCGCGCGTGGCGGCCAGCCAGCGCACGGTTGAACGGCTGTGCCACCGCCATTTCGGCTTTTCACCCAAGCTGCTGCTGCGCCGCCAGCGCTTCATGCGCAGCCTGTCCCAGTTCATGCTCGACCCCTCGCTCAAGTGGATCGGGGCGATGGATCGCAACTACCACGATCAGGCGCAGTTCGTGCGCGACTTCCATGAATTCATCGGCCAGACCCCGCGCGAATATGCAGCCCAGCCGCATCCGGTGCTCGAACGGTTCCTGCACGAGCGGATGAAGGCCCACGGCGCCCCGGTCCAGACCCTTGACCGGCCCGACGGCGCACCGCTGCGCGCCAGCTGATACATTGCCGTTTTGACTTGACGCGTGGCTTGGCTAAAGGCCGGGGCTTGTTCGTGCAAAGAGGATGAATTTCGATCGTGGACCATGCCGCAACCCGTGAAGAGGCGCTGGCGCGCATTGCCGCCGCGCAGGATTTGGGCGCGCTGGAAGCCTTGCGGGTCGAATTTCTGGGCAAGCAAGGGTCGATCTCGGGCCTGCTGAAGACTCTCGGCGCGATGTCACCAGAGGAACGCCAGGTCGCTGGTCCGCAGATCCACGCCCTGCGCGAAGCCGTGAGCGATGCCCTGACCGGTGCCAAGGCCGCGCTGGAAAGCGCCGCACTGGAAGCCCAGCTGGCAAGCGAGACCGTGGACCTTTCCCTGCCCGCCCCCGAAACCCAGGTCGGCACGGTGCATCCGGTCAGCCAGGTGATGGACGAGCTGGCTGAAATCTTTGCCGACATGGGCTTTGCCGTCGCCACCGGACCGGAGATCGAGGACGACTGGCACAACTTCACCGCGCTCAACATCCCCGAAAGCCACCCGGCGCGGGCGATGCATGATACCTTCTACTTCCCGGATAAGGACGGCGAAGGGCGTGATATGCTGCTGCGCACCCACACCAGCCCGGTGCAGATCCGTTCGATGCTGCAAGTTGCCAAGGACAGCCCCGGGGGCGCACCGATCCGGATCATCGCTCCGGGCCGGGTCTATCGCAGCGACAGCGATGCCACCCACACCCCGATGTTCCATCAGGTTGAAGGGCTGGTGATCGACAAGGGGATCACGCTCGGCCATCTCAAGTGGACGCTGGAAACCTTTCTCAAGGCCTATTTCGAGCGAGAGGACATCGTGCTGCGGCTGCGCCCCAGCTACTTCCCCTTCACCGAGCCTTCGGTTGAGGTCGATGTCGGCTTTGCGTTGGTGAGCGGCCCCGATGGCAAGAGCCGCCGGGTGCTGGGCGGCAACGGGGATGAACCGGGCCACGGCTGGATGGAGCTGCTCGGCAGCGGCATGGTCAACCGCAAGGTGATCGCCGCCGGCGGGCTCGACCCTGATGAGTGGCAGGGCTTTGCCTTTGGCGTGGGCGTCGATCGGCTGGCCATGCTGAAATACGGGATGGACGATCTGCGCGCCTTCTTCGATGGCGACGTGCGCTGGCTGGCGCATTACGGCTTTTCGCCGCTTGACGTGCCGACCCTTTCCGCCGGCGTGGGAGCACGGGCATGAAGTTCTCGCTGACCTGGCTCAAGGATCACCTTGAAACCGAAGCATCGGTTGCGGAAATCGCCGCAAAGCTCAACGCCATCGGGCTTGAGGTGGAAGGCATCGAAGACCCGGCTGACAAGCTGAGCGGCTTTACCGTCGCCCGGGTGCTGACTGCTGAGCGTCATCCCAATGCCGATAAATTGCAGGTGCTGACCGTCGATACCGGCGCGGGTGAGCCGCTGCAGGTGGTCTGCGGCGCGCCCAATGCCCGCGCCGGGCTGGTCGGTGTGCTGGGTCTGCCCGGCGCAGTGGTTCCTTCCGGCGGGTTCGAGCTTAAGAAGAGCGCGATCCGCGGGGTCGAGAGCAACGGCATGATGTGCTCAACCCGCGAACTGGAATTGGGCGAAGATCACGACGGGATCATCGAGCTGCCCGCCGACGCTCCAGTCGGCACCCCCTTTGCGCAGTATCACGGCGCCGATCCGGTGTTCGACGTAGCGATCACCCCGAACCGCCCCGATTGCATGGGGGTTTATGGCATCGCCCGCGATCTGGCGGCGGCCGGGCTTGGCACGCTGAGGCCGATTGCGGTGCAGCAGGTCGATGGGTTCTTCCCCTGCCCCATGCCGATCCGCACCGACGATCCGGAAGGCTGCCCGGCGTTCTTCGGCCGGGTGATCCGCGGCGTGAAGAACGGCACATCGCCGCAATGGTTGCAGGACCGGCTGAAAAGCGCGGGCCAGCGTCCGATCTCGGCGCTGGTCGATATTACCAACTATGTCATGCTGGCCTATGGCCGCCCGACCCATGCCTATGACCTGGCCCAGCTTTCCGGCGCGCTGTTCGCCCGCCGTGCGGCGGACGGCGAAAAGGCACTGGCGCTGAACGGCAAGGAATACACGCTGGCCAGCACCATGACCGTGATCGCCGATGACAAGGGCGTGCACGACATTGCCGGGATCATGGGCGGTGAGCATTCGGGTTGCAGCGAGACGACCACCGACGTGCTGCTTGAAGTGGCCTATTTCGATCCGGAGCGGATCGGCGATACCGGGCGCAAGCTGGGGCTGACCTCCGATGCGCGGCAGCGGTTCGAACGCGGGGTTGATCCCGCCTTCCTCGATACCGGGCTGGCACTGCTGACAGAACTGATCGTCGAGATTTGCGGCGGTGAGCCGAGCGAGATCATCCGTGCGGGTGAACCGCCTGTGGGGACCAAGGTCGTCAGCTATGATCCCGGCCTGGCCGAGCGGCTGGGCGGGGTGGCGATCCCCGAGGACCAGCAGCGCACCACCCTGCGCGCGCTGGGTTTTGCCAGCGATGCCAGATGGAACGTGATCGTGCCGAGCTGGCGCCCGGACGTTGATGGCGCGCCCGACATCGTGGAGGAAGTGGTCCGCATCCACGGGCTCGACAATATCGAGAGCGTGGCCCTGCCCCGCACCGATGGCGTGGCCCGCCCCACCGCGACCCCGCAGCAGCGAATGGAACGCAAGGTCCGCCGCGCTGCCGCCGCACGCGGCGCGCATGAGGCGGTGACCTGGTCCTTCCTCCCCGAAGCCGATGCCGCCGCTTTCGCTGATGGCAACGGCGGCGTGTGGACCCTCGCCAACCCGATCAGCGAAGACATGAAGGCGATGCGCCCCTCTTTGCTGCCGGGCCTGCTGGCTGCGGTGCGGCGCAATGCCGATCGCGGCGCATCCGGCCTGCGGCTGTTCGAGCTGGGCCGCCGCTATCTGCGCGGATCAAGCGGACACAGCGACGAGCGGCTGACGCTCGGCCTTGTGCTGGCCGGAGAAAAGACCCCGCGCGGCTGGGCGACCGGCAAGTCCAGGGCTTTCGACGCGTTCGACGCCAAGGCCGAAGCGCTGGCGCTGCTGGCCGAAGCCGGTGCCCCGGTCGAAAACCTGCAAGTCATGGGCGAAGCAGGAGCGCAGTTCCACCCCGGCCAGTCGGCCACCCTGCGGCTTGGCCCCAAGACCGTGCTGGCGCGTTTCGGGATGCTCCACCCGGCACTGCTCAAGCAGTTCGACGTGAGTCTGCCGGTTGCGGCGGTCGAGCTGTTCCTTGATGCGATCCCGGCGAAGAAGGCCGCTGGCTTTGCCCGCACCGCCTATGCCCCGCCCGCGCTGCAGGCGGTGACGCGCGACTTTGCTTTCGTGGTTGATGCCGGGCTTGCGGCGGGCGATCTGGTCCGCGTGATCAAGGGCGCCGACAAGGCCAACATCGTGGCTGCGCGCCTGTTTGACAGGTTCGAGCTGCCCGACGGCAAGCTCTCATTGGCGGTCGAAGTAACCTTGCAACCCGGCGAAAAGAGCTATGACGAGGCAGAGCTGAAAGCGATCGCCGAGCGGGTGACGGCGGCAGCGGCCAAGCTGGGTGCGGTGCTGCGGGGCTAATTCCTTCCCGATCCCGCCCTGCAAAATCGTCACCCTGAACTCGTTTCAGGGTCCATCGTGCCGAAATCCCTAAGCTACCGCGCGAACGCAACCGCGCCGCAAGGTCGCTCTCGATTCGGCACATTGGGCAATCGGCGAAATGGACCCTGAAACAAGTTCAGGGCGACGGGTTGGGTTTGGCAATGGCAAGTGCCCAGCCCGTTGCGGGACGGATCAAAGCTGTCGCGACAGCATCAGCACCTTTTCATACAGGTCCGGCGCGGCTTCGCTGCGGACCAGCATGACCGCGTGGGTCAGGCGCACCCGGCGATCTGCACCACTCTTTCCTGTGCGCGCTAGGTGGGCGGTGACGGCCTGGCGGGCCGCATCATCCGGGCTGGTCGAAGCTTTGACCAGCAGCCGAGCCAGTTCCTGCTGCGCGGGATCGGCATCAAGCCGCTTTTGCCGCGCGGCGTTGTACCACCACAGCAGCCCGACAAAGGCCAGGATCAGCCCGAAATAGACCGCCATCTCAGCCGCACTGGCCGCGGTGGAGCAGCTTGTGATCGGCCAGCACCAGCGCCATCATCGCCTCTACCACCGGCACGCCGCGAATGCCGACGCAGGGGTCATGGCGGCCCTTGGTGAACATTTCGGTCGCTTCACCGTCACGGGTGATGGTTTGCTGCGGGGTCAGGATCGAGCTGGTCGGCTTGAAGGCGACGCGCACCACCACTGGCTGGCCGGTGCTGATCCCGCCCGCGATCCCGCCCGCATGGTTGGCGAGGAACAGGGGGCCTTCATTCCCGGGCCGCATCGGATCGGCATTGCCCTCACCGGTCAGCCGCGCGGCGGCAAAGCCATCACCGATTTCCACGCCCTTGACCGCGTTGATCCCCATCATCGCCGCCGCTAGATCGGCATCGAGCTTGCCATAGAGCGGCGCGCCCCAGCCCGCCGGAACGCCCGTGGCGACACATTCGACTACCGCGCCGACAGAGCTTCCGGCCAGCCGCGCTTCATCGACGATCTTTTCCCAGCGTATTGCCGCCGCCGCATCGGGGCAGAAGAACGGGTTACCCGCGATCTCACCCGCATCGAAATTGGCCATGTCGATCGCATCGCCGCCGATTTCGGAAACGTAGCCCAGGATCGCCACTTCGGGGATTACCAGCCGCGCCACCGCGCCCGCAGCCACCCGTGCAGCGGTTTCGCGCGCGGAGCTGCGCCCACCGCCGCGATAGTCGCGGAAGCCGTATTTGGCGTCATAGGCATAGTCGGCATGGCCCGGGCGATAGGCCTTGGCGACTTCGGAATAGTCCTTGCTGCGCTGATCGACATTTTCGATCATCAGTGAAATCGGTGTGCCGGTGGTGTGCCCCTCAAACACGCCTGAAAGGATCTTTACCGCATCGGGTTCCTGCCGCTGAGTGGTGTATTTCGACTGCCCCGGGCGGCGCGCATCGAGAAATGGCTGGATCGCTGACTCATTCAGCGCCAGCCCCGGCGGACAACCATCGACCACGGCGCCCAGCGCAGGCCCATGGCTTTCGCCCCAGGTGGTGAAACGCAGCAGTCGGCCGAAGGTGTTGATGGACATGGCCCATGGCTTTGCCGCCAGATTGCGTCGCTGTCCATATCCGGTTTAGGAAGCGGGCCATGCACCTTACCGTCTTTCGCAACCGCAAGCGCCCCGGCATGGATCAGGAACGCTATCAGGCCGACAACGCCCGGATGGAGGAATTGGCCCGCGCCCAGCCCGGTTTCCGCTCGATCAAGGGCTTTGTCGCCGAGGATGGCGAAGTGGTGGCGATTTCCGAATGGGACAGCGCCGAAGCAGCCAGGGCCTGGGGCAAACATCCCGAACACGCTGAGGTCCAGGGGCGCGGGCTGAGCGATTATTATCAGAGCTACACGCTCTATTCCTGCACCGACCCCAAGGTGCGCAGCTTTGAAAGGCCGGCCGAGTGAGCCTGACGCTATACGGCATTCCCAATTGCGACACGGTCAAGAAAGCGCGAACCTGGCTTGAGGCCAATGGCATCGCCTATACCTTCCATGACTACAAAAAGGCCGGAGCCGATCCCGCGAAGCTGGCAAGCTGGTGCCAGGCCGCCGGCTGGGAAAAGGTGCTCAACCGCGCAGGGACCACGTTCCGCAAGCTGCCCGATGCAGACAAGGCCGATCTGGACGCGGGCAAGGCGGTAACTCTGATGGCGGCCAATCCCAGCTGCATCAAACGCCCGATCGTTGAATATCCGG
This sequence comes from Pseudomonadota bacterium, assembly GCA_029550345.1. Lineage (GTDB taxonomy): Bacteria > Pseudomonadota > Alphaproteobacteria > Sphingomonadales > Sphingomonadaceae > Novosphingobium. Next base: position 38,198 of record JAKPHK010000066.1, read on the forward strand.
GCGGCCTGCTGGTCGGCTTCAAGCTGGACGAATGGGCGGCCGCGCTGCTCTAATGCTTGATCCCGATACCCTGTCCCTGCTGGAATGGATCGCCGCCGGGCTGGGGGTGGTCAACATTGCCCTGCTGATCTTCCGTTCGCAGTGGAACTTCGCTTTCGCGATCGCCTCGGTATCGCTCTACATTTTCGTGTTCTTCGAAAGCGGGCTCTATGCCGAAAGCGCGCTGCAGGTGTTCTTCATCATCGCCAATATCTGGGGCTGGCTGCTGTGGCGCCGCACCTTGCAGTCCGCCAGCGACGAAGCGCGCGTGCCGGTGCGCTGGCTTGACTGGCGCAGCCGGATCGTCTGGCTGCTGGCTATGGCCGCGATCAGCATCAACCTCAGCTGGGTCATGGACAAGTACACTCCCGCTACCGTGCCCTATGTCGATACACCGCTGGCGGTGTTCAGCATCGGCGCACAGTTTCTGCTGGCCTATCGCCGGATCGAGAACTGGGTGCTGTGGATCGCGATCGATCTGGTCGCCATCCCGCTCTATGTCTATCGCGGGCTTGAGCCGACCGCGGGCTTATACGGCGGGTTTCTGGTGATGAGCCTGTTCGGCCTGAAGGAATGGGTTGAGGTGGAGCGGGGTCAGCGCGCCAGGGCATGATGCGGAGAATCTGTTTTCACGGCGCGGAGAGTACCGGCAAATCGGTGCTGGCTGAGCGCCTCAGCCGCGAACTGGGTATTCCCTGGGTGCCCGAATACGGCCGCGAATACGCTGAGGCCCACGGCACGCACTTTACCATGGCCGATTTGCTGGCCATCGCCGCCGGACACGAAGACCAGGTCCGGGCACTGGAAGCGGACGGAGCGGCCACGGCCATCCTCGATACCGATCCACTGATGACCGCCGCCTGGGCGCGGATGCTGTTTGGTGCGGTTCCGGGTGAGCTTCTCGCCTACCCCAAGGCTGATCTTTACCTGCTGTTCGATGCCGACGTTCCGTGGATAGAGGATGGCACCCGGCTGTTCGGCACCCATGGCGAACGGGCCCGGTTCGCGGCCATAGCCGAAACCATCCTGATCGAAACCGGCGTGCCCTTTACCCGGATCGGCGGCAACTGGGCCGATCGCGGGGCACGCGCCAGAACGGCAATCGCCGCCTTGATCCGCGCTGTCGATCAGGACCCACATCGCAATCACCGGAGCGACAGATTGGATTAATCCGCTCCGGCTACAGCCGATTGACATATTGCGACAAATTAAGGCTACAACCGGGCTTGACCCGTTCGGTCAACGGCGGTCAATTGCGCGGAGCGACACAAAGGAAATTCGATGGATTTCGTCAAAGCCCTGGTCCCTGCCGGTCTGCTGACCTTCGTGGTCAGTGCTCTGATCGGCAAAGGTGGATCGAAAGGCGGCTGGCTGGCGATCACGCGCCTGTCGATCGATGGTCACAGCTTTCACTGGTCCTGGGTGCTGTTCGCGGTCTCGGCCCTGCTGGCCTGGGTCCTGTTCGCGATCACGCCGAAGTGACGGTGACGATATAGTTCAGCGCCAGATCGCCGGACAGGTGCAAGCCCTTCAGCGGCGACCAGGCGATCCCCCTGGGTTCACCCATCGTCAGCCCGGCCTGGGCCAGAAGCACGGCCAGTTCCTCTGGCGTGACGAAATCGTCCCAGTGATGGGTCCCGCGCGGGACCATCCCGATCCGTTCAGCAGCTTCGACCATCAGCAATCGCGATCTGGCGGTGCGGTTGGGGGTTGAAAGCACCATCAGCCCGCCCGGCGCAAGCGCCCCGGCCAGAGCCGAAAGAAACGCTGCCTTATCGGCCACGTGCTCGATCACTTCCATCGATGTGACCAGATCGAAGCCCTGCAGGCCAAGCGCCGCCACGTCGCCGCAGCGATAATCGATCGTCAGCCCACCGCCAGCGGCATGGGCAGCGGCGACCGCGACGTTTTCCCGTGCGGCGTCCACCCCGGTAACCGCGGCGCCCAGCCGGGCCAGCGGTTCGCACAGCAGCCCAGCCCCGCACCCGACATCAAGCGCGCGTTTACCCTGCAACGGCCGCACCGATCGCGAATCCCCGGCCCAATGCGCATCCACGCATTCGCGGATGAAGCTCAGCCGAACCGGGTTCAGCCGGTGCAACATCGCCGAAGAGCCCTTGGGATCCCACCAATCGGCCGCCAGCGTTCCGAAATGGGCGGCTTCTTCGGGCCGGATCGTCGCGGTTGAACTTGCATTAGCCATAGACCCTCCCTAACAGGGCGCCCGCTGCAGGGCGAGGGGCCTTGGCGGCAATATTGTTGCGAAAACAGGTGGAGCACACGTGGCCCGCATCGTGATGAAATTCGGCGGCACATCGATGGCGGGATCGGAACGGATCCGCCGCGTGGCCAATATCGTCCGGCGCCAGCAGGCCGCCGGGCACGAAGTGGCGGTGGTTGTTTCGGCCATGGCCGGAGAGACCGACCGGCTGGTGGGCTTCTGCCGCGAGGCTAACCCGCTATACGATCCGGCCGAATACGACGTAGTGGTCGCATCGGGTGAGCAGGTAACCTCGGGGCTGTTGGCGCTGACGCTGCAGGCGCTGGGCTGCAAGGCGCGCTCGTGGCTGGGCTGGCAATTGCCGATCCATACCGACGATGCCCACGCCAAGGCCCGCATCGGCGAGATTGAGAGCGATGCGCTGCTGGCCAGCATGGCGGCGGGTGAGATCGCTGTGATCCCGGGGTTTCAGGGCCTTTCGGGCGACAACCGGATTACCACGCTGGGCCGGGGCGGCTCCGATACCTCAGCCGTGGCCGTGGCCGCAGCGATCGGGGCCGACCGCTGCGACATCTACACCGATGTGGACGGCGTCTATACCACCGACCCCCGGATCGTCGCCAAGGCGCGCAAGCTCAAGGCGGTAACCTACGAAGAAATGCTCGAACTGGCCTCGGTCGGCTCGAAAGTGTTGCAGACCCGCTCGGTCAGTCTGGCGATGAAGGAAGGGGTGCGCGTGCAGGTGCTCTCCAGCTTCATCGACGATGATGCGACCCCGGCTGACGAAATCCCCGGCACGATGATCGTCAGCGACGAGGAACTGGAAGGAATTGAGATGGAACGCCAGCTGATCACCGGCATCGCCGCCGACAAGAACGAGGCCAAGATCATCCTGACCCGCGTCCCCGACCGTCCGGGCGCGGTCGCCTCTGTGTTCTCTCCGCTGGCGGCGGCCAACATCAATGTCGATATGATCATCCAGAACGTCGGGCGCGACAAAGGTGAGACCGACGTGACCTTTACCGTCCCCAGCGCCGATCTGCTGCGCGCCCAGACCCTGCTTGAAGCGCAGAAGGAAGCGATCGGCTTCAACCGGATCATCACCGATGGCAAGGTCGCCAAGATCAGCGTTGTCGGCGTCGGCATGAAGAGCCACGCCGGCGTCGCCAGCACGATGTTCCGTGCCATGGCCGATCGCGGGATCAACATCCAGGCGATCTCCACCTCCGAAATCAAGGTTTCGGTGCTGATCGACGAGGATGAGACCGAACTGGCCGTGCGCGTGCTGCACAGCGCCTATGGGCTCGATTCGGAAGAGGCCGCGGCCTGACCGCTTGACGAAACCGCTTGGCGGTAGGATGCTGCTGGCGGGATGAGTGAGCCTGCCAAGAATCTGGACCCGTTCGAACTTGCGCGCAGCTGGATGGCGCAGTGGGAAAAGGTGGTCAACGAACACGGGACCGAGATGCTGGCCCGGCCCGAGGCTGCCCAGGCGATGCAGGCGGTAAGCGGCGCGGCGCTTCAGGCCCAGGCGTTGAGCAACGATGCCACCGGACGGATGCTGGCCGCCGCCAACCTGCCGAGCCGCGCGGATTTTGAAGCACTGGGCGCGCGCCTGGCCGGGGTTGAGGCCGCGCTGAGCCGGATCGAGGCGAAGCTCAATGCCGTGGCCCCCGGACAAGACCCGGCCCGCCCGGCGGTCCGCCGCACCCGGAAGCCGCCCGCCTGATGGCCAGCAGCGGCTTTCTCGAAACCGCACAGTCCGTGGTCGATCGGGCAATCCAGCGCAATCTCAAAGGTCTGGGCTATCTCGCCTCACCCGCGCCGGTGCTGGGCGCCAGCGCCAAGGACGTAATCGTCAGCCGCGGGCCGATGCGGCTCTACCATTACCACCCGCTCACCGACGAGGTCTATCGCGTCCCGGTGCTGTTGGTCATGGCCACCACCAATCGCGGTTACATCTTCGATATGGTGCCGGGGCAGAGCATGGTCGAGTTCCTGCTACAGCGCGGATACGACGTGTTCATGCTCGATTGGGAGGCGCCGCGGCCTGAAGACCGCAATCTCGCGCTCAAGGACTATGTCCTCGATTTCGTTGGCAGCGCCGTCGCCGAAGTGCGGCGCGTAACCGGTGAGCACGACGTCAGCCTGGTCGGCTATTGCATGGGCGGGGTCCTTTCGGTGATGTGGTCTGGGGCCAACCATTCGGATGGCCCCAAGAACCTGGCGACCTTCACCACGCCGGTCGATTTCAAGCAGATGAAGCTGTTTCAGGCCTGGTCGGACCAGCGCTATTTCGATGTTGACCGGCTGGTGGATACATTGGGGTTGGCCCCGGCGGATATGCTGCTGACCGCCTTCGATATGCTCCGCCCGGCAGGCCGGGCCAGCGCGAATTTCGCGCTCTACGACAACCTGTGGAACGAGGATTTCGTCAAGGGCCACCGGATGTTCGAACGCTGGACCAACGATATGCTGCCGCTGGCCGGAGAATATTTCCGCGAGACGATCAAGCTGCTGACCTGGGAAAACCGCCTGCTGGAAGGCACGCTGAAAATCGGCGGCAAGGCGGTTGAGCTGGACAAGATTTCCTGCCCGTTCCTGCATATCACGGCCGAACACGATCACATCGTCACGACCGAGGCATCGGCGCCGCTGATCGATCTGATCGGGTCGGAAGACAAGGAACAGGTCGTGCTGAAAGGCGGCCATGTCAGCCTGATCGCCGGGCCGAATGCGGTGCGGCGGATGTGGCCGATGCTCGACAAATGGCTTGGGGGTAGAAGCGTGTGAGCGAACAACTGACCATTGCGGGCAAGGCCATCGCCCTGCGCGCACCGGCACCGGCCGATCAGGCCGCCCTGGCGCAATTCGCAGCCTCGGTTCCACTCCACGACTTGCTGTTCATTGACCGCGATCTGCGCCATCCCAAGGTGGTCGAAGCCTGGCTGCGCGGCCAGGAGAGCGGCGCGATCCTCAGCCTGATTGCGATCGACGGGGACGAAATCGTTGCCACCATCGCAGCCGTTTCCGATCGGCTGAGCTGGTCCGCACACGTTTGGGACGTGCGGTTGCTGGTCGCCCCGGACTGGCGCGGCAAGGGCCTCGGCCGCGTTCTGCTTGAACGGACCATCGCCGCCGCCGCCGCCAAGGGCGCCACCCGGCTGACCGCGCGGATGACGCCGGACCAGACCGGAGCGATCACCCTGTTCGAGGAGTGCGGATTCCGCGCCGAAGCCCTGCTGCAAGGGCAACTGCGCGATGCCGGGGGCGCTCTGCACGATCTGGCCGTGCTGGCCATGGACCCTGCGCGGCAGGCCGCCCGGCGCGAGGCTTTTGGCGAATAGGCTGTAAGACGCCCTATTCGGTCGTCCCGCCATCCCAGTGTTCATGCGCGGCCTGCGCTTCGGCGCAGGTCTTGTGCACGGTGCCATCGATGTGCTCGGGCGGGGAATAGATCGTATAGAGCCTGAGCGGTTCGGACCCGGTCGAGATCACGTTGTGGCGGGCACCGGCGGGGACGATCACCCCATCGTCAGCGGCAACCTTATGGCACACCCCGTCGATCCAGACCTCTCCCTCGCCCGCTTCGAACCGGAAGAACTGGGTGACGTCGTCGTGCACTTCCTCGCCGATCTCATCCCCGGGCTGGATCGCCATCAGCACCAGCTGGAGCTCCTTGGTGGTGTAGAGCACCCTGCGGAAATCGGTGTTCTCCAGCGTCAGCGCTTCAATATCCTCGACAAATCCCTTCATCGAAACCTCCTGTCGGCTTTTGCCATCATGGCACCAGACTAGACCTCTGCCGAACGGTTGACCAACCAGGAATTGTGTCCACAGTGATCGGCCGCGCCCGGGGCAGGATAGACGGAGGGCTGACATCCTTTGCCTCGATGCCGACCCTCCTGTCAGATGTGGCCCAACCTAGTTCAGATCAAAACGATCGGCTTCCATCACCTTGGTCCAGGCCGCAACGAAGTCGCGGACGAACTTTTCGGTGTTGTCGTCCTGGGCATAGACTTCGGCATAGGCGCGCAGGATCGAGTTTGATCCGAACACCAGATCGGCCCGCGTGGCAGTGTAGCCCGCCTTGCCGGTCTTGCGCTCGACCAGTTCATAGAGGTTCCGGCCCTTCGGCTCCCAGCGATAGGCCATATCGGTCAGCGTCACGAAGAAGTCGTTGCTGAGCGTTCCCGGCCGGGCGGTGAAAACGCCGTGCCGCGTCCCGCCATGATTGGTGCCCAGCACCCGCAGCCCACCGATCAGAACGGTCATTTCCGGCGCGGTCAGGCCCATCAGCTGGGCGCGATCAAGCAGTAGTTCCTCGGGTTGAACGACATAGTCATCCTTCAGCCAGTTGCGGAAACCATCGGCCAGTGGCTCAAGTACGGCAAAGCTCTCCGCATCGGTCTGTTCGGCAGTCGCATCGCCGCGCCCCGGGGTGAACGGCACCGGCACCGCGAAGCCCGCCGCCTTGATCGCCTGTTCAAGGCCGACATTGCCTGCCAGCACGATCGCGTCGGCGATGCTCGCCCCGGCTTCGGCCGCAAGCGGCTCCAGCACCGCCAGAACCTTGGCGAGGCGGGCAGGTTCGTTGCCTTCCCAGTCCTTGAGCGGCGCCAGGCGGATGCGGGCACCATTGGCTCCGCCGCGCTTGTCTGATCCGCGGAAGGTTCGGGCGCTGTCCCAGGCGGTCGCAACCAGTTCCGCAACCGAAAGATCGCTGGCGGCAATGCGGGCCTTGAGCGCAGCGACGTCATAGCCCTGCGGCCCGGCTGGAACCGGATCCTGCCAGATCAGGTCCTCCGCCGGGACCCAGGGACCGATATAGCGCGCCTTGGGCCCCAGATCGCGGTGGGTCAGCTTGAACCAGGCCCGCGCGAACACTTCGCAGAAATGGGCGTGGTCATCGCGGAACCGTTCGGCAATCCGGCGGTATTCCGGATCGACCTTCAGGGCCATGTCGGCATCGGTCATGATCGGCGTCGTGCGAATTGCAGCATCCTCGACATCGGCGGGCATGTCTGCCGGATCGATTGCCGCTGGCTGCCACTGCCAGGCCCCGGCCGGACTCTTGGCGAGCTGCCAGTCATGCTTGAACAGCATTTCGAAATAGCCGTTGTCGAACACCGTCGGGTGGGTGGTCCAGGCGCCTTCGATCCCGCTGGTCACGCTGTCACGGCCGATTCCCCGGCCCTGCTTATTGAGCCAGCCGAAGCCCTGATCCTCGATCTCGCCGCCTTCGGGCGAAGGGCCAAGCTTACCGGCATCGCCGTTGCCGTGCGCCTTGCCGACCGTGTGGCCGCCGGCAGTGAGCGCGACTGTTTCCTCGTCATCCATCGCCATGCGGGCAAAGGTGATGCGCATATCCTGCGCGGTCTTGAGCGGATCGGGTTCTCCATCAACACCTTCGGGATTGACATAGATCAGGCCCATCATCACCGCCGCCAGCGGGTTTTCCAGATCACGCTCACCCGAATAGCGGGTGCCTTCGCCGCCGCTCTTGGCAAGCCATTCCTTTTCTGCGCCCCAGTAGATGTCCTTTTCGGGCGCCCAGATGTCTTCGCGGCCAAAGCCGAAACCGAAGGTCTTGAAGCCCATCGATTCATAGGCGACGTTACCCGCCAGGATGAACAGGTCGGCCCAGGACAGGGCGTTGCCGTACTTCTTCTTGATCGGCCACAGCAGACGGCGCGCCTTGTCGAGGTTGCCGTTGTCAGGCCAGGAATTGAGCGGGGCGAAGCGCTGGTTGCCGCTGCCCGCGCCGCCGCGTCCATCGGCGATCCGATAGGTTCCGGCACTATGCCAGGCCATGCGGATCATCAGCCCGCCATAGTGACCCCAATCGGCCGGCCACCAGTCCTGACTATCGGTCATAAGCGCGGTCAGGTCGGCCTTGAGTGCATCGAAATCGAGCGCCTGCACAGCGGCGCGATAATCAAAATCGGCGCCCAGCGGATCGGTTTTGGTATCGTGCTGGTGCAGGATATCGAGGTTGAGGGCATTGGGCCACCAGCTGGTTGGGGTGGCTTCGGCGCGGGTGCTGCCGCCGAGGCTGAAGGGGCATTGTGAGGGGGCGTTCATCGGTTCTCTCCATCTTTGTGCGTCGTGGAATGACACTAAGGCAACCGCGTATATTACCAAAGCCGATTAACTCCGTTTCAGTGATCGGCATTGACGATTTAACACCACGCACGCCATCTTGCTCCGCGCCGTCACCCCGCCTAAAGCGCCCGAACCTTACGGCTTCCAAGGAATACCCGGTGTACGACAAGACCCACAGCCTGATGCAGCGCGGCCGCGCCTTTCTTGGCACAGAGCACGCGATCCTGTGCGGGGCGATGTCGTGGGTTTCGGAACGTAATCTGGTCGCAGCGATCAGCAACGCCGGTGGCTTTGGTGTGATTGCCTGCGGGGCCATGACGCCCGATCTGCTTGATGCCGAAATCGCCGCGACCAAGGCGCTGACCGGCAAGCCGTTTGGCGTCAATCTGATCACCATGCACCCGCTGCTGTTCGATCTGATCGCGGTTTGCGCCAACCACAAGGTCAGTCATGTCGTCCTGGCCGGAGGCATTCCGCCCAAGGGCAGCGTTGAGGCGATCAAGGAAGCGGGCGCAAAGGTGATGGTCTTCGCGCCGACCCTGGCATTGGCCAAGCGGTTGCTGCGCAGCGGCGCCGATGCCCTGGTGATCGAGGGGAGCGAGGCCGGCGGGCACATCGGCCCGGTTGCAACCAGCGTGCTGGCCCAGGAATTCCTCCCCGCTCTGGCAGAAGATTACGTCGTGTTCGTGGCCGGCGGGATCGGCCGCGGCGAGATGATCGCCTCCTACCTTGAAATGGGCGCCAGCGGGGTCCAGCTCGGCACGCGGTTCGCTTGCGCCAGCGAGAGCATCGCCCACCCCAATTTCAAGCAAGCTTTCTTCCGTGCCAATGCCCGCGATGCCGAAGCATCGGTCCAGGTCGATCCGCGCCTGCCGGTGATCCCGGTCCGCGCGCTGAAGAACAAGGGCACCGAGGAGTTCACCGCCAAGCAGCGCGAAGTGGCCGCCCTGCTCGATGCCGGCAAGGTCGATATGGAGCAGGCCCAGCTGGAGATCGAACACTTCTGGGCCGGCGCCCTGCGACGCGCGGTGATCGATGGCGATGTGGAGACCGGCTCGGTCATGGCCGGACAATCTGTCGGGATGGTTTCCAGGGAAGAGCCGGCCGCCGAAATCATCGCGCAACTGATGACTGAAAGCGAAGCGGCGCTTTCGCGCGGCTAGGGCCGACAGCGCCAGAAACTGCAAAACCGGATTGAAATGCAGGCGCCGCGATATGCCCGGGCCGGAACGGCTCGCGGTCTTGCGCTAACAATCAACACGAACCGCTCAGTGAGTGCCGGACGCAACGCCGTGGAAGTGCAGATCGCAAGACTGCGCAAGAAACTTGGCTCGGGCTACATCCAGACGGTGCGCGGGCTTGGCTATCGCTTCGTCGCCGACCAGCCCGGCGAAGCGCCCGACCAGGCCGATCGCCAGCCTTGCCGATCCGGCTGCAAGGACTGATCCCACCCCCCTCCCCGCAACCTGACAAAAAAAGGGGCCGGAGCAGTGATGCTCCGGCCCATTCAGTTTGCGTTCGCAGGAGGAACGCTGTGAGGCGGGATCGGGGGAGGAGAGGAGGAGGACCCAATCCCGCCAAGCAGGTCAATTCTAGTCTGGTCGCATCGCGAAAGGTGAAAACCGGTTCCCACCTTTCACGCGATGCTCCCTCAGTAGTTGTAGGCGCGTTCGCCGTGTTCACCCAGATCGAGGCCTTCGCGCTCGACTTCCGGGGTAACCCGCAGGCCGGTCAGGGCCTTGGCGACGTAGATCGAAACAGTGGTCCCGATCGCGGCCCAGATGATGGTGGTGACAACCGCCAGGAACTGGGTCTTCAGCTGATCAGCCATAACCCAGTCTTCACCGGCCGGACCGCCCAGAGCGGCCGAATAGACCACACCGGTGCCGATCGCACCGACGATCCCGCCGATGCCGTGAACCCCGAAAGCGTCCAGCGCATCGTCATAGCCCATCTTGGCCTTGAGCTTGGTCACCGCGAAGTAGCAGATCACCGCAGCCAGGGCACCGAGCACGATCGCGCCAAGCGGACCGGCGTTACCGGCAGCCGGAGTCACCGCGACCAGACCGGCGACGATGCCCGAGCAGAAGCCAAGCGCCGAAGGCTTGTGGCCCGAGAGCTTTTCCACGGCCATCCAGGTCAGGCCCGCGGCAGCAGTGGCGACGAAGGTGTTGATCATCGCCAGACCGGCCGAGCCATTGGCTTCAAGCGCCGAACCGGCGTTGAACCCGAACCAGCCCACCCACAGCAGGCCAGTGCCGATCCCGGTCATGGTCAGCGAGTGCGGAGCCATGATTTCCTTGCCGTAACCGATACGCTTGCCAAGGATCAGCGCGGCGACCAGCGCCGAGACACCGGCGTTGATGTGCACCACGGTACCGCCGGCGAAGTCCAGCGCGCCCTTCGCGAAGAACAGGCCGCTGCCTGCCCAGACCATGTGGGCAACCGGGAAATAGACGATCGTCAGCCAGATCGCGGCAAAGACCATCACCGCCGAGAACTTCATGCGTTCGACCACCGAACCGAGCACCAGCGCCACGGTGATCGCGGCGAAGGTCATCTGGAAGCAGACGAAGACATATTCCGGGATCGCCACGCCTTCGCTGAAGGTGGCCGCAGTGCTGTCTGCCCCGACCCCGGCCAGGAAGGCCTTGTCGAAGTTCGAGATGAACTGCTTGAGGAAGTCGCTCGAATAGTCGTTACCGAACGACATCGAATAGCCGTATGCCACCCAGATCAGCATCGCCAGGCAGGCAACCGCGCCAACCTGGGTCATCACCGAGAGCATATTCTTGGTCCGCGCCAGGCCGCCATAGAACAGCGCCAGGCCGGGCAGGATCATCAGCAGGACCAGCAGCGTGCTGGTCATCATCCAGGCGGTATCGCCCTTATCGACGGTCGGCGCGGCAGCCTCGGCGGCTTCCTGCGCAAAAGCGACGGAGGCGGTGAGCAACGAAGCTCCCAACGCACCGGCGCCGCAGAGAAATTTGCGGATCATTGTCTGTTCCCTCCTGTTTGAACCAAGGCGATCGGCGCTCACAGCGCGGTGTCCCCGGTTTCGCCGGTGCGGATGCGGGTGGCCGATGCCAGATCGAGCACGAAGATCTTTCCGTCGCCGATCGCATCGGTGCTGGCGGCCTGCTGGATCGTTTCGACCACTTGCCCGGCCAGCGCATCGCTGACTGCCAGCTCGATCTTCACCTTCGGCAGCATATTGGTGGAATATTCCGCGCCGCGGTAAATCTCGGTCTGGCCCTTTTGCCGCCCGAAGCCCTTGACCTCGGTAACAGTCATGCCCGCCACGCCCAGCGCGGAAAGCGCATCGCGCACCTCGTCGAGCTTGAAGGGTTTGATAATGGCGATGATGAATTTCACTGGCCAAATCCCCTGATTGCCTCTTGGCCGACACAATGCCGACTTCGCAGACGCAGCAAGAGCCGTGCCAGAACGGCATTTTTGTTGTTTTTCAGGGACAGCGACGAAACAGCCTTATGAATTGGCAGGCAAAAACGCCTAAGCGTTGCGCAGATGCCTAAATTTCAGGCAGAGTCAGGCGGGCAAAAACGGGCAGGTGATCCGAAGCCCGCGCCGACAGGGCGGAATGATGCACCCCCGCGCCCACGGCCGCCCAGTCCTGTGAAATCACGATCCGATCGAGCTGGGCGACCGGCTGGCGCGACGGAAAGGACCGCCCCGGTGCCAGCACCCGCCAGGGCGCCTGGAATTCACGCAGCGCCCCGCCATGCTGCGCCCATTCGTTGAGATCCCCCATCAGCACCGCCGGACAGGGCGGCCCGCACCGCTCGACATGAGCCAGGATCGTGCGGAGCTGCTGGCGGCGGCGCAGGCCGGACAGGTCAAGGTGCATCCCGACCACGCGCACCCGGTGACCACCGATCAGCAGATCGGCGCGCACCGCCCCGCGCGGCTCCAGCGTGGGAAGCGGCACCATGCCCGCCTCGATCACGCTGACGCCGCGTTTCACCAGCAGCGCATTGCCGTGCCAGCCGATCGAATCCGGCCGATGGTTGAGCGGCACCGCGCGGTAGTGTGAAAGATCGTCGAGCAGATCGCGCGGCAGCACGCTTTCACGCTTGCCGAAACGCCGGTCGGCCTCTTGCAGCGCCACAACGTCGGCATCGATCTCATGCAGCACCGCCAGAATCCGTTCCGGATCGCGCCGCCGGTCAAGCCCCACCGCCTTGTGGATGTTGTAGCTGGCGAAGGTCAGTTCCACGCCGGGCCTAGCGTTCCTTGGTCGCGGAAAACACCAGATCGGGGTTCTTTTCCTGCTGATAGCTGACGTCCCAGGCACTGCGGGCCATGAACACCGGATCGCCATCGCGGTCCTTGGCCAGGTTCGATTTGTTGAAATCGGCGAACTGCTTGAGCGCAGCATCCGGTCCCTTGAGCCAGCGTGCGGTATCGAAGGGCGCGGCCTCAAGCACCGCCTCGACCTTGTATTCCGCCTCAAGCCGCGAAATCAGCACGTCGAGCTGAAGTTGCCCGACCACGCCGACGATCCACTGTCCGCCAATTTCCGGGTAGAACACCTGGATCACGCCCTCTTCGGAAAGATCGTCGAGCGCCTTCCGGAGTTGCTTGGTTTTGGTCGGGTCCTTGAGCGCAACGCGGCGCAGGATTTCCGGGGCGAAATTGGGCAGGCCGGTGAAACGGACCTTGTTGCTTTCGCTCAGGGTGTCCCCCACCCGCAGCGTGCCATGGTTGGGAATGCCAACGATGTCGCCCGGCTCGGCCGTATCGGCGATCGCGCGGTCCTGGGCAAAGAACAGGATCGGCGAATGGATCGCGACCGGCTTGCCAAGTGCCGATGGTGTGAGCTTCATGCCGCGCTTGAAGGTACCTGAAACCAGCCGCATGAAGGCGATCCGGTCACGGTGCTGGGGGTCCATGTTGGCCTGGACCTTGAAGATGAAGCCGGTCACTTCCTTGCCCGAAGGCTCGATCGTGCCCTGCTCGCTCGGCTGCGGACGCGGCGGCGGAGCGTATTTCGCGATCGCATCGATCAGCTCCGCCACCCCGAAGTTCTTGAGCGCTGAACCAAAATAGACCGGGGTCATATCACCATGGCGATAAGCGACCGGATCGAACTCCCCGTAACCGGCCTGGGCCAGTTCGATCTCCTCGGCGATTTCGGCGGGAATATCGGCGGGAGGTTCACGCAGGCCGAGGAATTCGCGGCTGTCACCCTCGGGCCGGCTGATCGTATCGGTCGCGAAATCGAGCACGCCCCTGAATTCGCCGCCCATTCCGATCGGCCAGGACATCGGCACCACATCCAGCGCGAGGGCATCGGCCACTTCGTCAAGCGTTTCGAAAACCGAGCGCCCTTCGCGATCGACCTTGTTGACGAAAGTGATGATCGGCACCGAACGCAGGCGGCAAACCTCGAACAACTTGCGGGTCTGCGGCTCGATCCCCTTGGCCGCGTCGATCACCATGATCGCCGAATCCACCGCCGTCAGCGTGCGATAGGTGTCTTCGGAAAAATCCTCGTGCCCCGGGGTGTCGAGCAGATTGAAGGTTATGACGCTGCCGTCGGGATTGGCCTTCTCGAAGGTCATCACGCTGGATGTGACCGAGATCCCGCGCTGCTGTTCGATCTTCATCCAGTCCGAACGCGCCCGCCGCGCCGCACCACGCGCCTTGACCTCGCCCGCCAGGTGGATCGCGCCGCCTTGCAGCAGCAGCTTTTCTGTAAGCGTGGTTTTCCCCGCGTCGGGGTGGGAAATGATGGCAAAGGTGCGGCGATTGGACATGGCGCCGCCGCATAGCGGGGGTTGGGGGCAATGTCACCGCCCAACCCTCGCCGCGCGATCTACATTCCGTCGAGCCCCTTGCTGACCAGCACGTTGACCGAAACCCGGCGGTTCTGGGCGCGGCCTTCGGGAGTCGAATTGTCGGCCAGTGGATCGGCCTCGGCCATCCCGGTCGGGGTCAGCATCCGATAGGGCTTCCACTTGCAGACCTGCTGCAGGTAGTTGATCACCGCCCCGGCGCGCTTTTCGCTGAGTACCTGGTTGTATTCATCACTGCCGACCGAATCGGTATAGCCCACCACCAGGATCATCGCGTTGTCCATCCGGTCCGCATCGTTGGCGGCGGTGCACAGTTCAGCCTTTGCCTGGGGCGAGATCACCCATTTGCCGGTATCGAAATAGACGTTGGTGGTGCTCTTGATGTTGTATTTGTCGATATCGGCCATCCGGCTGCGCAGCGCCTCGGTCGCCGCACTCTGTTCGGCGAAGCCCTGAGCAGTGCCCTGGCGGATCATGTTGGCGGTCTTCATGTCGCTGGCCTTGAAGCTGACCTGGCTGGCATAGAGCCCATCGGCGCCCTGCACGGTCTTTACCGTCACCGGCAGGCCGTTGATCAGCATATCGGTGGTGAACTTGCCCTTGCCGCCGAACAGACCACCGCTGCCCTTGACCTTGGTGGTTTCAGCAAGGGTGATCACGGTGCTGGTGCCATCGGCCCCGGTGACCTTGATCTTGTCATCCTTGCGGGCGGAAATGACGCCCTTGACCTCGGGGCCGGCCGGCAATGTCGAGATATCGACAGGCGCAACCACGGTGATACTGGCATTGCCATTCGCGCTGGGCAGCTCCCCCTGCTGCGCCAGTACGTTTGTGGAAAGCGGCAGCGCCAGCAGCGCAAGCACGGACAAAGCCCCCGATTTCGCGGTAATCACAGCCACAACCCTACTCCTTCTGATCGCCGTAACCGGCAGTTGCGGGGGAAAAGGTTTATGGCCGCCACGCTGTCAATACAGCGGAGCCAATTGTGCGGCTGGCTTGAGCCGATGGTGCGGCGAACCGAAGACGCCGGGCCTAAACCAGCCCGTTCTTAAGCAGCGCATTGGCCTTGGTCGCTACGTCTTCCAGTCCGGTTTCGGTATCCATTACGCCAAAACGCAGACCCAGAAACACGTTCATGCCCATGATCGCCCAGGCGTGAACCTCGCTGGGTTCAACCGCCAGTTCGCCCCGCAGATGCGCAGCCTGAAGGCGCTCGAGAATGCGGTTTGCGGTGTTGGCGTAATGAGCCCGCCAGTCTTCCGGGGCGACGAATTCGGCTTCGTCGATGATCCGGTAGATTTCCTTATGCTGGCGCGCAAACCGCAGGAAGGCTTTCAGCGCGACGCCCTCGGCCGCGATGCCATCGCCGTCATGGGTGCCCAGCACCGGGGCGACGAAATCGCGGACCCGGCCGCTCATGTCGTTGACCAGCGCCTTGAACAGCGCCTCCTTGCTTTCGAAATAGGTGTAGAAACTGCCCAGCGCGACCCCGGCGCGAATCGTGATCGACACGATCGAGCTTTCGTGAAAGCCCTTTTCTCCAAACTCTGCCGCCGCCGCATCAAGGATTGCGCGCTGGGTCCGTCGCCCCCGTTCGGTGCGCGGAGTCCGTAGCTGTCCGGTGCCGCCTGCAGCGTCCACTCGCTTTGCCCTTCTGCCGGCCGCTACTGTTGCAGCCGTGCCACGATTTCGCACTTTCGTTCACTCCCCTCGCCCCGGCAAGCATAACAAAGTTGAAAGTTGGTTCAACTTTTATATAAGCGCCCTCAGGAGCCCGCTGCCATAGAAGTGCGGGGTGGAATTTTTGGGAGGAGAACCCATGCGTAAAACTGCATTACTTTGCCGCGCGTCGCTTGTTGCCAGCGCATTCGTCGGCTTCACCGCCGCACCGGCCCATGCCCAGGACGCCGATGCCGCCGCCGAAGACGATACTATCGTCGTTGTTGCGCGCCGGATCGAAGAGCGGATCACGGATGTTCCGGTTGCAATCACCGCGATGAACCAGGCCCAACTGGAACGGCAGGGCGCCAACACGCTGGCCGGAATCCAGGGCGCGGTCCCCAACGTCAACGTGGTTCAGGGGCGCGGCTCATCCAGCTCCGCCAATATGTTCATTCGCGGCATCGGCCAGCCTGATGCACTTCAGACTTTCGACCCGGCTGTCGGCATCTATGTTGACGGCGTCTACTTCAGCCGTATCCAGGGCGCCTTGCTGAACCTGTTCGATGTCCAGCGGGTCGAGGTTCTGCGCGGGCCGCAGGGTACGCTCTATGGCAAGAATACCATCGGCGGCGCCGTGAACGTAGTTTCGCGGAAGCCGGACCTCGATACGCTGAAGGGCGAAGCGGCGTTTACCTACGGCGAATACAATGAGACCACGGCCAAGGGCTATGTCAGCGCCCCGCTGGTGCCGGGCAAGGTCGCGTTGTCGCTGGCCGGTGTTTATGACAATCGTGACGGGATCGTAACCGATCCGTTGACCGGCAAGAAGTACAACGATCGCAACAACCTCAGCGGACGGGCCATTCTGCGGGCCCAGGCGGCCGACAATGTCGAAATCCTTCTGTCGGGCGATTATACCAAGCAGCGTAACGATCTGACGCTCGGCTATGCCACGGCTTCGCTGGTCGGTTTCGACTATAATGCGACCTTCACCGCTGCCACGCCGTTTGTCATTGCGACAGCCGAACCCTATGGCCCCTATGACTACAAGGCTTCGACCAGCTTTACCAACGGCGAAGGCCAGCAGCTGGACCATTGGGGGGCTTCGGGAACGATCAACGTTGACCTTTCGGACGGCCTGCAGTTCAGCTCGATCACGGCTTATCGCCGTCTGCTGTCGAAGAACTACGTCGATATCGATGCAACCCAAGCTCAGCTTGGAGACGTTTACGTTGATGTCCGCCAGCACCAGTTCAGCCAGGAACTTCAGCTCAAGCTCAACACCAAAAAGCTGAAGGGAGTCTTTGGCGTTTACTTCCTCAACGAGCACATCAACTCGCATCAGGAAGCCTATGCCAACAGCTATCTGCGCTATGTCGGTACGCCACTGAATTTCATCCGGACCATCGACGATGAGCAAGACACCAAGAGCTATGCCGCGTTCGGTCAGCTGAGCTACGCGCTGTCGGACCAGCTTTCGGTCACTGCAGGGCTGCGCTACACCCACGAAACCAAGCAGTATTACCGCACCACCACGGCAACCACCAGCCTTGGGACTACACCGCTGCTGGTTTCGACCTTTACCTTCCCCAACAGCCTGCCCGCGCCCAACAACGCGATCAACACCGTGAGCTTCGATGCCTGGACCCCCATGGCGTCGCTCAGCTACAAGCCGAGCGAGAACGTCATGTTCTACGCTTCCGCAAGCCGCGGTTTCAAATCCGGTGGATTTAATGGCCGCGCCAACTCGCTGGCGGACCTGACGCAGTCAGTGAACGGCAGCAATGTCCTCGTCACCACTTTCCGCCCTGAAAGCGTCTGGACCTATGAATTCGGTGCGAAGGGAACGTTCGCCGATGGCAAGATCGCCTTCGCTGCAAACGTTTTCCGCAGCGACTACAAGGATTTCCAGGCCCGCGTTGGCGGCGGTAATACCGGCCTGACTGGTGGCAGCTTCCCGGTTCTCAACGCCGGTAAACTCCGCATTCAGGGCATTGAATTCGAAGCGATGGTCAAGCCCTGGAAGGGCATGACGCTGAATGCCTCGTTGGGCTATCTGGATGCCAAGTACCTCGAGTTCAACGACGGCCGTCGTGCACCGGCGTTTTCGTGCAACCCGACCGGCACCGCGATCGTGTGTCAGCCGGCTTTCGCGCCGCCGATCACCTTCCGCGCTGGTGCCGAGCAGCGGCTGCCGCTGGGCGATACGGCCAGCCTGGTCATCGGCGGTGATATCCGTGTGGTCGACAAGCACTGGCTCTCGGTCGACAATCGTGCGGGCCTGTTCGAGGACGGTTACACTCTGGGCAACATCTATGCCCAGATCGATTTCGACAAGTTCTACCTGCGCGGCACGGTCAAGAACGTCGGGAACGTCGTCTACAAGACCGATGGGCAAGAGTTCAGTTCGGTCGGCAACATTCAGACCGTGTACTATGGCGATCCCCGCACCTGGCAGGTCACTGTAGGCGTTCGCTTCTAAGAATCCTCCCTGTCAGGTCCGCCGCAAGGCGGGCCGGCAACACACCTTCCGGCGCTGGCCTCCCCCAAAGGAGGTCAGCGCATTTTTTTGAGGATCACATAAACCGCGCCCGGCCCTCCATGCCTGCGGTGGGCGCCGCGCACGGCGGCAATACGGTGAGCATGAGTGCCGTGGGCCAGCCAGTCGATCAGCTTGGCCCGGATCGCGCCGCGCTGCCCGCCGCGATCGGCGGCTTCAACCGGGCGCGGCTTGCCGGTGATCACCAGTATCACCCGCGCGCCCAGTGCCACGGCCTGAGCCAGACCGTGTTCAAGCCGCGAATGCGCCGCATCAAGGCTGTGCCCGTGCAGATCCAGCGTGAAATCGGGATCGACACCGCTGCGCCCCAGTTTCCGTTCCCACGATCCGTCCAGCCCATGCCGGTCCAGCGGGCGCACCGGCTCGGCGCGCTTGGGCGGCACGGCAGGGGTGATCGCGGACGCCGGATTGCGCTGGGTGCGAACCGGCGGAGCGGGTGGGCGATCCGGCGCAGGCGCCATCGGCTCGGCTTTGGAAGGCGGACGCAACGGCTTCACCGTGCGAGCGACGCGGTTCCACAGCTCCGCCTCTTCGTGGGACAGACCGCGCGGCGGGCGCATCACTGGCCCTGCTGGATTTTCTGAAGCGTGCCCTTGGGCAGGAACAGCAAGGCGTCTCCGCGTCCGGTCATACCCCCGGCTATCCGGCGGGCTTCGGCGCCCGCGCCCCAGAAGGTATCGAAGCGGTTGGCACCCTTGATCGCGCCGCCGGTATCCTGCGCGATCCAAAGGCCGCTGGCCTCTGCCCGGTCAAGCGCGAGCCAGACCGGCGCGCCCAGCGGCACGAAAGCCGGATCGGCGGCAATACTATCACGCGCGCGCACCGCCACGCCGAGTGAGCCGTACGGCCCGTCAGGGCCGATCTCACGGAAGAAGACATAGCTCTTGTTCTCACGCATCAGCGCCTTCCCTGCCTCGGGATTTTCGGCGATGTACTGCATGATCCCTTGCATCGAGCCGGAATACTGCCCCGGCCCGGTGCCCAGCAGCCCGCGGCTGCGCATCACCCCGCCGATCCCGGTATAGGGATGGCCGTTCTGCCCGGCATAGCCGATCCGCACCACGGTTCCGTCCGGGCCGATCAGGCGGCCTGATCCCTGGACCTGAAGGAAGAACAGCTCAACCGGATCGGCGACCCAGGCAATCTCAAGCCCGCGTCCGACCAGCGCCCCGTCCTCGATCGCGGCGCGATCAAAATAGGGCACGAACTGGCCCTGATCGTCATATCGGCCAAGCGGCATCTGGCCCTTTTCATTGGGCTGGGCATCGCCGGGGTTGGCCCGCACCAGATCGGATGGCAGGCCATAAACCGGCACGTCGAAACCGGGCTGGCGGGTGCGCACACCCGAAATTTCCGGTTCGTAATAACCGGTGGCAAAGGCCTTGCCATCGGCAACCCGGGCGGTCTCGAACCAGGTTTCGAAGAACCGCGGCGCTTCTGCCGCAGGCCATCTCGCGGCCGCGTCGCAAGCCGGCTTCCAGTCCGCGCCCTTGGTCAGCCCCGAAACGTCGTCGCGCGCGATCAGGCGCGGGCAGCTGGCGCGGAACGAAGCGAGTGCGCCGCTGGCGTCTTCCTTGCCCAAGCCCAGCGAGACGATCGCCGGCCCCGGAACAAGGCCGGCCGAAAGCGCATTGGCAGGAGGCGGCGGACCTGGCGTTGCCGCCGGGGGCGGAATTCGCGTTTCAGGAATGATCCGGCCGCAGCCGAGCAGGGTCAGAGCCAGGCCGATCGCCGTTACCCAGCGCGCTGGCCCGCCCGGCACCTGGAAATCAGCCTTCGTCGGTTTCGTCGATCAGCCAGTCCGGCGAGGCGGAGCTGACCGAGCGCGAGAAGGTCCAAAGATCGCAAGCCTCAACCGCGTCGTTGAGCGATCCGGCGATCACCTGCCCTTCGGCATTGCGGGTCACAGCGGCGATATCGGCCGTGAAGCGCACGGTGATCCGGGCCACGCCCGAACGATATTCGGCAGCGACGATGTTTGCATCCTCGATCCGCACGAGCTTGTAATCGAGCGTTTCGCCCGCCGCCTCGCGCGCATCGATCGCGGCACCGAAGGCTTCGCGGACATCGGCATCGCACAGCGGTGCGAGCGCTTCGCGGTCACCCTTCCAGAACGCTTCGAGCGCCATGCGGTAGGCGCCCTTGGCCCCTTCGATGAAGGCCAGCATATCGAAGTGCCGATCAGCCGCAGCGATTTCACGCATCCCGCGTTCGATCGCCGGGGTCACGCCGGGCACCAGCGGACGCGCTGCGCCGCCGCTACCGGTCAATTCCGGAACTGCACCGCGCGGCGCATCAGCCTTGGGTTCCTTGGGCTCGAAACGGGGCGGCAGCGAATGCTCCTCATGCTCGGCCCGGCGGCCCAGCACGGAGAACAGCCGCAGCCCCAGAAAGGCCGCGACCATGGCAATGATGACGATCTCTACGGTCTTTTCCAAGATAACAGTCCCATTCGCACGGCAAGATGCGCCGCACAGTCCTAACTCCAAATAGGTAGTGATGACAAATGAACAACGCGTGGACGACGCATTTCGTGCATTTTTTCCGCGCGATCGGTGCAGGCTGGTCACAACCTGCCAAAGCCGTTGCCGCCGCGCCGCCGCAGTGCTAGGCGCCCGGCCACAACGCAATTTTCACATTGAGCGAAAGCCGATACGATCATGTCCGACGAAGGCAATATCATTACCGACCTCAACCTCGACGCGCCCCAGCCCAACGGCGCCGATACCCTGCCGACCGCCGGGATCATCTCGCAGTACGTCAAGGACCTTTCGGTTGAGAACCCCAATGCCCCGGATTCCTTCAACTGGCAGGATCCGCCGCAGATCGACGTGCAGTTCAACATCGGCGCGCGTGAACTGAGCGAGGAAGTGAGCGAGGTCGAACTGAAGATCTCCATCAATTCCAAGGCCCAGGCCGGAACCGCCTTTATCGTCGAGCTGTCCTATTGCGGCCTGATCGGGATGCGCAACCTGGACGAGCAGAACAAGCACGGCTTTACCTATGCCGGCGCCCCGACGTTGCTGTTCCCCTTCGCCCGACGGGTGATTTCCGACGCGGTGCGCGATGCCGGCTTCCCGCCGCTGCTGCTTGAACCGATCGACTTCAACGGCATCTATATGCAGCAGATTGCTGCCCAGGCCGGTCAGGAAGAAGCAGGCGACGCACCGGTCGGCGAAGCCTGATCGTTGCGGGCTGACGGACCCCGCCGATGAGCCTCGTCAAGAATGTCGGGACGATCGGCGGGCTGACCGCGATCAGCCGGGTCTTCGGCTTTGCGCGGGATATGCTGATGGCCCGCGTGGTTGGCGCGGGGCTGGTCGCCGATGCCTTTCAGCTTGCCTTCACCTTACCCAACACTTTCCGCCGCCTGTTTGCCGAAGGCGCCTTCAGCGTCGCCTTCGTGCCAATGTACAGCAAGGCGCTCCACGGCGATGGCGGCGAAGAAAAGGCCAATGCGTTCGCCAACGATGTGCTTTCGGTCTTCGTCTGGGTCCTGCTGGCGTTCAGTGCGGTGGCGATGGTCTTCATGCCGGGGATCGTCTGGCTGCTGGCCAGCGAATTCGCCAAAGTGCCCGGAAAGTTCGATCTGGCGGTATTCCTCAGCCGGGTGACCTTTCCCTACCTCGGCTTCATCAGCCTGATGGCGATGCTGGCGGGGGTGCTCAATGCGCGCTCACGGTTCGGCCCGGCGGCCTTTGCCCCGGTTCTGCTCAATCTGTTTCTGATTAGCGGCATCCTGATCGGCAATCACCTGCGCGGCAGCACAGGGGATGATCGGGTGGTTGGCCTGGCCCTGGCCGTGGCGGTCGCTCTGTCAGGCCTTGGCCAGTTCGCCTACCTGTGGTGGGAAACCCGCAATGCTGGCCTGCGGCTCAAGGTATCGGCCCCGAAACTGACTCCGGAAGTCAGGAAGCTCGGCAAGCTGATCCTGCCCGCTACCTTTGGCGCCGGAATCTACCAGATCAGCCAGTTCGTTGACACGTTCTTCGCAACCAGTCTGGAACAGGGTTCGCTGACGCTGCTGAAATATGCCGACCGGCTGAACCAGATGCCGCTGGGGATCGTCGGAATCGCGCTCGGCACAGCGATCCTGCCGATGCTCAGCCGCCACATCCATACCGGCGACGCGCGCGAGGCACAGCGCCTGCAGGCCAACGCCTTTGAAATCGGCACCTTGCTGACCCTGCCCGCCGCCGCCGCGCTGGCGATCTGCGCCCCGGCGTTCTGCACCGCCTTTTTCGTCGGCGGAAAATTCACGCCCGCCGATGGCGCGATCATGGCCGATATCGTTGTGGCGTTGGTGGCCGGACTTCCCGCCTATGTCGTGGTCAAGATCCTGAACCCCGGCTTCTTCGCGCGCGAGGATACCCGCACTCCGGTGTGGACCGCGCTGGCATCGCTGGCTTTCAACATCTTCCTCAACATCGTCGTGGTCCGCAAATGGGGGATTGTCGGCCTGGCCAGCGCAACCGCGGCATCGGCCACACTCAACTGCCTGTTGCTCTATGCCATCCTGCACCGGCGCGGCTGGTTCCACTTCACTTTGCCCCTTGCCGGTAAGATCGCCCGCCAACTGCTAGCCACGGCAGTGATGAGCGCGGCCCTGTGGTGGCTGGTTCCGCAGTTCACCGCGCACTATGCCGGGCCGTGGTATGACCGGATCTGGTCGCTCGGGCTGATCGTCACGGTGGGCATGATTGCCTTCTTCGCCGCCGCTTTCGCGCTGGGCGCCGTGGACAAGTCCGTGCTCTCCCAGCTAAGGCGCCGCCGTGCGGTCCGCGCCAAGGCGGACGATGACATTCTTGAAGTAGAGTAACCTGCAATGCGTATTGTTTCCGGCATCCAGCCCACCGGCAATCTCCATCTCGGCAATTACCTGGGGGCGATCCGCAACTGGGTGAAGATGCAGGACGATGTCGCCGCGGGCGGCGGACAGAGCCTTTATTTCCTGGCCGATCTCCACGCGATCTCGATGCCGCACAATCCGGCCGAGCTGCGCGAGAACACCCTGGAAATGACTGCCGCGCTGGTCGCCTGCGGGATCAATCCCGACAAGTCGATCCTGTTCAACCAGGCGCAGGTTTCCCAACACGCCGAATTGCAATGGCTGCTGTCCGGCACGGCGCGGATGGGCTGGCTGAACCGGATGACCCAGTGGAAGGACAAGGCCGGCAAGAACCGCGAAGGCCAGTCGGTTGCGCTGTTCACCTATCCGGTTCTGCAGGCCGCCGACGTGCTGCTATATCAGGCCAGCCACGTTCCGGTGGGTGAGGACCAGAAGCAGCATCTGGAACTCGCGCGCGACATCGCCCAGAAGTTCAACAACGATTTCGCAAGCGATGACGCGCCGGTCTTCACCCTGCCCGATCCGATCATCCCGCCCGAAGCGGCGCGGATCATGTCGCTGCGCGATGGCAGCGCCAAGATGAGCAAGAGCGATCCCTCTGACATGAGCCGGATCAACCTGACCGATGATGCCGATACGATCATGCAGAAGGTCAAGAAGGCCAAGACCGATCCCGAGCCGCTGCCCTCCGACAAGGGCGGGCTGGAGGGCCGGGCCGAGGCTGCCAATCTGGTTGGGATCTATGCGGCGATGTCCGGTGAAAGCCAGGACGCGGTGCTCGCTCGGTTCGGCGGCGAAGGCTTCGGCAAGTTCAAGCCCGCACTGGGCGAGCTGCTGGTTGAAAGCCTGGCCCCGATCAACGCCCGCTTCATCGAGCTCAGGCAAGACCGCGAGGCGCTCGACGCGATTTTGGCCAAGGGCGCGCTGAAGGCCCGCGAGCTGGCCGCCCCGACCCTGGCGGCAACCTATGCCGCGCTGGGGCTGGTGCGCGGCTGACGGCGCGCGCCATGGCCGAAGACGCCCCTGCCCCAGCTGGACCGCTGGCCGGAATCCGGGTTCTGGACCTTTCGCGGGTGCTGGCCGGTCCGTGGTGCAGCCAGATGCTGGGCGATCTCGGCGCCGATGTGATCAAGATCGAACAGCCCGGCCAGGGCGATGATACCCGCCGCTGGGGACCGCCGTTCCTTGACGATGGATCGCGCGATTCAGCCTATTATCTCTGCGCCAACCGCAACAAGCGCTCGGCCGCGATCGATATGGCCCGGCCCGAAGGTCAGGCACTGATCCGCAAGCTGGCCGAACGCGCCGATGTGGTTCTGGAAAACTTCCGCGTCGGCGGTCTGGCCAAGTACGGGCTGGACTATTCCGCGCTGAAAGCGGTCAAGCCGGACCTGATCTATTGCTCGATCACCGGCTTTGGCCAGACCGGACCGGAAAAGGACAAGGGCGGCTATGATTTCCTGATCCAGGGAATGAGCGGGCTGATGAGCGTGACCGGACAAGCAGATGGTGAGCCGGGCGCTGGACCGCTCAAAGTCGGAATACCGATCAGCGACCTTTCGACCGGGCTTTACGCGGTGATCTCGATCCTGGCCGCCTTGCAGCATCGCAACCGCACGGGCGAAGGCCAGCACATCGATCTGGCGCTGCTTGATGCGCAGATGGCATTGCTTGCCAACCAGGCCTCTGGCTGGCTCAACGGCGGGATGGAGCCGCGCCGGATGGGCAACCAGCACCCGACCATCGTGCCCTATCAGGACTTCGCCTGCGCCGATGGGCGGGTCCTGATCGCGCTGGGCAATGACCGGCAATTCCGCGATCTGTGCGCCGTGCTGGCCATGCCCGAGCTGGGCGAAGACCCGCGCTTTGCCGTCTCGGCGCAGCGCAGCAGCAACCGCGCCGCGCTGTTCGCGCTGATCGAACCGGCGATCGCGCAGTGGCAATCGGATGCGCTGATCGCCGCGCTGGAGGCTGCGAAGCTGCCCGGCGGGCGGATCAATTCGATCCCCAAAGCGCTGGAGCATCCGCAGGTAAAGGCCCGCGGCAGCGTCCACGAGCTTGCCCGCGATGATGGCACACCGGTGCGCTTCATCGGTTTTCCCGGCAAGTTTTCCGCCAGCCCGCCAAGCTATCGCCGCGCCCCGCCCCGTTCGGGTGCGGATACGGCAGCGGTGCTGGCAGAGGAACTGGGGCTGGACCAGGCGGAAATCGCCACATTGATCGCGGCGGGGGTCATCGCCGAAAAACTCTGACGGCAAGCTGACTTATTCAAGCCCGATTAAGCCGGGCCGGTGCATCTTGACCCCGCTCACAGACTTGCCGACGATCCGTCTGCGATTCGCCGGGGACGCTCAAAAGATAAGGATTGCGCCAATGGTTCAAGAAAGCCGTTCGCCGCTGGGCTGGGTCAAACTGGCTCTGGTTCCGCTGATGCTGGCTGCGCTGGCCGCCTGCGCCACCCCGTTCAAGGCCGATGTTCAGCGCTTTTCCGCGCAGCTGCCCGCGCCGCAGGGGCAGACCTATGCCGTAATTGCCGATGATCCGGCGCTGACCGGCGGCCTGGAATTCTCGCAATATGCCGCGCTGGTCGATGCCAAGATGGGCGCGCTGGGCTATGTTCGAGCCGCTGATCCGGCCACCGCCGATCTGATCGTCAAGTTCGACTACGGCGTTGACAAGGGCCGTGATCAGGTCCGCTCGACCGGCTTTGCCGATCCCTACTGGTCAAGCTGGTATGGCTATTCGCGCTGGGGCTATGTCGGCCGTCGCGGTTATTACCGTCCGTACTATCCGCACGGGGCTTGGGGCTATGGCTGGTACGATCCCTGGTTCAGCCAGGGCTATGAAAGCTACACCGTCTATATCAGCGCGATCAGCCTGAAGATCGATCGCCGCGCCGATGGCCAGCGCCTGTTCGAAGGCCGCGCCGAAGCTGCCTCCACTTCCAACCGTCTGGGCTATCTGGTGCCCAATCTGGTTGAGGCGATGTTCACCGATTTCCCCGGCCACAACGGCGAAACGGTGCGCATCTCGGTTGCGCCTGAAAAGAAGAAGAACTGACCCCAGCCGGTCAGTGAAACGCAAAGGGCGGGTCCGGCAACGGGCCCGCCTTTTTCGTGGCGGCGATCAGTTACCCAGCGCCACCACGCCGCCGGTGCTGCCGAAGCCTCCTTCACCGCGTTCGGTCTCGTCCAGCTCTTCGGCCACCAGCCACGTCGCGCGGGTTACCGGAGCCAGAACCAGCTGCGCCACCCGATCACCCCGGCGGATCTCGAACGGCGATGCACCGTGGTTGATAAGGATCACCTTCAGTTCACCGCGATAGTCGCTGTCGATCGTCCCGGGGGTATTGGGCACGGTGATCCCGTGCTTCAGCGCCAGGCCCGAGCGCGGCCGGACCTGAATTTCAAAGCCGTGGGGGATCGCCATCGCCAGCCCGGTCGCCACGGCATGGCGCGCGCCCGGCGCGATCGTGACATCCTCAGCGGAAACCACGTCCATCCCGGCCGCGCCCGCAGTGGCATAGACGGGCAGATCAAGCCCCTCACCATGGGGCAGGCGTTTTACGCGGACGGGAACTTCATTTGGCGAGTGCATCGGCAATCCTCTGGACAATGACATCGGCGACTTCGCCCTTTGCCATTTCCGGAAGATGTTCGACACCCTTGGGGGTGATGATATGCACCAGGTTGGCATCGCCGCCCATCACATCGCCCGATACGTCGTTGGCGATGATCCAGTCCGCGCCCTTGCGCTTGCGCTTGTCCTTGGCGTGATCGATCACCTTTTCGGTCTCGGCCGCAAAACCGACGACCAGCTTGGGCCGCTTGTCGCTGACCGCAACCATGGCAAGGATATCGGGATTTTCGGTCAGCCGCAGCGCCGGCGGCGCCGATCCGCGCTTCTTCATCTTCTCGCCGGAATATTCGACCGTCCGCCAATCGGCGACCGCGGCAACCATCACCGCGGCATCGGCAGGCAGTGCGCCCTTGACCGCCTCGGCCATATCGCGCGCGGTCTCCACGTTGATCCGCTCCACCCCGCGCGGGCACGGCAGCGTCACCGGGCCTGAAACCAGCGTAACCCGCGCACCCAGCCGGGCGGCGGCGGCGGCGATGGCATAGCCCTGCTTGCCC
Organism: Pseudomonadota bacterium; assembly: GCA_029550345.1. Taxonomy (GTDB): domain Bacteria; phylum Pseudomonadota; class Alphaproteobacteria; order Sphingomonadales; family Sphingomonadaceae; genus Novosphingobium. The sequence continues at coordinate 65,589 of JAKPHK010000066.1, forward strand.
GAAGAACGGTTGGCGATGTAGCGAACCGGGTCGATCGGCTCATGTGTCGGGCCGGCGGTGACCAGCACGTGCTTGCCCTTGAGCGGCCCGTCGGGATCGATCGGATCTTCATCCGGCGCGAAATCGGGCTGCCCGGCCAGCGGATCGGCCGCCAACACGCCTTCCTCGAACGGCTGCGGTGCATGGGCATCGCCATGGCGTGAAACGGTGTGATTGATCGCTTCGGGATCGGTCGGCGGAGCAGCCTTGGCCTTGCCCTTCTTGGACAGGATCGGGCTATCGAGATTGAGCGGTACTGGCGGCGCCTCTTCCAGCGGGATCTCGGAGAATTCGCCTTCCAGCGGTTCCAGATCGAACAGGATCGGCTTGCCCTTGCCGCTGCGCTGGATCAGCCCGGCGCTGAGCCCGCCAAGCGAGGTTTCCATCCCGGCCTGATCGGCGTGCCAATCCTCAAGCTCGAAGGCCGGAAGCGCAGCCGTCTCTTCGGGTGCGGGGAGCAGCATCGGCTCCTGCCCCAGCAGGGCGCAGATCGCGTTATAGACCACGACCGGTTCGGGCAGGCGGCCGGGGCCGAATTCACCGCAGGCCATCGGCCCTTCATCGGGATCGAGCACATGGATGCCCCGGTCCATCAGGCTGGCAACATTGGCCTGGGTGGCGGGATGCTGCCACATCTTCACGTTCATCGCCGGGACCGCCATCACTGGCTTGTCGGTCGCCAGCAGCAGGGTTGTGGCCATGTCATCGGCGATGCCGTTGGCCATCTTGGCCAGCAGATCGGCGGTTGCCGGGCAAACCACCACCAGATCGGCAGCGCGCGAGAGCTGGATGTGGCCCATCTCGACTTCGCTGGTCAGATCCCACAGCGTGGTGTGAACCGGATTCTCGCTAAGCGCGGCCAGGGTCATCGCGGTGATGAACTTTGATCCGCCCTCGGTCAGCACACAGGTTACATCGCCGCCACCCTTGCGGATCAGGCGAACCAGCTCACAGGCCTTGTAGGCGGCGATACCGCCACCGACGACCAACAGGATCCTTGGACCAGACATCGATACGCGCTTGTGCAACGCCATCCCTTCGTGCGCAACAGGCTTTGCTTAATTACCCGATTGAGGCAAAGTGGGAAAAATCGGACTAACGGGGGTGGTTAACACAATGCGTTTTGTGATCACGGCAGCGGTCTTCCTGCTTGGAATGCTTGACCTTTTCATGGGTTTCAATTTCCTGTTCAACCCGCTGGCGACCGGCGCGGGCCTTGGCGTTTCACCGCTCGGCACCGGGGGGCTCAGCACGATCCGGGCCGATTTCACCGCTTTCTTCCTTGTGGTTGCGGTATGCATGATGATCGGCGCCTGGCGCCGCAACGCCGACCTCCTGCTGGTCCCGGTAGGTCTGATGGGGATCGCCGTTCTGGTCCGCGGCCTCGGGCTGGTGCTCGACGGACCCTATGCCGGCTGGCAGATGCCGATGGCGATCGAGGCGCTGCACGTGATCGTGCTGATCGCCGCCTGGCGGGTGCTGCCGCACCACAAGATCAAGGACCTGACTTCCTGATCCTCAGCCGCTGGCCCACAGCTCGTGCAGGACGTGGAAATAATGGATCAGCACGAATGAAGCGCCGAGCACCAACAGGCTGATTGCGATCAGCAGTTGCGCCCGCGCCAGACCACGCGGCCACAGCGCAAAATGGTCCCCGCCCTGCTGGCCCCACCGCCGCTTCGTACTGCCATGGGCGCAGGGCACGCGTTAGCTTGCGATTCAGCGGAGCAGCCCTACATTGGCGGCGAAAGGATTTTTTGCGCGATGAATGAGGAAGAGCCGAAGGGCAATCCGTGGATGAAGACCCTGATGGTCTGGGGCGGGATATTCCTGGCCCTGTTGCTGGTCGTCACGATCTTCAACCCGCGCAGCGACGCGCCCGGAACCCAGATCGGCTATTCCGATTTTCGCGCCCAGGTTGAGGCGGGCAAGGTCAAGTCCGTCGAAATTTCGGACAAGAAGATCACCGGCAAGTACAAGGATGGTGACAAGCCCTTCGTCACCGTGCCGATCCCCAACGACGCCACCCTGCCCCAGCTGTTGCAGCAGAATGGCGTCCAGTATGACGGCAAGCAGCCCGATGAACCGAGCCTGCTGGCCTATATCCTGATCCAGATCCTGCCCTTTGCCCTGCTGATCGGCCTGGCGATCTTCGTCATGCGCCAGTTCCAGAAGGGCGGCGGCGCTGGCGGGGCGATGGGCTTTGGCAAGAGCAAGGCCAAGATGCTGACCGAAAAGCAGGGCCGGGTCACCTTTGCCGATGTCGCCGGGATCGACGAGGCGCGTGAAGAGCTGGAAGAAATCGTCGAGTTCCTGAAGGACCCGCACCGCTTCTCCAAGCTGGGCGGCCAGATTCCGAAGGGCGCGCTGCTGGTCGGTTCGCCCGGCACCGGCAAGACCCTGCTGGCCCGCGCGATCGCCGGTGAAGCGGGCGTGCCCTTCTTCACCATTTCGGGTTCGGACTTCGTTGAAATGTTCGTCGGCGTTGGCGCCAGCCGGGTGCGCGATATGTTCGACCAGGCCAAGAAGAACGCGCCGTGCATCGTCTTCATCGACGAAATCGACGCGGTTGGCCGTCATCGCGGCCACGGCCTCGGCAATTCCAACGACGAACGCGAACAGACGCTCAACCAGCTGCTGGTCGAAATGGACGGGTTCGAGGCCAACGAAGGCATCATCATCATCGCCGCGACCAACCGCCCCGACGTACTCGATCCGGCCCTGCTGCGTCCGGGCCGGTTTGACCGGCAGGTGGTGGTCCCGGTCCCCGATATCGAGGGCCGCGAAAAGATCCTGGCGGTGCACATGAAGAAAGTGCCGACCGCGCCCGACGTCAACGCCCGCACGATCGCGCGCGGCACGCCCGGTTTTTCTGGCGCGGACCTCGCCAACCTGGTCAACGAGGCCGCGCTGCTGGCCGCGCGCCGCAACAAGCGGCTGGTGGCGATGAAGGAGTTTGAGGACGCCAAGGACAAGGTGATGATGGGCGCCGAACGCCGTTCAATGGTGATGGACGACGATGAGAAGAAAATGACCGCCTATCACGAGGCTGGTCACGCCCTGGTCATTCTGCACGAACCGGCGCACGATCCGATCCACAAGGCCACGATCATCCCGCGCGGCGGCGCGCTGGGCATGGTCATGCATATGCCCGAGCGGGATCGCTATTCATACCACCGTGACAAGATGCACGCCGATCTGGCGACCGCGATGGGCGGGCGCGTGGCCGAAGAACTGATCTTCGGGCACGACAAGGTCTCTTCCGGTGCATCGAGCGACATCCAGTACGCCACCCGCCTTGCCCGCGCGATGGTCACCAAGTGGGGGATGTCGGACAAGCTTGGCCCGCTCCAGTACGAGGAAACCCAGGAAGGCTACCTTGGCTATGGCGGTTCGGCCCGAACCATGACTTCGGTCGAAACCAACAAGCTGATCGATGCCGAAATCCGCAGTCTGGTGGACGGTGCACATAAACGCGCGACCGAAATCCTGAAGAAGCACGCCGATCAACTCGAGCTGATCGCCCAGGCCCTGCTCAAGTATGAGACGCTGACCGGGGACGAGATCAAGGAACTGGCCGAAACCGGCAAGATCGACCGGCCGAGCGATCCCGAAGGCCAGGCGGCCCTGCCCCCGCTCAAGGGATCGGCAGTGCCCAAGTCCGGCAAGCGGTTTGGTGAGCCGGCACCTGCCGGGGCGTAGATAGGGGGTTCATGCTCGGGAAAGGTCGGCTCGGTCAATCCGGCGGCATTGATGCCAACCGGAGTAATTCATGCGCCACTTTTTCCTGCCTTTGACGATTGCCGCCATCAGTCTGGCCAGCCCGGTGCTGGCGGCCCCCGGCGATATGAACGTGGCGACCTTTCTGGCCAAGGCCGATGCACTCAAGGCCAAGGGTGCGGCGGCGCTTTTCTCACCGGACATCAAACTGCTTCAGGCTGAAGGCAACGCCGCCGGGGAGCATTACAAGGCGCGGCTCAAGGCCGAACGCGCCGCGGGCAAACCTTCCAGCTGCCCACCCCAGGGCGCCCGGATCAATTCCGATCAACTGCTGGCCTTCCTGCGGACCTATCCCGAGGCGGCCCGCCCCCGGGTGAGCATGAAACAGGCCATGGCGGACTATTTCATCCGCCACTTCCCCTGCCGCTGATCACAAAAAAATGCGGCCCGTTCCGACAAGGAGCGGGCCGCATTTTTGAAGGACTGCTTAGTCAGCGCCCTGATTACCCGTCGTAATCGCCGCCGATCGAGGTGTTGCGCACCGGCGCAGCGGCAGTGATCCGCAGGGCTTCGGCCGACTGGCTGAGCGAACCGATATCGTCCATCTCGTCATCGTCGTCCGGCAGGACGCGCTGGAGCGAGCTCACCACCGATTCCTTGAGGTTGGCGGGGTGCACGGTCTGCTCCGCGATTTCGCGCAGGGCAACGACCGGGTTCTTGTCGCGATCGCGGTCGATCGTCAGTTCGGCGCCGCCCGAAATCTCACGCGCGCGCTGCGCGGCAAGCAGGACGAGGTCGAAGCGGTTGGGAACCTTGTCGACACAATCTTCAACGGTAACGCGCGCCATGGGCACTCCAGTTCTTGGGAAAGGCAGGAAAACGCCGCTGCTACACGCCGCGCGATTCGCAAGTCAAGAAAAAAACGCATAACTTATTGTTATATAAAGGTTATTCGTAAGAGGCGTAACCGCGCGAATCGGGTGCGAGATTGCCGAACTTGGTGAACTCGCTCTGGAAGTGCAGCTGGACGTTGCCGGTTGAGCCATGGCGCTGCTTGGCGATGATCACGGTGGCCTTGTTCACCACTTCCAGATGGCGCTGCATCCAGGCGTCATACTTGGCCAGGGCATCGCCGCTGCTGGTTTCGGTCGGCTCGTCAGGCTTGCTGGCGTTGTGGTAATATTCCTCGCGGAAAATGAACCAGACCATGTCGGCGTCCTGCTCGATCGAGCCGGATTCGCGCAGATCGGCCAGCTGCGGGCGCTTGTCCTCGCGGCTTTCGACCGCACGGCTGAGCTGCGAGAGCGCGATCACCGGCACCGCCAGCTCCTTGGCCAGGGTCTTGAGACCGCGGCTGATTTCCGAGATCTCGTTGACCCGGTTGTCGTTGGCCCGGCCAGAGCCTTGCAGCAGCTGAAGATAGTCGATGACGATCAGGCCGATGTCGTGCCGCCGCTTGAGCCGCCGGGCGCGGGTGCGCAGCGCGGCAATGGTCAGCGCCGGAGTATCGTCGATGTAGAGCGGCAATTCGGCCAGGCGCTGGCTGGCGAAGGAGATGCGCTGAAAATCCTCACGGCTGATCTTGCCCATGCGCAGCTTTTCGCTGCTGATCTCGGCCTGTTCGGCAAGGATACGGGTGGCGAGCTGATCGGCGCTCATTTCCAGGCTGAAGAAGGCAGTGGGCGCGCCAACCGACTTGGCGGGCTCGATCCCGTCGGCCATATCGCGCAGATAGCGTTCGGCGCAGTTGAAGGCGATGTTGGTAGCGAGCGAGGTCTTGCCCATCGCCGGGCGCCCCGCCAGGATGATCAGATCGCTGTCATGCAGGCCGCCGATTTTGGAATTGAGATCGTCAAGCCCGGTGGTCAGGCCAGAGATGTGCCCGCCCGATGCCAGCGCCTTTTCGATCTGGGTGATCGCGGTCAGGCTCGATAGCCGGAACGGCTGCGCCTCATTGCCGACCGAGGCCCCTTCGGAAACCCGGTAGAGCGCGGCCTCAGCCTCTGAAATCTGCTCCATCGGCTCGACCCGTTCAGAGGTGTCGAGCGCGGAATTGACCAGGTTGCGGCCCACCGAAACCAGTTCGCGCAGCAGCGCCAGATCATAGATCTGCGCGGCCAGTTCGCGCGGAGCCAGCAGGCCCTGGCCATCGGCGGTCAGCCGGGCGAGATAGGCCGCGCCGCCCAGATCCTTGAGCGCCTCGTCCGCCTCAAAATAGGGCCGCAGCGTAACCGGGGTGACCACCGCCTTGCGATCAAGCAGTTGCAGCACCCGGTCATAGATCCGGGCGTGCACCGGCTCGAAGAAATGTTCAGGCTTGATCGGCGCGACCAGTTCCTCGATCACGCGGTTGTCGATCAGGACCGCACCCAGAAAGGCGGCCTCAGCCTCTACGTTCGAGGGCAAAGTACGGGCGGCGGTATCGTCCGCGCGGGGGAAAGGGATTGGTTCGGCCATGGCGAGCGATCAATGCGCGTAGACCCCGCCCGGCGCAAGCATCGCTTGCCTTTCCCCGCGGCCATTTTCATCCACAGCCTGTGGAAGGCGAGGACACCCTTGCCCCGCTTTTTCGCATCTGCAAAAAGGCCCCTCACCATGGCCGACCCGCGGATCATCCATATCGAGCTCGACGAAGCGACGATCCTGTGGCGCAATGCCGACATCGAACAGGAACGGCGGATCGCGATCTTCGATCTTATCGAGGAGAACCTGTTCAAGCCGTGCCGCGCCTGGGAAGCCGGGCATCAGGGTCCCTATCGGCTGCGGCTGGCGGTCGATGACGGGCGGTTGCTGCTGGATATTGCCGATCAGGATGGCGGGCAGCTGGAAACGCTGATCCTGGGGCTGGGCCGGTTCCGCCGCCCGATCCGCGAATATTTCGCGATCTGCGACAGCTATTATCAGGCGATCCGCAAATCGACCGCCGCAGAGATCGAGACGATCGATATGGCCCGCCGCGGCGTACACAACGAAGCGGCGGAAATGCTGCTGGAGCGGCTGGAGGGGAAAGTGGAAACCGATTTCGCCACTGCCCGCCGGCTCTTTACCCTGATCTGCGTGCTGCATATCAGAGGGTAATGGGGGCGCTTCGCTGATGGCACGCAAGGGATCGAACCGCTGGCGCCTGCGCCTGATCGGCGCTGCCGCGCTGGTTGTCATGCTGGGCGGTCTGTGGGGCTGGTGGGATTTGCGCCACTGGCGCCCGAACAAGCTGGAATTCCCGATGCAGGGCGTTGAGGTTTCGGGTGAGGACGGCGCGGTTGACTGGAAGGCGCTGAAGGCCACCGGAGCCGGTTTTGCCTATCTCGACGCCTCGGCCAGCGCCTTTGCCCGCGATCCCGCTTTCGTGAAGAACCTGGATGACGCCCGCGCCGCGAAATTGCGGGTCGGCGCGGTCCATCGCTATGATCCCTGCCAGCCGGCTGAGAGCCAGTCCGCCAATTTCGCCACTGTCGTCCCGCGCGACCGGGCGCTGCTGCCACCGGCGGTGGACCTTGATATGCTGGCCGATGATTGCCCGATCAAGGTGACCGATGCCGGTGTCGAGAGCGAGCTGATGACCTTCATCAACCAGCTTGAAATTCACACCGGAAAGCCGGTGATCCTGAAAATCTCCAAACGGTTCGAGGATCGCTATCATCTGGCCAGCACGATCGACCGCAATGTCTGGCTGGTCCGCACCCGGTTTCAGCCGGACTATGCCGGGCGCCCCTGGACGCTGTGGACGGCCAGCACGATGTTCGATAGCGAAGCAGCCGAGAGTCCGTTGAAATGGGTGGTGGTGCAAAGATGAGCTGGAGCCGCGAAAGCCTGATCGAAGCCGCCCGCGATGCGGCGAAACGGGCCTATGCTCCCTATTCCGATTTCCATGTCGGCGCGGCACTGGGGTTTGCCGATGGCAGCGTGGTGACCGGCGCAAACGTCGAAAACGCCAGCTATGGCCTGACGCTCTGCGCGGAAACGGTCGCGGTCGGCAAGGCGCTGAGCGAAGACTGGCGCGGGCGGCTGGAAGCAGTGGCGGTGATCGGCGGCAAGGCGGGGGCGGTCGGCAGCGGCGATCCGGTCACCCCGTGCGGGCGCTGCCGTCAGATCCTCAACGAGGTAGCCGCGCTGGGAGACAGCGACCCCACGATCTGGTGCGTCGGCGCGGATCAGACGCTTGAGCTTACGCTTTCAGAACTGCTGCCCCGTGCCTTTGGCCCCGGCGCGCTGGAATAGCTGCCGCCCGTTCAAGAGACGCGCAGCGGTTCGTCGCCCTGATCCACCCCACCGGAACGCGCCCGCGAAGCGGCGATCATCCGATCGATCTGCTCAGGCCGGGGGCGGGCGTCGGCCTGTTTCACCGGACCTTTTTCTGCCACGCCCCGCTGCCCCGGCAGCTGCGGATCGGAACGTCCGGACTGAGCCTTGTCGGCGGCTGCATCTTGCTCCGCTTCGGGCTGTTCGGCGTCGGGCGCGATCTCGTCCGGGGCAAAGGCCTGAGCCTTGACCGCCAGCGTCGTGGCAGGTCGGATCGCAGATCTTGGTTTCGGCCGGGTATCATTCAGCACCGGCGCGGAGGCAGCGTCCGCAGTCGACCCGAAATCGTTCCCGCCCAGAGCGACAAGCGCCGCCACCGCCAGGGTGACCCCGGCGAAGTTGCGATAGCCCTGGATATTCGGACCGATGGAAGGTTTGGCGCGGCGCATTGTGCACCCCTTCTGCCACGGACCGATTAAGCCTTCGCGGCCAATCATGTTTGCCAATTCCTTAAGGCCCGCCCACGCCATTGATCCGGGTCTGAATAGCGGAAATGCTTTACCAGGCAGATTTGCGGATGGACGCGCTCAGGTTCTTTTAACCATGTCCATTAGCAAGACTGAGAGTGCCCGGCCGCTATCGGGGCGCATGATCGAGCACCCGAAAAACTCGGGCGGAATGATGGGCAGGGGGTGGCTCCAGCCGCTAATTGCCTGTGTCCGTTCCATTTTCGGAGATCGATCCGGCAATACCCTGGCGATGATCGCGGCGGCTTTAGTGCCCTTGCTGGCCATGGTTGGGGGCGCAATCGACATGGGGCGCAGCTATCTTGCGCAGACCCGTCTCCAGGCAGCCTGTGATGCCGGGGTTCTGGCTGCGCGCAAACGGATGGGAACCAGCCCTGCGGCAGGCGGTACAATCCCGGCCGACGTGGCCGAAGTCGGCAACCGGTTTTTCAGCGTCAACTTTCCAGACGGCAGCTATGGCACGGTTGATCGCACCTTCAATCTGATCCTTGAAGGTGATTTCCAGCTCAGCGGCGAGGCCGAGGTTACGGTGCCGACCACGATCATGGGCATTTTCGGCTATGACGAAGTGCCGATCGAAACCACCTGCGCCGCGCAGGTGGGGATGGCCAATACCGATATCGTCATGGCGCTCGACGTTACCGGCTCGATGAACCAGACCAATGCCGGAGACAGCAAGCCGCGGATCGAGGAGCTGAAAGACACCGTCAGCGCCTTCCATGCCCAGATCGAGGCCGCCAAGGCCGGCGGATCGCGGGTCCGTTACGGTTTCGTACCCTATTCCACCAACGTCAATTCGGCCGCGCTGCTCAGCGATGACTGGGTGGTGGACAGCTGGACCTATCAATCGCGCAAGCTGGTCGGCACCGGGAGCACCTCTGGCACCATTTCGTTCTGGGCGGTCGGCAGCGTTATCGGCGGTACGCTGAACTCCACGATTGCCGCCACTTACCCCGCTATTGCCGGTGGAGGCGGGCTGGTCTGCAGCGCACCGCCGGTCAACACCCGGACCTTTACCTGGACACTGATCGGCACCACAAACCAGCCTTTCGCCGGCCCGCCTGCGGGCACAATTACCCGCCAGACCTATGATTATGTCTATAACGGCAGCATCTATACGGTGAAGCTGAACGGCAACACCTGCGAGGTTCATCAGGATCAATACGTCAACTACAAGATCCGGTATGACTGGGTCACCCAGCCGGCCCTGGCCAAATCGTCGCGCTGGCAATACTCGCCCGAAACCTACGATGTCTCGGCGTGGCGAACTGGCGCGCTCGGTTGCATGGAAGAACCCGATACCTACGAGATCGACGATTACGAGAACGTGGACCTGAGCCGCGCCAAGGATCTCGATCTCGATTTCGTGCCGGTTCCGGGCGATTCATCCAGTCAGTTCAGGCCAATGTACCCGGGATATGTCTATGGCCGGGCGATGAAGTGGGACAACACCGGATCGTTCAACACCACAACGGTGACCACCACCGACGAATACTACAACCCGAAAATCGGCGACACTGCCCACTGTCCCAACCCGGCCCGTCGCCTTGATGAGATGTCGGCGTCGGACATCACCAGTTACCTTGGCACCCTCAAAGTCGGGGGCAGCACCTATCATGACATCGGGATGCTGTGGGCCGCGCGGCTGCTGGTTCCGTCGGGAATGTTCGGCGCCGACAACGCCGATGTTTCCGCAAACCAGCCGACCAGCCGTCACCTGATCTTCATGACCGACGGCCAGACCTCATCCCTCGATCTGAGCTATACCGGCTATGGATTCGAACCGCTCGACCGCCGTCGCTGGAGCCCCGGCTCATCCCGAACGTTGACCCAGACGGTGGAGGATCGCTTTTCCTTCATCTGTGAGGAAGCGAAAAAGCGCAACATAACGGTCTGGGTCGTGGCCTATGGAACCCAGCTTAACCCGATCATGGAAACCTGCGCCGGCCCGGGCCACTTCTTCGAGGCAGCCGATGGCGATGAACTGGCGGCTGCATTCACCAAGATCGCCGGAAACATCGCCGATCTGCGACTGATGAAGTAGAGCCGGAGCCGGCCTAGTCGGCCCCCGTCAGCCATTCGAGCAAGGCCCCCATGCAATCGCGGCCCAGGATCGCGCTGCGCTCGGCGCTCCAGCCTTGCACGGCGCAAGGCAGATCGTCGTTGTCCTTGAACGGCATTTCAAGCGTCATCGCGGTGCAGCCGAACCGTTCGGCCAGCTGATTGGTTGACATCGTCAGGTTGGCCTTGCCCTGGCCTGCCACCGGATAACCCTTTGCGGTCTGGAAATCAGGCGTACGGCGGGCGAGGATCGCCTTGTAGCGATCAAACCCGCCCTGCAGCGCTGCGCTCCACGATGGAATGCCTTCAAACCCTGCCAGGAACACCGCCGGGATCGCCTCGTCTCCGTGGACGTCCATGGCAAAATCCACCCCGCTGGCATCCATCGCCGTCAGGATCGCCAGCACTTCGGGGCTGCGTTCAGCGCTGGGGCTCGCCCATTCACGGTTGAGGTTCACCCCGGCGGCATTGGTGCGCAAGTGCCCACGGAACGATCCGTCGGGGTTGGCATTGGGAACCACGTGGAACCGGCACAACTGCCGCAGACGCCGCCCGACAGGGTCGGCCGGATCGGTCAGACAATCGAGCGCGCCTTCCATCCACCATTCGGCCATCGATTCGCCCGGATGCTGGCGGGCATAGAACCACACCTGCCGCGCCCCATCGCCGAATTCCAGACAATCGATCGCCCGGCCATCAAGGCTATGGCCCAGCACGCGATGCGACACCCCTTCGCTGAGCGCCAGCGATGACACCAGATCGGCGTGGCGCTCCATCGAATAGGGCGCGAAGTAGGCGAACCAGGCGATATTGGCTGACGAGGCATAGCGGATGGTCAGAGTGCCGCCGTCCTCACCCGGATCATAGCTGCTGTCCGCACGGGCCCAGAATTCACGGTCCTCGCTCACCGCCGCGCGGTAACCGGGCCAGCCGCCAGGATAAGCGGAGTCTTCCAGCCCGGTGATCTTCAGTTCCAGCCCGCGCCCAGCGCAGCCCGAAACGCGGAAATGGAACCACTGGAAAAAGTCCGAATCCTTGTCCTTGCGGATCGCCAGCCGGGCGGCGGCGCCGGACAGGGAAAGCACTTCGATATTGCCGGAATCGAACGCGGCATCGATGGAAATATCGCTCATTTGACCTCGATCGTCTCACCCGACTGGCCGGGGAAATTCTGGAACAGGGCCTCGCTCATCTTCGGGGCCGCCAGTGCCGTTCCGGCCAGCGGCGAAGAAGATGTAACGGTAAAGCTCGCACGGCCCTCCCACAGCACGGCGCTGCTGGCCCGGTCACGGATCGAGACCGAAAGCTCGGTCGAAATCTGTTCCTTGGGCTTCGGGCTGAGGTTGATGCCGACCCCCAGACCCACGCCGGAGCCGTAGCTGCCGGTCGAACCGCCCAGCCCGACACTGACCGGGCTGGACGAAGACTGCGGCTGATAGGTCGTTCGAGACAGCTTCATCCAGGCCACCTGATTGCCGGCGCCCGGACTTGCCTCGGTATAGCCGATCAGTTGCAGCTGGCGCATCACCGCCGATTTGTAGGTCTGCCACTCGATCGAGTTGCCGTCGGTGCCGGGTGCCGGTTCGATCGAGATCGTGCCCTTGCCCAGCGGTGTTACGTCGTCGGCGTGGAACCGCGTGACCTGCACCGGACCCACCGGGGTGACACAGCCGCCAAGCGCGGCAAGCGCCAGCACGGGCGCCGCAAACCACAGAGATTTCATCGCGCGACCTTTCGGATTCACTTGCATGACCACGTTGTGAATCCGAACCCGCCGCGATGCAAGCGCCTTACCGGCGTTCGCGCCCTTCACCGGTCCGGTTGGGATAGCCCGCGAATAGCGCCGCCGCCAGACGGGCCGCAATCCTGTCGTCATTCCAGCGCTCGTCCCCATCCCGGCTGTAAAGCTGCGCCCGGCCTTCCCACAGAACCTGCCCGGTAACGCGGTCGCGGACCCGGGTTTCCAGCCGGGTGGCGATCAGCGCGGGGCGCGGCTTGCTGCCGTCATATTGCAGCGCCATGCCCATCATCGATCCACGATTGGACACGCCCATGGTCATCGATCCGCTGAGCGGCTTGTGCTTTTCTTCGGCCGGTACCGCCTCGACCCGCACGATCCGGACCTCGGCAATCTGATCCCCGGCATCGGCGCCGGGCACGATTCGATAGCCGGAATTGACCAGCTGGCCTTCAACCGCCGCCGCGAAGGTAGCGGTGAAGCGCGCATCAGGCATTTCACTCGGTCCCTCGGCCGGGCCTGAGGGCATGGCGATCACCGCGATTGCGCCCTTGGCGATGGCGGCGGGATCGACCCCCTCGGCGCGGAACCGGGCAACGTCGATCGTACCTTCAAGCGAGGGCGCGGTGCGGCTGGGGCTTGATGACCAGCGCGGCTCAGGCCCCCACCCCGGTCCGCCGAACCCGCCGGGCCGGGCCAGCAGGGCCGAACCGGTCAGCGCCAAAAGGCTTGCTGCGGTGATGGTCAGAACGCGGGCGGCGGGCTGGGTCATGGGACGAAATCCTTCGGAATCTGGCGTTGCTGCCCCCGCTCCGCTGTTGGCCCTGCCGCCTTGCCCTGCGATGAACGAAGCCTCGGTTTGGGTCCCATTAACCACTTGATTGCGCCTGCCTGCTAGGGAATTGGGCCATCATGACCATGAAGCTCCCTGTTCTCGTTACCGGCGGCGCCGGATATATCGGCAGCCACGCCGTCCTTGCACTGCAAGATGCAGGCTGGCCGGTGGCGGTGATCGACAATCTGGTTACCGGGTTTCGCTGGGCGGTGCCCGATGACGTACCGTTCTATGAAGGCGATATCGAGGACGGCGCGCTGCTGGCCCGGATCGTGGCCGAACAGCAGATCGGCGCGATCATGCATTTCGCCGGATCGGTGGTGGTGCCGGAATCGGTGTCCGACCCGCTGAAGTATTATCACAACAACACCGCCAAGACCCGCAGCCTGATCGCCAGCGCGGTGGCAGGCGGGGTGAAGCATTTCATCTTCAGCTCGACCGCGGCAACCTATGGCATTCCCGAGGTATCGCCCGTTACCGAGGACACCCCGCAGGTGCCGATCAATCCCTATGGGATGTCCAAGCTGATGAGCGAATATATGCTGCGCGATACCGCCGCAGCCCATCCGATCAACTTCTGCGCCCTGCGCTATTTCAACGTCGCAGGGGCCGATCCGCGCGCCCGCACCGGGCAATCGACCGCCGGGGCGACCCACCTGATCAAGGTCGCGGTCGAAGCCGCGCTGGGCAAGCGCGCCAAGGTTGACGTGTTCGGCACCGATTTCGACACCCCCGACGGCACCGGTGTACGTGACTATATCCACGTCAGCGACCTTGCCGCGGCCCACGTCCTGGCGCTGGAGGCGCTGACCGAACAGCCGGACCGCTCGCTGACCATGAATTGCGGCTATGGCCGGGGCTATTCGGTGCTCGAAGTGCTCGATGCGGTGGACCGGGTGACCAACCAGCAGATCGTGCGGGTAATGGGCCCGCGCCGCCCTGGCGATCCCGATTCGCTGATTTCGGACAACCGCCGTATCAAGGCCACCCTGCCCTGGGTGCCGCAATATGCTGATCTCGATACGATCGTCGCCCATGCCCTGCAGTGGGAGCGCAAATTGGGTGAGTTTCGCAGCGATTAAGGCGAAGCAGCGGTTCACGCCCACCCTTCTGCTTGACTTCGCACCGAGTCGCCCTTAACGGCGCCACTTCAAATTTCAGCGGCATTGCCGCCCCGAGGAAACCCATGAAGATTCGCAACAGCCTCAAGTCGCTCAAGGACCGCCACCGGGATAACCGCGTTATCCGCCGCCGTGGCCGCACCTATGTGATCAACAAGACCAACCGCCGCTTCAAGGCGCGCCAGGGCTAAGGCCCCGGTTGGCGGAGCCACCGGCTCCGCGCTGGCATTCTGACGGCCCGCTTCCCAACCGGGGTGCGGGCCGAAAGTGTTTTTACCGATGGAGCGGTTGGCGATGGTCAAGGCGGTGGTATTCGATGTCGGCAAGGTGCTGGTCCAGTGGGAACGCGATCTGCCGTTCCGCAGCCTGATCCCCGATGACGCCGAACGCGCCTGGTTCATGGAGGAAGTGATTCCGCTGTCCTGGCACGCCGAGCACGATGCCGGGCGCGATGCGGAAGAAATGATCGCCGAACGCAGCGCCCGCTTCCCGGCATATGCGGCGCAGATCCGGGCCTGGCTCGATCGCTTCAATGAAACCGTTCCCGGTCCGGTCCCCGGCAGCGTCGAACTGGTCGAAGCGCTCGATGCCGCTGGCGTCCCGCTCTACGCGATCACCAATTTCGGCGCCGATACCTGGGCCGGTTTCGCGCCGACCTTTCCGCTGTTCGAACGGTTCAGGGACATCGTCGTCTCGGGCGTCGAAAAGCTGCACAAGCCCGAAGCGGCGATCTACGCCCATGCCGAGGCGCGATTTGGCCTGGCCCCGGAAACCATGCTGTTCATCGATGACAGCCTGCCCAACATCGAAGCCGCCCGGGCGCGCGGCTGGCATGGCCACCACTTTATCGATGCCGCAGGCCTGCGCGCCGATCTGCTGGAACGCGGCCTGATCCGATAAAAAAAGGCCCCCGTCCTTGTGGGACGAGGGCCGTTTGAGGGGGCTTTTGAGGAGTGCCTGGATTGCGCCTCAGGCGGCGGCGTTGCAGCTCTGAAGTTCTTCAGCGCTGAATTCGCCCTTCGGGGTGGCGAAGCTGGAAACCTGACCAAAAGTCTTGGCGACCTTGATGCAGGTGTTGAGCGGACGGGCACCGTCAACGGCGCCGCTGCAGGTATCGCCAGCGCAGTTCCACAGCACGCCGTTGACGACCTTCTTGGTCGGCGCTTCAACTGCGGTGGTGAGCTTGGCGGTATAACGCTGGCTGGCAGCCTGGGCCGGCGAAACGGTGAGCGCGAAGCTGCCGGCGGTTGCGGTGAAAGCGAGCGCGGCAATCACAAGGCTGCGCGAAAAATTGCGGATCGATGCGGAATTCATGATTACGTACTCCCCTATTCGGTTGGCACGCAGGGATCGGAAAGCTCCTGGGAGGGATGGGCTCGATTTGCGTTGCGAACCGTCATCTAGTGGTATAGGTATTAAGTTGCAACTCAAAACTGTGCATCGCAGCAAAAATTTTTTTGTCGGACTTCAAGCGCAGTTGCGTTAGACCTTGGCCAGGGAATGGGGATTTGAAGATGGGAAACTTGCACGAACCGCTGGGTGATATGCAGAACTGCGGGCTTCCCGCCGCGCTTGAGGTGATGGGTGAACGCTGGTCGTTCATGATCCTGCGCGCCGCCTTCAACGGCCTCCACCATTTCGAGGAGTTCCTGATCTCGCTGGGGATCGCCCGCAATATCCTCTCCAACCGCCTCGCGCGGCTGGTTGAACACGGGATCATGAAGCGCGAGCCGCTGCCCGATGATCGCCGCAAGATCGAATACCGCCTGACCGAAAAGGGCCTGGACTTGCTCCCGGCGATGCTCGCACTGCGCCAGTGGGGTGAGAAATACAGCTGCGGCGTGCCGAGCAACCCGGTGCTGTGCGATGAGCGCGATGGCCTCCCCATCGCCCCGATCGGCATCCATGCCCACGATGGCCGTGCGCTCGGTTATATGGAGCTGGAATGGCGCGACGCCGCCGATGTGGGCAAAGTAGCCGACGAATACGACGACCACGTGGTCAAGCCGGAGCTGAGTGTGCTGCGGTAAGTCCTGGCTGCTAATCTCGTTGGTCGCGGCTCAGCCGGTCGATCCAACGCGCCATCAAAACGCCCGATGCCAGACCCACGCCAAGCGAGGCAATTCCGGCGCCAAGCATTCGCGCCGTTTCAACCCATGTTCCCATGCAGGATTCGCCACTTTCACAGAGCGCAGCATCCAGTAGTTGAGGCGCAAGAACGGCAGCAACGATTAGACCCGTCAGAACGCCGATACTGTTCGCCTTTGAGCTCATCAGTCGCCTCACACCTAAGCCCGCGGCGCCACCCGCCGGTAGCTGAGTGCCTCGGCCACGTGGATGCGCCCCACCCCTTCGCTTCCCGCCAGATCGGCCACGGTCCGGGCCACGCGCAGCATCCGGGTGTAGCCGCGCGCGGATAGCCGCATCGCTTCGGCCGCCTGCATCAGCAGCTTGCGGCCCGGTTCGTCCGGGGTGGCGTGGATTTCGAGCAGATCGCCGTCCAGTTCGGCATTGCTGCGCCGCCCCGTCCCCGCCATCCGCGCGGTCTGCACCGCGCGCGCCGCCGCGACCCGCGCGGCTACCTGGGCGCTGCCTTCGGCCGGTGGCGGCAGGGCGAGGTCTGCGGCGCTGACCGGATCGACTTCCACATGCAGGTCGATCCGGTCGAGCATCGGGCCAGAAACCTTGGACTGGTAATCGGCGGCGCATCTGGGCGCGCGTGAACAGGCCAG
>JAKPHK010000071.1 GCA_029550345.1 Pseudomonadota bacterium
CCATCGTATTGCACATCGCCTCCCATATCCTGCGCATCGTGGACGATGGTGACGATAAGCGAGGCAAGGTCGATCAGACGCTCTTCCTCGGGGTCCGCACCGCGCAGGAAATCGAGCAGCGAGCGCATGAAGGCTTCCATTTCCTGGAGATCGTGATCGATGGATGCGCGAAGCTCCCGATCTTGGACGTTGGCCGTGCGCAGCCTCAGCCGCGCAATGGGCGTGCGCAAATCGTGCGAGACGGCTGCCAGCGCCTGAATGCGTTCATTGACCTGATCGAGCAGACGGGCCTGCATCGCATTGAACGCGGCCGCGACGCGACGGACCTCGCGCGGGCCTTCCTCGGCAACCGGCACGACTTCCTGGCGGCCAACCCGGTCGGCCGCGTCCGCCAGCCTGCGGAGCGGCCGACCTAGCAGCCGCGCCAGCACAAGCGCCAGGATCGTGACGCAGACGACAAGCATCAGCACCGCACCGATATGACCGTGAAGGGGCCTGGAGGTATCCAGATAGCCGCTGGCGCGAAAGGTTACCCATGAACCGTCCCCCAATTGCCATGCGCCCACAAGGGATGGCCCCTCCCCCGCCAGCTTCAAGACCCGCCCTTGGAGAGCGGGTTGGAACGTCCGGAGGCTGCGATCGATCGGAGCCAGATTCCGACCGGTGCCCGCGATCGCCGAAGCATCGGATTGCCAGGCGAAAGTCAGGGGCTCCCGCCAAAGGCGCGGGGCCGTGGCCTGGCGATCCGCTGGGGGAAGCTCCATCATCAATCGGTCGGCCACGCCAATCTGCTGGGCAAGCTGGCTTGCCCGCTCCTTGGCGAGCACGCCGGTCTCGATCCGGCTGAACAGCCATTCGCTGCCCAGAAATTCGAGAAACAGCGCGCCGAACAGCAACAGCGCGATCTGCCCTCCGAGCAGGTCCGGCCAGAAACGCAGACGCTTCAAGGCCGCTCGACTTCCGCCGCGAACATATAGCCGAAACCGCGCACGGTCCTGATGATCTCCGGATCGGTAT
>JAKPHK010000087.1 GCA_029550345.1 Pseudomonadota bacterium
TTCGCTGGGTCTCGATGCGATGGACCGGCGCTATCTCACCATGATCGCCGGCATCTACAAGGGCGGCCCGGTAGGCGTGGAAACGCTGGCTGCCGGCCTGTCGGAGCCACGCGACACGATCGAGGACGTGATCGAGCCCTATCTGATCCAGTTGGGCCTGATCGCCCGCACGGCGCGTGGTCGCTGCCTCAACGATCGCGGTTGGCAGCATCTGGGAATCAGTCCGCCGGGCGCTACGTCCGGAACCTTGTTCGATTCTCCGGATCCCATGGACAAGTAACCCTATTCCGGGCCGGGCAGTTCGGGTTTGCCTGCCGTTCGGTTTCAGAATGGGACAGTCCAGGGCCAGTCCACACGCAATCTGCATATTTCCCGGATCGGGACCGCGAAATCACGGTTAACGCGATTGTGACTTTAACTTTCCTCTGTCCTTTTGGGCCTACAGGGGCGGGTCGAAGGCGTTGGGCCGTCGGCAATCCAGCCCCCAAGGCAATTAGAGAGCAGAGCTTATGTCGGTTCGGATGGCCCTTGCGAAAGTCGCGGCGTTTGCCGCAGGCGGCGCAGTGATCGGTGGTGGCGCAGTGCACGTTGCAGAAGCTCCTGCGGCGCAGACGCAGTACGTCAAGCACGCGAAGAAGCGCACCGCACAGACCACCAAGAAGGCCAAGAAGCGTCCGGCGCGGCGCCTGGCGGCAGCTCCGGCCCAACCGCGCAAGATCCGGCGCGTGATCAGCCGGACCACCACCTGCCAGCCCGCGCAGCAGCAGATGGCCTATGCTGCCGTACCGATGATGCCGCAACTGCCGCAGCAGCCGATGCCCGAAGGCGGCAGCGGCGGGCAGACCGTGATCGTCGGTGGTAGCGGCGGCGTCGGCTTTGGCGGCGGGTTCTTCGGCGGGTTCTTTGGCGGGTCCAGCAGCGGCGGCGGTTCGGTCGTGGTGACCAGCACCACCACCGGCGGCATCGCCAGCTCGACCTCGACCGGCGGTTCCTCGTCCTCGACCTCAAGCGGCGGTTCATCGACCTCGACCACCACCGGCGGCGTCTCGACCTCCACTGGCGGCGTGTCCACTTCGACCGGCGGCGTTTCGACTTCCACAGGCGGCGTGTCCACCTCGACCGGCGGGGTTACCAGCACCACCACTTCGGGCAACGTCACCAGCTCGTCGGGCAACTATTCGTCAACCTCTTCCTCGACCTCGGGCAACGTCAGCTCGTCGAGCTCGACTTCGACCTCTTCGTCGACAAGCAGTTCGACCAGTAGCTCGACCAGCAGCTCGACCAGCACGTCCAGCAGCACCTCGACCAGCTCGGGCGGCCACACTTCGGGCGGCCATAGCTCGGGTGGGCACTCGTCGGGCGGCCACAGCTCGGGCGGCCACGATGTGCCCGCACCGCCGATGCTGATCCTGTTCGGCGCGGCCGCCGCTGCGGTCCTGGGTCGCAAGCGGCTGGCCAGCAAACAAGCCTAAATCCAGGCCATCGACCCGGTGGCATTGGGGGGCAAGGGCGGTCCGCAAGGGCCGCCCTTTTCGTATTTGTCCGGCGCGTGATCCGCACCCGCAGCAGCACGGAAGCGGGCAACAAAAAGCCCCGCCGACGCGGTGTCGGCGGGGCCTTTGCTGTGGGTCTTGCAGGGGCTCAGGCGGCCAGCTTGCGCAGCACGTAGTGCAGGATCCCGCCGTTCATGAAGTATTCGACTTCGTTGGCGGTATCGATCCGGCACAACGCGGTGAAGCTGAACTTCGAACCGTCGCCGCGAGTCACTTCGACTTCGACGTCCTGACGCGGGGTCAGGCTGGCAACGCCCGTGATGCTGAAGGTGCAATCGCCATCAAGGCCGAGCGAGGTGCGGCTGTCGCCGTCCTTGAACTGCAGCGGCAGCACGCCCATGCCGACCAGGTTCGAGCGGTGGATGCGTTCGAAACTTTCGACGATCACCGCGCGCACGCCCAGCAGGTTGGTGCCCTTGGCCGCCCAGTCACGGCTGGAGCCTGTGCCGTATTCCTTGCCGGCGACGACCACCATGGCGGTGCCATTGGCCTTGTGCTTCATCGCGGCATCATAGACCGGCATCACTTCGCCGTTGTACTTGCTGAAGCCGCCTTCGACGCCGGGGACCATTTCGTTCTTGATGCGGATGTTGGCGAAAGTGCCGCGCATCATCACTTCGTGGTGGCCGCGGCGCGCGCCATAGGAGTTGAAGTCCGCCTTGGCGACCTGATGCTCCATCAGCCACTGACCCGCCGGGCTATCGGCCTTGATGTTGCCGGCCGGGCTGATGTGGTCGGTGGTGATCGAATCGCCCAGAATCAGCAGCGGTTTCGCTTCGACGATGTCCTGCACCGGGGCCGGGGTCATCGACATACCTTCGAAGTACGGCGGGTTGGCAACATAGGTGCTGCCCGCGCGCCACTGGTAGGTTTCGCTGCCGGTGACGTTGATCGCCTGCCAGTGCGCATCGCCCTTGTAAACGTCGGCATAGCGGGCCTGGAACATCGCGCGGTCCATGCAGCTGGCCATGGTCGAGAAGACTTCCTCGTTGCTGGGCCAGATGTCCTTGAGGAACACGTCCTGACCGGCCGAACCCTTGCCCACGGGCGTGGTGACGAAATCCTCGATCACCGTGCCCTTGAGCGCGTAGGCCACCACCAGCGGCGGGCTGGCAAGGAAGTTGGCGCGCACGTCGGGCGAAACGCGGCCTTCAAAGTTGCGGTTGCCCGAGATCACCGCGGCGGCGACCAGGCCGTTCTCGTTGATCGCCTTGCTGATCGGCTCGGCCAGCGGGCCTGAGTTGCCGATGCAGGTGGTGCAGCCATAACCGACCAGGTTGAACCCGATATTGTCGAGGTGCGACTGGAGCCCGGCCTTTTCGAGATAATCGGTGACGACCTGCGAACCCGGCGCCAGCGAGGTCTTGACCCACGGCTTGGGCTTCAGCCCCAGTTCGTCGGCCTTTTTGGCGACGAGGCCGGCGGCGACCAGAACCCCGGGGTTGCTGGTGTTGGTGCAGCTGGTGATCGCGGCGATCATCACGTCGCCATCGCCGATGTCAAAGTCCTTGCCCTCAACCGGAACGCGGGCCTGGGTCTTCTTGTAAACCTCTGCCATGTCTTTGTTGAACACGTCGTCCACTTCGGGAAGCGAGACGCGGTCCTGCGGGCGCTTCGGCCCGGCCAGGCTGGGCACCACGGTGCCGAGATCGAGTTCGAGCGTTGAGGAGAACACCGGCTCGACCGACGGATCGATCCAGAAACCCTGTTCCTTGGCATAGGCTTCGACCAGGGCGATCTGGCTTTCCTCGCGGCCGGTCAGGCGCAGGTAATCCAGCGTCTTGTCATCGATCCCGAAGAAGCCGCAGGTTGCGCCGTATTCGGGCGCCATGTTGGCCAGCGTCGCGCGGTCGGCCAGGGTCAGGCCGGCCAGACCCGGACCGTAGTATTCGACGAAGCGGCCCACCACGCCGTGCTTGCGCAGCAGGTTGGTGCAGGTCAGCACCAGGTCGGTCGCGGTAACGCCTTCCTTCAGTGCGCCGGTCAGCTTGAAACCGACGACTTCGGGGATCAGCATCGAAACCGGCTGGCCGAGCATTGCCGCCTCGGCCTCGATCCCGCCGACGCCCCAGCCCAGCACGCCCAGGCCGTTGACCATGGTGGTGTGGCTGTCAGTGCCGACGCAGGTGTCGGGATAGGCGACGGTCGCGCCGCTCTGATCGGTGCTGGTCCACACCGCCTGGGCGATGTTTTCCAGGTTGACCTGGTGGCAGATCCCGGTGCCCGGAGGCACGGCGTAGAAGTTGTTAAGCGACTTGGAACCCCACTTGAGGAAGTCATACCGCTCCATGTTGCGGTGATATTCGATCTCGACGTTTTCCTCGAAGGCCTTGGGGTGGCCAAATTCATCAACCATCACCGAGTGGTCGATCACCAGGTTAACCGGCACCAGAGGGTTGATCTTGGACGTATCGCCGCCGAGGCTGGCGATCGCATCGCGCATCGCGGCAAGGTCAACCACGCAGGGCACGCCGGTGAAATCCTGCAGCAGCACGCGGGCAGGGCGGTACTGGATTTCGTTGCTGCTTTCAGCCGGGTTCTTCTGCCAATCGACCACGGCCTGCACGTCATCGGTCGAAACGGTGAAACCGCCATCTTCGAAGCGCAGCAGGTTTTCGAGCAGGACCTTCATGCTGAACGGCAGGCGCGAAATGTCACCGAATTTTTCGGCGGCCTTCTTCAGCGAGTAATAGGCGTAGTCCTTGCCCTCGACATTGAGGGTGGAGCGGGTGCCGAGCGTGTCCTGTCCGACCTGAGTCATGCGTACTGCCTCCGTTAACGTGGAGGCCCCACCGCGCGCGCCCTTTCGCGGATGCAGCAAGGCCGTTTTGTCGGCGCTGCCGATGCGCGCGAATCCCTTCCGCGTCAAGGGCGGCTGGGCAATATTAGACTAAAGTGCGGTCTGTTCAGTGGGTTTTCTTGCGGCGATCAGGCATCCGGCGACGATCAGCACCGCTCCGGCCAGGGTCGGCCAGGTCACCGCCTCGTCAAACATCAGCCAGCCGATCAGCGCGGCCCAGATGAAGGCGGTATATTCGATTGGCAGCAGGGCCTGGGTTTCCGCGCGGCCATAGCCCCAGGAAATGACCATCAGGCTGACCATCGCCAGGGCCGCGCCGCCGGCGATATAGGTCAGGGCCAGGGCATCGGGCCAGACAACCAGCCACGGCGCCAGCAGCCCGAGGAAGATCGCCACCCAGACCGTCTGGAACAGCGCAACCTCCACCGGGCCGGAAACCAGTGCCTGCTTGCGCTGGAGGATCAGGTTGAAGGCATAGAGCACCGCGGAAACGAGGATCGCGGCGATCCCCCAACCGGCCTTCGGATCGAGATCGCTCTGGCCCATCCGGGTTGCGGCGATCACCACCACCCCCAGCAGCCCCAGCAGCGATGCCAGGACGGTGCCCCTGCCGATCTTTTCCCCCAGCAGCACCGCGGCAAGGTAAAGCGCGATCAGCGGGGCAATGAACGACAGCGCGATGCCTTCGGCCATCGGCAGATAGACCAGCCCCCAGAAGAAGCTGGTTGCCATCGCCCCGCTGATCGCGCCGCGCAGCGCGTGCAGCTTCATCGTCGGGCGATCGGGCCAGTGCCCGCCGCGCCATTTCCACAGCGGCGCCATCAGGGCCGTGCCGATCAGGCTGCGCACCAGCATCGCGCTATAGGCGCCGACCAGCAGCGAGGCACCTTTCATCAGCCCGTCCATCACGCTGAACAGGGCAATGCCCAGCGTTACCGCCAGAAACGGTGCGGCGTGATGTTCACGGATCGGGGAGCCGGTTGGTTGCGCTTTCATCGAAGCGCTAACACCACGGTTCGCGGGGGCCGCGCAAGTAGGGACGGACCGTGCCGGTGGCGACCAGGTCGTCGGCGAGCGACTGGACCGTCCCGTCCGGGCGGGCACGCAGCAGATGGCGCAGTTCGCGGCCATATTCATCGTGCACCGCCGGCTGGGGACCGGCCAGGGTGAACGGGGCCTGGTTGACAAGGTTCAGCAGATGCCGGGCCGCGGCCTCACCCAATCGGGCTTCCTCGGGGCAGCGCGCCGGGTGCAGTTCCGGTGCATCGATCCCGATGATCCTGATCCGGCGCTGGCCGATCAGGATCGTATCGCCATCAGCCACGCATCCGGCGGCGCGGCCCTGGCCGCAGCGCACGAACGGCCCCTGGACCTGCTCGGCTGGTCCGCTCGGCATCTCGCGCGGGCCGATCCGGCTGTCGCTGAGGAAGTACCAGCTGGCCCCGGCCAGAAGTGCGGCGCCCAGCCACCACTTCAGCGTCCCCCAGATTCGCGACGGCCACGAGCGCCCCTGCCAGCGGTGGGTTGGCAGAACACGTCCATATCCGGTTTTGCGGCGGGGCCAGGCCATGGCCCGGCGGTAGGGGCAGGATCAGCGCGCGGCAAGCAGCAAGCACCAGTCCGAGCGCCGCCCGCGCCACGGTTCGGCCAGTCCCTCGCTTACCAGTTGTGCCCCGATCGAGCGGCCACCGCGCCGCGCGACGCGCAAGGCCCGGCCATAGCGATCGGTTTCGCGCCCCGCGATTTCGAGCGCGAATGGCCCGGCATTGAGCAGCACGATAAGCCTGGCGGTGGCGCGGTGGCCCAGTTCACGCTCGGCGGCGCAGCGCGCCTGGTGGGTTTCGGGGGCATTGATGTCGGCCAGCCGAATCTTCTCGCCGTTCATCCAGAAGGTATCGCCATCGACGACGCAATTGATCCTGGACCCTTCGGCGCAAAGCGCGAAAGTGGCGGCGGCAAGGGTGAGAAGCGATAGGGCCATGCCCCCCGCATGGCCCGCTCCGGCACCCTGCTGCCATCAGGAAAAGTACGGAGTTATGATCCGTTTCAGAGGCTTAGGAACAGGCCCGCGAGCGCCGCGCTCATCAGGTTGGCAAGGCTGCCGGCTGCCAGTGCCTTGATCCCCAGCCGGGCGATCATCGGCCGCTGGTTGGGGGCCAGGCTTCCGGTGACCGCCATCTGGATCGCGATCGAGCTGAAGTTCGAGAACCCGCACAGGGCAATCGTGGTGACGATCAGCGAGCTGCCGCCGAACCCGTCCTTGAGGTCTTTCAGTTCCCCTAAGGCAATGAATTCGTTCAGCACCAATTTGGTGCCGAAAAGGCTGCCGGCGGTGCCCGCTTCGGCCCAGGGAACGCCGACCAGGCTCATCACGGGGGCGAAGATCCAGCCGACGATCTGCTGGAACGAAAGATCGGGCTGGCCGATCAAGGCCCCGACCGCCCCGATCATCCCGTTAGCCATGGCCATCAGCGCAACAAAGGCCAGAACCATGGCGCCGACCATCACCGCCAGTTTGACCCCGGTCTGCGCGCCCTCGGCGGCGGCCATGATGATGTTGGCGGGCTTTTCCTCACCGAACTGGATTTCCCCGGTCACTTCGGGTTCCACGCCCTGCTCCTCGGGGCTGTCCGGCAGGATCATCTTGGCCATCAGGATCCCGCCGGGCGCCGACATGAAGCTGGCCGCGATCAGATAGGGCAGCAGCGCCTTGGCAGCATCGTCCCCGCCCAGGGCGGAAACATAACCGGCCATGATCGTCCCCGCGACCCCGGCAAAGCCGACCGTCATGATCAGGAACAGCTGCGAACGCGAAAGTCCGGCCAGGAACGGGCGGATCACCAGCGGGCTTTCGCTTTGCCCGACGAAGATGTTGGCCGCTGCGCCAAGCGATTCGACCCGGCTGATCCCGGTCACCAGCCTGATCCCGCCGCCGATCCACTTGATGATCAGCTGCATGATGCCGAGGTAATAGAGCACCGAAACCAGGGCCGCGAAAAAGATGATTGCGGGCAGTGCGCCGATCGCGAAGGAATAGGCGAAGGGCGGTTCACCCAGCGGCCCGAACACCGCCTTGGTCCCGGCTTCGGAATAGCTGAGCAGCTTGAGGAAGCCGTTCGACATGGCCTGAAGCACGAACTGCCCGGCAGCTACTTTCAATGCCAGCAGCGCGATCCCGGCCTGCAGGGCAAAGGCCGCCCCCACCACCCGCAGGCGGATCGCCTTGCGATCGGATGACAGGGCAAAAGCGATTCCCAGTATCAGGGCGATGCCCAGCAGGCTGGTCAGTTGCGGCATGATTGGTGCGGTCCCCCTGGGAAAAGTGCAGTGGGCGCAGGTGGTAACGGCTTTGCGGGCGCGGTCAATTCCCCCGGCGCGCAAGCTGTGGGTGGATCGCATCGCGGGCATTTACTTGGCGCGGATCGGCGCTAAGCCTTGCGCGATGCAGAACCAGACCCCGGCTTTCCCGCGCTCGCTGTTCGTCCTCGCAATCCTCTACGGGGGGATGGTTCCACTTGGTGGATTTTTAGGGGCCAAGCAGGTTGCACTGGGGCCGCTGGCGGTTGAGGCCGGCATTTTCCCTTTTCTGACTCTGGTGGCGCTGTCTTCAGCAGTGGCTGAATTGCACGGCAATCAAGTGGCGCAAAAGATGGTCCGGTATGGGTTCATTCCGTTGATTTTGGCGATTTTCTGGACGTTCTTGGTGGTCCAGTTGCCGACGGATCCGGGGATGTACGAACCCGCCAAGGAGGCATTCCCGATTATTGTTGCGCAAGGCGCACGGATGATGGCGGCCGGAATTATCGCCTATGGCGTATCAGTGACGCTCAATATCTGGCTGTTTGACCGGTTACGCGGGGCAGTTGGCAAGTTTGCCGGACTGCGCGGATTCGTCGCCGCATCGCTGTCACAGATTGTCGATACGCTGATCTTTATCGGCATCAGCTTTTACGGTGTACGCCCGATTCTCGATCTCATGATCGGACAGGCAATTACCAAGGTCGTGCTTTCGGCAGTGCTGGTGCCACTGATCATAGCGCTGGCGGTGAGGGTCGGACGCCAGCTGGACCGCGAAGCTGCGTAAAAACGCTTCAAATCCGCGGCAGGGGGTCTAAAGCGCGCTCACTATGCCCCATAACCATGACCCCGCCCAAATGACGGCAATGCTTGCCAAGGCCGAAACCCTGGTTGAGGCGCTGCCCTATCTCCAGCGCTATGCCGGGCAGACCTTTGTGGTGAAGTACGGCGGCCATGCGATGGGCGATCCCGATCTGGCGCATGACTTTGCCGAAGATGTGGTGCTGCTGAAAGCGGTGGGGATCAATCCGGTGGTGGTCCACGGCGGCGGGCCGCAGATTGGTGCGATGCTGGGCAAGCTGGGCGTGGAAAGCACCTTCGTCGATGGCCTGCGGGTGACCGACAAGGCCACTGCCGAAGTCGCCGAAATGGTCCTGTCCGGCGCGATCAACAAGGAGATCGTCCGCTGGATCGCCGGGGCCGGAGGCAAGGCAATCGGCATTTCCGGCAAGGACGGCGGACTGGTCACCGCTACAAAGGTTCAGCGCACCACCCGCGATCCCGGCAGCCAGATCGAACAGGTGATCGACCTGGGTTTCGTGGGTGAGCCCAAGGCGGTCGATACCAAGGTGATCAAGACCATCTCCGATGCCGGGATGATCCCGGTGATCGCCCCGATCGCCGTGGGTGAGGATGGCCAGACCTATAACATCAACGCCGATACCATGGCCGGTGCGATTGCGGCGGCGCTGGGCGCGGCGCGGCTGTTCCTGCTGACCGACGTGGCCGGGGTGCTGAACAAGGACAAGCAGCTGCTGACCGATCTGCGCCCCGCCGATATTGCTGCGCTTCAGGCCGATGGCACGATCAGCGGAGGGATGATCCCCAAGCTCGAAACCTGCATCCACGCGGTTGAGGCCGGGTGCGAAGCCGCGGTCGTGCTCGATGGCCGGGTGCCGCACGCGATGCTGCTGGAAATCTTCACCGAACGCGGCGCGGGGACCCTGATCCGCGCCTGATCGGGTGTTGCCGATGCCGGTGCGGACGGCTATCAGCGCGCCATTCGAAACAGAAGGGTCATTTCGTGGACATCGCGCTGATTGCCGTAATCGGTTACCTGATCCAGATCATCATCATGCTGGTGATCGTGCAATTCGTGGTCAGTCTGCTGTTTGCCTTCAACGTGATCAATCCCGGCAACGAATTTGCCGGGGCGCTGTGGCGGACCTGCAATATGCTGCTTGATCCGGTGCTGCGCCCGATCCAGCGGATCATGCCCGATACCCGCCCGCTTGATCTTTCACCGATGGTGCTGATCCTTGGCCTGTCGATCCTGCAGAACGTGATTGGCCACATCGCCGCCCGGGGGATGTAATGACCGCCGAAGTAATCGACGGAAAAGCCTTTGCCGCCGGGCTGCGCGCCCGGGTGGCGGATTATGCCGCGACGTTCGAGCAGAGCGCCGGGCGCAAGGCCGGCCTTGCCGTGGTGCTGGTTGGCGATGATCCGGCCAGCCAGGTCTATGTCGCGTCGAAGGCCAAGCAGACCGTGGCTTGCGGCATGGCCAGCTTTGAACACCGCCTGCCCGCCGATACTGCCCAGGCCGATCTGATCGCGCTGATCGACCGGCTCAATGCCGATCCCGCAGTGGACGGAATTCTGGTCCAGCTGCCACTGCCCGGCCATCTTGATGAACAGGCGGTGGTTGAACGGATCAGCCCGACCAAGGATGTCGATGGCCTGACCCCGATCAGCACCGGCCGCCTTGCGCTCGGCCTGCCGGGGCTGGTGCCGTGCACGCCGCTTGGATCGCTGATGCTGCTGAAGGACCGGCTGGGTTCGCTCTCTGGCCTTGATGCGGTGGTGATTGGGCGTTCGATCCTGGTCGGAAAACCGATGGCGCAGCTGCTGCTGGCCGAAAGCTGCACGGTGACGATTGCCCACAGCCGCACCCGAAACCTGCCCGATGTGGTGCGCCGCGCCGATATCGTGGTGGCCGCAGTCGGGCGACCGGAAATGGTTCGCGGAGACTGGCTCAAGCCCGGAGCAACCGTGATCGACGTGGGCATCAACCGCCTGCCGCCTGCCGAGGGTGAGGCCAAGGGGCGGCTGGTTGGCGATGTCGCCTATGCCGAGGCGCTGGATGTGGCCGGGGCGGTAACCCCGGTGCCGGGCGGGGTCGGGCCGATGACCATCGCCGTCCTGCTGCGCAACGCACTGGTCGCGGCACATCGCAATGCCGGGGTGGCCCTGGCCGAGGATGCCCTCTGACGGTTCGGCTGGCCATGGCTTGCGCACGGGGCTAAACGGCATTCCCATGAAGCGTTTGATTCTCGGGGCAGTGGCACTTGCCATCACCAGTTCACCGGCCATGGCGCGGGATCGCCGCGACGATGGCGTTTCCGCTCACGCCAATCCCAGCGCGGTGATTGCAGAGGAAATCGCCTTTGCCCGCCTCGCCCAGGAAAAGGGGCAGTGGACTGCCTTCCGTGAAACCGCGACCAAGGATGCGGTGATGTTCACCCCGCAGATGGTCTATGCTCAGGATCACCTGAAGGGCCGGGCCGATCCGGCCCAGGCGGTCAAATGGCAGCCGCATCAGGTCTGGTCGAGCTGCGACGGTTCGCTCGCGGTCACCCGCGGTGCCTGGCAAAGCGGCGACAAGTCCGGCTGGTTCACCACCGTCTGGCAAAAGCAGAAGAACGGCAAATACAAGTGGGTGCTCGATCAGGGCGATGAACTGCCGCTGCCGCTTGAAGCGCCGGACATGATGGTGGCCAAGGTGGCAGAATGCCCGCCGGGTTACACCGGTCGGCGCGCGCCGAAGATCCAGGATTTCAAGGGCAAGCTGCCGCCGATCGATCCGGCGCGCCGCAGCGGCCAGTCACTTGATGGCACGCTGGGCTGGGACGTGGCGGTTGCGCCCGATGGCGCACGGCGCTTTACCGTGACCATGCGGGCCGATGGCCAGCGTGTGACCGTGCAGGACATCCAGATAGAGGCCTCAGCACAGAAGTGATGTGGGACCTGTTCCTTTCTGCTTTCATCACCCTGTTCGTGGTGATCGATCCGCCCGGCTGCGCACCGATCTATGCCGGGCTGGTCAAGGGCGCCAGCACGCGCCAATCGACCGCGATGGCGGTCCGGGCCACCTTCATCGCCACCCTGATCCTGCTGGTCTTCGCGTTGTTCGGGGAAAACCTGCTGAACGCGCTGCACATCGAACTCAACTCGTTCCGGATCGCGGGCGGGATCATGCTGTTTGTGATCGCGATGGACATGGTCTTCGAAAAACGCACCCAACGGCGTGAGGAGCGGGCCGAAAAGATCCGCGAGGATCATGTCGAGGATGTTTCGGTCTTCCCGATGGCGATGCCGATGATCGCCGGGCCGGGATCGATCGCCACGATCATGCTGCTGACCGCGCGCGCCCACGGGACCGAGCAGACCCTGATCGTCCTGGCGGCGATGGTCGCGGTGTTGGCGCTGACGCTGGTGGCGCTGATTGCCGCCGGGCCGCTGATGAAACTGCTTGGCACCCGGGTTGAGGCGGTTATCACCCGCCTGCTTGGGGTTCTGCTGGCCGCGCTGGCGGCGCAATATGTTCTTGATGGAATAAAGGCGGTGCTGGGATGAAAAAGCTGACTGTCATGATCGCGCTGGCACTGCTCACCGGTTGCTCGAAAGCCGCCGAACCCGAAGCCGCGCCGACCGAGACCGGCTCTGCCGCGGAGGCCAAGACGACCCCCAAGCCCAGCGAAACCCCGATGACCGCGGAGCGCTGTATTGAGGAATACAAAGGCTCCGGCACCGGAACCCGCAGCGAGAATACCAAGGAATGCCTGCTCGATGCCTGCGCCGGGGGCGATAGCAAGGCCTGCAAGATGACCAAGTCGTTCAGCGACGACGGCGCCGAGGAAGACGAGGACGGCGGTTTTGCAGAGGATGCTACTGCAAAGTAACCTGCGGGTCGTCGCTGTCGCGGCGACCGAAGAACTGCATCAGCTGAACCAGCAGTTCGCAGCGCTCGGACAGGCTCTCGGCTTCGAGCAGGGCCTGCTTCGATGCGATGTCGAAGGGGACGATCTGGCTTGATCCGTCGATCAGCGACTGGTCATCCAACCGGGTCACCGCGTCCCAATCGACCGAATAGCCCTGCCGATCGGCAAAGCGCCGGGCCTCGCGTTCAAATCCGGCCCGTTCGACCGGGGACAGTGCCTCTGACAGTGGCTCCTCGATCAGCTCTGCTTCGATCTGGCGGAACGGGGTGGCCGTATCGAGTTCGCGCACAATCCGGAACCGGGCCTCGCCCTCAAGGATCAGGTTGAACCGGCCGTCGTCAAGCGCCTCTACCTCGTCGATCTTGCCGAGGCAGCCGATCCGGTAGAGCGGCGCGCCCTCATCAGCGCTTTGCGGCTGGATCATCCCGATCCGCCGGTCACGTGCCAGCGCATCCTTGACCAACGCGCGGTAGCGCGGCTCAAAGATATGCAGCGGCAGCTGCAGGCCGGGGAACAGCAGCGCGCCGGGCAGGGGGAAGATCGAAACGCGCATGGCCGGGGGCAGCGCGCTCAGCCGAACAGGATCAATGAGAGGCGGCGGCGCTGGGCGGCGACCCACGGGTCTTCCAGCCCGACCACCTCGAACATCTGCAGCAGTCTGGCCTTGGCGGCACCGTCATTCCACTCGCGGTCGGCGCCGATCATCGCCAGAAGCACCTCTGCGGCGCCGTCACGGTATCCGGCAGCGAAAGCGGCTTCGGCATAGGCCAGCTGGCCGTCCGGGTTGTCGGGCGTGGCTGCGGCCTGCAATGCCGCCAGCACGTCATCCTCGGGCTTGTTGCGGGCCAGATCGAGCGCGGCGCCGGCGCGGGCCAGTTCAGGGTCGCCGGCCAGTTCGGCGGGAAGGGCCGCCAGAACCGCTTCGGCCTGGTCGATCTCACCGATCGCCACCATCGCCCGGATCAGCCCGCCATAGGCCGCCGCACTGCCCGGTTCGATCTCAACGATCTGCGAAAAGATCGAGGCCGCGCGTTCCCCATCACCGCTTGCCAGTGCTTCCTCTCCCATCGCCAGCAGCGGCGCAATATCTTGCGCCGATTCCCCACCAGGTGTGATCGGCAGCTTCGCCAGCAGCTGATCAAGTGCGCCTTTGAGCTGGGATTCGCTGCGCGCGCTGGTCAGATCGGCAACCGGCTGGCCCTGAAAGATCGCATAGACCGTTGGGATCGAGCGGACCTGGAACTGCCCGGCGATGAAGCCTTCCTCATCGACGTTGACCTTGGCCAGGACCACGCCCTTATCGGCATAGTCGGCGGCGACCTTTTCCAGCACCGGGGTCAACGCCTTGCACGGCCCGCACCATTCGGCCCAGAAATCGAGAATCACCAGGGCGTTCATGGAAGGCTCGACCACGGCCTTGCGGAACCGGTCAACCGCCTTCTGCTCTTCCAGGTTCAGCCCCATGCTTGCCACGTCACGCTCCATTCGCTTGTTTTCAGAGCGCCAATGTGGGCCTTTCAGCCGATTTGTGAAGGGATAAACCACGCTTTGCCGTGATTGGCAATTTTCCCCTTGGCAAGCCGCAGAGGCGATGCTAACCGCGCGCCTCACCCCGGCCCTGGCGCAAAGCGCAATGGGCTGTGAAACGTTCGAGCGGGCGTAGCTCAGGGGTAGAGCACAACCTTGCCAAGGTTGGGGTCGAGGGTTCGAATCCCTTCGCCCGCTCCAGTTTTC
>JAKPHK010000103.1 GCA_029550345.1 Pseudomonadota bacterium
GCTGGCCTGGCTCGACATGATCAGCCGCAATCCCGGCAACTCGATCTCCTATTCGCCCACCTTCGGCTATGACATCTGCGCGCGGCGCATTTCCAGCCAGAGCCACGTCAGCGAACGCTTCGACCTGTCGCGCTGGCGGATAGCGGGCAACGGGGCGGACATGATCCGGCCCGACGTGATGCAGGGCTTCGTCAACGCCTTTGCCGAGGCCGGTTTCCGCGCCAGCGCCTTCCTGCCGTCCTATGGCCTCGCCGAAGCGACCCTGGCCGTCACCATCATGCCGCCGGGCGAAGGCATCCGTGTGGAACTGGTCGAGGAAGAGCGACTTTCCGGCTGCCCGCGCGATCTCAGCCGTCCCGCGCGCTACCGGGCAATCGTCAACTGCGGCAAGGCCGTGAAGGACATGACGATCGAGATTCGCGGCGGCCGCGGCGAAGTGCTGGGCGATCACCAGATCGGCAAGGTCTGGTGCAAGGGCCCATCGGTGATGGTCGGCTATTTCCGTGATGAAGAAGCGACCGATGCCTGCATGGTCGATGGCTGGCTCGATACCGGCGACATGGGCTATCAGGTCGATGGCTATCTGTTCATCGTCGGCCGGGCGAAGGACATGATCATCATCAACGGCAAGAACCACTGGCCGCAGGACATCGAATGGGCGGTGGAACAGCTGCCCGGCTTCAACCACGGCGATATCGCGGCCTTTTCGGTCGAAACCGAAACCGGTGAGGAATCGGTTGCCGTGCTGGTCCACTGCCGCGTTTCCGATCCGGAAGAACGCGCCCGCCTGCACGACACGATCCGCGACAAGGTCCGCTCGATCCTGGGCCACCCGGCGATCGTCGAACTGGTCCCGCCGCGCACCCTGCCCCGCACCAGCAGCGGCAAGCTGAGCCGGGCCAAGGCCAAGAAGCAGTACCTTTCGGGCGAGATCGAACCGATCAGGCTGGCGGCCTGACCCGGTGCCGGACCGGGGCTGGACCGCGCCGGATTGTCATTTCCCCAGCGCGGCCAGCACATCGGCCCAGGATACCAGCTTGAAATTCTGCGCGGCCGGCTCATTCATGCCGTCCTGCGCCACAAACAATCCGAGCGGATAGTCCGGTCCGAAATTGCCCAGTTTCAGCTCGATCCCATCGGTTTCCTCAACGCTGCCGAATGCTCCTTTGGCGATCCGGAAACGCCCGGCGTATTCCAGGTCCGGCAGGCGATACAGGGAATAGGCATTATCACCCTGGCTGGAGGCAACCAGCCAGCCGCCTTTGCGACCTTGCCGGGCCAGCGCCAACCCCTCGACATCGGCAACCAACCGCGTGCCATCGACCTTTACGGCAAGCCGGCCCACCACCGGGCCTCGCGCGCGGGCATCGAAGGCCCAGATGCCGACATCCTCTTCGCCGACATAAAGCGTCTCACTGCGCGAATCGACCACGCACCCCTCGGTCTGGGTCGGCACCTTGACGTAGCGAACGATTGTGCCCGCGGGTGTCTTGCCCAGACTGACCCGTACCTGCGCAACCAGCCCGTCCTTCAGCACCGAAAAGGCATCGAAGCTGCTGCCGCGCCGGACCAGGCACAAACCATAGGCCTCGCCCGCGCCGCCATCCAGCACGGCCAGCGGCACCAGCTGCGCCGCGACGGTATCCAGCCGGTAAAGGCGCAACCTGGCCGCAGCCTTATCGTTGCGATCGCTGGCCACAACCATCACGCCGGCGCGGCCCATGTCGATCAGATCGACATTGTTGAGCCGCCCATCGGCCACAAAATGCCGGACTTTGCCGTCGAGGCCATAGACATAGAGTCCGGCCTTCTTGTCGGTCGCGACGATCAGGCTGGCAGACGGATCGCGGCGATTGAGCCAGATCGCTGGATCATCCGCCGCATCATCCGCCATGGTGCCGACCGGAACGGTTTCCGCCCGGGCCTTCACTTCAACTGTAACTGCGGCGGTGGAAGCCTGAGCCCAGCCTTGCGAAAGCGGCGCCGCGGCGACAAGTGCCGCGGCCAGCAGTGAGAAACGCCTGACCATCAGAAGGCGTACCGCGCAACAACCTGAAACACGGGACCAGCGTTTTCGGTTTCCAGTTCATATTCGTCGAAATTGCGCGCAACCTGATCGCCGGTGGTAGCGAACTTGTTGAACGCCTCGTCCTTGCTGCCATCCAGCAGATTCGAGCCGACCGCACGGATGGTGAAGTTCTTGCCGATCCGCTTTTCGATGAACACCTCAAGATCCGCGCCGTAGGTGGTGGTGATTTCCTCACCGGCATAGCGGTCGAACGCGCGCCCCTGCTTGCGATAGGTCGCGCCAAACGAAACCCCGTAGGAAGGCAGGTTCTGAATTATGCCGAAGTTGTAAACATATTCGGACTGGCCGTTGAAGCGCCGCGTGCCGAATTCATCATCGATCGAACTGTCGATCCACCCCAGGTTGCCGAACACGCCGGTGTTGGGCAGACCCAGGAAGCCGAGGCTGGCGGAAAGATCGAATTCCACCCCCCAAACCTTCCCGTCACCGACATTGCGCGGCTGATAGACGAAGGTGCCGGCCCCTTCCGACCCGACCACCCCGGTGTTGACCTCATCGACCACGTCTTCGATCTTGCGATAAAACACGTTGACCCCGATCACCCCGGTGCGGCCGATCCGGTGCTCATAACCCAGATCGGCACCCCAGGCCGTTTCCGGGCGCAGCAACGGATTGCCCAGCAGGTCGTTGTCACCAAGTTCCGCCTCCAGCAGCGCGGGCGAGATATAGTCGAACCGCGGACGACGCACTGTCCGCGCGGCCGAAGCGGTCAGGCGACCCCGACCAAGTTCGATCTTGGCCGACGCCGAAGGCAGTAGATAGGTATAATCGACATCGATCAGGCCGGCGCCTGGCGCCACGGTCTTGTCGTCGATCCGCACATTGGTGCTTTCAAGTCGTAGCCCGAGTTCGAATTTCACCGGCCCGGTCTTGCCTTCCAGCAGCGCATAAGCATCGCGGCGGTCTTCATCGATCCGGTTCAGCCCGCCGGGAGTGGGTACGGTCGCCGGGAACGGCGCGGCGTAATCGGCCGGATTTCCGCTGAACTGGCTATAGCCGGCCAGTGTCGCGTTCGATACGCTGAAGCGGTTGCGTACCTCGGAAATGTCGGTGTCGCGGGTCTTGTTCTGGATAAAGCCGCCAACCGCAAAATTCACATCCACGCCCAGCGGAACCTCATGTTCAAGCTGGGCTGAGAATTCCTTGTCCTTGACCCGGAAAAGCGTCTTGTCGCCGGTATAGCGCGGCGTCGATCGGTCGAAATCGATCTCATGCTCGAACTCGTCCTGGCTATCGTCGAAACTGGCAAAGCCGACACGCAGCTTGGTCTTGCCGGCCGACCATACCTTGTCGCCCTTGAGGCTGACAGACCAGCTTTCCTGCGTGATATACAGCGGATTGAAATTGTCGGTCAGCAAGGTGCCGTTGGCATTGACCCGAACCGGGCCGGTCACTGCGGTCGGATCGTTGTATTCGAAGCTGCGTTCGATTTGCTCACGCTCGGTGCGGACATAGTTGCCGGAAATTTCGAAGCGGTTTTCACCATCATCGATGCCCCAGCTTACGTTGCCGGCATAGTCAGTACCGTTGCGCACGTCGCTCTGGTCTTCGCGGTTGTCGAAATCGTCGGTCGCGAAGTTGGCGTTATTCTCGGGCGAGTCCGAGTAGCGCAAGCTGAACTTGTTCTTGGGGTTGTACCGGCCCTGAATGTTGGCCCCGATCAGCAACCGCCCCGGCCCCAGCTTGCCGCCATAGTAAAGACCAGCAGAAGGCTTGACCTTGCCATCGTCGAAGAACCCCGCCCCGGCGCGGACATAACCGCCATCCATCGTGAAGGCGTCACGCAGCACGATGTTCAAGGTTCCGGCAACGGCATCACCAGTACGGCGAGCGGAAGGCGAACGGACGATTTCAACCTGCTTGACCAGTTCGGCGGGAATACGATCAAGGAAGAACGAGCGGTCCGCGTTCGATCCCGGAACCTTTTCCCCGTTGATCAGGATCTGGGTGTAACCGGGATCAAGCCCGCGCAGTCGTGCGCCGTCGCTTTCGAGCACATCCGACAGGAACGTGACAGAGGGCACCCGCTTCAGGGCGTCACCGGCAGTCAGCGGTTCAAAGCGCTGGAAGTACTCTTCGTCATAGACCAGCACCGGCTGGGCCGCGTCGCTGCGATTGCGGAACCCGATATCGGCCATGACAACAATATCGCGGGCCGATTTTGCGGCTTCATCCTCTGCCTCGGCTGCATCGTCGGCAAAAGCCGGCGCAGCCCAGACCAGACCGGCACCGGAGAGCAGCAAGGCCGAAAGGCGATTGAACGAGGGGCGGGAAACAGGGCGACTCGCGATCATGACATGGTCTCGCAACAGTTGAAATTACGTCGCAGCTAGGGGCGCCGTCTGTCGGCAGAACGACAATTTTCGGACAGCGGTGTGGCTCGTGGATGGCAAACGGATGACAAGAAGGTTCCGGCAGGCCGTGATGAGTTGCTTGGCTGATGGCGTTCGTCGATAGGGTTCTGTCTTACATCGACAATACAGCTTGCATCGCAGCGGCGGCAGTCCCACATTGGTTCCAGCCTTTTGTCCTAAGGATACGGAACGAACCACCATGGCCACTACGCCGACCGGAACCGAAGCCCCGACCATCACCCTGACCGCGCCTGATCCCGTGCCGGTCGTCCCCGCCGAAAAGGCCGTGGGGCTGGTGCCGGTCAGCGACGATGCCAAGTCCAAGCTGGAGGAAAAGGTCGATGCCTTCGTCGCCGATCTGATCTCGTCCGATGCCAATTCGCCCGAATTCGGCAAGAAGGTCGATCAGATCACCAACATGGGCCGCAAGGAAATCATGGCCGCTGCGGGGATGAGCAACCGTTTCCTCGATCGGCCGATCCGGGCGATGGACAAGGATACCGGCGTCGGCGCCAATCTGGCCGAACTGCGCAAGACCGTGGAAACGCTCGATCCCGGCAAGCAGGGCAAGCTTTCCAAGGGGCGCAAGTTCCTGGGCATCATCCCCTTCGGCAATTCGATGAAGCGCTATTTCCAGTCCTATGAAAGCGCGCAAGGGCACATCCAGGCGATCCTTGGCCACCTCGGCTCGGGCAAGGACGAGCTGCTGATGGACAATGCCGCGATCGACGTGGAGCGCCAGAAGCTGTGGGAGGCGATGGGCAATCTGGAGCAGATGATCCACATCAGCCGCACGCTGGACGGCAAGCTGGAGGAAAAGGCCGCCGATCTTGACGCGACTGATCCGGCCAAGGCCAAGGCGATCCGCGAAACCGCGCTGTTCTATGTCCGTCAACGGACCCAGGACCTGCTGACGCAGATGGCGGTGACGGTGCAGGGCTATCTGGCGCTCGATCTGGTCAAGAAGAACAACGTCGAACTGGTCAAGGGTGTGGACCGGGCCAGCACCACAACGGTCGCCGCGCTGCGCACCGCGGTTACCGTGTCGCAGGCCATGGCCAACCAGCGGCTGGTGCTGGAACAGGTCACCGCGCTCAATTCGACCACGGCCGGGCTGATCGATTCGACCGGCACCCTGCTGCGCGACCAGACCGGCAAGATCCACGAGATGGCGGCATCGAGCACGATCCCGCTGGAAACGCTGCAACGCGCCTTCCAGAACATCTATGACACGATGGACAATATCGACACCTTCAAGCTGAAAGCGCTCGACAGCATGAAGCAGACGGTCACCACCCTGTCGGCCGAGGTTGAAAAGTCCAAGGGCTATATCGCCCGGGCCGAAGGTGCGGCCCAGGCCCAGGTGGCCAGCGATGCCCCCAGCCTGCTGAGCCTGGAGGGCTGACTTGGCGGGAGAATCGCACCAGTCAGACCAGATCATCGGCGCGGCGCGCCGGGTGCTGGTCGATCAGCGCGCCGGTGGCCGCCGCCGCTCGATCGGCCAAGGCGCCGCGCAGATCCGCGCCGGCCATTACTGGCGCAAGTTCCGCAACATTGCGGTGGCCGGGGCTGTCATCTGGCTGGGGCTGGCGATCGTCGGCACGGTGATTGACGGGATCGGCTTTGGCGGGATTGTGACCGGCGTTGTCGCCAGCGCTGCGGCGCTGTTCCTGCTGGGCAAGTATCCGCGCTTCAAGATGCCGACCCGCGCCGATCTCGATCCTTCCGATACCGATGTCCGCGCGCTGGTCGGGCGGACCGAGCTGTGGCTTGAAACCCAGCGCCGCGCGCTGCCCCCGCCGGCGGTGCAGCTGGTCGATCACATCGGCCTGCAGCTCGATGGGCTGGCGGTGCAACTGGCCGATGTCGATCAGGATCACCCCAAGGCCGCCGAGGTGCGCAAACTGGTGGGCGAACACCTGCCCGGGGTGATCGACGGCTATCGCAAGATCCCCGAAAATCTGCGCTACGAAGACCGCGCCGGGACCAATCCCAACCAGCAGTTCATCGGCGGGCTGAAAACGATCAGCGATGAGATCGATTCGATCACCCGCCAGCTGGCGATGGGCGCGATCGACAATCTGGCGATCACCACCCGCTATCTCGATTACAAATACGGCGATGCGATCGACGAGGCGGAGGGCACGACCTGATGCGCGTGCCGATCCCCCACCGGCTGGGCAAGGAAGAGGTCAAACGCCGCCTCAGGGAACGCAGCGGCGAAATGGCCGGACTGTTTCCCGGCGGCGCCGACGTGGCGATCGACTGGCCAGGCGAAGACCGCATGGCGATGCGGGTGGCGGCGATGGGGCAGACCGTCAACGCCCATGTTGACGTTACCGACGATCAGGTGGTGTTCGAAATCGCCCTGCCCGCCGCGCTGTCCTTTGTCGAACCGATGGTCCGCGGCGTGGTGGAGCAGAAGGCGCAGAAGCTGCTGGCTTAGGCGGTTTCTACCCCTCCAGGTACATCCGCGGGATGCGCAGCTGATCGGCAGCAATCTGGGTTTCGCGCAGGAACAGCACCAGCGCCCACATCAGCAGCGAAACCGCCGCCAGGAATGTCGCCGCGGCGACGCGTTGCAGATCAAGGCCGGCCAGTTCTTCAAGAAACAGCACGGCCACCGTGGTGCCGATCGCCAGGCCGGAAATGACCATCAGGCGGATTGCCTTGGTGATCAGGCCGATCCGGCCATCGAGCAGGCGGATTTCGGCCACCACCTCGTCATGGTCGGGTCCTTCGGTGGCCATGTGCCGATCCTGCAGATGGCGCGAGCGATCGACCACCCGGCCCAGCCTGCTGGACAGCAGGTTGAGGATATTGCCGATCGCCACCAGGACGAAGACGGGTGCAAGGGCAAGCTGGATGGTTTGCGCGATCATGGCGCACATTTACCCTGCAAGACGCCCTGTGCAAAGCCGTCTGCAATCCTATGTTCAGCGCAGATCTGCCAGAGAAAGCACCTATGAACCGCAAATTCACCCTTCCCGCCCTGACCCTCGCCGCGCTGGCGCTGTCTGGCTGCGCGGCGGTCTTCTCCAAGCACCCGGTCGGCAACAGTGCCGTTCCGCAGCCTGCCAAAAGCGTCGATCTGAACCGCTATCTTGGCCGCTGGTACGAACTGGCCCGCTATGAACAGGCCTTCCAGAAGGACTGCGAAGGGGTAACCGCCGACTATGCCCTGCGCGATGACGGCAAGATTTCGGTGCTCAACCGCTGCCGCAAGGGCGATGGCAGCTACAAGGACGCCAATGGCCGCGCCAAGGTGGTCGATACCGCGACCGGGGCCAAGCTGAAGGTCAGCTTC
>JAKPHK010000109.1 GCA_029550345.1 Pseudomonadota bacterium
TAAGGGAAACCGGCAGCAGTCGACAAATATACGCCGTTTCGATGGCGTTAAGAAGATGTCGCATTGCGCTGAAACCGGCCGGGACATCGGCTGGAATGGCTTCGGGCACTCTGCGGATTTGTTTATGAGGTTCGATTGAGCGCCTCTGGCTCGCTTGCCGTCTTAAGCAAGGTATGAACGACTATTCGAAGGATTAAAATTGGTTAGGCTGTTAGATTGCTATGTTTGGAAAATCGGTCCCACTATTTTAGTTCGTATGAGTCACGGATGTGAACATGAGGCCGATAAGTGGGCAGCCATCTTCAGCCACTTTCGCTATTTCGTTAACACCATGTCGGAAAAGTAGACGAGAACCGACGCCACCTTTCTGCAGCCTCGCCAAGTGTTTCGCTGATGGTCCATTCTAGCGCGGCGTCATCGATGCGTCGGAAGGCTTCATGTTAAAGGTTCATAATTTGACATTTTTTGCGGTTAGAACCTTGCGATTTTCAAATGATATCAATCGGATTTCATTATTCCCTATATGAACTAGCGTGATTCAACGGAACTGCCCTGATCAGCAGGCTCGCAATTAGGCCGGTTGCCGGCCACGTTCGTTGGGTCAGGGTTAGTGCAGCCCCGAGGTCGGCGCAGATCGAGCGAGCAATGGCGAGGCCGAGGCCGGAGCCGGGCTTGTCAGGATCGAGCCGCACCCCAATGCCGAAAGCGGCCTCAAGGTCCGCATCGCGCATTCCGGGCCCATCGTCAGCGACGGCGATAAGCAGCCGTTCGCCGGCCTGTTCCAGAGTGACGTCAATCTGCCGATCGGCCCACTTGGCCGCATTGTCGAGCAGCACGGATAGCACTTCGAGCAGATCGACCCGGTCCCCCACGACCACCGGATCGTCATCCAGCTTGCTGTCCACAACGAACACCTTGTCAGGATAAAGCCGCTGGAAGGCCTGCATCACCGGTTCGACCAGCGATGACAGGGCAGTCGTAGCCCCGGGCAAGCCAGCCCCGCCACGCGCGCGGACCCGCGCGAGGTGGTAATCGATCTGCACCTGCATGGTCCCGGCTTGATCGAGCAGGACCTGCGCGGTCCCAGGGCGGGGGCCATCGCGCGCGCTGCGCTCGGCCTCATCGGTGATCACGGCCAGCGGGGTGCGCAAAGAATGGGCCAGGTTGCCGGCCTCCACCCGGGCCGCCGCAACCTTTTCCGCATTGTGGCGGATAAAGGCATTGAGTTCATCGACCAGTGGCTCAACCTCCGCCGGAAACGCACCTTCCAGCTTGTCGGCTGCGCCGCGGCGAAAGCGCACCAGGGCCAGGCGCAGGCCGGCCAGCGGGCGCAGCGTGATCCCTGCCATCGCCACTCCGGCCGCCAGCAGCCCGGCCCCGATCAGTGCGAACCAGACGGTCAGATCACGGGTGAAGCGTTCGACCAGGCCGTCCAGTTCCGAATGATCGGTGGCGATGACGAAATGCAGTTCGGTGCCGTCGGCTTCGCGCCGGACCAAGCCATAGGTGATGGCCGGACCGGTCGGTCCTGCCGCATCGACATGCTGAACAGATTGCGAGTGGGCGATGGCGGGATCAAGCTGCTGTCCGGCCAATGAGGCAGAACCGAGCGGTGGGCGTCCATCGACGCTGATCTGCCAGTAATAGCCCGATCTCGGCACCTCATAGCGGGGATCGGACAGAGGGCGCACCAGTTCGGGCTGACCGTCCACCCGCAGCCTCGCCAGGCGGGACAGTTCCTCGACATGCACTGCAAGTTCGGCATTGAAGTGCTCTTCAACATGAGCGGCATAGATCCGCGTCGCCGCCAGCCAGATTGCCGCCGTGCCGAGGCTGGTCCAGGCCAGCACGGCAATAACCAGCCGGGCGCGCATGCTCAGTTTGGAAAGGCGGGCGAAGGGGCCGGTCATGCCTCACCTCCGAACCTGTACCCGAAGCCTCGCACTGTGATGATCCGGCCTGCGCCGATCCGCCGCCGAAGCCGGCCAACCAGCACTTCAATTGTATTGATGTCGCGCAGCGTATCGAGGTCGTAAAGATGCTCAAGGATCCGGTCCTGCGACAGCACCTCTCCGCGCCGGCGCATGAACAAGTGGAGCAGCCGGAATTCCTGCTTGCTCAACCGGGCGGGCGTGCCGGAAAGTTCAACCGTGTGCTGGATCGGGTCGAGCACAATCCCGTCGCTTTCAAGGCGGGGAAACCGGGCGCCGCCGTGCCGCCGCATCAGCGCGTGGAGCCGGGCCAGCAGTTCCTCGAAACGGACCGGCTTGACTACGAAATCGTCGGCCCCGGCATTCAGGCCTTCGACCTTTTCCTCCCAGCCGCCGCGGGCGGTCAGGATCAGGATCGGGGTGGCCAGCCTGGCCGCCCGCCAACCGCGCAGCAGGTTAAGGCCATCGCCATCGGGCAAGCCGAGATCGAGCAGGATCACGTCGATCCGGTCCAGTTCCGGCCATGCCTCAGCCTCTTCGGCGCTGCGCGCCAGATCGACGGCAAAGCCGACCGCGCGCAGCCGCTCGGCCAGGCGTGGACCCAGTTCGGCATCATCTTCGACCACCAACAATCGCACCGTGTTCTCTTCCTTGCGTCGGCCGGATTCTTCCCTGGCAGATGAAGCTGACGAAATCCTGCCAGATTGGCAGGCAACTGTCAGGTTGAAGGGATAGAGCGCTCCGTCATGGACAAACGCATCCCGATAGCCGCCGCTCTTACAGTGTCCGCCCTTGCCGGATGGTACTTCTTCGCCGGAAGCGACCAAGGTGCCCCCGCACCCAGCGCCGCTGCCTCGGCGGCCGGCACGGTCGATGCAGAGCAGATGGCCAAACTGGGAATCCAGCTGGAAGCCGCGCAGCAGGTTAATAATCTGCCGCTTGGCTCGGTCCCGGGCCAAATTGTCTTCTCGCCAGACGGGCGCGTGGCAGTGACGGTGCCCTATGGCGGGGTCCTCGTGCGACTGCTCGCGATCGAAGGGCAGCCCGTGCGCCAGAGTCAGCCGCTGGCCGTGGTCCGCGCGCCCGATGCGATCCGCTATGGCGGCGACCTGGCCCGCGCCCGCGCCGACTTGGCCCTGGCCGAAGCCCAGGCGAGCCGGATGCGCCAACTGCATAAGGAAGGGATTGTCGCCCGCGCCCGGCTTGACGAGGCCGAGGCTCGCCTGCAGCAGGCCCGCGCCACAGCCGCGGAAAGCCAGCGTCAGCTGGCATCAGGCGGGGCGGGCGGTGATGGCTCGATCACCCTGCGCGCGCCAATTGCGGGGCGGGTGGCCCATATCGCGGTGGAAACCGGCGGACCGGTCGATCCGCTGGTGGCGCCGATCGTGATCGAAAATCCCAGCGCCTTCCAGATCGAACTGCAATTGCCAGAAGCGCTGGCCCGGCGTGTCCAACCCGGCATGGGCATAGAAATCGAAGTGCCCGCGGACGTGGCGGGCGAAGCCCCCGTGATCGCCCGCGGCAAGCTCCTGACGGTGGCTCCCTCGCTCGATCCGGCAACCCGCTCGGTCATGGCCCGCGCCAGCATCGAGCCCGTGCCCGGGCTGGTTTCGGGCAAAGGCGTGACGGTGACAATCCGCGATGCCGGAACCACCAGCGGGATCGCGGTCCCAACCGGAGCGGTCACACGGATCGACGGGCAGCCCCATGTGTTCGTGCGCGAAGGGCAGCGCTTCGTCCGGCGCAAGGTCAGCCTGGCAGCCGAAGTCGGAGGCCGCGCAGTCATTGCCGGTGGCCTCCGTCCGGGTGAGCAGGTGGCCGTGAGCGGGATTACCGAAATCAAGGCACTGACGGCGGAGTAACGGGGATGCTGCGCAAACTGGTCGAACGCGCGCTGTCGCTGCGCCTGCTGGTCCTCGGGCTGGCAGCCGTCCTTGCCGCACTGGGGGCATGGTCCTTCTTCAAACTGCCGATCGATGCCTTTCCCGATATCAGCTCGACCCAGGTCAAGATCATCATGAAGGCCCCCGGCATGACCCCGGAAGAGGTCGAAAGCCGGGTCATTACCCCGATCGAGATGGAAATGCTGGGCATCCCGAACCAGGCCGTGCTGCGCTCGGTTGCCAAGTATGCGATTGCCGACATCACGATTGATTTCAAGGACGGGACCGACATTTACTGGGCCCGCAGTCAGGTGTCCGAACGGCTCGCCAATGTGAAGGACAGCCTGCCCGCCACCGTCAGCGGCGGCATGGCACCGATCTCCACGCCCCTGTCCGACATGTACATGTTTACGCTGGAAGGCCCGCAAAGCCTTGCCGAGAAGCGCCGGGTGCTGGACTGGATCGTTCGTCCGGCACTGCGCACCGTTCCCGGTGTGGCCGACGTCAATGCCCTGGGCGGCTTTGTCGAGACTTTCGAGGTCGCTCCCGACAATCCGGCGCTTGCCGCCGCCGGGCTGACCGTCACGGATTTGGCCGGAGCAATAGAGCGCAGCAACCGCAACGACGGCGCCGGCCGCCTGGTCACCGGGGAAGAGGCGCTGATCGTTCGCTCCACCGGTGCAATCCGCAGCCTGCAGGACCTGGCCTCGATCGTAGTCCGCGCCGATGGTGGGCGGATCGTCAGGGTAGGGGACGTGGCAAGCGTGCGCAGCGGCAGCCTGACCCGCTATGGCGCGGTTACCAAGGACGGCAAGGGCGAGGCCGTGCAGGGGCTGGTCATCGGCCTGCGCGGGGCCGATGCCAGCCAGGTGGTCAAGGGGGTTAAGCAGCGGCTCGAAGACATCAAGCCGAGCCTGCCCGCCGGGATGAGCGTGGTGCCGT
Source organism: Pseudomonadota bacterium (assembly GCA_029550345.1). Taxonomy (GTDB): domain Bacteria; phylum Pseudomonadota; class Alphaproteobacteria; order Sphingomonadales; family Sphingomonadaceae; genus Novosphingobium. Next base: position 4,757 of record JAKPHK010000109.1, read on the forward strand.
TCTATGACCGGTCCGATCTGATCGCCAGGGCTGTTGGCACGGTCGAGAAGGCCCTGCTGGAGGCCACGATCCTGGTGGTTGTGCTGCTGCTGCTGTTCCTTGGCGATCTCCGTGCCTCGATCATTGTTGCGCTGGCGCTGCCGATGGCTGCCCTGCTGACTTTCATCATGATGGGATCGATCGGCCTCACCGCCAACCTGATGAGCCTGGGCGGCCTGGCGATTGCCGTCGGCATCCTGGTCGACGGAGCCGTGGTGGTGGTGGAGAACGTGGTCGAGCGCCTGTCCGACCCCAGACATGCCTCGTCCGGCAAGCTTCACAACGTATTTGTCGCTTCGGCCGAAGTGGCCGCGCCAGTGGCGTCGGGTCTGGCGATCATCGCCATCGTGTTCCTGCCGCTGCTGACCCTGGAAGGGCTTGAGGGCAAACTGTTCGGCCCGGTTGCCCTGACCATCGTGCTGGCTCTGCTGGGTGCGCTGGCCCTGTCGCTGACGCTGGTTCCGGTGCTGGCCTTCTACCTGCTGAAAGTGCGGCTGGGGCATCATGAGCCCTGGCTCATGCAGCAACTCGGGCCGCGCTACCGCACCTTGCTCGAACGGGCGTTTGCCCATCCCCGCCGGGTTTTTGCCGGTGCCGGTATCGCGCTCGCCATGGCCGGCGTCGCCTATGGCCTGACCGGCAAGACCTTCCTGCCGACGATGGATGAGGGTTCGACTATCGTCCAGCTCGCCAAACACCCGACGATTTCGCTGGAGCGCAGCCGCGATGTCGATCTGAAAGTCCAGCAGGCCCTGATCAAGGACGTACCGGAAATCGATCACATCATCGCCCGGCTTGGTTCGGACGAACTGGGCCTCGACCCGATGGGCCTGAACGATACTGACAGCTTCCTCAAGCTCAAGCCGCGAGATCAGTGGCGCGTGGCGGACAAGGACTGGCTGATCGAGCAGCTTCGCAAGGTCCTGCAGGGAATCCCGGGGGTGGAGCCAACCTTCACCCAGCCGATCGAAATGCGCATTGCCGAAATGCTGACCGGTGCGCGAGGCGATCTTGTGGTCCGGGTGTTCGGCCCGGACCTTGGTGAACTGGGCCGCCTGTCCGGTCAGATCCAGGGCCGTCTTTTGAAAATTCCCGGCACGGCCGAAGCGCTGACCGTGGCCGACGACAAGGTTGATTACCTGCAGTTCGATATCGATCCGGTGGCCGCGGGCCGGGCCGGGATGCCGGTTGATCTGCTGCAGGATTCGATGCGGGCCCAGATTGAGGGGGTCCCGGCCGGAGTTTCCACCGATGGCAACCGGCGCGTGCCGATCATGCTGAAGGGCAGCGCTGCGGCTGGCGGTTTGTCAGCCCAGGGCTTTGCCGACCAGCTTTACCGCACCCCTTCCGGCAATCTGATCCGGGCCAGCGATGTGGCATCGGTGCGCCGCACCGCGGGCCCGGTGAAGCTGGAGCACGAAGGCGGATCGCGCTTTGCCATGGTTCAGGCCTTCGTCACCGGACGCGATCTGGTCGGCTATGTCGAGGAAGCAAGGGCGGACATCGCCGCCAACGTCAAGCTGCCGCCGGGTTACCGGCTGGTGTGGGGCGGTCAGTTCGAGAACCAGCAGCGCGCTTCTGCCCGGCTTTCCATCGTCCTGCCCATTGCGGTGCTGCTGATCTTCGGCATGCTCTTTGGCACGCTGGGTTCGGTGCGGGCCTCGCTGCTGATCCTGGCCAACATTCCCTTTGCCATGGTCGGCGGGATCATCGCTCTGGCGGTTTCCGGCGAGTACCTCTCCGTCCCGGCTTCGGTCGGGTTCATCGCCCTGCTGGGCATTGCGGTGCTCAACGGCCTCGTCATGGTCAGTTACTTCCGCCAGCTGCGCGAACAGGGCATGACCCTGGCCGAAGCAGTCCGGCGCGGCGCGGAACGGCGCCTGCGTCCGGTGCTGATGACCGCGACGATTGCCGCCTTCGGCCTCGTGCCGCTGCTGTTCGCGACCGGGCCGGGATCGGAAATCCAGAAGCCGCTAGCGATCGTGGTGATCGGCGGACTGATCACTTCGACCCTGTTGACGCTGATCCTGCTGCCGATCCTCTATGAGCGCTTTGGCGAGAATGCGGCCGAGCGGATCGCCGGCGATCGTGACTATGCCGGACAGGAGAGCTGATCCGATGCGCAAGACAATCCTCCTTCTCCTGTCGCTGGGTGCGGGCTCGACCGCGATGGCATCGGATGCCTTGCCCGACCCGGCCGCGGTGGCCGAAGCGCTTGACCGGCACCCCACGGTCGTTGCCGCCCGCGCCCGGGTCGGTGCGGCCGAAGCGGAAGCGCGAGTCCATTCCACCGGCCCGCACGAAGTCACCTTGACCACCAGCGTGACCCGCCGGTCGGTCGATTTCGATGGCCAGTATGTCGAATACGATGCGCAGCTGACTCGTCCGATCCGACTCCCCGGCAAGGGCGCGCTTGACCGCGACATCGGGCGCCACGGGCTGGATGCCGCCAGCAACCGGGCGGAAGATGCCAAGCACCAGGCCGCGCTTCTGCTGGCCGACGCCTGGTGGGACTGGGTGGCCACCTCGGCCGAAGCGCGGGTCGATCAAGTCATTGTCGATAATCACGTCCGGTTGGTTGCAGCGGTGCAGCGCCGCGAAAGTCTGGGCGATGCCTCGCGGTTGGAAGTGGACCAGGCCGAAGCCGCGCTGGCCACGGTGCGGATCGGGCTCGAGCACTCTCAGGGCCGCGCCCGGCGTGCGCGGGTGCGGCTGGAAACCCAGTTCCCGGATCTACCGCTGCCGGCCGAGGCCCCTGAAGCGTCGATCCCTGCGGCGCCAGAGGCGGGCTGGGATGCCTATCAGCAGATGATTGTGGCCAACAGCCACGAAATCGGCGCTGCCCGCGCCGAAGCTGCCCGCAGCAGCAGCCTAGCCGCAAAGGCGCGGCGCGATCGCACGGCAGACCCTTCGATCGGGGTGCGGGTGTTTTCGGAACGCGGCGGCATGGAGAAGGGCGGCGGCTTGGTCCTGTCCATCCCGTTTGGCGGCGGACACCGTTCAGCCCTCGCCGACCGGGCTGCAGCGGAGGCTTCAGCGGCCGCGGCGGACGTGCGGGCGGTCGAAGCCAATGTCGCCGAAGTTGCCGCGACTGACATTGCCGATGCAGAGTACCGACTGGCTGCATGGCAGCGGGCGCGCGATGCGCTGGGATCGCAGATGGCGGCACTTACCAAACTGCGCCGGGGTTACGAACTGGGTGAAGTCGACTTAGTCGACCTGCTCGCTGCCGAACGGTTGGTGGGCGAGGCATTCCGGGCGGAAGCCCTGATCACGGTGGAGGCCTACCGAGCTGTGACCAGAGTCAGGATCGACAGTCACGAATTGTGGCTGGGGGATTGATAGACGGATTGTCCTGCTAATCCAGGCTAAGCCACCAGAGCGCATACTGTGTGAAAGCTGAGCGCTGTTGTTGTACCTAGACTGGCGACCTTTAAGGTAGTCGGCGCGCTGGAAAGCCGCCAGCAGAGCGGTCCAGAAACGGGTAGCAGCTCAGAAGGAGCCGGACTTTACCTCTGAGTGGTAACAATCAGGGGAGCACGTCAGCCGGCCAATCGTGTTGGCCAACACCGCAGTCGGCCCGGGTGCTGTTACGACCCCGTAAGTCTCAGAGATTATAGGCATGGCGCAGCCGATCGATAACGACTTCTCTCGTCATCGCGACGCCAAACTGCTTCGGCGTGAAATCGTCCTGTCCGGCGAGGGCGTCAATGAACGCCTGCATATCGGCCTTGATCTTCTCGGGCAGGTCGAACGTCGCCTCCGCGCTCAGGAGCTGGAGCAGGCGCGCCACATCGTTGCGGTGCTTCTTCACGTCTCTGTCGTCTACTTTCTCGCCCTCCGCACGACGGCGGCTGAGATCAACCCAGGCGCGCGCCTTGAAGGGAATAAGGCCGGCTTCGTCGAGAACCGGCACGCCGTCCAGCGACCGCCCCATCGTCTTGAGAAACGCATAATAGTCGGCGTCGAGCAGGATGGCCGATAGGCTCGCAGCTTCCTCGGCGACCGGGATCCGCGTGAGCTGGCTACCGGACGACAGCTCAAATCCTTCCGGCGCATTGGAGAACAGCTCCAACATCGCCGGGTAGCCCTCGGTCGACGGTTTGGCGAATCGATAGAGAATCCGTTCGCCTTCGCTCCGCTGCCGGATCTCGTATCCGCCTGCCTCGACAAAGGCCATGAACGTCTCGGAGAATGCCGGGTCAAGCGCCTCGACGATGAGGACAATATCGAGATCCTTGGTCGCGCGGAAATCGAGACCGGCTTCCTCCATGATCAGCTCGCATGCCGCTCCGCCGATCAGCACATATTGGTGCTCATGGCCGGAAAAATGTGCGCGAAATCGGTCGACGCCAGCTACCATCCAAAGGGCTCCAAAAGGTGATCGGCTGCCTGCGCGACTCGTTCGTCGGCGTCATGCCGTACGCTCAGATAGAGCGAAAGTCGGTCGGCAACCTCGTTGTCGCTAAGGACTTGGGGATCATAGGCCCATGTCTGGACCTCGATCCGGCGTTCGTCATAGGCCCAGGCAGTTTCTAATCCGTGTTGTCGCGCCATCCGCTTCCATGCGGCAGCCGGCGCCGCCCTGCATTCAATTCGCGGTTCGTTGAGCATCGTATATCGGGCAAGGGCGCTTTCGCCCGCCAAAACCGCCTCGTTCAGGGGTAGATCGCCGGTGACACAACGAGTCTTGCGCACCGGTGATTGCAAGTGCCCCTTGGCCGCGCGCCAAAGGTCGCCGCCACCAAAGCGAAGGCTGAGCCGACGTTGGCGGCCGACGCGGTGCGGCCGCGCCAGTTCGAGCGCTTCCAGCTCATCGAACGCCCGGCTCATGCTCATGATCGCGACTTGGTAGCGCTCTGCGAGCTGGGTCAGGCTGGCATCGTTCACATCGTGCCCAAGCAGCGCGGCCAGAATTACGACCTGAGTCGTGGGAGACACCTGCTCGGACGACGGTCCCGGTTCGCTGGAATAGGTCTCGCGCAAGTCGACAAACGCTTCGGGCACATAGAATTGTGCACCCGGTGAGATGAACGCGACGCGCTTCTCCACGAGGCGCCGACGCAATGCCGCCGGTACAGCTTCGAGCAACAGCACGAACAGGCGGGCATCGATATGGCGTCGCATCTGGTCCCGATGCTTCAGGAACTCGTCAACACCGCCTATTCCGCCGCTTTGCGGAACGATGAACACGGTCGGGCTGTCGAGCAGTTCCCCGCGCCACAAGGCATAGCGATCATACAAGAAGTGCGGGAGCCCGAGCGGCTTAATGGGATCGAGATGGAGATGCGCGCCGAAAGCCTCGTGCGCATAAGTTTCCGATGCGTTCGCCAGCGCGCGTAATCTCAGGTCAGGAAATTCATCTAACATCGTGTCGGCCATCTAACAGCAGTGATGTTAAATATCAACTTCAATGTTAGATAGCATGGTTCCCGCTTGTTCAGCAGCGATCCGCTGCTCTATTTCCTGAGCTTCGGTCACACCCAGGCTGACCAGTCGGCCGAGCACGGCGTCGATGCGCGCGCGTTCGGGATGGTCGCGCCGCAACAGGGTCTCATCCTCTTCGGCAACCTTTTCGAACCATTGGGCGACCTTTCGCCCGATACCGAGTGAATGCCACATCGACGGATCGGCCTGGACGACGTCGAGCCAAGTCTCCACCGCGAACAGGAGGAAATCGAGGTGACGAACCGTTGGTGCGACCGACAGGCTGTTCATCGTGCACATCGCCACGAACGGGGTCTGACACCAGAAAGCAATGGCCGCAACGTGTCGAGCAGCGGATCGAGCGCTGCGGAAAAACGCCGCGATTCTCAATCCGTGTCGCAGAACACCAAGTGTTGATCGAGCAAGAGGCGCTCAAGCAAACGATGGATCCAGCTTTTCATCGCACTGCCTTGATCAACCGTCGCCGGATCCGCTGCTACCTAGGGAGCTACCTAGCACTACTTTGGCAGAAGTTCGTTGGGATGCCTGATGAGCCTACACCGGCAGTGAGGGCAAAGCCCCGGTGGTGAGCGAAACAGACGATCAATGTATGGCTTGGCGCACTGCTGGCAATGTGGGTTTGGGAGGCGGACCGAGGACTCTTTTTTTCCGTCCCGCCTGGTCGAGCCTTCGAGATTGCAGGAAGGCGTAGGCCATCATCGTCATCAGCGCATGTCGGTGGAGGCCAGTCCAGGATCGGCCCTCGAAGTGGTCCAGGCCGAGTTCCTCCTTGAGTTGCTGATGGGCCTGCTCGCAGATCCAGCGCGCCTTGATCGCGCCAGCCAGAGGCCTGATCGGGGTGTCGGCAGGCAGGTTCGAGAGATAGTATTTTCGTTCGCCATTCGAGCGATGCTCACCCACCAGCCAGGCTTCCTCTCCCGGCATGTGCTGGGCCCCGGCAGAGCCGATTCGCTGGGGCGCGCCATCAGCAATGCGCACCCTCATGGCGGCAAAGCGGGCTGTCAGACGTCCCTTCGTCCCCTTGCGCCAACTGACCTGCCGCCACTTCGCGCCTTCGAGCATCGCGTGTGCCGCCATGGATTTGACGTCGGGCACATGACGGGCAAGGCGGCGTCGTCGATGATCAGCCAAGCTTCATCACCACCAACCAATTGATCCGCCTGCTCCCACAAGGTCGCTTCCAGCGGTGCGCTGTCCCACAGGCCGGCCCCGATGAAATGATGCAGCCGGTCATAGGAAATGGCGTCCGACCGGGCCGCCATGGGCTGGATGCTTTTGCGATCACCCGGCCCAATCAAGCCGGCAATATAGGCCGGGCACATCCGTCGCCGTGTCTTGTTGCCCAGACCTTCCAGATACGGGGCAAGCCACCGCTCCAGATCCACCTGCCAGTCCTCGTCCATGGCCAGCCTCCATCAAAGCTGGCTCCCCATGAATCACGCAATCCGCGCAATGGGAATCCCATAAATCAGATTTCTGCCAAAGTAGTTCTAGTGCTCGCGCAGCTACCGTCATATACCGGCTGCGATCAACGAGGCCTGAGGCGCGCAGAAATTGTAGAGAGGCACCGACAGCCCGATTAATTCGTGATGGAAAATTGAAACATTTTGTCATCGGCAAGTTGCCTAATATTATCCCGAAATGGAGCCAGGACCAGCGTGTACATACCACCAGGCTGAGCTTTTGGGATATCTATCGCCGAACGCGTAGTGGTGCGATAGACGAGACGCTGCGCGCGCTTCGAATAAACCTGCCATTCTACCGTCATGGTAGCGCGCCCCTTGATCGAAGAGGTGTTTCCGAAACCTCCCATGGGAGCACAGGCATCGAGTTGAAGTTCGCGAATCTGAGCACCGATTAGGAAATCCGAATCTTGGTAGCCCTGGTCTCCAAACAGGCTTGTCGGATCGCCGGCAACCGGCAGGCCATAGGCGAGAGCGGTTTCATGGAATGCTCGCACGAACATGTCGCGGTTTATCCATTGTGATGCGCCGTTCCAGGTCCAGGCTTCATGCTGAACACACAGCAGTCCGAGCTTTCCTCGTGCAAAAACCTGACCCATTGGCAGTTCGGCTGAAATGCGATCGAATTTCACCGTTTGTCGGCGCGGAGGGTGGTCCTGGTTTTGTGCTTGAGCTGCAACAGGAGCCATAACTGTGAGAATGAGGCCAATAAGGATAGCGGGATTCTTCACGGTTCGGCTCTCTCAGTTCGATTGAACGAGCATGTATACCCATGATAATGCTGATTAATAGTTAATCTCGGCGCACTGAAAGCAGCTGGCCGATTTGCGATTTTTCTGCACTTAACGGGTGTTGCCTCCTAGGTTTCCATTGATCATATGAGCGCAATGCAGTAAAAATGTTCATGCGAAAGGAGATCTCCCATGGTTGCACTCGCTGCTGCCCAGCGTAGCAGGGCCGATATCCTGACTGGGGCGATCGCCCGGATCGCCCAGCTCTGGGGGCTGAGCAATGCCAAGCTCGGCACGGTCCTGGGCGTGTCGATGGCGACGGCCTCGCGGCTGCGCAGCGGCCAGGCGCGCCTCGATCCGGCGAGCAAGTCGTTCGAGGCCGGCCAGTTCCTGCTGCGGTTGTTCCGCAGCCTGGACGCCTTGCTCGGCAGCGACGATACCGCCGCCAGGCAGTGGCTGGCGACCGACAACCTCGATCTCGGTGGCAAACCGATCGAACGGATCGACACGATGAGGGGGCTGATCGAGGTCTGCGACTATGTGGACTTCTACCGCGCTCGCGTCTGAACATATCGCCTATGCCGGGCGGGTCTGGCGCGTGGTCGAGGCCCAGCACCGGATATCGACGAACCGGCTGGCGACCAATTCCGACGACCAGCACATGCTCGAACTGCTGGCGGAGGAAGTCAAACCCCCGATGCCGGAAAGCGCCCAGCACCTCGATTTCCTGCTCGCCTCGCCCTTTCGCTATGGCCACCGCCAAGCCAGCCGGTTCCGCCGGGCCGGCGAGCGGCCGGGCATTTTCTATGCCAGCGAACGCGAGAACACCGCGATTGCAGAAACTGCCTATTGGCGCTTGCGGTTCTTTTCCCGCTCACCGGGCTTCACGCCGCCATCGACCACGACCGAATACACGAGCTTCTCGGTCAAGGTGCGCACCGAGCAGGCGCTCGACCTGACGGCTCCGCCGTTCGCGGCTTCATCTGATCTGTGGACCGATCCGGCGGACTATACCGCCTGCCAGGAGCTCGCCAGCGCGGCGCGGGAAGCTGGCACCCAGGCGATCCGTACTGTTTCGGTTCGTGACCCGGCACATGGCTGCAACGTCGTGCTGCTCGATCCCGTCGCCTTTGCCGAACGGAGTCCGCGGCGCGGCAAGACCTGGCATCTGCGCTTCGAGGCAGGCCAGCTCGTTGCGCTCGCTGCCTTTCCGTCCGATGAGCGGTTCGTCTTTTCGGCGGGCGCCTTCGGGATCGGTTAGCCGGTCAGCCCGGTTCGCCGAGCACCCGATGAGCTTCGTGAGTCCAGGCCTCGCGCAGGGGCACATCGACAAGGGTTCCGAAGATCGTCTCGTTGGTCATGGCCTGCTCCCTGGTGGGATGGTTTGGATAGCGTGGAGGACGGCGGCCTGCCCAGCCGAATTTCACCGGGCAAGATCTGGATGGCTACGGGTTGTGACCCTGGGCTGGTCGCACACCCAGGATCACAGCCCTGACCGCACCCTCCTCAGGGTTGGGGAGCCGTCGGGTCCGCGGCGGTCGGATCAAGCCGCGGCGGCCACTCGGAAAGGCCGCTGGCCTTGAACCGCCGCCAGCGCGGATCCTTGTCGTCCGCAAACAGGTCAGGAATGAGCGGCAGGCAATCGCTGCCCGGATCTACTCCGAACCAGTTCTCCCACAGGCCCGGCTCGTAGCGGTGGTTAGGAAATGACACCCTGTAACGCCCACCGCCCGGCAAGCTGATCTCTGTGTGTCGACGGGGATTATAGACGGGAATGCGGCCACAAGTCAAGTGAAAAATTAACCATTGCATAATTTTAATGTAAATTGTAACGACAATCGGCCAATTTATCTTCGAATACGTCCTGACATGATCGTGAATTGCAATGATCGTCGCCTTTTCTATTTCGAAATCTCAAAGGAAAACCTTTGATTCGACTTTACCGGAATAGGGGGCGTTGCAGGGGATCAGGTGGCCTCTCCCAGGTCACTATTTGCCTTTTACAGCGGGAAGGCCGATTTCGCATTTCGCAAGGTAAGGCGCCCGCGTTTTGGAAGATAACGTCCGGGAGGCACGGAAATCCGCGCCCTTCGATCTAATCTTGCGGAATAAGCAGATCGATATGCCTGGCTGCCATTCACGTGATCTCAGGCTACGGTATCGTGGCCCGTTTTCAAAGGTGATAGACGGATCGGGCGTCTCGCCGGCGTTTGCATCCGCCTTCGTAGAAGAACATGAGATCGGCGCCGAGATGCAAGGCTTTTTCATGTGCTTGCGGTGCCACAGTGACCAGCCGGGCTTTCAGCATGTCGCCGGCGTCCTTCTTCATCTGCTTGCAGTTGGCCCTGAGGTCGTTGGCCGACCAAATCGTGTCGGCATTCATCCCGGCAAGCTCGTCAACATAGCTGCATGCCGTGATCAGGCTGCGCGCCCAGCCTGGAAGCATCATGCCTTCGCCCCCAGTGCTGTCCCGGGTCACGCCCTGACACAGGCCCTTGACCCGCTGG
>JAKPHK010000112.1 GCA_029550345.1 Pseudomonadota bacterium
AGAATGCGCTGATCGCCGGGTAGGCCCCCCGTTCAAATGCTGGTTGTGCTCTCACCGACAAGCAGAACTCGTCTGCCTTTCCGGTTCAAGGCCGCCCGTGAACCAGATCGAACTCAGCCGATCGGGGCGTAGACGAACTCGTAGCCGCCGCTGGGCGCGCCTATCGCCGCGGGGACGCCCTGTCGAAGCACCGCGAGCTTATGGACCAGTGGTCCGCCTATCTGGGCGGCGGCGGATCCTGATGATCATGATGCGCAACCGGCAGAGCGAAGCACCCCGGTTGGCGCAGGGCGGTGAAGCGGCTCACGCGAGGCGCGTTATCGCTCTCCGGCGCGCGGGAGTAGCCGCGAAAGATGGCCGGAAACCGGGGCTTTGCGCGGCGATTTAGGGGGAGGCGGGTTCGGAGGCGGGAGGACCTGGCGGAGAGGGTGGAATTCGAACTCAGATCATAAGTAGTTATAAGTATCAATCAATTCCACCCAAATTGATCAATGATGCCCCCAATCCTGCCCCCGGTTTGGTGGTTCTGTGGTCATCCGGCATCGGCTGGCTGGGCGTGAACGAGGTTTCCGGCTTCATCGAGATAGCGCGTCTCGATGTGGGTGTAGCAAGCGTCGTGAACCAAATCCATCGTGGCATAGCCCTGCCGGTTCAGCCAGGGCGCGCCATCGGCGGTGGTGAAGCGCAGACGGTCTACATCCCAGCATGGCGTATAATCGATGCGCAGTTCTGGCAGGGGCGAGCCATCGGGGCGAAAGCCGCGGATGACCAGCGGCTGATCGAGCGGATCGTGTTCCACCTCGATCCGGGCGAGCCCTTCCGGCCCCTCCACCGGTTCGCCGTCCGCGCCGGTGAACCAGCGGGCGATCACGTTGCCGCGCGGATCGAAGCGCTGTTCGAAGGCTGCGAAACCGCCGCGAGCAATGCGTTCCATATCTTCCGGCGAATAGAGCGCGCCCAGCATAAGCGCGCGCCATATGCCGAAGATGCCCTTAAGGTCTTCCTCGTCCTCGCAGGAGGAATTGGTGCGCAGCGCCGGCTTGCCGTCCGCGCCACGATACCTCTTGGCGATGCAATTGCCGCGCTCGTCATACTCGGCTGCAAAAGCGGCATACCCTTCAATCGTATCCACCGGTTCGTTCGCAAGACCGAAATAGCACTGCTCAATCACATTTCCGCGATCATCATAGGATTTTCTTACGCTGGCAAAACCGCGCCTATGAAGGCACGGTTTGCCATCGATGCCGTACACGCTCTCTTCAACTTCGTGATCGGTTTGATCATAGCGGGCTCGCCTGATCGAAAAGTGATCGTTGCACAGGCCCGGATTGCCGTCGACACCGAAGCAGGCCTCTTCGATTGTATTGCCGCGATTGTCATACTGTACAGCGATGCGCGCCGTGCCGATGCGGTGGACGACCGGCTCATCGTCCAGCCCGAAAGCGGCCATGTCGATCATTTGGCCTCTGTCGTCATATTTCCAGCGAATTGTGGCGTAATGATCAACACAAAGCACAGGCTCGCCATTCTTGCCGAACATGCGCGTCTCGATCCTGTTGCCGAAGGTATCATAGGCGTTGGTACTGCGAACATAGCGGTAATTCTTGAGGAAGATTGGCTCGCCCTGCGGATCGAACCAGGCGGTTTCGATCACGTTGCCGCGCGCATCATGCCGCGCAGTGGCGCGGGCGTAACCATCGGCTGTGTTCACGGGCTGGCCATCGATGCCGAAAAAGGACTGCTCGACCAGATTGCCCCGCGCATCGTAGCGTCGGGTTTCGCGGGCATAGCGATTTCGGGTCAGAACGGGCTCGCCGCTAACGCCAAAGAAGGTCAGTTCCGCGATCTGGCCACGCGTGTCATAATTAACGGTCATGCGCGCATAGCCCGCCCTTATCAGCACGGGCGCGCCATCGACGCCGAAATAGGCCTGATCGATCATGTTGCCGCCGGGATCGTATTCGTTCACCAGCCTGGCGTATCCATCGCGGTGCAGCGCCGGTTCCCCGGCCATGCCGAAATAGGCCTCTTTGATTTTGTTTCCGCGTGCGTCGTAGCGGAATGTGAAACCAGCTATACCTTCACGCAAGAGACAAGGCTGGCCGGACGTTCCGAAAGCTGCCAACTTTGCCAGCAGGCCGCGCTCATCAAATTCCTTGATTACACAGGCAAACCCGCGCTTATCTAGGACAGGCTGGCCATCTAGGCCCAATTGCGCGTAGCTGATCTCATTGCCCTGCGCATCGTATTCGGAGATGCTGCTGCTCACACCGTCCTTGTTGCAGGTGGGTTTGCCATCAGACCCCAGCAAATCGCTGCGCACGGGATTGTCGCGCGAGTCGTAGTGCATGGCGCGACTGGAATAACCCTCGCTGATGACCACCGGCTCGCCACCCGCACCAAGATAATCTTCCCTGACGATATTGCCGCGTTTGTCGCGGAAGTTGCACACCCGCGCCCACCCCTGCTTGCACGGCATCGGTTCGCCTTGCGGCCCCAGCAGCTCCTGAAAGGTCCAATCCCCCTGCTCGTCAATCCGGTTCAGCACCTGGCATTTGCCGTCCTTGCTCATCGTCGGCAAGCCAGCCTCGTCTCGCACGATCCACCCCGTCAGATTGCCGAACGCATCATGACACTGCTCGCAGCTGGCCACGCCATTGTTGCCGCAGATCGGTTGCCCGCCCTCGTCCAGATAGGTCCAGCCCGCCAGCCATCCTTGCGGCGCATAGGCCAGCCGGGTTTCGGCAATGCCATTGCGCTGGATCATCCGTTCCCCGGCGCTGTCCAGCACCCATTGGCGCAGGGCGCGGCCAGAAGCATCGTTCTCGGCCCCGTCGCCATAATGGCCCAGCATATCCCCGGCCGGCGTATTGAAGGCATCCCGGCAATAACGGCGGCGTACCGGAAAGCCCGCCTCATCGTAATCGACCAGATGGCGGACGATGGTGGATTTGCGGCCATCGAACTCTTTCCCCAGGGCATCGCCAAATCCGAAGCCGGTCGCCAGCCCCGCCATCGGGGCCGCGCTTTCATCCTCCTGCGCCAGATCGACCGTGCGGGCATCGCGGCTGTAGCGCCGGCGCAGGCGCACGCTGCCATGGCGGCTGCGTTCCTCGACCAGTTCGACGCTGCCATCCTCGCGGTAGCTGACATCCCACTGCGCCACGCCCTTTTCCTCGGACAGCAAGCCGCGGCTGTTCTCCCGCCGCACGCGCACGACGCGCCCGGCCATGGTTTCAACCCGGTAGCTTGCATTGCGGCGGCGCACGGTCTCTTCCCGCAGGTCCACCAGCCCTTCGGGCGCGCCGCGCCGCCAGACGATCTGATCGAACCAGGCATGGCTCGTCAGCTTGCGCTCGCGCTCCTCGTGCCGGTCCTTCAGCTTGGCGAAGGGGCAGCCCAGCAGCGTTGCGGCGATGGTCAGCAGGGCCAG
>JAKPHK010000119.1 GCA_029550345.1 Pseudomonadota bacterium
GACCGGCCTGGGCAGGCTTGACGCGGCCGTCGATGGCCCCAGCACCGGGGCCGCAGGCGGCGCATCGGCCAGCGCCAGAGCGGGCCAGGCGGCAAGAACAAGGGCAAGTCTTTTCAAGTGCATCGTGGGGAAACCGGATCCGGATTGCGAGAGTCTGTCCGGCAGCATGGCACAGCAATCGGCCATTCCCAAGCGGTAGTCTGCACAGCCGGACCGCAGCGATCAGCGCGGCGGCATCACCCGGGTCAGGAATTCGATCACGGCCGCGTTGAATTCGTCGTTCCTGTCACCCGCAACCATGTGCCCGGCCCCGCGAATATCGGCGATTTCCAGATGGGGAATGCGGCGGCGCAGGTCTGCCACGCCCTCATCGTCAACGATGTCGCTTTTCATGCCGCGCACCAGCAGCGTCGGGACCCGGTCAGTCCAGTCCGCGGCATCGAGCAGCGCGATCATGTGCCGGGGATCGGCGCGCTGATCGGTCATCATCCGCAGGTCCCAGTGCCAGCGATAGCGCCCATCGGGATGCAGCCTGAGGTTCTTGTTGAGACCCGAAAGGTCCCTGGGTCTGGGCCGGTCCGGGTAATAGGCCGAAATCGCATCGGCCGCTTCCTCAAGGCTGACGAAGCCATCGGGGTTGGCGGTCATGAAGCTGCGTATCTTGGCCACGCCCTTTTGCGACATCTTCGGCACGATATCGACCAGCACCAGCGCCGCCGGCTCAAAACCCAAGCACGCCGCCATCAGTGCGGTCAGCCCGCCGAGCGAGGCGCCGACCAGCGCAAACGGCCCGCTGCCCACACCGGCAACCGCGATCAGATCACGGGCGCGGGTTTCGATCGCGTAGCCCCCGTCGGGCGACCAGTCGCTATCGCCGTGGCCGCGCAGGTCATAATTGATTGCATAGTACCCGGCATCGGCCAGTTGATGCTCGGCCTTGTCCCACGAATGCCGGGTCTGCCCACCGCCGTGGCCCAGCACCACGGTCGGCGCGCCAGGGCGCCCGGCAACATCGGCGGCGATCTCCACGCCAGGGGCCACGGGAATGCGGATGGTATCGGTGTGCATTGACGCGACTTGAAGCGCGCGCCGGTGATCGGTCAAGCGAAAATTTAATCGTTCGGTTAATAATCCATCAGCTCGAAATCGTCCTTTTCGGTCCCGCAATCGGGGCAGTACCAATCGTCGGGAATATCCTCAAACCGGGTCCCGGGGGCGATCCCGTCTTCCGGCAGGCCCAGCGCCTCATCATAGATCAGCCCGCAGTTGCGGCACTTCCACTTGCGCATTTCAGTTCACCGTGAAGCGGATCGGAACGTGCTTTGGCCCGCAGACGAAGTTGGAGATAGTCCGCTCACCCTTGCCGTTCATCTCAACCGACTTGAGCCGCTTGAACAGCTCCTCCCACAGGATCCGCATTTCCATCCGCGCGAGGTGCTGGCCCAGGCAGACGTGGACGCCATAGCCAAAGGCAATCTGCGGGTTGGCTTCGCGGTCGATGCGGAAATCGAAAGGATCGGTCCAGACGCTTTCATCGCGGTTGCCCGACTGGTAGGACAGCATCAGCCAGTCTCCGGCCTTGATCTGCTGCCCGCTGACCTCGCAATCGGAGGCGGCGCTGCGCATGAAGTGCTTGACCGGCACCTCCCAGCGGATCGATTCCTCGACGAAGGCGTTGATCCGGTCGGGGCTGTCCTGCATCTGCCGCAGCAGCTCCGGGCGTTCCGCCAGCGCCCACATCGCCCCGGCGGTGGTGTTGCTGGTGGTATCGTGGCCAGCCGTGGCGGCGATGATGTAATAGCCCATCAGCTGACGGTGGTTGAGGTAATCGTCACCGATCCGGGCATTGGCGATCAGGCTGTTGATCTCTGTCGTCGGATTGGCGCGATAGCGCTCGGTCACGGCCTTGAAATAGGCTTCAAGCTCCATGGTGGTTTCCCACAGGCTCTTCAGCGCTTCTTCCGGGGTCAGCTCGGCCCGGGCGCGGTTGAGTTCGGGATCGGCGTTGTTGAACAGCTCCTGCGTCAGCTTGAGCATGAAGGCTTCGTCTTCGCGCGGGACGCCCAGCACGGTCATGATCACCCGCAGCGGATAGAGGAAGGCGACATCGGCGGCGAAATCGCATTCGCCTTCAAAGCTCAGCATATAATCGACGAATTCGCGGGCAATGCCGCGGATCTGTTCTTCAAGCGGGCGGATTGCGCGCGGGGTGACGTGGGGAAAGACCACCCCGCGCAGCGCCTTGTGCTCATCCCCGTCAACCGAGACGAGGCTGCGGATCAGGTTCGGCTCACCCCCGGTCAGCATCCGGACCTTCTCGTTCCCTTCGCGGTTGGTCATGAAGGTGGACTTGTCGCCATTGCGGAACACATCGGGCTGGCGCTCTATCTCCTTGATGTCGGCATGGCGGCTGACCACCCAGAACGGCTCGATCTCGTCCAGTTCGGCCTTGTCGAGCGGCTGGCTGGCGCGAATTTCGGCGAAGGCGGCGTCAACAATCTCGCGCTCGGAATAGGCTTTGGGATCAATGATCGTGCGGGCCAGCTGCTCGGAAATCGCCATGTCATCCTGCTCCTTGTGCCCTTCGGGAATCGGGGCTTGACTTGGACTGTGTTTGAATGTTGGTTGCCGGTCAACAACTATCTAACACGCGGCCGATCACTGCCGCCGCCCCAGGGAAATTTCGATGGCCACCCTTCCCGCCCTGCAAAGCCGCCGCACCCAGGCGGAACGGCGCGCCGAGTCAGAGGACCGGCTGCTCGCCGCCGCCGCAGCGATCATCGCCGAGGAAGGCTATCTGGCCGCCACGCTTGAGCGGGTCGGCACCGCCGCCGGGTTCAGCCGCGGCCTGGCCGGGCGCAAGTACGGATCGAAGGACGGCCTGATCGAAGCGGTGATCTGGCGTGTATCGGCCCGGGTCAATGCCGAGGTGGATACCGCGATCGCGGGCCTGGACAGCCCGCTGGATCAGCTGCTGGCGCTGTTTGACCGGTTCGTCGAGCTGGTCCTGCGCGATACTTCGGTCCGTGCCTATTTCGTGCTGTTCAGCGCGATGATCGCCAACCGGCTGGAAACCCGGACCGTGTTCGAACAGGTTCAGCACACCTTCGGTGAGCGGATCGAGGCGCTGGTCATCGCCGGGCAGCAAGCCCGCGAAATCAACCGCGCCCTCCCCTCACAGCACCTCGCCTTCATGGTCGGCTGCCTGCTGGCCGGCATCTCGATCGAGACGGCGATGGATTACCAGGGCGATGAACCCAGCGACCCCGAAATGCTGCGCCGCGATCTGTGCGCCATGCTGCGCGCGGCGCTGGGGTGACCTGGCTTCAGTTCCCGCTTGGCTTTGGCGCGGGAACCGGGCGCAGTTTGATGACTGGTGGAGCCGTCGGCGCAGGCAGCGGCTTCAGTGTCGTTGGCGCGGCCTTGCCAGTGCGCTTGAGCGCCTTGAGGTATTCCTGTCCCATAGCCGTCGCGGCCCCGGCGAACATCGGCGACATCGCCGAATAGGGCTGGTTCGGTTTCGACTTCTTCTGGCCAGCCACCGCCTGCACGATCGTATCGGACAGAGCCAGCGCCATGTCGCGGCACTCAGCATCGGGGCACTTCTTTGACCAGTCGGCATCCCATTTGGCCTTCCAGTCGCCCGGCAGCAGGCGGTATTTCTCATCCTCGATCAGCTTGGCCGCCTCGGCATCGGCCGCGATGTACCGCAGGCCGGTGACCATCGCATAGGTCGCATTCGGAGCGGCCTTGTGTTCGGTCAGGATCTTGTTGGTGGTGCTGGCCTGAATCCCGGCGACGAGATTGCGACATTGCTTGTTGCCGAGCGGGCACAGCACCTGCCAGCGGGCGGTGAACTCCTTTTGCCAGGGCATCAGCCTGGCATCGAATTCGGCCTGGATCAGCTGGCGTTGCTGCGCCTGCCAGGCTTGGAACTCTGCCTCAACCTTGCAGCGCAGCGGGCCGCCGCCCTTGGCGCGGCAGGCCGACCCATCGTTGCAGTTGAAGCTGACCTCTGCGCCGTTGAATATCCCGGCCTTGAACCCGCCATAGGGGGTACACCACTGCTTTGCGCCGATCAGATTGCGTGAATTTACGTCCAGTTTGGGCGCCTTGGCGCAGCCGCTGCCGAACCATGAATAGACCTCGCAGACCCCTTCCTTGCCCGCATTCCAGGCATAGGACACGCCGCTTTCGACCACCCCGACCCCGCCTTTGACGATGCCTGAAATGCCGTCGATCACCACCCCGGTGAAGCCTTCGCAGGCGCCCCTGGCCAGACTGCCCAGCACCGGCGTCCGGCCCACCACCCCGCCGGCAACGGCCGCATCGATGAACCCGCAGGTGGCCTGCTTATCCGCCCCCAGCTTGAACATCTCGGACGCGGCGAGCGAATAGTCGCCATCCTTCAGCGCGCCATGGATCTTGCGGACCGAATTGACGACCGCCTTGGCCTGGTTGATCGCCGCCGCCTCAATCGCGAAATTGGTGTCGAACGCAAACGAGCAGATCGTTGCGATTTCGCCGAAGTAGGGGATGTTTTCGGCCAGCTGGTCCTTGGCTTCCTGCTTCGCCTGGGCGGTCCCGGCCTTGGCATAGTCCGCCGCGTATTGCTTCGCCGCGCCGACCACGACCCCGGTCTGCTGCTTGCCCTGGGCGTTATCGACATAGGCGTCGGCCTTGCCGAAAACCACGTCGATCGTGGTGATCGGGGAATTGCAGGCGGCCTTGTCGAACACGCCGATCCCGGCAAAATTCTTGCCTTTCGCAGCCTTGACCGCGCCGACCAGCGCAAAGAACGGATAGTCCTGCGCGGCGGCATGACCGAAGACCGAAGCCGAATGGCTCGGCTCTTTCAGGGTATAGCGGGTCAGCTCGATCACATCGGGGCTGACCCCAACCTTGATCAGAACCGAAGCCAGCTTGTTGAACAGGCTTTCACCGGGAAATGCCTCTGCCGGGACGCTGGCGGTCAGCGCAAGCGGCAGCAGCAGGACCGCAGCGATCAGCGAAAACGGGCGCGAAAAACGCGGACGGGCAAGGCGCATTGACGAGAATCCCCCAAGCAATTGAGCGAAACGACAGGGTGCGGGCCCGTTATGTTTGACCGTTTTTATCGGCCTGTTTGCGCTTGGCAAGTGGCCAAGCCGGTTCTTATCCCCACTCAGGCAATGCGCGGTCAGGCGGTCAGAAAAGCAACCAGCGCCTTGACCTTTTTCTGCCGCCACTGCGGCGACGGCGCCACCAGCCAGTAGCCATGGCGGCACGGCGCCGGTTCACCCAGCGCTGCGATCCGGCCGCTTTCAAGCCAGCTTTGCGCCAGCAGCACCGGAATGCGGGCCTTGCCCATGCCCGAAGCGGCCGCAGCCAGTGCCTGTCCGGCATCACCAACAGTGAGCGGAGGGGATTCACAGCCTTCATCCTGCGGGGCGGGATCGCCCGGCCAGGCGATCCAGCAGCCCTCACCCACCGCAATCCGGCCCGGTTCGCCCAGCGCGACCCCTTCCAGATCGCCCGGCCCTTCGGCCCAGCGCACCGCGAGATCGAGGTTGGCCTCGGTAAAGTCGGCGTCCTCATCCGAAACCAGCGCAAAGCGCACTTCGGGATTGGCCTTGCGGAATTGCGCCAGCCGGGGGGCCAG
>JAKPHK010000122.1 GCA_029550345.1 Pseudomonadota bacterium
GCGCCAGCGCGGCGCAGGCAAAGGGCATCAAACGGATCATCGCTCACTCCTGTAGCGGTCATGGGCAGATCGCGCGTGCTGCCGCCGTGCGGCACCGCGCGCGTCATAGCTTTGCTTCATCGCGGCGACGATTTGCGCCACTACCGCATCGGGATCGGCCAGAACGTCGGCGGCAGCAAAGCGCAGCAACTTTACGCCCACCGCCTCAAGGCTCTTGTCGCGCCGGGCAATCAGCGCCGGATCGCCGCCTTCGTCGATCGAGACCGCGACTTTCAGCGGATTGCAGGCGAAATCGACGATTGCCGATCCGATCACCTGCTGGCGGGTCAGCTTGAACTTGCCGAGATTGGCCTCGATCAGCTTGGCGCCCAGCACCTTCTGCGCCTCGGTCGGTTCCATCTTGTTGCGACGGGCCTGCTCGTGAATCTGGTCAAGCCGCTTGTCCGAAATCGCCCAGCCGCGCCCGCGCTTCTTCAACTCGGGGGCTTCGCGCTCATCAAGCGGGCGGACGGTGAGGGTTTTCTTGGTCATCGGTCTCTCTCGCCCTTGGTCTGGGCGCAATTGGCAAGGAAATCGGCGCGCAGTTCTTCAACCAGCGCGCGCCAGCTCATTTCGACAGCCCGGGCATCGTCGAGCTGTTTCTGCCGCGCATCGAGCCCGGCCAACGCCAGATCGAGCGAGGCCTTGCCCGCCGCTGTCGGCTGAGCCGCGCCGGGCGCAATCAGGGCCGCCCGCTCACGCGCGATCGCCTGCTGCTCGGCATAGGACGCCGCCGCCCACTCGGTCCGGCGGCGCGGCTCAGCCTTTGTCAGTGCCATCATCGCCCCGCGATCGCAGGTCTTGACCGCATCGAGCGCCGGGGCGGGATCGGGACCGGCAAAGGCCGCAAGGAGGGCAAGCAGGTGGATCACCCCACGCTTCCTTCCAGCGAAATCCCCAGCAGCTTCTGCGCCTCGACCGCGAATTCCATCGGCAGCTGCTGCAGCACTTCCTTGGCGAAGCCGTTGACAATCAGCGCCACCGCCGCTTCCTGATCGAGCCCGCGCTGCATCGCGTAGAACAGCTGGTCGTCCGAAATCTTGCTGGTGGTCGCCTCGTGCTCGATCTGGGCGCTGGGGTTGCGCACTTCGATATAGGGCACGGTATGCGCGCCGCAGTCCTTGCCCAGCAGCAGCGAATCGCACTGGGTGAAATTGCGCACGCCCTCGGCACCCGGAGCGACCCGGACCAGCCCGCGATAGGTGTTCTGGCTCTTCCCGGCCGAGATGCCCTTGGAAACGATGGTCGAGCGGCTACCCCTGCCGTTGTGGATCATCTTGGTGCCGGTATCGGCCTGCTGGAAATTGTTGGTCACCGCGACCGAATAGAACTCGCCCACGCTGTCTTCGCCGTTGAGGACACAGCTTGGGTACTTCCAAGTGATAGCGGAGCCGGTTTCGACCTGCGTCCAACTGACCTTTGAACGACTGCCCTGGCACAGCGCGCGCTTGGTCACGAAGTTGTAGATCCCGCCCTTGCCTTCAGCGTCGCCGGGGTACCAGTTCTGCACGGTGGAGTACTTGATCTCGGCATCATCGAGCGCAACCAGTTCGACCACGGCGGCGTGGAGCTGGTTCTCATCGCGCTGCGGCGCGGTGCAGCCTTCGAGGTAGGAGACATAGGCACCCTTGTCGGCCACAATCAGGGTCCGTTCGAACTGCCCGGTATTCTCGGCATTGATCCGGAAATAGGTGGAAAGCTCCATCGGGCAGCGCGTACCCTCTGGAATGTAAACGAAAGTCCCGTCAGAGAAGACCGCGCAGTTGAGTGCGGCGAAGAAATTGTCGTGCATTGGCACGACCTTGCCCAGCCAGCGCTTTACCAGTTCGGGATATTCGCGAATCGCCTCGGAGATCGACAGGAAGATCACCCCCGCCTTCTTTAGCTCCTCGCGAAAGGTGGTGGCGACAGAGACGCTGTCGAACACCGCATCGACCGCAACCTTGCGCGCGCCCTCAACCCCGGCCAGAACTTTCTGTTCTTCCAGAGGAATGCCAAGCTTTTCATATACCTTGAGGATTTCGGGATCGACCTCATCCAGGCTGGACAGCTTCTTCTTGGCCTTGGGCGCGGCGTAGTAATAGGCGTCCTGATAGTCGATCGGCGGAATGTTCAACTTGGCCCAGTCTGGCATCGGCATGGTCTGCCAGTGGCGGAAGGCCTTGAGCCGCCATTCGAGCATCCATTCCGGCTCGTTCTTCTTGGCGCTGATGAACCGGACGGTTTCCTCGCTCAGGCCCTTTTCGGCAAATTCGGTCTCGATCTCGGCCGACCAGCCGTGCTCGTAATCGGCGACCCTGGCGGCGGCATCATGCGCGGCCTGATCTTTCACCTGCTGGCTCATCGTCCGGTCCCCGCCAGCTGGGTCAGCGGCACTTGTGCAAGGGCACCGCGCAGCGCCTGGTTGACCACCGGCCAGTGCGGCTTAACCGAGCAGCAGGCATCAAGCGCGCAATTGTCCCGTTCCTGATCAACACAGGTGGTCAGCGCGATCGGCCCTTCGACCGCTTCAACAATGTCGGCCAGACTGATTGCCGCAGCCGGCCGGGCCAGTTTCAGGCCTCCGCCGATCCCGCGCGAGGAGCGGAGCAGGCCCGCTGCGGTGAGACGGCTGACGAGCTTTTGCACGGTCGGCGCGGGCAGGCCGGATTCTTCAGCCAGTTGCGCCGCAGAAACCCGCGCCCCGCCGCAATGGCGTGCGGCGGCAGTCATGGTCACAACGGCATAATCGGCCATGCTGGACAGGCGCATGGGGGCAGACTCCGGCAAATCGGATTGATTCGTTCCGGTTTCCCCTAGGCGCTTCCCCTGGCCCTGACAATCGCCGATCAGCGCGGATTTTCGAGGCAGACAAAAAGAGCGGCTCCCGGGTTTCCCCGGAAGCCGCTTTTGAAGTTAGGATCTCGTTGCTGAAATGCCTCGAGTCCTTCGGGTCGCAACGGTGTGATAGGCGGCATTCGTATGCGCAGATTGTATGGAATCGACAGCCCGCCCAGCAAAGTTGGATCGATAATGGACTGAAAGCGCTTCCAAGATCGCCCCGCCCTGCCGGTGCGAATCGGGTCGAGGACGATTCGACACAGTCCGCCGTCAATGCCATAGGCGCGCCTGCCATGTTTTATTCGCTGCTTCGCCCCGCCTTGTTCATGCTCGATGCCGAACGGGCCCACGGCCTTGCCCTCGCCGCGCTCAAGGCGCTGCCGCTGGGCGGAACTGCCCGCTGCGACGGGCCGTTGGCGACGAATGTGGCCGGGATCGTCTTCCCCAATCCACTCGGCATGGCAGCCGGTTTCGACAAGGACGCCGAAGTGCCCGATGCCCTGCTGGGGGTGGGTTTCGGCTTTGCCGAAGTCGGTTCGATTACGCCGCTGCCCCAGCCCGGCAATCCCCGCCCCCGGCTGTTCCGGCTGGCCGAAGACCGCGCGGTGATCAACCGGATGGGCTTCAACAATGGCGGCGCGGAACCTGCGATCGCACGCCTCGCCCGCCGGCATGGACGCCCCGGCGTGGTCGGGATCAACATCGGCGCCAACAAGGATTCGGCCGATCGCCAGGCCGACTATGCCAGCCTCGCCCGGCTGATGGCGCCCCTGGCAAGCTATCTGGCGGTCAATGTTTCCAGCCCGAACACGCCGGGCCTGCGCGCGCTGCAGGATGAAGGCGCACTGGCCGCATTGCTCGATGCGGTCATCGAAGCGCGCGGCGACTATCGGGTGCCGATCTTTCTCAAGGTCGCGCCAGACCTGGAGCCGAGCGACATCGATGCAATCGCCCGGATCGCGCTGGAAAAGCGGCTCGGTGCGCTGATCGTCTCCAACACCACCATTTCGCGGCCGCCGCTGAAGTCAGCGCTGGCGGGTGAAGCGGGCGGCCTGTCCGGCGCCCCGCTGAAGCAACTGGCGCTGGAACGGCTGCGTGATTTCCGCGCGGCCACCGGCGGGCAGGTTCCGCTGATCGGGGTTGGCGGAATTTCGGATGCCGAAGATGCCTGGCAGCGGATCCGCGCCGGTGCTTCGCTGGTCCAGCTCTACAGCGCCATGGCCTATGATGGACCCGGCATCGCCAGGACCATTACCCGGGGGCTGGAACGCCTGATGCGCCGCGATGGCTTCGCCAGCATTGCAGAGGCAGTCGGAACCGAATAGCAAGGTGGCCATGAGCCGCCGTTTTCTGACCCTGTTCGCCGGTGCCCTGGCCCTTGCCAGCTGCGCCCCCGCCCCCAGCAGCACCACGCCCCCGCCCAAGGCGCAGGTCTATGAAAAGGGTATGGTCAGCGCGGCGGACCCCCGCGCTGCCGCAGCCGGTGCCGAGATGCTGCGCGATGGCGGAACCGCTACCGATGCCGCGATCGCCACGATGCTGGCCCTGACCGTGGTCGAACCGCAAAGCTCAGGCATCGGCGGCGGCGGCTTTTATGTCACCACCAATGCCCGGGGCGAGGTGGAGACGATCGACGGCCGCGAAACGGCTCCTGCCGCGGCCCATCCGAAATGGTTCTTCAAGGATGGGAAACTGCTGAGTTTTGCCGAATCCGTTCCCGGCGCCACCAGCGTTGGCGTTCCCGGCAACATTGCCCTGGCGGCAAAGGCCCACGCAGCGCACGGCCGCCTGCCCTGGGCGCGGCTGTTCGCCCCGGCGATTAAGTTGGCCCGCGAAGGTTTTGTGATGTCGCCCCGCCTTCACGAGATGGTGGCCGGCAGCACCAACACCGCAGGGTTCTCGCCAGAGGGACGTGCCCTGCTGTTCGGAGCCGATGGCAAGCCTCTGCCGGTCGGAACACTGATCAAGAACCCGGCGCTGGCGGATACCCTTGAGGCAATTGCCAACGAAGGCCCCAAGGCGTTCTATTCCGGGCCCAATGCCGGGGCGATCGTCGCCAAGGTGACCACCGCCCCGCACAATCCCGCGCCGATGACCGAGGCCGACGTCGCCGCCTATGCCGCCAAGAACCGGGCCCCGGTCTGCGGGACCTATCGCGGCTATCGGATCTGTTCGATGGGTCCGCCCAGCTCTGGCGCGACCACAGTACTGGCCGCGCTGATCCAGCTTGAGCGGTTCGATCTCAAGACGCTGGGCAAGGACAATCCCGTATCGTGGCACCTGATCGCCGAAAGTGAGCGGCTCGCCTATGCCGACCGCGCCCGCTATTCTGCGGATTCCGATTTCGTTCCGGTGCCGGTCGCGGGCATGGTCGATCGCAAATATCTGGCCGCGCGCTCGGCCCTGATCGATCCGGGCAAGACCATTCCCAAGGCGATCGCGGGCACGCCGCCCGGTGCGGAAAAGCTGTCCTGGGCCGATCCGGAACCGGCGGTAGAGCATGGCACCTCGCACTTTGCGGTGATCGACCGGGCGGGGAACGCCGTCTCCTATACCTCCACCATCGAAAGCTCGTTCGGTTCGGGAATCGTGGTGGGCGGCTATTTCCTCAACAACGAAATGACCGATTTTGACCGCAACCCCGAACTGGACGGGCGGATGGTCGCCAACCGGGTCGAAGGCGGCAAGCGCCCGCGCAGTTCGATGTCCCCCACGCTGGTATTCGGGCCTGACGGTCGCCTGCGGCTGGTCGTTGGCGCCGCCGGCGGGGTAACCATCCCCGCGCAGGTCATCCGGGCGATCATCGGCGTGATCGACTGGGATCTCTCGGCTCAAGACGCGCTGGCCCTGCCGGTCATTTTCGCGCCCGGCACCGAAACCATCTATGTCGAGCGCGGCACCGTGCTGGAAGGGATGATCCCCGCGCTGCAGGCGCTGGGTCACGGCGATGTCCAGCCGCGCGGCCTTCCGCTGAAAGCCAATGCGGTGGAAGTGCGCGGCAGCCAGCTGCAAGGCGCCGCCGATCCGCGCAGCGAAGGTCAGGCCATCGGGGAGTAACCTTCCCGGCGGCGGCTTGCCGCGAAAGGAAAGCCCGCTTAGGAAAGCAATCCGGGACAAGGATGTGCTGCTGAAGGGGCGCTGCGCGTGGTTGATATTTCCGATCTGCCGTCAACGACGAATCTGGTCGAACTGCTGTTGAACCGGGCCGATGCTCGCGGCGACGCACCGTTCTTGTGGGCCAAGAAGAACGGCAGCTGGCAACCCATCAGCTGGGCCGAGGCTGTGCGCCAGGTGTGCTGCCTGGCCGAATCCCTGCGCGAACTGGGATTGAAGGACGGGGACCGGGTGATGCTGGTTTCCGAAAACCGGCCCGAATGGTGCATCGCCGATTTCGCGATCATGGCCGCAGGCTGCATCACCGTGCCGGCCTATGTCACCAATACCGAACGCGATCACCTCCACATTCAGGAGGATTCAGGCGCGGCAGCCGTAATCGTCGCTAACGACAAGCTGGCCAAACCGCTGCTTGGCGCGGTGATCCGGTCCGGCAAGGCCCGCCACGTGATCGGGATCGATCCGCTGCGGATCTCGCAGGCGACCTCGTTCGAATATCATGACTGGAACAAGCTGATCGCGGGGGATGGAGCGGCGGCGCGCAAGGCGGTGGAAGCGCGGATCGCCGGGATCGGGCGCCAGGATACGGCCTGCCTGATCTATACCAGCGGCACCGGAGGATCCCCGCGCGGGGTGATGCAGCACCACGGATCGATGCTGATGAACGCCGACGGCGCAGCACGAATCCTGTCAGAGGATTTCGGGCTGGACGATGACGAGGCCTTCCTCTCGTTCCTGCCGCTCAGTCACGCCTATGAGCATACTGGCGGGCAGATGCTGCCGATCTCGGTCGGGGCGCAGATCTATTATGCCGAAGGGCTCGAAAAGCTCGCCTCGAATATCGAGGAGACCCGCCCTTCGATCATGGTGGTGGTGCCGCGCCTGTTTGAGGTGCTGCGCGCAAGGATCATGAAGCAGGTCGAAAAGCAGGGGCGGTTCGCCAATTTCCTGATGGACCGGGCGATGGGGATCGGGGCGATCAAGGCAGCGGGCCGCAACCGCTGGCGCGACAAGCCGATGAATTTCCTGCTGGAAAAGACCCTGCGCCCCAAGATCCGTGGCCGGTTCGGCGGACGGATCAAGGCGATGGTTTCGGGTGGAGCGCCGCTCAGCCCGGAAGTTGGCGTCTTCTTCGAATCGATGGGGCTGACCATGCTTCAGGGGTATGGGCAGACCGAAGCCGGCCCGGTGATCAGCTGCAACCGTCCCGCCGCTGGCCTCAAGATGGATACGGTCGGCCCTCCGCTTCACGGCGTGGAACTGAAGATTGCCGAAGATGGCGAGATTCTGGTTCGCGGTGAGCTGGTGATGCACGGCTATTGGCGCAACGAGGCGGAAACCGCCAAGGCGCTGCAACCAGATCCGACTGAGCCGGAAAAGGGCGCCTGGCTCCACACCGGCGATATCGGCCACATCGACGAAGCCGGACGGCTGGTCATCACCGATCGCAAGAAGGACATGATCGTCAACGACAAGGGCGACAATATCTCACCCGCGCGGGTGGAGGGCTTGCTGACGCTCCAACCGGAAATCGCGCAGGTCATGGTTGTCGGCGATCGCCGCCCCTATGTGGTTGGGCTGATCGTTCCCGATACCGAATGGGCGATCGAATGGGCCCAGACCAACGGCGAAAAGTTCGACATGAAGGCCTTGCAGGACCTGCCCGCGTTCCGCTCAGCGGTGCGGAGCGCGCTGGACCGGGTCAACCAGGATCTCTCAGTGATCGAAAAGGTCCGCCAGTTCACTTTCGCCGACGAACCCTTCACGATCGACAATGAGGAACTGACGCCCAAGCAGTCGATCCGCCGTCATAAGCTGAAGGCCCGCTATGGTGAGCGTCTGGACGCCCTCTACAAGGGCTGACGCCGGAGCCACCGGCTGAGCCGCGCCCACAGACCGGACGGACGCTGATCCGGCAAGGGCGGGACTGCGGCTTGGGCTGCGGCAGCGGCTTCTTCGGCATCCTCCAGCCACCCGATCCCGAAGCACCAGACCGGTCCTTCGGGAAGGGTCTGCGCTTTTGGCGTGGCTGGCGCGGGAGCCTCCAGCTCGATGCTTTCCGAAACCGCTGGCGAGGCGACCAGCGCCTTAAGCCGCTCCTGCAGATCGTTATCAAGCAGGGTGAAGCCCGGCTGAGATGCCGCCGAATCCGCCGGGAATGCGGCGATGACAGGTTCATCTGGCTCGATCCGCGGCAGGCGCTCACCGAACGGCTTGGGCTGGCCCGCCTCAGCCGGAGCAGGATTGACCGGTGCTTCGATCGGCGCATCGACCGGCTGCACTTCCGGCTCGGCCAGTTCGGGCGTCGGTGCGCTGACGACCTGGGGCAGATCGACCGGCGGGACAGGCTGTTCCGGTTCGGACACCGCGCCGCGATCCACGACTGAGCCTGCGTCGGGCTCCGGCAGATCGTCCCAATCATCCCAATCGGTTGCATCAGCCGGGGCTGACGGCGGCGGATCGCCATCGCGCGGCCCCAGCATATCCCGAAAATCCCAGGCTGGCTTATGCGGCCGTTTGGCCATCAGCGGGCCGCCTGGCATCGGGACGATCCCGTTCGCATCCGGTTCGGCAGAGAGCGCGGCGGGGCGTTCCTCTTGCCGTGTCGGCGGGGCGGGTTCGTCGCGGCCCGACAGGTTGCGCAGGTTGGCATTGCGCAGCGCGGTTTCCTCAGCCGTTTCATCCAGCACCAGCACCGCACGTTTGCGGGCACGGGGGATGCCGGTGACGAGCAGCGAGCTGTAACGCGGGCCCGGAACACCCTGGCCCAGGGGGATTTCGTCTTCCTCGGCCGCTTCCGCAGCCTTGAGCACATCGGCCGGCATCCCGACGATCGGCGCATCGAAATAGGGATAGACCCCATTGCTGCCCGCCATCACGCAAACCGGACGCGGCAGGCCATCGCGGGCAATTCGCTCACCAACGGCCTTGACCAGCAATGCCGAGAGCAGACACGCGCCCAGCGATCCGGCGCGAATTTCCTCTTCATCGGGCTCTTCGCTGTCCAGCAGGCGACCCTCAAGCGCGGCCAGGGCGCCGTGCAGATCGTCGATCCCTGCAAGCGAGAGCACATCGTCGCTCGCCTCGCCTTCATCGGCCCAGGTGCATCCGTGATAGGAGTAGCCGTCGAGAAGATCGGCGCGGGCGCTTTGCGAAAACGGAAAGGCGCGATCGGTGAAATAGGCGGTTTCGAGCAGCGGCCGCAGCCTGCCATCGAAATCGGGGGCGGGCAGGTCTTCCCCGGGCCAGCCGAATGCGATGGTCAGAGCGGTAATCGGCCAGCCGGGTTGGTCGCGGCGCGCAATCGCCTCACCAAGGCTTTCCCAGCCGACCAGCTCGAAATCCGATGATTGAACGGTGAGGAAACGCGCGGGCAGGATTTTTCCGGGCCCGGCATAAGGTTCCAGCAGGCTGCGCAGCTTATCGATCGCTTCGGCAGGCTTGCCTTGACGCAGGCGACCTTCGATCACCCGGCGAAAGGTTTCTTCATTCAGCCCGTCGACTGCGATTGTTGTCACTGCGGGTTCCCCAGCTCTGCTTGCCAGGGGCTTATGCCCGCAATGGTTGATTTGAGGTTACGAACCCGGCGATTCAATCAGCCGTGCCGATGCGGGCCCGACTCAAACGAAAAGGGCTGGCGCCAGCAGTGGTCCACACCCGCCGGCACCAGCCCTTAGATCGCTTAGGAAAAAGCTTACTTGGCTTCTTCGGTAGCCGCAGCGTCGGTAGCAGCACCGGCGTCTTCCGAAGCAGCAGCCGAAGCGTCGGTCGCAGCAGCGGTTTCTTCGGTGGTCGGAGCAGCTTCTTCCTTCTTTTCACCGCAAGCGGCGACGGCGAGCGAGCCAGCCGCGATGGCGGCGAACAGAGCAATCTTCTTCATTGGGAATCCCCTTGTGTTAACCCTTGCCCGCCAAGGACGAGCGAAGCGCGGTTTGCCCGGTTCTTTCGCAATTGTCGATTCCCAAAATTGCAACAAAGCGTCCAGAAACGCTCAGGCCGCCTCTTTTTCCACCCATTCGGGGAAGAAACTGGGCGCTCTGGCCGACCAACCGGGCGCCGTGGCTGCGGCTTCGCTGATCGATTGCAGCAGGTGCTTGCGTTTCTCGGGCCGGATTTGCGGCAAGGCCGCAGCCGCGCAGAAGGCGCTGGGAAGGAAGGGGCGCACCCCCGGACCCAGCAGACGCTCGTAAAGGAAACGGAATGCCGAAAAACAGGTCAGGCGCTCCTGCGCAAGGTCGAAAGCCGCAATCCGGACCAGTTTGCCGATGAAGTTTTCAAGCGATTCGAAGCCGGTTTCCTCCGGAACGGTCCCGCGCAGCCGCTTCAGTTCCTGATAGACGACGTACTGGCTGCGGATCGACGCGGTTTCCGCGGCATCGCGCGCCCACAGCTTGAATGCATCCTGGCGCCCCAGCCCGACATCGAGGCTGCGCTTGATATAGCGCTGCTCACACGGAGTGAAACTCGCAAATTCGCGCAGTTCGGCGATGGTCAGCGAAGCAGTGGTGGTGTTGGCCATGGTCTTGCCCCTGGATTGGTTGGGGCAAGATCATCAGAATATGGTAACCATCCGGTTAACCATGGCGGCTAAATCAGCCCTGCCAGCGGGCTGGAGGGATCCGCGTATTTGCGGGTCGCCATCCGCCCCGAAAGATAGGCGTGGCGCCCGGCCTCGACCGCCAGTTTCATCGCCTTGGCCATCCGCAGCGGGTCCTTTGCCTCGGCGATCGCGGTGTTCATCAGCACCCCGTCACAGCCCAGCTCCATCGCCACGGCGGCATCGCTGGCGGTCCCGACCCCGGCATCGACCAGCACCGGCACGCTGGCCCCTTCAACGATCAGGCGGATCGTGACCCGGTTCTGGATGCCCAGACCCGAGCCGATCGGCGCACCCAGCGGCATGACCGCCACCGCGCCGGCACTTTCCAGCTGCTTGGCTGCGATCGGATCATCGACGCAATAGACCATCGGCAGGAAGCCTTCCCCTGCCAGCACTTCGCAGGCCTTCAGGGTCTCGCGCATATCGGGGTAAAGCGTGCGCACCTCACCCAGCACTTCCAGCTTCACCAGATCCCAACCACCCGCCTCACGCGCCAGGCGGAGGGTGCGGATCGCCTCTTCGGCGGTGAAGCACCCGGCCGTGTTCGGCAGGTAGGTGATCTTCTTGGGATCGATGAAGTCGGTCAGCATCGGTGCCTTCGGGTCAGAGACATTGACCCGGCGCACCGCAACCGTGACGATTTCCGCGCCCGACGCCTCAAGCGCGGCGGCGTTTTGCGCAAAATCCTTGTACTTGCCGGTTCCGACGATCAGCCGTGAGCGGAAGGTTCTGCCCGCCACCGTCCAAGTGTCATCGCCCTGCCCGCCGCCGACAAAGTGCACGATTTCAAGCACATCGCCGTCGCCCAGGGTCACGGCATCCAGGGTTGAGCGCGGCACGATCTCGCCATTGCGTTCAACCGCGACCTTCGCGGGATCGAGTTCAAGGCTGCGGACAAGCGCGGCAAGCGAGCCGGATGCGGCCTGGCGGGGTTCACCATTGAGAGTGATGGAAAGCGAAGCAGTCATGCCCCGCACTTAGCGATCAATCGCCCAACCGCAAATTGCTAAGGTGCGCCCAGCCCAGCAGCGCCACGCCAAAAATCGTCAGCACCGCTTCAACGCTTGAGTGGCCGAAGAACAGCGCGCCCATCATCAGGCCCAGGCCAACACCGCCGAGCTGCATCGGACGCGGATCACCATGGCGCAGAACACCCACGCCCAGTGTGACCGTGCCAACCAGGATTGCGAGGACCAGGCCAACTTCATGGATCGCGGGATCGAGCAGGAACTCACCGCCCAGACCCAAGCCGGCGACCAGCAGCAATCCGGCGATGCAGTGCAGCGCGCAAAGCCCCGAGAGGAGCACGCCGAACCGATCCAGCCGGTTGCGAATCAGGACCATTGTGTCTGCCATTGCGGGGCCCATGTATGTGATGATGTAACATCGTTCAACCCCTGCGTCGCGATTTGCAGGAAACGGCTTGCGCTTTGGCGTGCTTGTCAGCACTAGCACGGCCATGAACGCTCCCGTTTCTTCGCAGCTGCCGGGCCGTCCGCTCGCCCTTGCCCGCTGGTTGTTCGCCGTCGCAGCCCTGATCGTTGCTGTGGTCGTGGTTGGTGGGATCACCCGTCTGACCGAATCCGGGCTTTCCATCACTGAATGGAAACCCGTGACCGGTGTGATCCCCCCGCTCAACGAAGCCCAGTGGCAGGCCGAATTCGCCGCCTATCGGCAGATCCCGCAATATATTGAGGTCAACGGTCCGGCCGGGATGACTCTGGCCGACTATAAGTTCATCTATTTCTGGGAGTGGTTCCATCGCTTCCTGGTGCGGATGGGGCTGGGTATGGTCTTTGTCGTGCCGCTGGTCTGGTTCTGGCTGCGCGGCGCGATTCCGGCCGGATACAAGCCGCGCCTTATCGGGCTGCTGGCATTGGGCCTGCTGCAGGGCGTGGTCGGCTGGTGGATGGTGAAATCTGGCCTGCATGGCGCCGCCGATACCAAGGTCAGCCACTTGCGCCTGGCGGTCCACCTTTCGCTGGCGCTGAGCGCACTGGGCTATGCGGTCTGGACTGCGCTTGATCTGCGCGCCCTTGCCCGCGGCGCGGCTCCGGCCCGGCTCACCCGGTTCGGCGCGCTGATCATCGCGGCGCTGGCGGTGCAGCTGATTTATGGCGCGCTGGTTGCCGGGATGCGGGCCGGGCACGTATCGGGCGGAGGCTGGTTCTACTGGGGTTCGTGGCCGCTGATGCAGGGGCAGTTCTATCCGGCGGGGGTCGATTGGTCTGCCGGCCTTCTGCATGGCCTGACCGGCGATCCCTATCTGGTGCATTTCATCCACCGTTGGTGGGCCTGGGTGGTGGTGGCGCTGCTGATCGTGCTGGCGCGGCGGATCAGGGCGCGGGCAAGAGCGGTTTCGATCGCGATTCACAGCGCTTTCGGCACCCAGATCCTGCTTGGCATCGCCACGGTGTGGAGCGGCATCGCGCTGTGGCTGGCGGCAGCCCATCAGCTTACCGGGGCGCTGGTCCTGGTCACTGCCATCTGGGGCGTTCACAAGCTGGGAAGCCAAGGCACTGATCTGAAAGGATGAGTGCGTTTGATCAGGGCGAATGCCACTCCCGCGCATGATTCCTGACCAGAGCCACCTCCGTAGAAATGCTTGACGAGACAGCCTTTGCCTGCACCAATGGTTGCCGCCCGTTGAAACCGCTCCCCCCACGGCTGGGCAGGCCGAAACGGCAGAGGAGACCGGAGTGCATACCAAGACCGAAGCCGCGATGCGCAGTTGCGCCGATTCGCGCCTAGGCTTGCCGCATATCCGCCCGGGTATGGCATCCAGCAATGTCAGGAATTTGCGCCATGGGTAGGCGGGCAATCATGCTGGCGGGCGTGGCGGCGATGGTGTCCGTTGCATTTGGCCAGGCCCTTGCCGGGACCACAATCGAGGCTGAAATTGCCCGGTTTTCCCCGCCCCTGACCCCACTGGTCCTGACCC
Source organism: Pseudomonadota bacterium (assembly GCA_029550345.1). Lineage (GTDB taxonomy): Bacteria > Pseudomonadota > Alphaproteobacteria > Sphingomonadales > Sphingomonadaceae > Novosphingobium. Next base: position 13,515 of record JAKPHK010000122.1, read on the forward strand.
GCAGCGTGGTTCGGGTCCTGGCCGATGGCAAGGAAATCGTGGTGACAAGGCGTTATGCCGTGCAATTCATTCCCGAAGCCGATGGCTATCGGCTTGAGGGCCACCAGATTTCCGCGACCGTCGATGCGCCGCCGGTTCTGGCCCGGATGGCTGAAATGGAACGGAACCGGATCGATAATGATCTGTTTCCGGCCCGCCTCGATGCCCAAGGCATGATTCGCGAGACCAGTCAGGCGAAGCCCGATTCGGCATTTCGCGCCGCGGCCGTGAATCAGGGCGGAGCGATCATCGCGGCCGCACCGATGCCTGAGGGCGCAAAGCGCGAACGACTGGCCGGACTGGCGCAGGTCGGCGGATCGTCCGTGCAGTCGGTCTGGCCGCAGTTCCTGTTCAACCCCGGCCCACAGGAACGGGTGGAGCGACGGTCTGTCCAGCTGTCGGACGGTAAGGTCGGCGAGGTTGAAGTGCGCTTCAAGGCCACCGGGCTTATGCCTGGCGGGCTCCCAGGGCGGGCCGAACGGCAGGTCATCACCAGGCTCGCGGGGACCAGCCGGTTGAACCGTGAAATCTGGACGATTTCGCCCGCTACGCCTTGACGGTATTATTTTACCTCTTCGCGAGGCCTCGGATTTCTTGACTTTTGCAGCTCATTGAACGAATGGGCCGCCTTCCCGCAGGTCCGGCCAGTCCGGATTCGCGGAAGCAACCAAGGGATTATCCAGCCATGAAGGCGCTCAGCAAGCAGACCCGGTCGATCAAACCGGCCGAGGTCGAAAAGAACTGGCATCTGATCGATGCCGAAGGACTGGTGGTCGGCCGCCTCGCCGTGATCGTCGCCAACCTCCTGCGCGGCAAGCACAAGCCGAGCTTCACCCCGCACGTCGATTGCGGCGATCACGTTGTCGTGATCAATGCCGACAAGGTGAAGTTCACCGGCAACAAGCTCAAGCAGCAGACCTATTACAAGCACACCGGTTACGCCGGCGGGATCAAGGAAGTGACCGCTGACAAGGTGCTGGCCGGCCGCTTCCCCGAGCGTGTGCTCGAAAAGGCGGTGGAACGCATGATTCCCCGCGGGCCGCTGGGCCGCGCCCAGATGCGCGCCCTGCACCTCTACGCCGGCACCGAGCATCCGCACGGTGGCACCCAGCCGCAGCCGCTCGATGTTGCTGCCATGAACCGCAAGAACAAGGTGGGCGCGTAATGTCTGAAGAAACCGTCACCGATCTCGCCGATCTCGGCACCATTGCCGAAACCCCCGCCGCTCCCTCGGCTCCGGCCGCGCCGCTGCGCGAAAAGGAAGTTGACGCCCAGGGCCGCGCCTATGCCACCGGTCGCCGCAAGGACGCCGTGGCCCGCGTGTGGATCAAGCCCGGCTCGGGCAAGGTCACCGTCAACGGCCGCGATCAGGAAGTCTATTTCGCCCGGCCGACCCTGCGCCTGGTGATCGACCAGCCGTTCCAGGTTGCCGATCGCGCCGGCCAGTACGACGTTGTCGCCACCGTCAAGGGTGGCGGGCTTTCGGGTCAGGCCGGTGCCGTCAAGCACGGCATCGCCCAGGCTCTGGCCAAGTTCGAACCGGCCCTGCGCGGCGCGGTGAAGAGCGCCGGCTTCCTGACCCGCGACAGCCGCGTGGTTGAGCGCAAGAAGTACGGCCGGGCCAAGGCTCGCCGCAGCTTCCAGTTCTCGAAGCGTTAAGGCTCTCCGGATTTTCGGAAAAATGGAAGGGGCGATCCGGCAACGGGCCGCCCTTTTCGTTTCAGCCCTGGGTCCGGTGGGTCACCGCGAGCCCATTTTCCGCACTCCAGGTCAGCCGGTTGAAGCCCGGCGGCGAGGAACGCAGCCGTTGTGAAAGGGTTCCGGCGCCGATCATCCGCACCGGCCAGCCCTGTTCCAGTTCGACGGTCAGATCGAAGGCATCGTGAACGTGGCCCGAAAGCACCGCATCGGCGCCCGCCCGGGCCAGCGCGGTCAGCGCCCGGCTGCCGCCCCGGGTCGATCCTGAGCTGCGCAAGCCTTCGTCAAGCAGCGGGTGGTGGCAGGTGACCAGCCGCAGCCCCTTGGCCTGATTGTGGGCCAGCCCCTGCAGCGCCGCATCAAGCCCCCGATTGGTGACCCGGCCCTTGGACCAGTTGAGCCGCCACTGTCCGGCCGCCACGGTGCCGAGCGGCACCACGGCCACATCATCAAGAGCGGGTTCGCGCTCGATCGCGGCCTTCAGCGCCCGGTAATGCCGCCAGGGCCGAAAGGTCCGCGCCAGTGGATACCAGTAATAGGGCACATCGTGGTTGCCCGGATCGAGCAGCACCGGAACCGGAACCTGCGCAAGCCATTCCCGCGCCAGAGCGAATTCACGCGCGGTCCCGCGCATGGTCAGATCACCGGTGCACAGGACGGCCTGGGGGCGCTCCCGTTCAACCTCGGCTATGAACCAGCTGAGGGCATCGCGGTCTTCATAACCGAAATGCAGATCGCTGGCATGAAACAGCAGTGTTTCTTTGTTCATACCCGCCCCGTCAGGATCGCCCAGGCCGAAGCGTAGTTGATCAGGCTGTAGCAACCATAGAACCAGGCCCAGCCGCTTGCCCCGCCCGCCATGGCCAGCATGGTTCCCAGCAGCATGGCGAATTCGAGCAAAAGACTGAGCCGCCCGCCAAGCGATTGAAACAACCAGGCGAGCTGGTGCAACACCGGGTGGCCGCTTTCCAGAACGGCGCGGTGCGCGGCGAAATTGCCGACTCCGAGCAGAAAGACGAGGAACAGGGCCATCACGGCTCTCTTAGCCGAGTCGGCGCGCATGACCAGAGCGCGAATGGTCGCACGGCGTGTTATTGATATAATACACTGGCCGGATGCGGTTGACGGTTCGTCGAGCCGCCGCGCCGTTCGTCCGGCACTGACCGGTCCGGGTCGATCCCGGCTGGCCGCGCCGCCCGGGGCCGTTATCCCGGTCTTCGGCGCTACCCAGTCCCCCCTTTGATGCGCCGCAAGAGAAAACTGTGAAGGAGAATGCCATGATCCGGTTTCACAAGTCCGCCGCCATCCCTGTGATTGCCCTGGCCCTGCTGGGCGGCACTGCTGCCCGGGCCGGAACCGCCGAAGTGCGCTATGCCGACCTCAATCTCAGCAATGCCGCCGGAAAGGCCGAGCTTGATCGCCGCGTCGAAGTAGCGGCGCGGCGCGCCTGCCCGGCAGAGGCCCCGGCCGCCACCCGCTTTATCGATCGCGCCGAACTGAATCGCTGCAAGGCTGAAGTTCGCGCGCAGGTTGCCGCTGCCCTCCACAACTGAGGCGGCGCCTGAGAACCCGGAGCGGACCAGTCCCCCGCTCCGGGTTCATTGCGTCTGGATGCCCCGACGACGATAGCGCCGCTTTATCGCCCCGCCATTGCCTTGGCCTTGGCCAGATAGGTCCGGCCGATCCGCACCAGCGAACCGTCGTCCAGTTCCGCCGACCATACCCCCAGCCCATCGTGACGCAGACCCCTGATCCGGTCACGCCGCAGGATTGTGGAGCGATGCAGGCGGATGAATTTTTCAGGATCAAGCCGTGCCTCAAGACCCGAAACGGTCTGGAGTAAAAGATAGGACCGGCTGGTGCCATCCTTCTGGCCCACATGAAGCCGGACATAATCCCGCTCGGCATCGATCCGATCGACATCCTCGGCTGAAATCCGCAGCAACTCGGAGCGATAGGGCACCCAGAATTCGCTGAGCCAGTCGCTGGCACCAGCGCTGCGCTCACCGCGCCGCGCCGCGGCGCGCACGACGGCCCGTTCAAGGCGCTCGGGCGAGACCGGCTTCAGGACATAGTCCACCGCCTCAAGATCAAAGGCTTCGACCGCGAAATTATCGTGCGCGGTGACGAATATTATCGCTGGGGCATCGTCCTGCCGGGTCAGCGCCCGGGCCACGGCCAGCCCGTCAAGCTCGGGCATGGTCATGTCGAGCAGCACCAGATCGGGCGAGAGCGCGCCGATCGCCCGCAGCGCGGCGGCACCATCCTGCGCCGTTCCAGCCACTTCGATCGATGCAAGATCGCGGCAGATCAGCTCCATCCGCTCAAGCGCCAGCGGCTCGTCATCGACGATCAGCGTGCGCAGCGGCTTTGTGGGCACGCTATCCGCCATGGCGTTCCAGCGGCAGCCGCAGCACCGCACGCCAGCCCCCGTCAGGAGCGGGGCCTGCTGCAAGACTAGCCTCCTTGCCATAGCGCGCGGCGAGCCGATCACGGACATTGGCAAGGCCGATGCCGAAACCGGTCTTGCCGCCCTGCGACACACCGGGGCCATTATCGCTGACCTCGATCACCAACTTGCCGTATTCCTCGCGCGCGGCGATCGTCACGGAAACCGGCTTGCGGGTGAGGGCAACGGCATACTTCACGGCGTTTTCAACGAGCGGCTGCAGGATCATGCCAGGCAGCGCGCAATCTTCCAGCGCAGCCGGGATATCGAAGCTGGTGACCAGCCGGTCGGGGAAACGCACCGCCTCAATCTCAAGATAGGCGCGCTGCAAGGCCACCTCCTGCTCAAGGGTTGATTCGGCGATCACATCTTCGGCGAGGCTGCGGCGATAGAAGCCGGACAGTGTCTGGATCATCTTTTCAGCCGCTTCGCTTTTGCCGGTCATCACCAGCGCCGATAGCGAATTGAGTGTGTTGAACAGGAAATGCGGATTGACCTGATAACGCAGGCTGCGCAGTTCCGCCGCCTTGGCCGCGCGTTTGTATTCCCCTTCGCGGCGTTCGGCGGCGCGCGCCTGCTCTGCTGTCACCATCGCATAATAAAGCGCGGCCCAGGCCAGCAGCAGGAAATAGCGGCCGATCGCGATATCGGTCAGTTGCCGCCACAGCGCCTGTTCAGCAAACTTCATTTGCAGGGCGGTGAGCTGATCCGGGGTCAATTGCGGCGGATCCGGAATATCGACCAGAACATTGCCGGCGGTATCGTGGCGAATCTCGATCTGGCTGGGATTGCGCTTCTCCACCAGAATCCGCTGGTCCAGTCCGGAAAAGACCTGACGGTTGATCATCGCCAGGCCCAGCGCCGCGGGCAACATCACCACCAGCGCGATGCCTATCCTGACGCCGATCCGCGAATGATCGAACAGCCGCAGGATCATCCACGTCAGCGCGGTTACCGCCATGCCGGCCAGCACCACGATGCTGCGCAGACACAGCATTTCGGCGAAATAGGTTTGGTCGAGCAGCAGGCTGCGCAGCGTGATCAACGTCAGATAGCACAGCCACAGCCCCGCGATCGAAAGCAGGACGGTGCGCGCCGGAACCCGCGCGGGCTGGGTGGACAACTCCTCCATCAGGCGATCAGCCATAGACCGCCCGGCGGCGCGCAGGCCAGCGGCTTCGTCGAAGCGCCATGGCGCTTGGTCGAACCGATCAGCCGAGCAGATGCTCCTTGGCGATCTTGTCGCGCCAGTGCAGCGGAGCCAGCTGGTGGACATTGTTGCCTTCGCTGTCGACCGCGACCGTCACCGGCATATCCTCGACCGTGAATTCGTAGATCGCTTCCATGCCCAGGTCTTCGAAAGCGACGACCTTGGCCTCGCGAATCGCCCGGGCGACCAGATAGGCCGCGCCGCCGACCGCCATCAGATAGGCAACCTTGTGCTTGGCGATCACCTCGGTCGCGCCCTGGCCGCGCTCGGCCTTGCCAATCATCGCGAGCAGGCCAAGCTCGAGCATCATGTCGGTGAACTTGTCCATCCGGGTCGCGGTGGTCGGCCCGGCCGGACCGACGACTTCGCCCATCACCGGATCGACTGGCCCGACATAATAGATCGCCCGCCCCTTGAACTCGACCGGCAGGGCCTCACCCTTGTCCAGCATGTCCTGGATCCGCTTGTGCGCAGCATCGCGCCCGGTCAGCATCTTGCCGTTGAGCAGCAGCCGATCGCCCTGTTTCCAGCCGCGCACTTCCTCTGCGGTCAGACTGTCGAGATCGACGCGCTTGGCGGCCGAATCCGGAACCCAGTGCACTTCGGGCCATTCCTTCAGATTGGGCCGCTCGAGGAAACTCGGGCCAGAACCGTCAAGGGTGAAGTGCGCATGGCGGGTCGCCGCGCAGTTCGGGATCATGGCCACTGGCTTTCCTGCGGCATGGCACGGCGCATCGAGGATCTTGACGTCGAGGATGGTCGAAAGCCCGCCAAGGCCCTGCGCGCCGATGCCAAGGGCATTGACCTTGTCAAAAATCTCGATCCGCATCGCCTCGATATCGGTCTGGGGGCCGCGTGCCTTGAGCTGCGCCATGTCGATCGGCTCCATCAGCGCCTGTTTCGCCAGCAGAACGCAATGTTCGGCCGTGCCGCCGATGCCGATCCCCAGCATTCCCGGAGGACACCAGCCCGCACCCATCTGGGGCAGCATCTCTATCACCCAGTCAACGATGTTGTCGCTGGGGTTCATCATCTTGAACTTCGACTTGTTTTCACTGCCGCCGCCCTTGGCCGCGACATCGATCGAAACCTTGTCGCCCGGCACCATCGTCACGTGCAGCACGCACGGCGTGTTGTCGCGGGTGTTGCGGCGAGTGAAAGCGGGATCGGCCAGGACCGAGGCGCGCAGCTTGTTTTCCGGGTGAAGATAGGCCCGGCGCACCCCTTCATCGACCACGTCCTGCAGACTGAGATCGGATTCGAGGCGGCAGTTCTGACCCCACTCCACGAAAACATTGACGATCCCGGTATCCTGGCAGATCGGACGGTGCCCTTCGGCGCACATTCGGCTGTTGGTAAGGATCTGGGCAATCGCATCGCGTGCCGCCGGGCCCTGTTCCGCCTTGTAGGCTTCGCCGAGGGCACGGATGTAGTCCATCGGGTGGAAATAGCTGATGAACTGCAGCGCATCAGCCACGCTTTCGATCAGGTCCTGTTCGCGGATCGTCACCATGGTCACGGTATAGCCTCGCCTGTCCGGAGTGTCGTTTCGCCGTCCCCATAGGCCCGCGAATGGCCATCCGTCAAAGCACTTGGCGGAAATCGGCGCTTCGCTTAAGGGGAGAGGGAATTGCGTTGCTGTATTGTATGTGCAATACAGCCTGACCGAGGCCCGATATGACCCTTGCCGTTCAGACTATTGCATCCCAGTCCGAAGACCTGACCGCCGCACGCCGCGCGATGATCGACAGCCAGCTCAGGGTGTCGGGAATCAACCAGCCCTGGCTGCTGGAGGCGATTGCCCGGGTCGCGCGGGAAGATTACGTGCCGGTCGCCGCGCGCGGCCACGCCTATATCGACCGGGCGATTCCGATCGACGCGGATCACGCCCTGCCGGCCCCGCTGGTTCAGGCCAAACTGCTGGCCGAGGCCGCTCCGCGTGCGGACGATAAAGTGCTGGTGATCAGCCAGAGCGGCTATCTCGGCGCGTTGGTCGAACCGATGGTGCAGTCGGTCGAAACAGTGGATGCAGCGGGCGCGCTTGCCCTTCAATCGATGCCTGTTTATAAGCTGTTGCTAATAGACGGCGCGATCGAGCAGTTGCCCGCCAATGTTGTGGCGGCGCTGGTCGATGGCGCAAGAGTGGTGACCGGGTTGGTCGAACGCGGGGTAACCCGCCTGGCCAGCGGCACCGTGAAAGGAGGCGGCGTTTCCCTGGAGGCCGTCGCCGATTTGGGAATCCCGGTGCTGCGCGAGTTCGCGGCACCCAAGACTTGGAGTTTCTGACGCTATGGCAAGGCCCGGCGGTTCGAAGGTTGCACGGCATGCATTGATCGCCGGAATGGTGGCAATGGTGACCGCGCCGGTCCTGGCTGACGATCTGCGCGATGCGCTGGTCATGGCTTATAACACCAATCCCACGCTGCAGGCCGCCCGGGCCCAGCAGCGCGCGACTGACGAGGCTGTGCCGATCGCCAAGTCGGCTGGCCTGCCCTCGCTCTCGGGCACGGCGACCTATAGCGAATATGTCGATGGCAGCAGCGGCAACCCGCTGGCGCCCGATCGCAATTTCGATGCCCAACTCAATCTTGGAATGCCGGTCTATGCCGGCGGCGGAATCAAGAATTCGGTGCGCGCCGCCGAAACCCGGGTCGGGGCCGGGCGCGCCGATCTGCGCGCCACCGAAAGCGGGCTGTTCTCGCAAGTCGTCGCCGCCTACATGGACGTGATCCTGGCTGAGGCTGTGGTCAAACTGAACCGCGCCAATGTGCAGCGGCTTGAAGTGAACCTTCAGGCGACGCAAGACCGTTTCGAAATCGGCGACCTGACCCGCACCGACGTTGCCCAGTCCGCCAGCCGCCTGGCAACTGCCCGGGGCCAGGCCCGCACCGCCGAAGCCAACCTGATTTCGGCCCGCGAACACTATATCGAAGTGGTCGGCAAGGCGCCTGAGAATCTGGCTCCGCCGCCGCCGCTGAACGGTCTGCCGGGCAGTGCCGACGATGCCGTTGCGATCGCGCTTGAATCGAATCCCGATCTGCTTGCCGCGCGCCAGCGCTCCAAGGCCGCCGGATACGATACCGCCGCATCCGGCGCGGGGCGTCTGCCGACCGTCTCGGTCTTCGCCAATTCGGGTTACAACGACTATCTTGGCACCAACGCCATGCCCGGCGCGGTGCAGAGCACCACCAACACCACGGTCGGCGTGCGCGCCAGCGTGCCGCTGTTCCAGGGCGGTTTGCCCGCGGCCCAGCGGCGGCAGGCCCAGGCCCGCGAAAACGCCGTGCTTGAACAGGAAATCGGGATCGAACGCACGGTGATCGCCGCGGTCCGCTCGGCCTATGCCCAGTGGCAGGCTGCCGAGGCACTGATCGTTTCCTCGCAGGCAGCCGTCGATGCGGCGGAACTCAGCCTTGAGGGTGTTCGCGCTGAAAACACCGTCGGCAACCGCACGATCCTCGACATTCTCAATGCCGAGAATGAACTGCTCAATGCCCAGGTCCAGCTGGTAACGGCCAAGCGCAACGCCTATGTCGCCGGCTTCAACCTGCTGGCCGCAATGGGTAAGGCAGAGGCGCGCGATCTGGGACTTGATGGCGGGGCACTGTATGATCCCGACGTCAACTATCGCCACGCGCGCAGCGTGATCTGGGACTGGGACAGCAACCCCGCACCGCAGGCCAAGGCAACACGGACCGTTGACACCAAGGCGCAGGACGGTTCAGTAACCGGTCAGTGATTCTGTCCCGCTGCGGGACGGCTTGGGGAATTGGGCAATGCGCCAGGCTAGTGAACCCTCGGTTGAGGAAATTCTGGATTCGATCAAGAAGGTGATCGCGCGCGACAATCGCGTCGGCGCGGCCGACTTGCGCCGTGAGCGCGAAGACCGCGGCCTGACCGCCGAAGCAGCCGAACCGGTGAGCGAAGAAGACGTCCTCGACCTTGCTGCGGTCGGAGAATATGTCGAACCTGCCGAAGACGACGACGATCAGGCTGATGCAACCAGCGCCCCGCTGCTCGGCAACCAGACCGTCAGTTCGATCAGCGAATCGCTCGCCGCCCTGGCCGTGATGGCAGAGCCGCGCGCCGCGCCGCAGATCGTCCGCTCGGGCGAAACCTCGCTCGAAGGGCTGACCCGTGAGCTGCTGCGCCCGGCATTGGCCGAGTGGCTCGACAAGAACCTGCCGCCGCTGGTCGAAAAGATGGTTGCGGCCGAAATCGCGCGGATCGTCGGCAAGAAGGGCTAGCCGCTCGGGGAAGGCCAAGCTAACCTTGGCGCCATGAAGCAGCATTCCGTCGCGCTTGGCGCTCTCGCCCTTTCCCTCATCGCCTGTTCCAGCACCGCCTTCGCCGGTGAAACCGTGCGTCCGATGGCAGTGGAAGATCTGCTAACGCTGAAACGTGTCGGCGCACCGGTCGCCTCGCCCGATGGGCAGTGGGTGGTCTATCAGCAGACCGATACCGACCCCAAGGAACTGAAACGCAACACCGGCCTGTGGCGCGTTTCCGCCAAGGGCGGCGCGGCCGAACGGATTGCCGATCTGCCCGACGCGAGCGAAAACAGCCCGGCTTTCAGCCCCGACGGCAAGCGGCTCTATTTCATTTCCGGCAAATCGGGTTCGGATCAGGTCTGGTTCGTTGACCTGGCGGCGCCAGGCACGGCGCCGGTGCAGGCCAGCGCGTTCAAGACCGATGTTGCCGGTTTCAAGATTTCTCCCGATGGCAAACGGGTGCTGGTATGGGGGGATGTCGGGCGCGATTGCCCGACCCTGGGCTGCGAGGAAAGCGGCGATACCAGCCAGCCCGGCCCCGGAACCGGGCGCCATTACAAGGACCGGGCCGGATTCGTAAGGCATTGGGATGCCTGGGAAACCCCCGGCAACTATAGCCGCGGTTTCGCCTTTGATCTTGACCCGGCGGGCAAGGTTGCCGGAACCGCGGTCGCACTCGATGGGCCAAAGGGAACCCTGACCGGCGATGTACCGAGCAAGCCGTTTGGCGGCGGTGAAGAGCTGGCCTGGACGGCGGATTCAAAGGGCGTGTTCTTTGCGGCGCGGCAGGCCGATGGCAAGGAGCCGCTTTCGACCAATCTCGACGTCTGGCACTCGGAGCTGGACGGCAAGGCCCCGCACAGCCCGACCAAGGCCAATCTCGCCACCGATACCCAGCCCAGTCCTTCGCCCGACGGAAAGTGGCTGGCCTGGGCAGCGATGGCGCGCCCGGGCTATGAAAGCGACCGGCTGGTCGTCTGGGTGATGGACCTTGCGACCCATCAGCGGCGCGCCCTGACCGGGGGATGGGACCGGTCGGTCGGGTCGATCGCATGGACTCCCGATTCGAAGGCACTGATTGTCACCGCCGAAGAGGTGCTGGATACCCCGGCGTTCCGGGTCGAGCTGGCCAGCGGCAAGGTGACCCGGCTCAAACTTGCGCCCAAGGGGCTGACCGAAGGGCATATCAGCAACGTCACCCCGCTGGCGAATGGCGCCCTGCTCTACACCCGTGACAGTGTTTCGGGCCCGGCCGAGGTGTGGATCACCGAAAAGGGCAAGGCCCCGCGCCAGCTGAGCCATGCCAATGATGCCCAGCTTGCCGCGCTAGTGCCCCTGAAAAGCGAACGCTTCAGCTTCAAGGGCGCGAACGGCGATACCGTCTGGGGGCAGATCCACACCCCCGCCAATGCCCAGGGCCAGCTGCCGGTGCTGCTGTTCGTCCACGGCGGGCCGCAGGGTTCGTTCGGCGATGGCTGGTCGTTCCGCTGGAACCCCCGGGTCTTCGCAAGCCAGGGCTATGCCGTGGTCTCGGTCGATTTCCATGGATCGACCGGATACGGCCAGGCCTTTACCGATTCGATCAACAAGGACTGGGGCGGCAAACCGCTCGAAGACCTCAAGCTGGGGCTGGCCGCCGCGCTGGCGGGCCGACCGATGCTCGATGGCGGCAACGTCTGCGCGCTTGGGGCATCCTATGGCGGCTATATGATGAACTGGATCGAAGGGCAGTGGAGCGATCGCTTCAAGTGTCTGGTCCAGCATGACGGCGTGTTCGATGCGCGGGCCATGGCCTTTGAAACCGAAGAATTGTGGTTCGACGAATGGGAGCACGGCGGCAAAGCCTATTTCGAAGCGCCCGACGAATATGAAAAGTGGAACCCGGCCAACCATGTCGATAAGTGGAAAACGCCGATGCTGGTGATCACCGGCGAAAAGGACTTCCGCATCCCCTATACTCAGGGCCTTGCCGCCTTCACAGCCTTGCAGCGCAAAGGCGTGGAATCCGAACTGCTGGTCTTTCCGGACGAAAACCACTGGGTGCTGAAGCCGAAGAATTCGCTGCAATGGCACCAGACCGTACTGGCATGGCTCGGCCGGTTCCTGAAGGCCGGGAAATAGGCGGATGGCACGGCCCGATCCGGCGCTGCTCGATCCGGCGCGCTATCCATTCGTCCACACCACCACGACCCGGTTCGCCGATATCGATCCCAACCGGCACCTCAACAACGTGGCGCTGGCGGCGATGATGGAAGACGCCCGGGTGCGCTTCAACATGAGCCTGGGCAGTGCGGTACAGATCGGAGAGCGCCGGGCGATGGTGGCCAGCGTGGCGATGGAATATCTCAGCCAGGGGCATTTTCCCGATCCCGTGGCAGTCCATTGCGCGATCGAGCGTGTCGGAAATTCCAGCTGGACGGTGATCCAGCTGCTGGCCCAGAATGGACGCCCGGTGGCCTTCGCCCGCTCTGCCCTGGTGGCGATCGCGGATGATCGGCCCACCCCGATCGCCGAAGAGTATCGAAAGGTCCTGGCCGAATGGACCTTGCGGGCATGAGCGATACGCCCGGCGATCTGGGGCGTGCCCGCGCCGCGCTTGCAGCCAGCGGCGGCAAGGCCACGACCCGGCATATCTTCCTCTGCGCCGAAGCGCAGAAGGGTGAATGCTGCTCGGCCGAAGTCGGTGCGCCGGCCTGGCGCTATCTCAAGAAACGACTCAAGGAACTGAAACTCGATTGTGGCGGCGGGGTTGCGCGGACCAAGGCCGATTGCCTGCGGATCTGCGCGGCGGGGCCGGTCGCCGTGGTTTACCCGGAAGGGGTCTGGTACCATTCGGCGCGTGAAGCGGTGCTGGAACGGATCATTCAGGAGCACCTGATTGGCGGCCAGCCAGTAGAGGAGTTCCGGCTCTATCCGGACGGGCAAGATCCGCCCGGACCCTAGGCAGCGTGGTCAAATTCCGCGCGGTCACGGCTGGAAGCAAAAATCGCCAGTTCAAGAAGGCGAGGTGAAGGAATATGTCGATATTGCGAGCCGAGCCGACGCCGAAATGGCGATTTTTGATCCAGCCCCGCAGGGGTTAGGCTGTCAGCGGCCCCGGCAGCGTTGCTCGGCCTTGAGAAAGGCCCACTTTCCCTGCGTCCTCGCGCCTCGCCGGGGCCGCTGACAGCCTAACCGTGATCCACGCGGAATTTGTCCACGCTGCCTAAGCTCAGGACCCGTCTGGCCAAGCCGCGCGGTTCGTGTCATCATCCTTTTCCCAAGAACAGAACCCGGGAGAAGCGCCATGACAATTGCGCGACTGATCGAAGGCCGAGACGGCGTCGTCAGCTGCAATACGGGAACCAGCGTTAGCGACGCAGTGAAGCTCCTGGCCGAGCAGCGGATCGGCGCTGTGCCGGTGCTGGAAAACGGCAAAATCGCAGGCATCTTTTCCGAACGCGACGTGGTCTATCAGCTGGCCCAGCATGGCCCGGCGATGCTGGAGAAGACAGTCGGGGAAGTGATGACATCGCCGCCGATCACGGTCGATCCTGGCACCGATGTCCTTGACGCCCTGGGCCTGATGACCCGGCGCCGGATCCGCCACCTGCCGGTGATGCAGGGTGATGCGATGATCGGGTTCGTTTCGATCGGCGATCTGGTGAAGCACCGGATCGAACGTATCGTTGCCGAGGCCGAGGCAATGCGCAGCTATATCCAGAGCGCGTGACTGTTGCGGGGTGCGCCTTCGCGCCCTACATCAGCGCAATGGATGCCCAGACGATGACCATCAGCCCCTCGGCCGCCGCGCGCGTTGCGGCGATTGCCGAGAAACAAGGCAAGCCCGCGATCCTGCGTCTTTCGGTGGAGGGTGGCGGCTGCTCGGGCTTTCAGTATCGCTTTGGCCTGGCCGAAACTGCGGAAGATGACGATCTGATCGTCGAGCGGGACGGGGTGACCCTGGTGGTTGATCCGGTCAGCCTCGATCTGGTGGCGGGCAGTGTGGTCGATTACGTCGAATCGCTGGGCGGCGCGGCATTCCGGGTGGAAAATCCCAATGCCAGCGCCGGGTGTGGCTGCGGCTCGTCCTTCGCCGTCTGATGCGGATCGCCAGCTTCAACATCAACGGGATCAAGGCGCGGTTGCCGCGGCTGCTTGAATGGCTTGAGGAAACCCGGCCCGCAGTCGCCTGCCTGCAGGAAATCAAGACCCAGGACGAAGGCTTTCCCGCCGCCGAGTTCGAAAAGCTCGGCTATCACGCGCTGTGGCACGGGCAGAAGAGCTTCAACGGGGTCGCGATCCTGGCGGACGGGACCGCGCCGGTTGAGGTAATGCGGGGCCTGCCCGGCGATCCTGCGGACGAGCAGTCACGCTATCTTGAAGCGGAGGTGTTCGGCACGCGGATCGCTTGTATCTACCTGCCCAACGGCAACCCGCAGCCAGGCCCGAAGTTCGATTACAAGCTGGCCTGGATGGAACGGTTGCGGACCCGGATGCGGGCGATCGCCGCGGAAGAGGTTCCCGCCGTGGTGCTGGGCGATTTCAATGTAATCCCCCATGATGATGACATCTGGTCACCGCCGGCCATGGCCGATGACGCCCTGATGCAGCCCGAATCACGCGATGCGTGGTTCCGGCTGCTGGGCGATGGATGGACCGATGCGCTGCGAACCTGCAATCCGCAGGGCGGGGTCTGGACCTATTGGGACTATCAGGCCGGAGCCTGGCAGCGCGATCACGGCTTTCGCATCGATCACGCGCTGCTTTCGCCGGAAATGGCCGACAGGCTGATTGCCTGCGGGGTCGACAAGGACCATCGCGGCCGGGAAAAGGCCAGCGATCACGCCCCTGTCTGGACCGAATTCAGACCATCGGCCGCCTGATCCGCCTTCCGGCCGCAAAGGCAAGCGGAAGCAGATCAGACACCTGTCAGCGGTAGAAGATGTGGTTTTCGACCCGTCCGACGCGCTTCAGCTTCCAGCCGGGGCTGACATAGGCTGCGTGGAAGAACAACGCACCTTCAACCGGGCTGGCCCAGGCGTTGGAATGCGCGATCTGCGCGATCGCCACGGCATTCTTCCATTGCTGCGATCCCTTGCGGATGCCCGGCATCGACTGGCCGCGCACGAAAGAGAACTGCGAAGGCTGATAGACCACGCCGCAATAGGAATTGGGGAAGCGGCCCGATTTCGAACGCGCCACGATCACCCGGCCAACGGCAAGCTGGCCAGTCAGCGATTCGCTCTTGGCTTCGAAATAGATCGCACCAGCCAGACATTGCAGCTCGCGCGAAAGTTCGCTCGGCTGCGGCTGGGCGTTGACAAGGGCGGATAGCGAAGCCGCCTTGATCGAGCGGGTCTCAACCGGTTCGTCCTGCACCTCGACTGCGGGCTGGGCCACGACAGGAAGCGGTTGAACAACCGGCTGTGAAACGGTTTGGATTGCAGGTTCCTGATTGGCGACAGCAGCCGTAGCTGCCTGTGCGACCGCGCCCGAACCTCCGGCGCTGGCAATAACAAATGCAATCATGGTGGCCACGGAAATGATCGAGGCCTGGCGGAGCTTGCGGCTCATAGTGGTTTCATTTTGGGCGGTGGACGAGCCCGGCGCAGGATGGATGGAAAACCGGACCGAAAACGATCTGTTGCCCCATGCCGGAAATCCTGCCGGCTGCCCCCCGTCTGCGTGCTTGCGAAAAGAGCCTTAGTGCCCCCAGCGCCGCCTGCGCGTCAAAGAGTGGGCGGCCTTTGGTTTTGCGGCGCAGCAAAGTCAACCTGTAATATCGGCCGATCCGATAAGGCGTTCACCATCCACGATATCCAGTTCAACAATCCACAAGTCCGGATCCCCGGCTGCGCGGCGACTCACGTAATCTTCAAATTGTGATTTATTATCAATATCTTGTTTCATGGTGCAGTGCCAGGACCGCTTGCCATCAAGACTGGGCATCCGTTCAAACAGACGGGAATCCGCGCCCTTTTTGGTAAGGATCAAAAGAATCGTACCGGCTTCGCGTTCACCTTTGTGAACCACCGTGGCAAAGCCGCCCGCCGCCTCGACCGCCCGGATCAGACCGGCCACTTCGAGGTGGGCGGGCAGGCGCGCGGTCAGGCCGCGTCCTTTTCGATTGAGTTGACCAGCAGGCCGAAAATCGCCTCAGCCCCCGGGGCTTCGGCCAGCGCATCGTGCATCGCTTCATCGCGCATCAGGCGGCTGATCGCGGCGAGGGCGTGGAGGTGCGCTGCTCCGGCTGCTTCGGGAGAAAGCAGCCCGAAGACCATATCGACCGGCATTCCGTCTGCAGCGTCGAAACCGACCGGAGTGGCGAGGCGCAGGAACACGCCAACCGGACGGCTCAGACCTGGAATCCGCGCATGGGGAATCGCCACCCCGCGCCCGAATCCGGTGCTGCCCAGCTTCTCCCGCTCTTCGATCCGTTCCAGCACGGTAACCGGATCGAGCCCGTAAACGCCGGCGAATCGCTCGGCCAGATGCTCCAGGATTGCCTGCTTGCTATCTACTTCGATCGTGCCGACGGCTTCGGGTAAAAGGGTGAAAAGTGCGGTCATTTCAGAAAATCGATCCAGGTTGCGCGACCAATTCGCGGGTCAGGCCTACAGTTCAGGAGGGTTTACCCCCGTGCCCCCTCGCCCGATGGATTGCGCGCGCCCTTTAACCTGCACTTCAGGAAGGTTCAACCCACCCGATCGATCCATCCCCACGGCGATAGACCATATTGTGGCGACCGGTCCCGGCATTCTTGAACAACAGCGCGTTGGTGTTGCGAAGATCAAGCATCATCACCGCGTCAGCAACGGTCGCTTCAGGAACATCGACCCGGGTTTCGGCGATCACCAGCGGCGCATCGACGGTAACTTCTTCGGCTTCGGTGTCGGGCTCCACGAAAACCGTGTAGGCGGCCTCTTCGGCCTTCATCGCGTGGGCGCTCTGGGCATGGCGATCGTTGAGGCGGCGCTTGTAACGGCGCAGCTGCTTGTCGATCTTTTCCGCAGCCTGATCGAGCGCGACATGCGCGTCATGGGCAATGCCGGCGCCCTTGAGCACCAGCCCCTGCATCGGATGGGTGACGATATCGCAGCGGAAAGCGCCGGCAGGGGCGCGGTTGAAGGTCACGCTCGAAGACAGTGCCTGGCCGAAATACTTCTCGACGATCGCCGTGATCCGTTCCTGCGCGTGGGTCTGCAGGGCTCCGCCGGTTTCGATCTGGTGGCCGGAAACGCGAATGTCCATCTTTAGCCTTCTCCTGTCGCATTCGAGGGAAACGGCTCAACTGCTCCAGAGCGGAGCCTTCACCGTTTCGAGAAAGGCGGCATGTGCCGCCAGCTCCGCCTCGCTCGCCTGGTGAGGGCGGGCGGGACGGAATGTCCGCTCGCGCACCGGTGCGGCTACCGGTTGCACGAGAATTTCGCTTGTGTCGGCCACCAGCGAGAGGCCGATCTGGCGCCCCCCGGTCAGCTCGACATAGACCTGAGCCAGCAATTCGGCGTCGAGCAGCGCGCCGTGCAGGGTGCGGTGGCTGCGGTCGATGCCATAGCGGGTGCACAGCGCATCGAGGCTGAGCTTGGCGCCCGGATGGCGCACCCGCGCCAGCGCGACCGTATCGATCATCCGGCTGCGGTCCACCGGGTCGAGCCCGCAGGCCTCAAGCTCCATGTTGATGAAGCCGAAATCGAAGCCCGCGTTGTGCGCGACCAGCATCGAATCGCCGATGAAATCGAGGAAATCGGCCGCCTTTTCGTGAAAGCGCGGCTTGTCCGCGAGGAACGCGGCGGACAGTCCGTGCACCGCCTCGGCGGCGGCGGGCATATCGCGGTCAGGGTTGAAATAGCAGTGAAAGGTTTCGCCGGTGGTCACCCGGTTGACCATTTCGATACAACCGATTTCCACCAGCCGATCGCCAGTGCGAGGATCGAGCCCGGTAGTTTCCGTGTCGAAGATGATCTCGCGCATTACAAGCCAGACATGGGCCTGTTACCCGCCGGGTGCAAGGGGGCGAATCCCCTATGCCTGCAGCTTTTCGGCAATGATCGCGTGAACCAGTCGCTGCACCGCATGGCGCGTTTCGGCGAGCGAGGTTCCGGTATCGATCACGTGGTCGGCAAGGCGCCGCTTTTCCTCGTCCGGAACCTGGAGCGCGAGGATTCGTTCAAACTTTTCCTCGGTCATGCCGGGGCGGGCGAGCACCCGCTGGCGCTGCATCTCAGCGGGGGCGGAGACCACCACCACCGCGTCGAGCCCGTGCTGGCCGGTCTTTTCGTAGAGCAGCGGAATATCGAACACGATCAGCGGCTGGCTGGCGTTGTCGGCCAGGAAGGCGCGGCGCATTTCGCCGACTTCGGGGTGGACGATGGATTCGAGCAAGGCCAGCGCCTCGGGATTGCCGAACACCGCCGCGCCCAGCTTCTGCCGGTCGACGCCCTGCGGCCCGGTGGTGCCGGGAAAGGCGCGCTCGATCGGATCGAGCAGCGCGCCGTCCGGCCCCTGCAGTTCATGGACTGCCGCATCGGCATCGAACACCGGCACGCCAAGGCCCTGGAACATGGCCGCGACGGCCGACTTGCCCATGCCGATCGATCCGGTGAGGCCCAGGATATAGGGACGGGGGACATAGGGGCGGGTCATGCGAGCAGCAGGCTCCTCAGATCAGCATCGGCATCGCGGGGCGCATCGGCCCCATAGAACCGGCGAAACGCCTCGCGCGCCTGGCCGACGAGCATTTCCAGCCCGTCATGGGTGCGCAGGCCCCGCGCGGCGGCGGCGCGCAGCAGCGGGGTGTCGTGGGGATGGGTGACGATATCGTAGACGATGGCGTCATCACGGAGCGATTCGACGCCGAGCGGCAGCGGTGGCATCCCAGCCATGCCGAGCGAGGTGGCGTTGGCGATCAGGCGGCTGCCGTCCGCCAGTTTCTGGGCATCGCCCCAGTCGGCCGAGATGATTTCGCAGTCCTTCACCGTCTCGGCGAGATCGTCGAGCAGTCGGGCGGTGCCCTCCGCAGTGCGATTGACCACGGCGAGCCGGCGCGCACCAAGCGAGACCAGCCCGGCAATCACCGCTGCTGCTGCGCCACCCGCGCCAAGCACCGTCACCTGCTCACCCGAGAGGTCCAGCCTGGCAAGCGGTTCGATGAACCCCGGCAGGTCGGTGTTCTCGCCGGTCAGCGAGCCATCGTCCTCGACGATCACGGTATTGACCGCGCCCAGCGCCAGCGCCGCCGGAGTATGGTGATCGACGAGGTCATAGCAGGCGCGCTTGTGCGGCATGGTCGCCTGGACCCCGGCAAAGCCGAGCGCGACCATGCCGCGAAAGGCACGCGCCACTTCGCCGGGACGGACCGGCAGTCGGATGTAATGCCCGTCGAGCCCCAGTCGCTTGAGCCAGAATTCGTGGATCAGCTGCGATTTCGATTGCGCCACCGGCCAGCCGATCAGCCCAGCAAGCAAGGGCAGGGGGCGATCCTCGCGGTTCATGCAGCCAGTTCCCCTTGTTCGCGCAACGCGCCCAGCACGGGCAGCAGCGGCATCCCCAGCACGGTGAAATGATCGCCCGCGATTGCATCGAACAGTTGCACGCCCAGTCCCTCGATCCGGAAAACCCCGACACAGCCAGCGACTGCCGGCCATTCGGCGGCGAGATAGCTGGCGATGAACGCTTCGGATAGGGGGCGCACGGCCAGCTCTGCAACGGCGTGGTGGCGCCAGACCACCACGCCATCACGCGCCAGCGCCGCTGCCGAATGGAGCCGCATCGTCCGGCCCGAGAAGAAGCGCAGATGATCCGCGGCATTGTCGCGGCTGGCGGGCTTGTCGAACCGCTGGCCTTCGACCTCGACGAGGGAATCGCTGCCCAGCACCAACCG
>JAKPHK010000125.1 GCA_029550345.1 Pseudomonadota bacterium
TCAGAGGCGAGTCATCGGCCCGGAAATACCGGCTCAGCCATGAATCAAGGCGCGGCTTGCCGTCATGGTGAAGCGACTCCAGCCAATCCCGAACCGGATGAAAGCGGTTCACGCGCGCAACCGCCTGAACCGCGTCTGGCACGTCGCCTTTCGCAACCTTGGGCATCCCGGCCTTTTCGATATAGACGCGGCTCTGTTGCACAAATCGGCTGACGGTCGGACTGCCCCTGTCCCCGGACAGACCTATCCTGCGACCTTCGTGACAGGGATGCCGAGCGCGGTGTAGCCGTTCAGGACGGCGACGCGAACTTGGAACTCCGCGACCTGGCGGTCGAAGTCCCGCGCCATGAGGCGCTGACCCAGCAGTTTCACACAGTGCATTTTTGTCTCTGCACGGCTCCGGCGGTGATAGCCGCTCCATCGTCGCCAAAGCGCGCGGCCGAGATGTTTCGACGCCCGCAGCGCCTCATTGCGCGCGGCCGCACCTGCCGTGATGGCCTTCCAAGGCTTGGCGTTCTTGCGCGGTGGGATCACGGCGGCAGCACCCCGTTCGGCGATGGCGTCGTGGCACTTGCGTGTGTCGTAGGCCCCGTCAGCCGTAACGCTGGCAATTTCCTGATCGGCTGGGATCTGGCTCAGCAACTCGGGCAGCATGGGCGCATCTCCAACGTCGCTGCTGGTGACCTCGACGGCCCGGATTTCCAGCGTTTGCTCATCGATCCCGAGGTGGACCTTCCGCCAGACGCGGCGTTTTGGCCCTCCGTGCTTGCGCGCGTTCCACTCGCCTTCCCCCTCGACCTTGATGCCGGTGCTGTCGATCAGCAGGTGCAGCGCGCCCTGTGAACCGCGATAAGGGATGTTAACCTTCAGGGTCTTCTGGCGGCGGCTCAAGGTGCTGAAATCCGGCACTTCCCAGTCCAGCCCTATGAGCCGCAAAAGGCTCTCGACGAACCCGGTCGTCTGCCGCAGCGCCATGCCGAACAACACCTTCATCGTCAGGCAGGCCTGGATCGCGGCGGCGCTGTAACTGGGCTGCCGACCGCGCTTGCCGGTAGGCTTGGCTTCCCAGATCATCTCAGGGTCGAACCAAATCGTCAGCGAACCACGGCGCTTCAGCGCATCGTTGTAGGCGGGCCAGTTGCTGGTCTTGTAGGTCGGTATGTTCGGCTTGCTCATCCCCACCAGCTATCACGCTGGATTCACAAGATGAATCCCCTCACGCTATTTGTGCAACATAGCCGTTCAAGGATGCCGGTGGTCTGGTCTTGCCCCGTGGCCGGATCGAAAACCGGGCGGGTAACGGGGGCAACAGCATGGCTGCGGCCCTCGGTCAGAAGGACGGGTGCGGGTGCGGGGCGTTGATCCGCGGCCTTGACGGAAATCGTGACGATCTCGATTTCCAGCCCCGACAGTCCGTCGATCGCGCGCCCGAAGAACCGGGCATAGGCCCGCAGGAAGCTGTCGCGGATCAGCGCGGCATCCTCGGGGGTAAAGGCGCGGTCCGGCAGCGGCACCGGAATTTCCCAACCC
>JAKPHK010000130.1 GCA_029550345.1 Pseudomonadota bacterium
TGACCGGCCCCCAACGAGTGGTCCGTGTGATTTGTTAGTGTAAAACTGCCTCCGGCGCCATGGCTGGCCGCAGGTGAAGCGAAGCGGAACCGGAGGGCAGCCATGGCGGTGTTGCGGTTTCCGGGGCCGGAGGCCGATAGCCCAGCGAGCTGTGCGGCCTGACGGTGTTGTAATGCCGGCGCCAGGCTTCGATCAGGATCTGGGCTTCAGCCAAGGTGTAGAAGATTTCTCCGTTCAAGAGCTCGTCACGCATCGAGCCGTTGAAGCTCTCGCAGTAGCCGTTCTCCCATGGGCTGCCCGGCGTGATGTAGAGCGTCTTCACGCCGATCTTGGCCAGCCATTGCTGGACGGCATTGGCGATAAATTCCGGGCCGTTGTCTGACCGTATGTGGGCCGGCGGACCCCGGGTGACGAACAACTCGGCGAGAGCCGCCAGTACATCTTCGCTTCGCAGCCGCCGCGCCACCGGCAGAGCCAGGCACTCCCGGCTGGCCTCGTCGATGATCGACAGGATGCGGAACTTGCGACCGTCGTGCGTGCGGCCTTCAACAAAGTCATAGGACCACACGTGGCCGGGATATTCCGGTCGCAGGCGGATACATGATCCGTCGTTGAGCCAGAGTCTTCCACGCTTGGGCTGCTTCTGCGGCACCTTGAGCCCTTCACGGCGCCAGATGCGCTCCACCCGTTTGCGGTTCACATGCCATCCGGCATCGCGAAGCAGGGCCGTCACCCGCCGATAGCCATAGCGACCGTATTGCCGAGCCATGGCGATGATGTCCTCGGTCAGCGCGGCTTCGTCATCCGCCCCGCGCGGCGCCTTGCGTTGTGTCGATCGATGTTGCCCGAGCACACGGCACACCCGCCGCTCGGACACCGGCATCATGGTCCTGATGTGATCGATACAGCGCCGTCGGCGCGCGGGGCTCAGAAGTTTCCCCTCGAAGCTTCCTGCAGGATCAGCTTGTCCAGGGTCAGGTCAGACACTGCCCGCCGCAACCGGGCGTTCTCCTTCTCCAGCTCTTTCATCCGCCGAGCCTGATCCATCTTCAGACCGCCATATTCCTTGCGCCAGCGGTAGTAGCTCTGCTCCGTAACGCCGATCCGCCGGCAGGCGTCTGCAACCGTCCCGCCCTGCGCCAGCACGATCTCGGCTTCACGCAGCTTGCCGATAATCTCCTCCGGCTTGTGTTTCCGCGCCATTCCATTCCTCCTTCGTGGCCAAATCTAAAACAGATTTTGGGCCACTCAGAAGGGGGCAGATCAGCTTGACGGAATCGCTGGCTGACGCGGTCGACCGCGTCGACCCGCCGCTGGACAGTTTTGCGCTTTCCGATCCCGACGCCCCGGGTCCGGCGGCGGTGGCAGCCGCGCGGGCGCGCAAGCCCGATGCGGTCCCAGATCCGGTCAGTGCGATCAAGGCGGATGTCCGCGCGCGTCTCGCTCCCAAGGCGCAAGCGGCATCCCGCCCGGGAACGGCGGCGGCTTTGAGCCACACACCGTCGGCTGCCGCCTCGCCGGTGCTCCAACCCCCCTCCGGAGCATCGACGGGCGGCAGTCCCCAGGCGAAGGCATCTCCGACCCCAGCGCCAGTCCCGGCGAGCGGAACCGGCGCCGCCGCCGTTGCCCACGTCAAGGCCGATCCCCGTTACCAGGAGGTCGCGACCGGGGCCGC
>JAKPHK010000006.1 GCA_029550345.1 Pseudomonadota bacterium
GTGGCATCGGTGGGCGGGTTTGTGCAAACCTACCAGGTCACCGTCGACCCCGTGAAGCTGCGCGCCTACGGCATTCCGCTGATGAAGGTGGCGCAGGCGATCCGCGACTCGAACCGCGACGTCGGTGGCCGGGCGGTCGAGATGGCCGAGACCGAGTACATGGTGCGTGGCAAGGGCTACCTGCGCGGCAAGGCCGACATCGAGATGCTGGTCGTCAAGAGCGACAAGGGCACGCCGGTGCGGATCCGCGACATCGCCCACGTCGAGCTCACCCCGGACGAGCGCCGCGGGCTGACCGAGCTCAATGGCGAAGGCGAAGTTGTCGCCGGCATTGCCATGGCGCGCTATGGCCAGAACGCGCTGGAGGTGATCGCCAACCTGAAAGCCAAGATCGCCGAAATCGGCCCTGGCCTGCCCGCGGGCGTGACGGTGCAGCCGGTCTATGACCGCTCCGAACTGATCCATCGCGCCATCGACACCCTCAAGCGCACGCTGCTGGAAGAGTCCGCCATCGTGGCGCTGGTCTGCATCGTGTTCCTGATGCACCTGCGCAGTGCGCTGGTGGCCATCCTGATGTTGCCCGTGGCCATCCTGATGGCCTTCATCGCGATGCGCATCCTGGCCATGAGCTCCAACCTGATGAGCCTGGGGGGCATTGCGATTGCCATCGGCGCAATGATCGATGCCGCGATCGTGATGATCGAGAACGCCCACAAACACCTGGAGCGCCTGCCGCAGGGGCACAGCGAGAGGGACCGGTTCGACGCGATGCTCGCAGCCTGCAAGGAGGTCGGCCCGGCCCTGTTCTTTTCGCTGCTGATCATCACGGTGTCGTTTCTGCCCGTCTTCAGCCTGGAAGGCCAGGAAGGCCGTTTGTTCTCGCCACTGGCCTGGACCAAGACTTTTTCGATGGCCAGTGCCGCGCTGCTGTCGATCACCCTGGTCCCGGTGCTGATGCTGCTGTTCATTCGCGGGAGGATCCTGCCGGAGGCACGCAACCCGGTGAACCGCTTCCTGATCTGGATCTATCGGCCGATCATTGCCGCCGTGATGCGCTGGAAGAAGCTGACGGTGCTCGCCGCCGTGGCGGTGCTGGGACTCTCGGTCTACCCCGCCTCACGGCTCGGCTCCGAGTTCATGCCCACGCTCAACGAGGGATCGCTGCTGTACATGCCCGCTTCGCTGCCGGGGATGTCGATCACCAAGGCGGCGGAATTGCTGCAGACCCAGGACAAGATCATCAAGAGTTTTCCCGAAGTCGCGTCGGTCTTCGGCAAAGCCGGCCGAGCCAACAGCGCGACCGATCCGGCACCCATGGAGATGTTCGAAACGGTGATCAACCTCAAGCCCGAATCGGAATGGCGCGCCGGGCTGACCATCGACAAACTGATTGCGGAAATGGACCAGGCCCTTCAG
>JAKPHK010000143.1 GCA_029550345.1 Pseudomonadota bacterium
CTGGTGCGGTCGGCAAAGGCCAGCGCATGGCCCTCGCTGCGGGCAGCCAGTTCCGCGACCAGATCGGCCACGGTCGCGGCCTGCGTCGCAACCCGCTCCCGCCGTTCCCCGATCCGCTCGCGCAGCCAGGCGAAGTACAGCACCTCGATCATCGGTCATCCCTGAGATAGGGCAGCGCCTTGCGGAAATAATCCCAGCCGGTGATGGCCGTCAGGATCGCCGCCAGCCAGATCAGCACCAGCCCCAGAATATTGGCGAAAGAGGCGCAATCGCGGTTGCCGCAGGCGCGGATCGGATCGGCCAGCCCGGCACTGACCGCTTCGGCATATTGTTCCGGCGTCATGCCCTGCATCGCCACGCCGTTGAGATATTCAAGCCCCGTGCCCAGAAACAGCGTTGCAATCGCCACCATCTGCGCCGTCGTCTTCCACTTGGCCAGCTTGGTGACCTTCAGGAGCCCGGCCTTGGCGCCCAAAAATTCGCGCAGGCCGGCCACGAACACTTCGCGGAACAGGATCACGGTGGCGGGCAGGATCAGCCAAGGGTTCATGCCGTTATAGCCGGTCAGCACCATGATGGCGATCAGCACCATCGCCTTGTCGGCAATCGGGTCCAGCATGGCGCCGAATTTCGATTCCTGCTTCCACAGCCGGGCAAGGTAGCCGTCGAACCAATCGGTAATCGCAGCGCCGACGAACAGCGACAGCGCGAACCAATCGGCCCAGGGCCGGTGGAAATACAGGAACATCACCGCGACACCGGGTGCGGCGAGCAGGCGAAGGACCGTCAGGATATTCGGGATGTTCCAGGTCATGCCGGATTGGTAGCCGAAAACGCGCCGAAAGAAAGGGCGGAAATTCAACGCCGCCCTGTGGCACTTCCGTCGCTGCCTTGCGAAGGCCGCTCTCAGTAGCGGCCGGGAACGTAAAGCTCGGGCGGCAGCACCGCGCGTTCATAGTCGGGATTGAACACCCGCTCGGGCAGGTGGATCTCTTCATGCGGAACCGGCTCATAGGGGATCAGGTCCAGAAGATGCGCGATGCAGTTCAGCCGCGCCCGCTTCTTGTCATTGCCCTCGACGATATACCAAGGTGCCTCGGGAATGTTGGTGCGGGCCATCATCTCTTCCTTGGCCTTGGTATATTGCTCCCACCGCACCCGGCTTTGCAGGTCCATCGGGGAAAGTTTCCACTGTTTCATCGGATCGTGGATGCGCATGAGAAAGCGCATCTGCTGTTCCTCGTCGGTGATCGAGAACCAGTATTTCACCACCCGGATGCCCGAGCGCACCAGCATCCGTTCAAACTCGGGCGTGTCGTTCAGGAATTGTTCGACCTGATCCTCGGTCGCAAAGCCCATCACCCGCTCCACCCCGGCGCGGTTATACCATGAGCGGTCGAACA
Organism: Pseudomonadota bacterium; assembly: GCA_029550345.1. Lineage (GTDB taxonomy): Bacteria > Pseudomonadota > Alphaproteobacteria > Sphingomonadales > Sphingomonadaceae > Novosphingobium. The sequence continues at coordinate 1,404 of JAKPHK010000143.1, forward strand.
GCACGATTTCGCCACCCGCGGGCAGGTGGGGCACATAGCGCTGAAAATACCACTGGGTCTTTTCGCGGTCCGAGGGCGCGGGCAGCGCCACGGTGCGCACGACGCGGGGGTTCAGGCGCTGGGTGATTCGCTTGATCACCCCGCCCTTGCCGGCGGAATCGCGGCCTTCAAAAATCACCACGACCTTTTCGCGGGTGTGCTGCACCCAGTCCTGCAACTTGATCAGTTCCGATTGCAGGCGGATCAGTTCCGCCAGATAGATGCGACGGTCCAGCGCCTCGGGGTGCTT
>JAKPHK010000038.1 GCA_029550345.1 Pseudomonadota bacterium
CGAGCTCAGCTTTGCCTCGCACCACTGGCCGCGCTTCGGCACCACGGCGGTTGTTCAACACATTACCCATCAACGCGATGCCTACAAATTCATCCATGATCAGGCGGTACGCCGGATGAACCAGGGGCAGACGCCGACCGAGATCGCCGAGGGTCTGAAGTTGCCTCCGGAGCTGCGCAACGACTGGTCGGTTCGCGAATACTATGGAACCGTCAGCCACAACGCCAAGGCGGTCTATGATCGCTATATGGGCTGGTACGATGGGGTTCCGGCCAACCTCAATCCGCTTCCGCCAGTCGAGAAGGCCAAGCGGATGGTGCGGGCAATGGGCGGGGCCAAGGCCCTGCACAAGCAAGCCAAAGCCGCCTTTGCGGCGGGCGACTATCGCTGGTCGGTCGAACTGGCCAATTATGGCGTCTTTGCTGATCCGCAGGATCGCATCGCCCGTAACCTGCTGGCCGATAGCTACGAACAGCTGGGCTATCAGGCCGAAAGCGGGATCTGGCGCAACATCTACCTGACTGGCGCCCGAGAGCTTCGGCAGGGTCGCCCGGACGGCTTTGCCGAGGGCGGGCCGAGCTACCTGATGATGGCGACCCCGCTAGGCAGCTTCCTGGACCTGCTGGCAACGACCCTGGTGCCGGAGCGCGCCGGTGAGACCCGGCTTGGCTTCAACCTGGTCGATAGCATCAGCGGCGATCGTTTTGCCGTGTCGCTCGGTCACTCGGTGCTCGTCAGCGAGAAGGGCCAGACCCTGACCGGCGCTCCAACGCTGACCGGGCCAAAGCCGGTCCTGCTTGGGATCCTGTTCCGCCAAGTGCCGCTCGACCGGATGGTCGCTGCCGGGCAAGTGACCGTGGCCGGCGATCCCGCCCCGATCCAACAGCTTCTGCCGATGCTGGAGCAGCCCAAGCTGGACTTCAACATCATCGAGCCGTGATCGTGCGGAAAGCAACGGTTGTCGGCAGGGCCATGAACGCATAAACCGGACAGCGGCACCGGTCTTTCCGGCCGGGCCGGGCTGACGGGAGCGGACTGTGGCAGGCGACCGCCTGGAGCGCAATTTCGGCAAGCTGCATGCCTTGCACCTCTCGGCATTCACGCGACACCTGATCGAATGTCGCCGCGCCTGCGATGGCGATCTCGACCTGTTCCTGGTGCTGACCATCATCGGTGAGCGCACCTTCAGTCCGCGGTTCGCGCCCGACGCCATGAGCCACACCGAGTTCCTGGAAGGGACAGTCGAATCGGTCGAGCCGCTCGCCATCAACCTCCAGTCGATTGCCGACTACAGCGGCATCCCGCGCGAGACCGTACGCCGCAAGGTTGAGCAGCTGATCGCGAAGGGTTGGGTACGGCGCGACGAGTTGCGCTTCGTGACCGCAACCGACCAGGCCAATGAAGAGCTGCGCGACCTGACTGCCAGCACGCTGCGCTACCTGCGCGAGATGGAGACGGCGCTCGCCGCCTGTGGCAACGACTGAAGCCAGCGTCGTTCCGCACAAACCGAATCCCCGATTCCGGCGATCAGGCCGGCAAATCCGACACATTCCTGCAAAACTAGGGGCAATCGCTGGTGTATTGCGCAATCGTAGTTGACATTTTTTACGCAAATGTGCATCCGGTCTTCATCTCAAGCCTGAAAACCGAGGTTGAGGGGAGGAATCATGAAAGTTGCTCAAAGCCCGCGTGTTGCCGTTCGCCTGATGCTGGGCGCCAGCCTGCTTGCCGTTGCCAGCCCCGCTTTCGCTCAGGAAGCTGCCGAAGAGGGTGGGCTCGACGAGATCGTTGTGACCGCGCAGAAGCGCGAGCAGAACCTGCAGGACGTGCCGATCGCGATCAGCGCACTTGGTGCCGAGAAGCTTGAGAAGCTGGACGTCAAGGATGCCCGCGACCTTAGCGGCCTGGCCCCGAACGTCACCATTACGCAGGGTACCACTTCCGGTGCGGCTGCGGTGATTTCGATTCGCGGGATCCCGACCCCGGCCAGTGAAACCTTTGGCCTCGATACCGCCAATGGCCTTTATGTCGATGGCATCTATATCGGCCGTTCGGGTGCCAGCGCCCTCGACGTGATGGATATCGAGCGCGTCGAAGTGCTGCGCGGGCCGCAGGGTACCCTGTTCGGCCGCAACACCACCGGCGGTGCGATTGCCTTCATCTCGCGCAAGCCGTCCGACACCCTGCGCGTCAAGGCCGATGCGGGCTATGGCAACTATGGCGCGTGGAATGGCCGGATCACTCTAGATCCGGGCCGGATTCTGGGCATCGACACCAGCATTTCCTACAGCCACCGTCAGCGCAACGGTGTGGTCGACAACATCCTCGAGGCTGACGATGCGAAGGATCCGGGCGCCCGCAAGAGCGATGCCGTGCGCTTTGCCGCTCGCGCCGAACTGGGTGGAACAGGCTCGTTCCAGTACATCTTCGACTGGTCCAAGACCACCAGCGCTCCTAGCAATTTCCAGCTGACCAATGTCTCGAACGGGGCGATCCGGCCGAACCTGCCGCTGGGCGGCGATACGGTGCTCGTCACTCAGCAGGCACCGGTGCAGCAGTACCTCGCCGGGGTGACCTGGGCCAATCCGGCCTGCGCCGCGCTCGCCGCTCCGACCCGGGTCTGGCGCGAGACCGTCTGCAACGACATCTCCAGCACTTCGCTCGACGAAATCTGGGGCCACAACATTCAGGTCCAGAACGATTTCGGTCCGTTTGCGGTCAAGATGACCACCGGATACCGGATCTGGCACAACGACAGCAATTCGGACCTTGACGGGCTTGGTGCCTTCACCGGCCCGCAGTTCACCAATACCACGCTGTTCAACGGCTTCCCCTCGGCATTGCTGCAGAACCTGGGCTTCCCGGTCGCCACGTCAAACTTCCTGTCGGGCCTCTCGGTTCCGCGGGTGACCCAGAACCTGTTCGACACCAACAACAAGCGGCGCCACACCCAGTTCAGTCAGGAACTGGAATTCAGCGGCGATACCGACAACCTCGACTGGGTCGTCGGCGGCTTCTACTTCTGGGAAAAGGGCAGCGAGGACAACCCGCAGAACAGCGGCTTTATTCTCGATACCAATTCGCGCGTCTTCTCGGATACCGCCTTCGTTGGCGTGCTTCAGGGGATCGGCTTCCCGCTGGCAACCGCTCAGACCTTCGCCCCGGTGCTGGCGCCGTCATTCCGCGCCACCAACCCGGCGCAATATCGCATGGTGCAGACCCGCGCGATCCTGAAGTACTCAGCAACCAGCGAGAGCACCGCGGTCTACGGCCAGTTCACGCTCTATCCGGGCGGTCGCGACAGCGGGCTGCGTCTGACCGCCGGCGGGCGCTACAGCTGGGACAACAAGAAGATGTTCCGCACCCAGAACGGCGCTGCTTTGCTCGCTACGCCGGAAACCGGTGAGGCCAGCTTCAGCAAGTTCACCTGGAACCTGATGCTGGGCTATGATCTGACTGCGGACGTTTCGACCTATGCGCGGGTGGCCACGGGCTATCGCTCGGGCGGCTTCAACGCTCAGGATGCTGCCATTGCCGGCGTGCTGCCCAGCTTCAAGCCTGAAAACGTGACCTCCTACGAAGTGGGCGTGAAGTCGACCCTGTTCGACCGCCGCTTGCGGTTCAACGTCGCCGGTTACCACAACGTTTACAAGGATCTGGCGGTCAATATCCCGTTGACCAATGCGCCTCCGGGAACCTTTGCTTCGGTGGTTGGCAATGCCGGCCGGGTGACTTACACCGGGATCGAAGTCGAAGCTCAGGCAGTCCTGTCGGACAACTTCAATATCGAAGGCAGCATTGGCTACGTCGACATCAACTACAAGGAGTTCATGTCCGGTCAGTCGACCACCCCGGGCAATCCGCCGATCAACGTCGCCTCGGTTGTAACTCCGGGCTATACATCGCCGCTGACCGCCAATGCCGCGCTGAACTTCCAGTTCCCGCTCAGCAGCAACGGCCCGCGTCTGGTCGGCCGTGTCAGCTATACCTATGAAGACGGCAAGTATAGCTTCAGCAACGACATCTCGACCCCGTTCAGCTCGGCCCTCAAGGGTGACAACCGCAATCTGGTCGATGCCCAGATCGGGATTGACCGGATCCCGCTTGGCGGCGGCCAGGGCGAAATCAAGCTCTGGGTCAAGAACCTGACCGACAGCCACGATTTCGTCCGCGGGATTGACTTCGGCGCGCTCGGTTATGCCGGCGGCTACTATGCCGATCCCCGCGCCTACGGCGTAACCGTGGGCGTGAAGTTCTGATCCGAACTCTCCCCGGCCTGCCAGTCAGGCCAGACCGGCGGGGCTGCCATCCGGACCTACGGGTCCAGATGGCGGCCCCGCTCCCGTTTGGGACCAAGGCTTGCAAGGCAAGCGCTGCCATAAACGTGACACGGCACGATAAAGCGGGACCAGCGCCTCTGGCGCGGGCCCTGATTTCAGGTTGGTTGTCGGAACGGTATCAGGCCGTAAGCCGAGCGGCGATTTCGGCACCGCCCCGGATCGCGCCTTCGATGTAGGACACGCCGTTGCAATCCCCCACGGTCTCAACCGCGAAGCCTTGCCCGCGCAGCGCGTCGGCCAGCGCAGTGTCGCCGCTGGCACCCATCGCCACGATCACGTGGTCGGCCTTGATCCGCTGCGCTGCACCGCTGGCATCGGTAAAGCAGACCGCGTCAGGCTCGATGGCGATGTCCTTCGCCCCGCCGTTCAGCGCAACGCCGTGCTCCTTCAGCTCGGCCAGGATCCGCATCCGGCGGACCAGCAGCAGGCCCTTGCCCAGCCGCGGTGCGGGATCGATCACGGTGACGGTCCGGCCGCGTTCGTGGAGGAATTCGGCCAGCTCGATCCCGACCAGTTCACCGCCGATGATCACCACGTCCTGCCCCAGCGGCATCCACGCCCTGGTGGCGTTGCGGACGAAATCGAGGTTGGCGGTAATTCCGGTCGCCGCGCCGACCTTCGTGGCCAGCCGGGTCATCAGCCCGGTCTTGCGCTTGAGCTCATCCGATCCCTCGCCCAGCAGCAGCTTGCGCATGTCATCGCCGCTGAAGACATGGGGCAGGTCGTTGCCCGGCAGTTCAGGCATGTCGCGCCGCGCACCAGTCGCGACGATCACCGCATCGGGGGCAAGCTGGCGCAGCAGTTCGGGCGTGGCCGCCGTGTCCAGCCGGACCGTGACCGAGGAGCGCTCGATCTCGCGGATCAGCCAGTCGAGCAGGCGCTCGTTGGCAGGATAGGCCAGGGCGGCAATCCGCAGCGTTCCGCCCAGACGCGGGCCTTGCTCGATCAGCGTGACCCGGTTGCCCTCGGCATTGAGGCGCCGGGCCGCTTCCATTCCGCCCGGCCCGCCGCCGATCACGACAAAGTGCTTGCCGACGACGCTGGCCGGCACGCGCTCGCATTCAAAGCCGGTTTCCGGATTGACCGCGCAGCGCACCGGGGTGCGGACATAGGCGGTCGAGACGCACGTGTAGCAGTAGATGCAGGGCCGTACCGAATCCGGCGCATTGCCGGCGAGCTTTGCCGGCAGGTGCGGATCGGCCAGCAACTGGCGCCCCATGGCAAGGAAATCGTACTGGCCCGCCGCGATGTGGGCCGCAGCATTGGCCGGTTCCACCCGGCCCGAGGCGATCACCGGCACTTTCACCGCCGCGCGGATCGCCGTGGAGGCAGGAATGTTTGTTTCCGGCTCGTGCGGGATGTTGGAGGCAGAGTGCAGCTTGCCCATCCCGGTGTTGTGATAGGACGTCGCGGTAATCGCATCGACCCCGGCGGCCTCGACCAGCCGGGCCGCTTCCAGCGCCAGGTCCAGCGTGATCCCGCCGTCCTTGCCATGTTCGGCCGTGTCGAGCTTTACCCAGACCGGGAAATCCGGTCCCACCGCATCGCGCACTGCGCCAATCACCCGCAGCAGCAGACGCAGGCGGTTCTCCAGGCTGCCGCCATATTCATCGGTGCGGGTGTTGGTCTTGGGCGAAATGAACGAGGACAGCAGATAACCGTGCCCGCCGTGGATTTCGATTGCGTCGAAACCGGCCGCCTTGGCCCGGCCCGCCGCTGCGCCGAACTGGCTGACCACCAGATCGATATCGGCAGGTTCCATTACCTTGAGCCGCGGCATCTTGCCCCCGGCAAAGCCGGCCAGCTCTTCCGGCAGGAAATAGTCAAGGAAATCGCCCTGCATCGGCGGCGGGAAGCACGGCGCCCACAGCTCCTGATCGAAGGCATCGGCCGAATAGCCCGCGACCAGCCCGCCGTGATGCAGCTGCGCCGCGATCTTGGCGCCGTGGCGGTGGACCCGCTCGGTCAGGGCCTTCAGGCCCGGCAGGAACCGGTCATCGGAAATGGCGGTCTGGTTGGGCTGGACCGCGCCGGTCGGCCAGGCGACCCCGGCCACCCCGGTGATGATCAGCCCCGCCCCGCCCTTGGCGTGTTCCTCGTGATAGGCCATCAGCCGCTCGCCGACATGGCCATCGGCTTCGGACAGGCTGACCCCCATCGCGGTCACGATGATCCGGTTGCGCAGTTCCATCGTGCCGATCCGGCCCGGTGCCAGAAGCGCGCCATAATCCTTGCCTGCCATCGATCCCGTCCCTTGCCTTTCCTTGCCGCCAGCATTGGCCAAGCGGCCCGCTCCGGTCAATCACATTCGCTGCGCACCCCGCAGCATTATCCGCATAGGATTGCATTATATCTGCGTTGAATGCTCAATTGCGTTATTCGAGACTATATTTGTTACGCAAATCGCGGTCAATTTGATTCCGGTCAATGTTTCGCAGCTCGTCTCCGACCTAGCCTCTGCTCGCAATCAAGGTGGAGGACCGGGATGGACATTGCAGCACTTGGCTATGTGGTCGTCCAAGCGCGCGATCCGGAACAGTGGCGGCATTTCGGTCAGGACGTGCTGGGCATGGCCGCGCATGATCTGCCGGGCGGCCTTGGACTGAAAATGGACGAGCGGGCTGGGCGGGTCTTCATCGCACCGGGTGCGGCAGATTGCTATTTCGCCTCTGGCTGGGAACTGCGGAGCGAGGCCGCGTTCAAGGCTGCCTGCGATCAGCTGAAGTCGAGGGGTATCGCATTCCATGCCGGAACTGCTGCAGAGATTGCGCTCCGCCATGTCTTCGACATGGTCTGGCTGCTCGATCCCTCGGGCAATCGGCACGAGCTGGCCTGGGGCTACCAGACCGACTTCGCCCGGTTCGTATCGCCAGCCGGCGTGCCGCGCTTCGTTACCGGCGAACTGGGTCTGGGTCACATGGTCCTGCCCGCGCCCACGATTGCCGCAACCCGGACCTTCCTGATGGAGGTGTTGGGCTTCGGCCTGTCGGACATCCTCATTCACCGCCCGGCGCTTGGCTTCGCACAGCGGATCGATTTCATGCACTGCGGCAATGGCCGCCATCACAGCCTGGCTCTGTTCGAGGGTGAGGTCCCGTCGGGCTGTGTCCACCTGATGTTCGAGGTCGACAGCCTGGACGAGGTTGGCCGCGCCTATGACCGGATGCTGGCCAGCGGTGTGCGGCTGATGGCGACGCTGGGCAAGCACACCAACGATCACATGACCAGCTTCTACTTCATGTCCCCAGGCGGCTTCGCGATCGAATACGGCTTTGGCGGGCGGACGATCGACTGGGATCACCACACCGTTTTCGAAAGCACCTCGGTCAGCCTGTGGGGCCACGATTTCAGCGTTGGCTTCGGGGCGGACGAACAGGCTGCCCTGGCTGACGCAGCCTGACCCATTCCAGCGGGAGTACACCCATGCAGACCAATGCCGCCAAGACTGACCTCACCCAGACCCTGGTCGACCAGGCCCGCGCCATGCTGCCCGCGCTGCGCGAACGCGCCCAGCAATGCGAGGACGAGTGCAAGGTGCCCGATGCGACGATCCGGGACTTCCAGGAGGCCGGCTTCTTCAAGATCCTTCAGCCGCGCCGCTGGGGTGGCTACGAGCTTGATCCGCAAAGCTTCTATGCCGTGCAGATGACGCTGGCCGAGGCCTGCATGAGCTCAGCCTGGGTGCTGGGCGTGGTTGCGGTCCACAACTGGCAGCTCGCCCTGTTCGATGCCCAGGCCCAGGCCGATGTCTGGGGCGATGATCCCTCTATCCTCATCTCATCCTCCTACATGCCGCGCGCCGAAGTTACGCCGGTCGAAGGCGGCTACCGGATCAGCGGACGCTGGGGCTTCTCATCGGGCGTCGACCACTGCCAGTGGGCCTTCCTGGGCGGGCTGGTGCCCGATCCCGAAGGCGGGCCGCCGGACTATCGCACCTTCCTCGTCCCGCGCAGTGACTTCGTCGTTGACCGAGTCTGGGATACCCTGGGCCTGCGCGGCACCGGCAGCCAGGACGTGGTGGTCAAGGATGCTTTCGTTCCGGCCTATCGCACGCACCGTTCCAAGGACGGCTTCCAGACCACCAGCCCGGGACTGAAGGTCAACGATGCGCCGCTCTACAAGCTGCCGTTCGGGCAGATCTTCGTGCGGGCGGTCTCCTCCTCGGCGATCGGGACGCTCAAGGGCGCGCTCGATGCCTTCCGCGCCTATGGTTCGGAGCGGGTCAGCTCGAACGACTTCTCGCGCACGGCCAACGATCCCGATGCCCAGCGCGTGATTGCCGAAACCGCTGCTGCGGTGGACGAGATGCAGCTGGTGCTGAACCGCAATTTCGATGTGCTGATGGGCCAGGCCTCAGCCGGCGCCGATTATGACCTGGAACAGCGCCTGCTGTTCCGCTTCCAGTCGGGCCAGATCCTTGATCGCTGCGCCAACCTGATCACGCGGATGTTCTACTCCTGCGGGGCGCTGGGCATCTACCGTTCCAGTCCGCTGGTCCGGGCCTTCGTCGATATCCATTCGGGCCGCACTCACGTGGCCAACAATCCTGGTTCGGTCAGCCGAAACCTGGGCGCGGTGCTGCTCGGCAATCCGAATACCGACACGTTCATCTGAGCCGCGAGAGGGAGAGAAATCATGGCGAAGACTGCCGAATACGGGCTGGGCCCGCTGACCTTCCCGCGCGGCTGGTTCATGATCGCGGAAAGTGCGGAGATTGCCGACAAGCCAGTGCCGCTGCATTACTTCGGGCGTGAATTCGTGGCCTATCGCGGGCAAAGCGGGCGGGTTTACCTGGTCGACGCCTATTGCCCGCACATGCGGATCCACATCGGCCGCAATACGACCAGCTACGTGGTCAAGGACGGTGAGCAGATCCAGGGTGAATCGATCCGCTGCCCCGGTCACGGCTGGCGCTTTGGCCCGGACGGCAAGGCCGACGATATCCCCTATTCCACCCACGGCATCCCCAAGGCAGCCTGCATCAAGACCTTCCCGGTGGTCGAGCGGGCCGGCTGCATCTGGATGTGGCATGACGAGGAAGGCGGCCAACCGCACTTCGACCTGCCGCTGTTCCCCGAATGGGACATGGAGGGCGAGGGCTGGGTCCGCTGGCGGATCGATCACCTGGGCACCCTGCCGATCCACCCGCAGGAGATTGTCGACAACATGGTCGATGTGGCCCACTTCGTGCCGGTCCACGGCAGCAAGGACATCGTCTATTTCGAGAACGAGTTTCGCGATCACCTGATCTTCCAGCGCTTCGGTGCCGGGCATCGCACCCTGGTTACCGACAGCAACGCCGACGTGCTGATCAACGACACCTGGTACACCGGCCCCGGCATCCTGCTTTCGCGGATGGAGGGCCAGCATCCCTCGATTATCATGATCTGCAACACGCCGGTCGAGGATGGCGAAGTCCGGGTGTGGTACGCATTGATGGTCAAGGTGGGCGATGGCCCCGCCGACGAGGCCGGGGTGTCGATGGCGCGGTCCTATCAGGACGTGGCGCTGGATGCCTTTGCTCAGGACTTCGAGGTCTGGAAGTACAAGGAACCAGCCCTCACCATCATGCAGATCCCCGATGACGGGCCGTTCCACAAGGAACGGATCTGGTACCGGCAATTCTACAACCCCCGCGACAAGGCTGCGGAATTCCAGCGCCGCGTGAACGGCGTCCACACCACAATCGACAAGCGGCCCGGCGCCAAGTCCAAGGCTGCGTGAGGAGGCACTCAAGATGAACAATCCGGCAAATGCCACTGACGCCCGCACGGCCCCCGTGGCGGTCTGGCAGATCCTTGAAAAGCTGCGCGGCCAGGACCTGGTCGACTGGCGGGTTGCCCCGCTTGAGGACCGCCCCACGCCGGCCGAGCGCGGGCTGGATATCGGTTTTCCGTTCGGCTGGTACGCGGTGGAGCAGGCCAATTTTGTCGCCACCGGGCAGGTGAAGCCGCTGCGCTATTTCGCCAAGGACCTGGCGATCTGGCGCGGCGAGGATGGCCAGGTCCGCGTGACCGATGCCTGGTGCAAGCACCTGGGTGCGCACATGGGCCACGGCGGCAAGGTTCACGGCAACCTGCTGGAATGCCCGTTCCACGCCTGGCGCTATGACGGCGAGGAAGGCGTGGTGAAGGAGATCCCCTATGCCAAGGCAATTCCCCCGCAGGTCAAGCGCAAGTGCCTGCGTACCTGGCCAGTGACCGAGGCCAACGGGTGGATCTGGGTCTGGTACCATCCCGACCAGAACGTCGCGCCGATGTGGGATGTGGTTGTGCATGAAGAGTATGGCGATCCGGAGTGGACCGAGTACGACCTGCATGAATGGACGGTCTACGGCTCGATCCAGAACATGGCCGAGAACGGCGTCGATGTTGCCCACTTCAAGTACATTCACGGCACAGCCGACGTGCCCAAGGCCGAACTGCGCTGGGGCGAATGGGGCCGCGGCGCCGATGTGAAGGCGCAGATGGGCACGCCCAGTGGCGTGGTCGATGGCCTGATCAGCTATGACACGATGGGCGCGGGGCAAAGCTGGGTGCGGTTCCGCGGCATCTCGGAGACACTGCTGGTAGCCAGCCTGGTCCCGGTTGAAGAGGACGTCCTGCGGGTGCGCTATGGCTTCATGCAGCCCAAGAGCCAGGCGAGCGGCCCCAGCGCAGGTCTGGCCAAGGCGCTGATCCGCGACATCTGCAAGCAGCTCGATCAGGACAAGGTGATCTGGGACCGGATGCGGTACGAGCCTAACCCGATCATTTGCGATGGCGACGGGCCGATCCCGCAATTCCGCCAGTGGTACAGCCGGTACTACGCCGCCCCCGAAAGCCAGGGCGACCAGCCCGGTCTGCGTGCCGTCGGCTGATCTCCCCGGCTGACGGCGGGAACGGGCTCCGGCACTGCGCCGGGGCCCGTTCTGTTTCAGCCGGACCAGGCCGGGTAGTCGGTATAGCCGCGCTCTTCGCCGGTATAGAGCAGCGAGTAATCCGGCTTGGCCAGCGGCGCGCCGGCGGCGATCCGCTCGACCAGGTCGGGATTGGCGATGAAGGCGCGCCCGAAACTGACGGCCTCAGCCCGTCCGGTGTCGAGCAGGGCCGCCGCGCTCTCCGCCTTCAGGTTGTTGTTGGCGATGATCGGTCCGTCGAAGTTGGACCGCAGCAGGCCAAGCGTGTCGCAATCGGCCAGGCCCATGTCGACGACATGGAGATAGGCCAGCCCCAAACCATTTGCCGCTTTCGCAAAGGGGCCAAAGGTTGCCGCCGGGTCTGACGGATCCATTCCGTTGTAGGGGTTGCCGGGCGAAATGCGGAAGCCCACGCGCCCTGGCCCGATCGCTTCGGCCATCGCCTGCAGGACCGCGATCGGGAAACGGATGCGGTTTTCGACCGGCCCGCCGTATTCGTCGGTGCGGTGGTTGCTAGCCGGGTTGAGGAACTGGTTGATCAGGTAGCCACTGGCGCAGTGCAACTCCACCCCATCCATTCCCGCCGCCACAGCATTGCGGGCAGCCTGGGCATATTCCGCAACAACCGCAGGAATCTCGTCCCGTGTAATTGCCTGCGGGATGACACAGTCGGCCGGAACGCCGTCGGGCCCAGGTACCTGGGTAGGGCAGGGTACGGCCGAGGGGGCAATCACATCGGCATCGAACCCGCGGTTGGCCGCAACGACGACCCGCCCGCAATGCATCAGCTGCATCACGATCCGTCCACCTCTGGCATGGACCGCATCGGCGACCTTGCGCCAGCCGGCGATCTGTTCCTCGCTGTGGATGCCTGGGGTGCGCCAATAGCCTTTGCCGACCGCGCTCGGCTGCACGCCTTCGGTCACGATCAGTCCGGCGCTTGCCCGCTGAGCATAGTATTCTACCATCAGGTCGGTGGGCACGTCGCCAGGTCCGGCGCGGTCCCGCGTCATCGGGGCCATGACCACGCGGTTGGCTAGCGCAATCTCGCCCAAGGCGGTAGGGGTGAAGAGGTTGCTGGGCATTCGAGTTTTGCTCCGGAATTCGGCGATTGACCGCTATTTGCGTTATCCTGTAAGCCAAATTCTACGCATATCAAGGAGAGGCGGGATGAATTACGGGTTTGACGGCAAGGTTGCGCTGGTGACCGGGGCCAGCGGCGGGATCGGCCGTGCGACCGCACTCGGTTTTGCGGCCTCTGGTGCAGCCGTGGTCGTCTCCGACGTCAACGATTCCGGCGGCGAGGAGACCGTTGCACTGATCGCGGCAGCCGGCGGCAAGGCGGTTTACCAGCGCTGCAACGTGGCCGAGCCGGCCGAGGTCAAGACGCTGGTGGCGCGCGCGGTCAGCGCGTTCGGCCGGCTCGACTTCGCGCACAACAATGCCGGCATCAACAACATGGGTGCCAACGAATATGATGACGCGGTGTGGGACCGCGCGATCGCGATCAACCTTTCGGGCGTGATGTACTGCATGCGCGAGGAGGCCGAGGTAATGCTGGCCCAGGGCAAGGGTGCGATCGTCAACACGTCCTCGATCAATGGCCTGGTCGGCAATGGCGCGCAGCCGGGCTATACCGCCACCAAGCATGGCGTGATCGGCCTGACCCGCCACGGCGCGCTGCGCTGGGCCAAGAACGGCATTCGCGTCAACGCGGTCTGCCCCGGCGTGATCGAAACGCCGATGACCGCGCCGCTGACCGCCAATCCCGACATGAAGAAGGTGCTCGATAACATGACCCCGATGGGGCGGATGGGTCAGGCGGAGGAGATCGCAGCGGCCGTACTGTGGCTTTGTTCTGACCAGGCGAGCTTTATTACCGGCCATCCGCTGGTGGTCGATGGCGGCGCTACCGTGAGCTAAGCGCGCGGGGCGAAGCTCTCGAAAAAAGGCCCGCTCCGGATTGCCGGGGTGGGCCTTTTCAGTGGAGTGCTCAATCGATCAGGCGGCGGTTTCCCACGGGGCGGTCTTGGTGCCCTTGGTGGTGTAGCGACCGTTGACGCGCTTCTGGAAAGTCTCGGCCTGGGCGCGCGGGTTATAGAACTGGCGGTACCAGATCCGCACCTTGTCGAACGGCCCATCGCCGCGCACCATCATCGGGTGCAGGCAAGGGCGCTTGTTCGACCAGATCTCGAAATCCTGGGCAAACGCGTCGACGCCCGCTTCCTCATAAGCCCGGGCCAGCGCGACATCGTCAGTCGATGGCTCGGCATTGTCGACCTTCACCATCAGGCCGTACCAGACCTTGATCACGCCATCGTCGATCGGGGTATGGGCGATCAACATGTGCGACGGGTTGGCCCCGACCATTACCGACTGGAGAATGCCGGGGCCAGTGTACCAAGTGTCATTGGTCATCGGCTCCCCGCCATCGGAAGCCAGGGTCTTGTGCCCGGCGGAGAGGATCTGCCGGCAGACGTGATCGTCGAACGCGTTCTCGAACGAGACCATGTCGATCGAGCCATGGACCGGCTCGAGGTGGGCCTTGTCGGCCATGTTGTCGACCACTTCCTGCGGGTGGCACTTGAGCTCGCCCAGTTCGCGCACGTTCCAGTTTACCCAATGCGGCGCGTTATAGCCTTCAAAGGGCGGCAACTCGTATTCGGGCTCCTGGTTTTCCGGGTCGTACCAGGTCCAGAGACAGCCGGCGCGTTCCACCACCTTCCAGCTCTTGATGCAGGCCGATTTGGGCACCGCAGCAGGCGAGTAGGGGATCTGGTTAACCCGGCCATCTGGTCCGAAGCGCCAGCCATGATACGGGCAGCGAATGTTGTCGCCCTCAACATGCTCGCCGTCTTTGACGACATAAGAGGTGGTGTTACGCGCCAGGTGCGTGCCCATGTGCGGGCAATAGGCTTCAAGCATGAAGACCTTACCGCTCTGGCCGCCGCGATAGAGCACGACGTCCTCGCCGAAATAGCGCGCCGCGACCGGCGTGGTGCCAATCTCTTCGGAGCGGGCAACCATGAACCAGCCGCGCGGATAGGTGAATTCGCCGAGGCCATAGTCTGCGGTCGTGGCCATTGTCTCTCCCCTCAGGTTTGAGTCGGCAATAGCTCAAAACGCAGGGATAAGGCAAGTGCGATACGAGAATTGTGCGATTATGCGTTCTGATCTTGAGATATGCGTAAAGTCCGTGAGGGACTTTTACGCGAACTCAGTCAAAATCCTCGGCGCCCGACTGCACCTCGGTGATCCGCACGACGCGCGCATTGTACTTCAACGTCTTTACCGCGATCGAGGTTTCGACGTGATGAACCCCGGGGATGGCCAGGATCTTGTCGGAGGCCACTTCGTGCAGGTGATCGAGCGAATTGAACAGGCATATCGCCAGGATGTTGAACCGGCCCATGGTGACCATCACGGCATTGACCTGCGAAAGGTCGGCGATCTGGCGCGCCACTTCGCGGACGTCGCTGACTTCGGCCTGAACCCCGATAAAGGCCATCCGGGCCGAATCCGCGAGACCGAAGCTGGTGATCGCGGTGAAGGAGATCAGGCCGTCCTGCTGCAATCGCTTGATCCGGCCCCGCACGGTCCCCTCGGTAACGCCAAGGTCCACCGCGATCTTGCGGTTGGAAACGCGGGCATCGCGGGCCAGCACCTCGATCAGTTGGCGGTCGAGATCGTCAAGCTGTGGCGCGCTCATAGATCCCCCCCCCGCGCTTCGATCGGCGCAACGTCGAACTTGTACTTGATCACGTCGACGGCAATCGCCGGGACCATCGACCGGATGCCGCGTACCTTGGAGAACTTTTCCAGCAACAGGCCGGGCAGGTCATCGAATTCACGCAGCACAACCAGCATGTCGATGTCGTAGCGGCCGGTCACCAGGTGTGCGGCAAAGACTTCCGGGAAGGCGGCCAGCTCGGCCGCCACTTCTGAAGCCGGGCGGCCATCAACCTCGATCGCCACTTCCATCAGCACGTTATAGCCATGGGCCGAGAAGTCCGACACGGCGACCACGCGCAACTTGTCGGCGTCCTCCATGCGGCGGATCCGCGCGGAAACGGTCGCCGCCGTAAGCCCCAGCACATTGGCGATCTGCTGATTGGTGGCGCGGCCGTTCAGCCGCAACTGCTCGACAATCGCGCGGTCGATATCGTCGATCGGGAAATCATCACTCATCGTGCCGGAACAACCCCCATTTCCTTGCCAGGTCAACCGTCCGGACCATCTTGGGCCCGTTCAATCCACCGCTGCGAACCCCTGCAGTTCCTTACCCAGCATGCTTGCGCTGAATGGCCGCACCCGCCGGGATTCGACCCACAGAACTTCCAGCGCGCGTTCGGCGAACTTCCACGCACCGTCTTCGATCGCATAGCGGTTGTGGTAGCGCATGGCAAAGTCGAGCAGCGGCTGTTCCGCCGCGTCCGGTTCCGCGCGCAGGACATGGCTGGCCACCCCGGTCGTCAGCCCGGTTATGGTGCCGTCAGGCGCGATCTCGAAGGTCTGGTTGAAGACATTGTGCATGGTCCGCCCAAAGCTGGCGCTGACCTCGGCGATCATATTGTCCCAGCCTGCCGGACCGGCGTAGCGCGCCCCGCTTTGCCCATGGCCGCGGATCACGCCGTCGCGGATGAAGATCGATCCCAGCATCGCCGCATCGCGGTTATCGACGGCAAGACCATAGCGAAAGGCCAGGTCGTGTAGTTCCTGCGGGGCGGTGTAGGGTTTGCTGTCGGCCATTTCGGCTAGCCAGCCTCTGCCAGTCGAGCACGGTCATCTTCTACCCGGTTGGCGGCGAGCAAGGCAAACAGTGCAGCGGCAAAGCCAGCCGGCACGACAGCAGTCATGGCCAGCTTCAGCGACTGCGCATCATCGCCCAGCGCCTGGCTCAGTGCGCCAGTTGCCCAAGGGCCAACGAAGTAGCCCAAAAGCGTGATGAACGCGATGAACAGGGCCGTGGCGCTGGCACGGTAGCTGGCGGGTAGCATGTGCTGGAGTCCGGCGTAGAGCCCCACCGACCACCCTCCGCCGAGCAGCCCGCAAGGAACGGCCACCAGCATTGCGATATCAAAGCTGGGTGCCCAAACTGCCACCAGCACCAAGGCCGTTGCAGATAGCAAGGCGAGCCCGGAGAGCCGCACCGGCCAGACCCGTCCTCGGCGCGAAAGCCGGTCGGACAAGGCCCCGAAGGCCAGCATCCCGCACAGTCCGGCCAGGCCGAAGTTCAGCGCAAAGGCCGTCTTTATGGTAACAGGATCGAGCGCAAAGCTGCGCGCGAACATTTCCGGCCCCCAGTAGCCAAACGTAACGCCGGACAGCGTCCCGAGGCCGAAGCCCAGCGCCATCATCACATAGCCGGGGCTGCGCAGCAGCAGCCCGACCAGCCGCCCCAGCGGGATCGGCGCCACCGGCGTGCCATCGGCCGCCATGGTGCGCGGTGGCTCCTTCACCAGCAGCAAGGCCAGTGCTCCCAAGATGACACCGGGAAGGCCAACGAGCAGGAAGGTCATGCGCCAGCCATGTTCAGCGGCGAGTGCTGGGCCGCCGGCCTGACCGGCAATCTGGCCAATGTAAGTCGCAAGCCCAAGGATTGCGAAGGCGAGACCCCCGTCGTTCAGGTTTGAAGTAGTCCGTTAGCAGGGAGTAAGCCGGAGCCACGAAGGCCGCTTCACCCACGCCCACACCAACCCGGGCCAAGCCCAGCGAAACAGGTCCGGTCGCCAGGCCGGTTGCCGCTGTCGCCAGGCTCCATAGCACGCAGCCCGCCGCAATGATCCGGATTCTCGATCCCCGATCGGCAAGGCGCGCAAAGGGGACGCCCATCAGGACATAAAGCACCACGAAGGCCGGCCCCATCAGCAGGCCGATCAGGTTGTCACCGATGTCGAACTCCGCCTTGATCGGGCCGATCAGTCCGGTCAGCAGATAGCGGTCGGCAAAGTTGAAGATGTAGATGACCAGCAGGGTGGCCAGCACCACCCAGGGGTTCGAAAGGCGGGGTGCGGTGCTGTCCATCAGTCGCGCTTGATCATGCCGCCGTTGACGTGCCAGACCTGTCCATTGACCCATGCGCCATCGTCCGAGGCGAGGAAGGCCACGGCGGCAGCAATGTCCTCAGGTTCACCAAGGCGAGTGTGCGGCACGGTCTTGAGGGCACCCGCGACATAGTCATCGGTCAGATGCTGCTTGACCGCCTCGGTCAGCACCACGCCCGGGCAGATGCCGTTCGAGCGGATACCCTTCTTGCCATACTTGGCGGCAACATGGCGGACCAGCGCGTGGATCGCGTTCTTGGTCATCGGATAGGCCACCTGGAAGGCATTGCCGCCGATCGCCGCGCCCGACGAGGTATAGATCATCGCCCCGCCGCCGCGTTCGATCATGACCGGCAGTGCGGCCTGGGTGGCGAACATGTGGCTCTTGGTGTTGATCGCGAAGGATCGGTCGAGCACCTCTTCGGGGCAGTTGAGCGCGTCGATATCGCCCTCGGTGCCGCCGGCGAGGTTCGAATGGTAGAAATCGAGACCGCCAAATTCGTCCAGCGCGGCCTGGACGATCGCCGCTTGCGAGGCGGCCTTGGTCCCGTCGAGGTAGACGCCGATTGCCCGGCCGCCAGCGGCGCGGATCGTCTCGGCGGTTTCCCTGGCCCATTCCTCGGTAATGTCGCCAATCACCACGGCGGCGCCTTCCTCGGCCAGCCGCCGCGCCGTGGCCGCGCCAATCCCGCGCCCGCCCCCGGCAACGACACCGACCTTGCCCTCCAAACCACGCATGACACTCTCCATGAATTTGCGTTTCAATAATGGCTATTTCATACGCAAACTGCTATCAAAACCAAAGCTCAATTTACTTTTTGCGTATTTCGGACCAGTCAAGGGTCGGATCGAGAGGATGTCGACCCAGGCCGCCCGGCGCAAGGGGGCGGATGGGCCGGGGATGGAAGGAACGGGTACAATGCGGATTGGTAGACGAACCCTGCTGGCCGGCACTGCCGCCGTTGCCGCAGGTGCCGCCGGGGCCTGGTGGTGGGGCGGTGAACCGCCCGTGCCGAAGGCCGACCGCGCCGCACGGACCGAGGGCCAGCTGTTCGAACGCGGCCTGATCGGGATCGAACGGAGCGGCTGGACCCGGCCCGAAGGCGTGGCGGCGCCCTGGCCGGTGCTGGCCGCCGATCTTGCCGCCGACGTGCTGGTGGTGGGCGCGGGGCTGGCCGGATCGTCGCTGGCGCTGCACCTGGCCGAAGCTGGCCTGAAGGTCGCCGTGATCGAGGCCCGCCAGCCGGGCTGGGGCGCTTCGGGGCGCAATGCCGGGCACGTGCTGCCAACCCTGCGCGATGCGGCCGTGTTCGAACGCTTCCCAGATGGCGGCAAAGCCTTCCTCGATGCTTTCCGCAAACACCGCAACCTGCCCTATGATCTTGCCGCGCGGCATGGCGCGGCGCAGGATGCGGTCCGTTCGGGCTATCTCAACGTCGCCGAGAATGCCGAGGCCGCGGCCGAATTCCGCGCCAAATCGGCCTGGATGGAGCGGCAGGGCCTGCTGCGGATCGAGGAGACCGGCGGCGAGGAGCTGGTCCGGCAGACCGGCAGCAGGTTGTGGACCCACGCGATTTCCTTCCCCGATGGCGGCCAGGTCAATCCCTATCGGCTGACCAACGCCATGACCGCCGCGGCAGCGCGGCTGGGCGCGCTGGTGTTTGGCGAGAGCCCGGCGATCCGGATCGACCAAGCCGGTTCGCGCTGGACGGTGCGCACCCCGCGCGGCAGCGTCACCGCCGAACGGGTGGTGTTCTGCACCAATGCCTATCCGACCGATGTGGTGCCGGAATTCGCCACCGCCTTCTATCCGCTGACCGCCTATGCCCTGACCACCCGGACGTTGCCTGACGAGGCGAAGGCATTGATCATGCCCGGCCGCCAGACGCTCAGCCAGCTGCCGCTCGACATCAATCCGCTGGTCCGCGACCGGCATGACCGGCTTATCCTGTCATCGATCCCGACCGTGTCGTCACCCGAAGACGCCGTCTGGCATTTCCGCAACCAACTGGCCTGGCTGCACCATGCCTGGCCGGAAACGAAAGCCATGAAGATCGAGCTGGAAGCCTACTGGACCGGGCGCGTGGCAATGCGCGACCGGGAATTTCCCGGCGTGTTCCAGCCACGCGCGGGCATCTACGGCCTGATGTACTTCAACGCCTGGGGCAACCTGATGGCGCCGCTGATGGGCAAGCTCCTGGCCAGGGGCCTGGCAGCCGACCGCACCGACGCCCTGCCCTTCCCGATCGAGAAGCCGCTGGCCGTATCGAACCAGGGCAAGATGGACCGGATCATCCGCCACCTGCTGATCCCGGCGGCGCGCACCGCGCAGAACCTGGGCGTACTTTAACCGAGAAAGTGCCCCACGAGGTACGGGATCCCGGCCGGGAAGACCCATCCCAGCCGGCCCCAGCGGGCCAGCTTCGGTACCTGGTGGTTCCACAGGCCGAGCGCCCCGGCCGCGCCCATCGCGCCCGCCCCGTCGATCCAGATGCCGGCGAAGCCGGCAAGGCCAAGGATGCCCAGCAGCCGCA
Source organism: Pseudomonadota bacterium (assembly GCA_029550345.1). Classification (GTDB taxonomy): domain Bacteria; phylum Pseudomonadota; class Alphaproteobacteria; order Sphingomonadales; family Sphingomonadaceae; genus Novosphingobium. The sequence continues at coordinate 19,817 of JAKPHK010000038.1, forward strand.
CCGCCGCTCCGGCGCGGTCCTTGGCGACGGGGTTCTTGATCCCCGCCAGGCCCGCGAGGCCGATCAGACCCAGAAGGCCGACAAATGGCGCAATTGTCTCAAGCATGTGCATTCCCCTCCACGATCCCCGTCAGGCAATCTGCGGCCGTTTTCCGGCCCAGGGCAGGGCCTTCTCAAGTTGTCCGGCAAGACGGTAAAGCAGCGCCTCGTCGCCATAGCGGCCGGTGAACATCACCCCGATCGGCAGGCCAGACTTCGCCTGGGCGAGCGGCACCGACATGGCCGGCTGCCCGGTCAGGTTGGCCAGCTGGCAGAACGGCGAGTAGACCGCCGCGCGCTGGCCCCATTCCTGAAAACCGCAGTCCGGCGTCAGGTTGATCCGCCCCAGCGCGATCGGCGGGGCGGCCAGCGTCGGGGTCAGGATCAGGTCGAAACGTTCCATGAAGCGGGCGACCTTGATTGCCGCGTCCTGCAACACGCCGCTGGCCCGGGCCGCGTCCATCGCGGAAAAGGTCTTGCCGTATTCCGCAAAGGCCAGAACCATCGGCTCGACCACATCCGGTCCCGGCGTAATGCCCAGAACCTTGCAGCGATCGGCGATGTCCGCGGCCACTGCCGGGCCGATCGAGACGAAACTGGCCCACCCCAGCAGCGCGGCATCGAGCTGCGGAGCGGCCTCCTCGACATGATGCCCCAGGCTTTCACACAGCTTCGCCGCCGCCTTGGCCGCATCGATGCATTCGGGATCGACCGGAGATCCGGCAATCGGCCGGGTCATCAGCGCGATCCGCAACTTGCCGGGGTGCTTGCCCACCTGCGAGAGGAAGGTTCCGTCGGGCGTCGGCGCGCCATAGCGCGATCCGGGCTCGATCCCGTGGCTTGCATCAAGCATCGCGGCGGAATCGCGCACGCTACGGGTAATCGCGTGGTTGGTGGAAAGCCCACCCCAGCCCTCGGTGCGGATCGGCCCCATCGGCACCCGGCCACGGCTGGGCTTCATCCCGAACAGCCCGCAGCACGATGCCGGAATGCGGATTGACCCGCCCCCGTCGCTGGCATGGGCCGCCGGGATGACACCCGACGCCACCGCCGCTGCCGCCCCGCCGGAGGACCCGCCGGAGCTGTGCGCCGGGTTCCACGGATTGCGCGTATCGCCGGTCAGCTTGTTTTCGGTCGTCCCGGTCAGGCCGTATTCGGGCGTAGTGGTCTTGCCGAAGATGACGAAGCCCGCCGCCTGGTAGCGCCGCACCAGTTCCGACGTCACCGGCGCGCGATAGCCCTTGTACAGGCGGCTGCCGCCTTCGCTCAGTTCGCCCGCGATATGGGTGTTCAAATCCTTGAGCAGCAATGGAACGCCGGTGAACGGACCCTTGGGCAGCCCTTTGGCAATGGCCGTGCGGCCGAAATCATAGTGCTTCTGCGCCATGAAGTTGAAGCGCGGATTGAGCGCTTCGGCCCGGGCAATCGCCGCTTCGAGCAGTTCGGACGGCGAGACCTTGCGCTGGCGCACCAGCCCGGCCAGCCCCAGCGCGTCATGGCTGGAGAGCAAGTCCCCGGTTCCGCCGCCTGCCTTCATCGCCTGTGCTCCACCCGCCGCGCCCAGCACGGCTGCGGCCGCGCCGCCTGCCACCACCTCGCGCCGGGTCGGCACGCCTCAGCCCGCCTGCCGCTGGGATGACGGCACGCCATCACCGCCGGCATAGAAGCGCTGATAGAACTTGCGGAAATGCGGGATCGGCCCGTCACCGTCGCAGATGATCGGGTTGGGTTCGTAGCGCATCCGGTCCCACACCACCTTGTCCTGATCGAGCTGCTTGTTGACGTCCTTGATGATCGCCCGGGCAAGGCCCGCCATCGGCCCTTCGGCCTGTTCGCGCGGCTGGGTGTAGCAATAGATCACCTGCAGTTCGTCCTGCTCGACCGGGATGATGCAGGCCACCAGCAGCGTCTCGCAAATGCCGGTAAAGCGCACCCAGGCCTGGCCCGGGCCAACCGAATTGCTGGTGATTGCGCCATCGACCATGCCTTTGGGTGTGCCCATCTTGGCTCGGACAATCCCGCAGCGGTCCCATTCGCCCCATGAGAGTTCCGAGGTCGGCAGTTCGGCGGTGCCGTGAATGTACTTGAAGTGGGCAAAGTCCACCCCGTTCTCGGCCATGTTCTGGAGCGAGCCGAAAATCCGCCACTCGACGATGTCATAGGGGGTCCAGTCCGGATCGCTGGCCTCGGGCAGATGCACCACATCGTAAAGCGGCGCCGCATCTTCCGGGTGATACCACACCCACAGCCACTGGTTCGCCTCGCGGATGTGCCAGGTACGGGTGCACTTGCGCTTCACCTGCGGCGGGATCGCCTTGGCATAGGGGATCTCCTTGACCACCCCTTCCTCGCCGTCATAGCGCCATGCGTGGAACGGGCATTCCAGCAGGTTTCCGTGGACCTTGCCGCCGTGGCCCATGTGCGCGCCAAGGTGCTTGCAATAGGCATCGACCATCCGCACCTGCCCGTCTTCGCCGCGCCACACGGCCAGGTCCCGCGCGAAATAGCGGGCCGGCTTGACCTCGCCCACGGCCAGGTCCTTCGCCAGCATGAACGGGTACCAGCCGAACGGGAACCCGATGTCGAGGTTGCGCGCTTCCGGGCTGGGGCGGTTGGCGATCGGCGCGACGCGCCAGGCCTCGCGCTCTTCCTTCGTCATCTTTTCAAGGACCTGCCAGACCGCGACAGGCGCGGTGCGGGCATCGGTGGCGGCTTCGGTCATGTCGTTCTCCCCGGTGATTCGGTTCTTGTCGTTGCGGTTTGGGCAATCAGAGCTTGAAGACGCGCGCGGCGTTGTCGCGCAGGAACTTCGGCCAGACCTCGTCCTTCAGCGGCACGTTCTCCATGTCGGACATGATCCGCTCAAGGCTGAGGCCCATCGGGAAATAGCCGGCGTAGATGATCTTGTCCGCGCCGCGGGTGTTGGCGTAATCGATGATCGCCTTGGGATAGTGCTTGGGTGCGAAGGCGCTGGTCGAATAGTACAGGTTCGGCCACTTCAGCATCAGCTTGACCGCAAGGTCCTGCCACGGTTCGGCCCCGTGGCGCATCACGATCTTGAGGTCCGGGAAGAACCAGCAGACCTCGTCCAGATGCTCGACCTTCTGGGTTTCCATCGGAATGCGCGGGCCGGGAATGCCGACGTTGAGGCAGATCGGAAGGTCCAGCTCCACCGCGCAGGCATAAAGCGGGAACATGTACTTGTGGTTGATCGCCACCTGCGGCAGCGTTCCGGCCGGGAATACCGAAATGGCCGAAAGTCCGACCTCGGCATGGATGCGCTTGATCCGGCGCACTTCCTCCATCCCCTTGTTGGGATCGCAGGGCAGGTCGAAGAAGAACCGGTCGCCATAAAGCTCCTTGGCCCGGCGCGAGGTTTCGTTGTCGTTCCAGCCGACCAGCGCCTTGGCAATGCCGTGCTTGTCCATCTGCTCGACCGTCCACTTGACGTAATCGTCGGCATGGCCGGTCTGCGGCACGTCCTTGAACATGTACTGCGCCGGCATCGAGAACTGCTGCAGGGTCTGCGCGTCCTTGATCAGCGGGCGGAACGCGGTGAACCAATCGGACCGGTCCTCCGCTTCGGGGATGCCCAGCATGCAGTCGATGATACCGATATCCTTGGGCATGCCCATATCACTGTTCTCCGATCAGATTTGACCAGGCGGCGCGCAACGCCACCTTGTTGACCTTGCCGACGTCGTTGCGCGGCAAGGGCTGTGAAACAATCGCGACGCGGCCCGGGGCCTTGTAACGGGCCAGCCGTTCGCCGACCTGGTCGATCACCGCACGCTCGGTCAGGCCTTCGCCCCTGACCACGGCGACCAGCAGTTCGCCCAGCCGCTCGTCCGGAATGCCGAAGGCGGCGCACTCGCCCACTCCGGGGATTTCGCCCATCACCCGCTCGACCTCGGCGCAATAGATGTTCTCGCCGCCGGAAATGACCATGTCCTTCACCCGGTCGACGATGAAGATGTAGCCCTCGGCATCGACGTAGCCGACATCGCCGGTGCGCAGCCAGCCGTCCTCGGTAAAGGCGGCCGCCGTTTCCTCCGGGCGGTTCCAGTACCCGGCCATGACCATCGCGCCCTTGAGCTGGATTTCCCCGCTCTCGCCGGTCGGCAGCACGGTGCCGTCGGGCGCGACGATCCGCACCTCGGCCAGCGGCAGCACCCGGCCGGCCGAAGCGCGGTTGCGGATGAAATCCTCGCCCACCGCCTGGGCCAGCGAGCCCGAGGCCTCGGTCATGCCGTAACCGGTACCCATCACCGCCTGCGGGCAGGCCGCGCGGATCTCGTCCAGCAGGTTGACCGGCAGCGCCTGCCCGCCCGAGGCGATATTGCGCAGCGAGGACAGGTCCGCATCGCCCAACCTGGCGCCGTGCAACAGGTCCCACAGCATGGTCGGCACAGCGGAAAACATCGTGATCTTTTCCGCCTCGATCAGCCGCACCGCTTCCTGCGCGTCCCAGCGGCGCATGATCACGATCTTGGATCCGGCAAACAAGGGCGACAGGAACGCCGCGCCCAGGCCGGAAATGTGGAACAGCGGATAGACCAGCAGCACCGCCTGCTGCGGCAGGTTCGCCATCAGCGTTTCGGCCGGAATACCGTGGGCGCGTGCCATGTTGTGCAGCACCATCACGCCCGACAGCTGCATCAGCATCAGCCCGGTGATCAGGCTGCGGTGGGTCAGCACCGCGCCCTTGACCCGACCGGTCGTGCCGGAAGTGAACAGGATGGTGGCGGGATCGAGCGGCCGGGCCAGGCCGGGATCGGGCATTGCCTCACCGGCGCGTCGCTCGATTTCCTGCCCTTCGAAGGGCTTGGTCAGATCGAGCATCCGGCCCTGATAGCCGCCTTCGCGGATCAGCGCAGCGCGGCGGCTGTCGGCGAGGACCAGTTCCGGAGTGACATCATCGATCATCGCCACCAGTTCGGCCGGCGAGCCGCGGCTGTTCAGCACGGCGGCAATCCCCCCGGCCTTCATCACCGCCATGAAGGCGATGATCCATTCGGCCCGGTTGCGCATGCAGATCGCGACCCGGTCGCCGCGCCGGATGTGCAGCATCGGGGCCAGCTGATCGCGCCAGGCAAAGACCTGTTCGAAAGTCAGGCGCCGCTCCGCCCCGTCGGACGAGAAGTCGACCAGGAAAGTCTTGTCACCGTGCCGCCGGGCGTGCTCGATCATCAGGTTGAGATCGGGCGCCGCGTTGGCGAACTGGCGCAGACCGTCGCGCTCGGTCAGTTCGAACGGGGTGCCGGGGGCCGTGACGGCAGCGAAAACGGGATCGATCTGGCTCATTGTGCTCCTGCCGCCATGTCCTTGGCCCAGCGGTAATCCTGCTTGCCGGCGGGCGAACGCTTGACCTCGTCCACCCAGACCAGGGCCTTGGGCAGCTTGTATCCGGCCAGCTTGCCGGACAGGTAGGTCTTGATCTCCTCATAGGGCGGACGCGCCGCACCGGCGCGCGGCGATACCACCGCGATTACCCGTTCGCCCCAGCGTTCGTCCGGCTGCCCGGCGACCACCGCATCAAAGATGGCTGGATGGGTGCGCAGCGCCTCTTCGACTTCCTCGGGGAAGACCTTTTCCCCGCCGGTGTTGATGCAGGTCGATCCGCGCCCGAAGACGGTGATCATGCCATCCGCATCGAGCCGCCCGGCATCGCCCGACACGGCCCACAGCGTGCCGTCGATCATCACGAATGTCTCGGCGGTCTTCACCGGATCGTTATAGTAGCCGATCGGGGTATTGCCGGTGCGGGCAATTAGGCCGGTTTCGCCGACCTTGCCCAGCCGGCCATCGACCACGATCTGCTGCTGGGCATTGGCCGGCAGGCGCATCACGCCTTCGTCCGACTTTTCGGCCGTACCGGACATGCCGGTTTCCGAAGAGCCGAGTCCGTCGGTGATGTTCGCGCTGGGCACCAGCGCTTTCAGATCGTCCTTCAGATGCTGCGAGAACACCGCCCCGCCCGAACCGAGGTTCATGACTGCCGACAGGTTCCAGCGCCCCGGATGGGCGCGCAGGCAATCGCGCAGCGGGGTCGCCATGGCATCGCCGACGAACTGGATCAGGTTGGCCCCCTCGCGCTCGGCGATATCGAACACCCGTTCGGGATCGAACACCCGGCCTTCATCGAGGATGATCGTCACCCCGTTGAGCAGCGCGCTCCACAGCGCCCACATCGCCGCCATGTGCATCAGCGGAGCGAGCGGGAACATCTTGAGCGGATAGCCGTCGCGCGCGCGGCTTTCGATGTCCTGCGGCTGCTGGATCGGGCCGTGCGGGTTGAAATACCCCGCCCCGCCGGCACAGGCGAAAACGAAAGCCCGGTGCGGCCACATCACGCCCTTGGGCATGCCGGTGGTGCCGCCCGTGTAGCACAGCAGATAGTCCTCCTCGCTGCGCTCCCACGGTCCGCCCGGCTCATGCGCGAGGAGCTCGGCATAAGGAACCGACCCGGCAATATCCGCGCCCGACCCGTCCTCGACCGCGACGGTCAGCTTCAGCGTCGGCACGTCGGCCCGCAGGTCGCGGATGATGGGAGAGAACCCCGCGCCGTGGATGATTGCCACGCTGTCGGCATTGGTGAAGAGATAGCGCAGCTCGTCCGCGCGGTAGCGGTAATTGACGTTATAGGGCACCGCGCCCAGCTTGCAGGCGGCAATGAACGCCTCGAGATAGGCCGGGCAGTTGTAGAGGTAGAGCGCGACCGCGTCGCCGCGCCCCACGCCGTGCGCGGCAAGGCCCGCGGCCAGCCGGTCGCACCGTTCGTCCAGTTCCGCAAAGGTCAGCCGCTCGTTCGCGCCGATCAGCGCGATCCGGTCGGGGACCGTCCGTGCGACTGTCTCGAACAGGTCGGCAAGGTGGAACCGGCCGGCCATGTCAGTAGACGGCGGCCGGGTTCTTGGGCCGCGGGCTGCCCAGCATGTCGCGGTAGCTGGGCTTTTCCCGGCCGCGGTCGGTCACGCCCAGTTCCCTGGCGATTTCCGCGCCGATCAGGGTCTGGCCGGAGAGCTCGTCGCGGTTGGGGGCCTTGCTGATCGCATCGATGATGTGGGCGGTGAATTCGGGGTTCTCCGCCGCGTCGATGAAGCCCTCGTACTGTTCCGGGTTGGTCTTCTGCGCGATCAGCGAGCGTTCGGTGACCAGCGGACCCATCCAGATCGAAACGGTCGTCACCCCGGTGCCGCGCAGGTCGTGCTCCATATCGTGGGCGAACTTGTCGACCCCCGCCTTCTGCGCGCCGTAGGCCGGGCCGTGCATGTAGCATGAGCCGCCGAAGGACGAGCCGAACGCGATCACGCCCGAACCGCGCTTCACCATCATCCGCGCCGCGTGCCAGCTGGCAACATAGGCGCTGCGCAGCCCGACATCGAGAATCTTCACCGCGTCGAGTTCCTTCTCCCAGAAGGGCTTCTTCTCGATCAACTGGTGGTGGATGTAGGTGGCATTGTTGACCAGCACGTCGAGGTGGCCCTGCTCGCGCTCGATCCGTTCGAACAGCGCGGCGACCTGGGCATCGTCGGCATGGTCGCACATCACGGCAATGCCCTTGCCCCCTGCCGCGGTGACTTCGGCGGCGGTTTCGGCAACCGTGCCGGGCAGGACCGTGCCGTCCCAGCCCTTGGCATCGCCGGGCGCAACGGTGCGGCCGGTGACATAGACGGTATAGCCCAGCTCACCAAAGCCGCGGGCAATCCCGCGACCCGCGCCGCGGCTGGCGCCGGTGACGAGTGCTACCTTTGTCGTCATCCCAACCTCTCCCATGATTCGACGCATTAATGCGTTTCGATGCGCTTATAGCGCCGCTTTGCGGATTTCAAACAGTATTTAGTTACGCAAATTGCGACGGTTCGGGCAAAACGCTTGGGCTTCGCGTGAAAGACGGCCTGAGGCAGTGTATTGCCCGGTCGGGATCACGTCGATGGTCCCGCGCTCGATGAAGCGGTCGCAGCTTTCCATCATGCGATCAAGGTTGGCCTTGAACCTGGCCGGATCACCGACGGCGTCGAAGAAGGCGAAGGGATCGGTCAGGGCTGCCTCGGCAAAGCACTCCTCAACGATGGCCGCATAGGGCGGCGCATTGTCGGTGAGCGGGCGAACGACAAGGTTCTGGACATATTCGAAGTTTGCCTGGGTCTCGATCGCCACCTGGGTATGGCGATCCTGCCAGAGTGCAAGCCATTCACCGTGCGAAAGGCGCTCGGGCAGCGTCAGGAAGGCCAATTGGGCCCAGCCGGCCGTGCGCTGGCCAGGCTTGGCCGGATGCGCTGTGTTGGCGATGATGGTTGATTCCGCCACGATCCAGCCGTGCCAATAGTCAGCGGCGGCCGAGAGGGCTGCGTCGATCCCACCGCGCAGCAGGCGGTTGGCCGATGGTAGCCAGAATTGCACCACGGCATCATGCTGCCGGGCACCGCGCGACTGGCGCAGGTGCGCGCCGGCTGCGCTGATCGCGTCCTCCAGATTGAGCCGGATATTGCTGGCTCCTGCGGCGGCCAAGGCTCCTGGCAGCCGCGCGAGGAGCCGGGCATTGAACGCGGCCCGGTCAGTACCGTCCGCAGACCAGAGCAGGGCGATGACCTTTTCCATCCGCCGGTCAGTCGAAATTGGCCTGCCCGCCATCAAGCGGGATCGTTGCGCCGGTCAGGTAGGCCATGTCCGATAAACATAATGCCGCGACAGCGCGGCCGATATCCTCTTCCAGCTTGCCGATCCGGCCGAGCGGGATCGTGCGGAAGAAGGCCTCGGCCTCTTCCGGATTGTTGGCGATCCACCATTTCAGGCCCGGGCTTTCGGCATGGGGCGCGATAGTGAGGACGCGAATGCCCTGCCGACCCCATTCTGCTGCTGCCGCGCGGGTCAGTACCCGGGTTGCCTGCTTGACCGCGCCATAGGCGCCATAGCCGGTCATGTCCCAGCGGATCCCAGCCGAGGAGGCGAGGTTGACGATAACCCCGCCGCCCCGCGTCACCATGTGCGGGTGGGCCAGTTTCATAAGCCGGAAGCTGGCCAGCGGCCCGGATTCAAATCCAGCCAGGAAAGCCTCGTCGCTGACGTCCAGCAGTTTGCCGTTCGGCACTTCCTGGGCATTGTTCACCAGGATATCGAGCCCGCCGAAGTGCGCGACGGTCTGCGCCACCATGTTGGCCAGGCTGGCGGCATCCTTGACGTTTCCGGCAATCGCCATGGCACCGCCGCCGCGCTCGGCAATCAGGCCGCAGGACGTCTCCAGCTTGGCCAGGGTCCTGCCGGTTACCGCCACTTTTGCGCCGGCCGCTGCCAGCGCCAGGGCGATTCCCTGTCCGACCCCTTGCCCGGCACCCGTTACCAGTGCCACCTTGCCGGAAAGATCGGTCATGCGCGTTCCTAACTCGAAAGATTCGTAATTGTCAGACAGTTTGATTACGCATTAGGTTGACAGTAACCGCATAGCTGCGTCAATTGCGTTCTTGAATATCCGCCAATCGGGCGGCAGATGAATTGGGGCAGGAGCGGGCATGAGCCAGGATCTGAGCGGCAAGGTAGCCATTGTCACCGGGGGAAGCGACGGAATCGGCCTTGCCACGGCCGCATTGCTGGCCCGGCGCGGCGCGCAGGTGGTAATCTGCGGCCGTCGGCAGGAGCTGCTCGATTCCGCCCGTGCACAGATCGAGAGCGAAGGCGGCAAGGTTGAGGCCGTGCAGCTCGACGTGACCGACTATCCCGCTTTCGAAGCCCTGATCGAGGATGTCGCCGCGCGCCACGGGCGGCTCGACATGCTGGTCAACAATGCCATGTCGACTCATTACGCTCCGATTGCCCGACTGAAGCTGGAACACTGGCGCAAGGACTTCGCGGTCAACAGCGAGGCCGTGTTCATCGGCACCAAGGCGGCGATGAAAGTCATGGCGGCCCAGGGCAAAGGCTCCATCGTCAACATCAGCTCCACCACCGCGATCCGGGCCATGGCGAACTATTCCAGCTATTCGGCATCCAAGGCCGCGCTGATCCAGTTCACCGCCGTCGCCGCGATGGAAGGCGCGCGGCAGGGCATCCGGGTCAACGCCATTGTCCCCGGCCAGGTCAACACGGCAGCCACGCTGGACTTTGCCACCAAGGCCCCGGACCTTGCCGCCAAGACTGCCGACGCGATCCCGATGGGCCGCGGCGGGCAGCCTGAGGAACTGGCCGAAGCAATCGTCTTCATGCTGTCGGATGCTGCCAGCTACATCACCGGTGTGGCCCTGCCGGTCGATGGCGGCAAGGCCGCGCAGCTCTACATTCCGTCCTGAAACGGGGAGCCCGCAGCATGAGCGCCAGCTGGGACAAGGAAGTCGACGTTCTGGTCGTCGGTTCGGGCGCGGGCGGAATGCTGTCCGCGCTGGTCGCGGCGAAGAATCACGCCGACGTGCTGATTGTCGAGAAGGAAAAGCTGTGGGGCGGCACTTCTGCCACCTCCGGCGCGGGGATCTGGATTCCGGCCAGCGACCAGGCCGCCGCGGCCGGCTTTCACGACAATGTCGACGATGCGTTCAAATATGTCCGCGCGCTATCCGCTGACAACGTGCCGGACGAGAACATCCGCGCCTATGTCGAGAATGCGTCGAAGATGCTGCGCTGGATGAGCAGCAACACCGAAATCGAATACCACGCCTTCCCCTATCCCGATTATCATGCCGAGAACCCCGGCGGTTCGCCGACCGGATACCGCACCCACATGCCGCTGCCGCTCGACGGCAAGCAGCTGGGCGACGATGTCCGCACGCTGCGCTTTGCCTCTCCGGCGGCATCGCTGTTCGGCTATCTCAACTGGCACTTCGACGAGACCTACATCCTGCTGTTCCGGGCCAAAGGCTGGTGGTGGCATCTGGCCAAGAGCCTGATGCGCTACTGGCTGGACTGGCCGTTCCGCTTCACTTCGCGCAAGGATCGTCGCCTGACGCTGGGCAATGCCCTGGCGGGCGGGCTGCGGCTGGCGCTGAACAAGGCGAAAGTCCCGTTGTGGCTGGACAGCGGCCTGGAGGAACTGGTCAGCGAGAACGGCAGGGTTGTGGGCGCGGTGGTGCGCCGTGACGGCAAGGCCATGCGGATCAGGGCGCGCAAGGGCGTGATTCTGGCGGCAGGGGGCTTCGACAAGAACCAGGCGATGCGCGATGTCCACGCGCCGCTCTATCCCAACGCGCTCTATTCCGGCGGGACCAGCGGCAACACCGGCGATGCGATCCGCGCCGGGCAGACTCTGGGCGCGGATACCATGAACCTGCAATCGACCTGGGCCGCGCCGGTGTTCTACGTACCGGGCGAGGACCGCGGCCGGCTCTGCACGATCGAGCGGGCGCTCCCCGGCAGCCTGATGGTCAACCAGCAGGGCGAACGCTATCTCAACGAAGCGGCCTCCTATCACATCACCGGCCAGCAGATGGCCCGCCGCCAGCGCGAACATGGCGATGCCAGCCCCAGCTGGTTCGTGTTCGATCACACCTATCGCCACAGCTACCCGGTCGGCCCGGTCTATCCGCTGGTGCCGGACTGGCTGCAGAACGGCATGGTCAAGACGATCCTGAAGAAGGGGCGGACCATTGCCGAACTGGCTGAACAGATGGGTGTCGATCCGGCCCGGCTGGAAGCCACCATCGCCCGCTTCAACGCCAACGCCGAAAAGGGGGAAGACCCCGATTTTCACCGCGGCGAAGCGGCCTATGACAAGATGTATGGCGATCCGCGCGTCGCGCCCAACCCCTGCCTGCGCCCACTCACCAAGGGCCCGTTCTATGCCATGCCGATTTACCCCGGCGATATCGGCACCAATGGCGGGCTAAAGACCGATGCCCTGGCCCGCGTACTCGATGCCAAGGGCAAGCCGGTTGCCGGGCTTTATGCCATCGGCAACAGCGCGGCCTCGGCCATGGGTGAGAGCTATCCCGGCGCAGGCGTGACCATCGGTCCCGCGCTGACGTTTGGCTATATCGCGGCGAACGACCTGACCGGGGCCAACGCAGAATAGGTCACGCGGTCAAGGGATTGCTTCGCTCATCAATCCTGGCAAGCGTAACCGCGAAACCCAAGCGGGCACTCGAGTTGAGCGTTATTTCCTGATAGCGCTCAAACATCCCCTGAAGATGCTTGTCGATTTCCTCTTGAGTGTAATCAAGGGCATTGACGCTTGCAAAACCTTCCGCCTGCGCCATTCGGGCTGCGACTTCGCAATCGTCCACGCCGAAGAACACGCTCATGATGCCCTCGCCCTTGTGAGCAAGGAATTGAGAAACGGCGCTGTCATCTTCTCTGCCGGGCCTCGGTGCGCAGAGCTCGATTCCCGCATCCCAAGCAATCGATACGTTTATCCCGAATGGCTCACCAGTCCAGTGGGCGTCAACAAAGGTCGCGCCGAGCAGTGCACTGTATTCTCGCTTGGACTTCTCAAGATCGTGCACTGCAATCATCACACGATTCACCCCTCTCAACCCCATGTCACGCCTCCCGATTTTCCGCGCTCATTTTGATCGTGTTCCCTCGTCGTGCTGTGCGCTAATCCGCCCGCACCTTCACCTTCGGCGCGGCGGCACCCCGGCGCATCGCGTTGAGGAAACCTTCTAGCGGTGCAGGCTCGGCCACCGGGCCGCCGTGGTCCCCTTCGCGCGCCCAGAATTCGGCATAGCTCGGGAACAGCTTGTGGAAGTTGCCTTCCGCCCGGTCAGTGCCGGGCCAGCGCATCTTGTTCTCGCCCACCGGCGGCTTGTTGAGATCGGTCGCGTACCAGTAAAGCGGCAGGCGCCGGGCAAAGTACCAGCGCCCGTCTTGGCGGATGTAATCGTCGACATACATCATCTGCATGATCACCCATTCGTCCGCGCCGCCCGGCACCGGGGTTTCGTGCTCGTTCTTGGAATAGACCACACCGTGGGCATGATCGGGATCGTCGAATTCGATCACGTGGCCGCCGATGTGGTGCGATGTGCCGGTAAAGGGCGAACGCAGCGTGTGGTCCATATAGGCCCGCAGCGCCTGGCGGCCGCTGGCATCCTTGCCGACCCGGACATCGGCCGGAAACAGCGAGACCATCGCGTCCATATCGCGCATGTCGAGCGCCAGGGCATATTTGGCCGGGAGCTGGCGGATCGCGTCGAGGGATTCCAGGCGGTCGATGCGGGCTTCAAGGTCAGTCATGGTCATGGCTCTCGTCGTAATCATTGCATCGTTACCCGCACCGGCAGGCGCTTCAGTCCGCCGGTGTGGTTGGTCTTGACCCATTCGGGCTCGCCAGCAAGCTCGATCGTCGCGACGCGCGCGGCAATCTCGGCAAACAGGGCCTCCAGCTCCATCTCGGCCAGGATCCGGCCAAGACAGTGGTGCGCGCCATAGCCGAAGCCAAGGTGGCGGTTGGGGCTGCGGTCGATCCGGAAGGCGTCGGGCTCGTCAAAGGCGCGCTCGTCGCGGTTGCCGGACAGATAGAGGATGGCCACCTGCTCTCCCGCCGCGATAGGCTGACCGGCCAGCTCGGTATCGACGGCAGCGGTGCGCATGAAGTGGCGTACCGGGGTGGCCCAGCGGAAAATCTCCTGCGCAGCCGGAGCAATCAGGGCGGGATCGGCCTTGAGCTTGGCCAACTCTGCGGGATTGCGGGCCAATTGCATCAGGCCAACCCCGACACTGGAGCTGGTCGTGTCATGTCCGGCCGCCGCCAGCAGCATGCCGTAGGACAGCGAATCCATGTCGGACAGCGGTTCGCCGTCGATCAAGGCGGTCGCGATCACCGACATCAGGTCATCCTGCGGATCCTGGCGCCGCTCCTGCACCACGCCCCCCAGGTAGCCGAAGAACTCCATCGCAGTCGCCAGCCCGAAATCGCCGTTGGCATTGCGATCGGGATCGCTGGCTCCGAACAGCTCCTGGGTAAGGCGCAGCACCAGCGGCGCATCGCTTTCGGGCAGGCCGAGGATCGAGGTGATCATGATCAGCGGATAGGGCACCGCGATTTCCTCGACGAAGTCGAACTCGCCCTGCGGTGCAAGCCGTTCGATCTTGTCGACATATTCGCGGGCCAGCAGCCGCATCCGTTCACGCAGAGTGCCCAGGAACTTTGAATTGAACCATGACTGGGTCAGTTGGCGGTGCTTGCGATGATCAGGCTCGTCCAAGTCGAGCAGAGTCCGCACCGGCCCGGTCCTGCTGCCGAACTGGGCGATGGTGCGATCCTCGAACCAGGCAGGCAACAGGGTCAGGCGCGGGGCATTGAGCCAGACCTTGGTGTTGCGCTCCACCTCCATGATGTCCTGGTGGCGCAGCACGGCCCAGAACGGGCGATAGGGCTCCTGCTCGATCCACAGGATGTCGCCCTGGGCACGCATGGCAGCGAACTTGGCGGCAATCCCGGCCTCGTCGGCATAGACTTCGGGAGAGAAGGCATCGATATCGGTGGTTGGCCTGATCACGGCTCGATCCTTTCGATCGGGGGCAGGGCATAGCGCCCGTCAAGCGCCTCGGCGCGCGGCAGGTAGAGCCGCAGCACGACATGGAACGCGCCGGCCGGTACCGGCAACCAGTTCGAGGACCCTGCTGGCGGCTTTGCGTCGGACAGATAGAGTGACAGCGATCCGTCCCGAGCCTGGCGCAGGCCGGGCGTGCGATCGCCAATGTTGTAGCGCTTCAACGGGTTGGCCACGAGCTGCGAGGTGGTGCGATCATAAGCGGTCAGCGACCAGAAGGCGGCGACCGAGGGCAGCTGTCCCTTGGCAAAGCGAATGCGATAGAGCCGCTTACCGTCGAGCATTTCGCCGCGATTATCGGTGATTGCAGCGGGATAGATCGATTCCTCGGGTGCGTTGACATAGCCGCCGCGCGCCACTTCGGCGCGGAGCAGGAAGTCGTTGCCCGGATCGGCCATGGCCCCAGACCACATCCAGCCGTTCTGGATACGGGATGGACGAAATCCGCGCTGAGCCAGGACTTTCGGCCCCAGTCGCACCGCGCAGCCCAGCCCCAGCGCTTCGGCGGGCCTGAGTTTTGCCGGGTCGAACTGCCGACCCGGACCGAACCCGGCCTGGTCGAACTGCGCCATCAGGGCGGCTTCGCCCGGCTTGGCCGGAACCATGCGCAAGGCTCGATTGAGCAGTTCGAAGTAATGCAGGCTGTCGAAGGGTTGCAGCTGGGCGGCGGCAGTCACTGGCTCACCCGCTGTGCCGGTCATCCGGATCGCGGCAGCCAGCGCCTTTGCCTTGACCAGGTCGGCATTGTCGGTCGCCAGGACACGGCCCAACATCCAGACCGTATCGGTCGAAAGGGGGAAGGCCTCGTACCCCGCCGGAACATTCCCCCCGGATGGACCGATCAGCGCGTACCGCCGCGCAGAACCGCCATTGGTCCTGGTGCCCAGGTGCTGGGGGCGGCCGTAAAGGTCCATGAAGGCCAAAGTGTAATAGCGCGCGCCGAACGCCGGGACATCGACCAGCACCGGTCCCTTCGAGAGATCGAGCCAGGCATTGAGATAGAGCGTATCGGCATTGGCAGCGCGTAGCTGCCCCTGCGTTTCCGGGGTCAGCAGATGCGGATAGGTCGCGATAGTGTTGACTGGCGCGGTAACCGGCTGGTCCGGGCTGATGCGGTGCGTTTCGTTGTGCCGCTGCTTGAGCAGATCGACCAATGGATAGCCGTAGATGAACCCCTGCAGCCCGTTGGCATAGGCCAGGGCAGCTTCCGGATCCTGCGCGATCGAGCGGCACTGCCCGTCATCGGGGAGGCTGCCCGCCGCCAGGGCGAGTGCAATCGTTAGCATACCTCTCCAATCGCGTAGATGTACTCCACAAACGCTACGATATCGCGTTTATGATTGCGCCTCAAGCAATGATCGCGTAATCATGCCCATATTGAGCTACGCAGAAGCTTGCCGCCCACGACGGCAGGGCTGCGTCAAGAGAGGGATCGAAATGCGCCTGTTGAGCACCGTTTCGCTGGTCGCCCTGACGACCTTAGCTGCCGCCCCCGCGTTTGCGCAGGATGCCGCGCAGAATCAGGACGATGGGATCGGCGATATCGTCGTCACCGCGCAGAAGCGCTCGGAAAACGTCCAGGACGTGCCGATCGCGATCTCGGCGTTGGGTAGCCAGTTCCTCGAAAGCCGGGGGATCGATTCGATCGACAAGCTGGGTGCGGTTGCCCCGAACGTGAAGATTGAACGTGCGCCCGCTTCCAAGACCATCTCGCAGATCTCGATCCGCGGCTCGGTCACGATCAATCCGGCGATCACCTGGGAGCCGGCGGTCGGGCTGTATCTTGACGGGGTCTATATCGCCAAGGCGCAGGGCTCGATCTTCGACGTAGCCGATCTTGAGCGGGTCGAACTGCTGCGCGGACCGCAGGGCACGCTCTATGGCCGCAATGCTCTGGCCGGCGCGGTCAACCTCGTCACCCGCAAGCCCAGCGGTGAGGCCGGCGGATCGATCGATCTGACCTATGGCAGCTTCAATGATCGGCGCGTGCGCGGCGTGCTCGACCTGCCCAAGTTCGGTCCCTTTTCGGTCAAGGTTGCCGGGCAGTACCGCAAGCGCGACGGGCTGATCGATCTGGTGCCCAATTCGCCTTCCGGCGCGGACCGCGCGGATTCGATCGATTCCGGCAGTTTCATGGTCCAGCTCCGCGCCGAACTGTCGGACGCGATTACCGCCGACTATACCTATGACTATAGCAAGGCGAGCCAGGATCCGCCGTTCTCGCAGCTGCTGCGCGTCAACCGCAACGGCGATCCGCGCGATATCTTCGACCCGGCTTCGCCCGGCTATGCCTTTGGCGGGGCGTTCTTCCCGCTCAACCTCTACACCAACCCGAACCGGGTTGAGACGGCGGCGATCAATGCCCCGGCCTATGAGCGTTCGCGCAGCTATGGCCACGCCTTGACGCTCACCGCCGATCTTGGCGCTGCCACGCTCAAGTCGATCACCGCCTATCGCGATCTGGCCTGGGCGGATGGCCTCGATCTGGATGGCTCGCCGCTGCCGGTCGCCTTTACCCAGCGCATCACGGACTATCATGCCTTCAGCCAGGAACTGCAACTGACCGGAGAGCTGGGTGATGGCCGCCTGAACTACGTGCTGGGTGCCTTCTATTTTGACGAGAAGGCCGAGACACTGAACCCGCAGACCTATTTCGGCGGCGGGGTTGATCTGCAATCGGACTATGGCTCGAACACGAAGGCTTTGGCGCTCTATGCCCAGCTTGATTACAAGTTCACCGATGCCCTGAAGGTCAGCCTGGGCGGCCGCTATACGCACGAGAAGAAGGACGTGCGGCGCTTCTTCCGGGTCAACTTCGATGCCGGCAGCGGGATCTTCTCGCCGCTGGTCGTTGCCAACCTGCCTTACGGCGCGATCCCGGAAGCGAAGTACAACAACTTCTCGCCCGCCGCGACCCTGGCCTGGGAAGCAAGCGACAACATCAATGTCTATGCCCGCTTCGCCCAGGGCTTCAAGTCGGGCGGCTTCAACGGCGAAACCAATGTCTTCGCCGCGCCGACTGCCGGTTGTCCGAGTGGCGCGACCGAGCTGTGCAGTCCCTATCGTCCGGAAAAGGTCGACAGCTACGAAGTGGGGATCAAGACCAAGCTGGCCGATGGCCGGGTGATTTTCAATTTCGCCGCCTTCCGCGACGAGCACAAGGACATGCAGCTTTCGGTCTTCACCGCCACAACCGGTGCGGCATCGATCATCCGCAATGCTGCCGGGGCCCGCATCCAGGGGCTGGAATTCGAAACGGTGCTGCGCCCGGTCGATGGCCTGACGATCAATGGCTCGCTCGCGATCCTCGATCCGAAGTACAAGAGCTTCATCGATGGCGGCGTGGATGTATCGAACAACCGCGCCTTCCCGCACGCGCCCAAGACCACGGCCTCGGTCGGCTTCGACTGGGCCGTGCTGAGCGGGGACTGGGGCAAGCTGAACCTCTACGGCGATCTCAACTACGTCTCGAAGTACTATACTTTTCCCTATCCGCTGCTGACGCCGACCCGTTCGGACCAGAATGCCAACTCCAGCCAGTCAAAGGGGCGCACGATCGTCAACCTGCGGGCCAGCCTGTCTGACATCCCGCTGGGCGGAGTCAAGGCCGAGATCTCGGGCTTTGTCCGCAACCTGACCAAGGAAACCGATCCGTCGAACTTCATCGACTTCGGCCCTGGTTTCGGCGGGATCCTGCTTGGTTACTTCCCTGAACCGCGCACCTTCGGGGTAACAGTCGGCGTCAAGTTCTGAACCGGCCGCCAGCATGACGCTGGAAGAGCGACTGCTGCGCCTTGAGGATGACCGGGCCATCCGGGATCTCAAGGCGCGCTATCTGCGGGCCTGCGATACCAAGGACCCGGCAACGGTTCGCGATTGCCTGCTGCCGGATGGGGCCGTCATTGCCTATGACGGCTTCCCGCCTTTTGCCGATCGCGAAGCCTTCGTAGCGATCTATGCCGAGATGGGCTGCGCACCCGGGACCTTCGACATTCACCACGGCGCCAACGGGGTGATCACCTTCGATGGCGATAGCTGCGCGGCGGGGCAATGGTCGCTGTTGTTCCACAACATCAACCTGGCAAACCGCACGCTGACGCAGATGGGCGTCGAATACGACGACGTCTACGTGAAGCAGAGCGGGCGCTGGTGGATCGCGGAAACACGGTCGCGGCGGCTTTCATGCCTGATCCACAGCGTGGACGGGGAAGGGCGGCCCACGGTGACCGTCATGGGCGAAGCGCCCGCAACATTCGGCTGAGGAGAACGGTAGTGCGGTTTGCAGGCAAGCGAGTGCTGGTGACCGGGGCGGCATCGGGAATTGGGCGGGCCACCGCGCAGCTATTTGCCAAGGAGGGCGCGCAGGTAATCATCGGCGACATCAACGCTGCCGGCCTCGCCGAGACAGCAGCGCTGATCGGCGCGGCGGCCACGCCTGTGGTCTACGATGCCGAGGACCATGCCTCGTGCCGCGCATTGGTCGCCAACGCTGCCGAGGGCGGGATCGATGTGCTGTGCAACGTTGCCGGCATGCTGAAGTGGGCGCCGACCGAAACCTTTGCCGTCGAGGATTTCGAGAAGATCCTGCGGATCAACACGACCAGTGTCTTCGTGCTCAGCCAGGCGGCCCTGCCGCATCTGGTCGAGAGCAAGGGCAACATCGTCAATATCGGCTCGACCTCGGGCCTGCGCGGCATGATCTATACCGCCGCCTATTGCGCCTCGAAACATGCAGTGGTCGGCATGACCACGGCGCTGGCGGCGGAATATGCGCCCAAGGGCGTGCGGATCAACGCGGTCTGCCCCGGCCACGTCAACACGCCGATGACCAAGCAGCAACCGCCGGAGGGCGATATCGACTGGCCGATGGTGATGCGCGGCATGCCCAAGCTGGTCGATGGCAGTTGTGATCCGGAAGACATTGCCGAGGCCGTGGCCTTCCTCGCCTCGGACAAGGCGCGCAAGGCAACCGGCACCGTGCTGGTCGTGGACGGCGGTCAGCTCGTCAGCTGAGCAGGGCGCGCGCCGCGGCGCTGCCGTCAAGCAGGGCATTCTCGCGGCGGGTCACGTGCCAGCCTGCGCTGGTTCGGGCCAATTCCCAGCGGTTGGCCGATACCCGCACGGGTGCCCATTCCCCGTCCTCATGCCGGAAGACCACGCTGTGGCAGCGTGCCACTGCGCTGTCTCCAGCAAGATCGATAGCCGGGCTGGTCAGGATATGGGCGCAGCCGTCCGCCAGCAGCGACTGGTGGACGGGACCGCTGATCAGCGCGGCAATGGCGGCGCGGCCACGCGCTTCGCCCATGCCGCCCACGGCATAGCTGCCGTCCTCGCTCCACAGCGCGGCAACCGCCAAGGCATCCCCGGCATCAGCCAATGGTCCGTAACGGGCAATCAGGTCGCGGATCGCCTCGCGGTCCTCCAGGGCCCGCAGGCGTTCGGCGACCGACTCAGGCATAGGCCGCCTTGCGTCCGGCCTGGCGGCCAAAGAAGGTGCAGTCGGCCAGGCTCATCCCCGATGAATAGCCGTGCCCCCAGGCAGGAAGGCCCGATGTGCAGCGCCCCGCGGCGAACAGGCCGGGGATTGCCGCACCGCCGCGATCGAGCACTTCGCCATCGGGAGAGGTTTTCAGCCCGCCCAGGGTGAAGAAGCTGAAATAGCTGTCGTGGAAATCCAGTTCGAGCGCGATGAACGGTCCCTGATCCAGGGGCGTCAGGATCGGCGGGCGCTTGTCGAACAGCGGATCGCGACCTTTGCGGGCATGTTCGTTGTAGACCGCCATGGTCGCGCTGAGCGTGCCCTGCGGCAGTTCCAGTTCGGCCTCGACCTCTTCCCAGGTCTCGCCGGTCCCGGCGATGCGCATCCGGGCGAAATCCATCGGCTGGACGAAATGGGCATTGTCGAGCAGCAGGTAAACCTTGCCATCAGGCTGGTCGACCGCGCAGCGGCTGACGCGCCCATGATAGCAGTCTTCGTTGATGAAGCGTTGGCCCTTGGTGTTGACGAACACGCCGTAGGCATGGCTTTCCGGCATGGTCCAGGGGCAGGTGGTGAAGAACTGGTCCATGTGGATTGCATCGCCGCCCGCACCCAGGCCCAGCTCGATGCCTGAGCCATCGTCCTTGTCGCCGATCGGATCGTTCAGCTTGAAGGTGTCGGGGCAGTACTTACGCCGCATGGCCTCGTTGAAGACGAAGCCGCCCGTGGCCAGGACCACACCTTTCTCCGCCTTCACGAAGCGCGGCTGGTTGTCGATCCGCACGACCAGGCCGACGATCCGGTCGCCGTCGCGCACCAGCGCCAGGGCCCGGGCATCGGTGATGACCTCAATCCCTTTGGCGCGAGCGCTGGTTTCGAGCACATCGACCAGCGGACGCCCGCCGCCCCAGCCCATGTGCTGGATCACATGGCCGCGCGGAGCGGGTTTGGCGAGATCGCAAAATGGCGCCGCCGCCTCGCTACCCGACCAGATCAGGGTCGAATCGTCGGTCGGTTCGATAAGCTTTCCGGGCAGGTAATTGCCGCGGTAGGGCACGCCCTGGGCCTTGAGCCAGGCGTAGTGGTTCAGCGCCTCGCGGCCGTAACTCTCGCACTTGGCCTCATCGACGCAAGGTCCGCCGGCCAGCTTGAGATAGGCGATGAAGTCTTCGGTTGAATCCGCGAAGCCCGCCGCGCGCTGGGTATCGGTACCGCCGCCGCCGCCGATGTAGATCTCGCCGCCCGAGAGGCCCGATGCGCCGCCGCTGCCCGAATTGCGTTCGAACAGCATGACGCGCGAACCCGCATCGGCCGCCTCGATCGCGGCGCAGGCCCCGGTCGCGCCAAAGCCGATGATGGCAACGTCAGTCTCGAAGTCCCAGGCCGCAACCTCGCTGGCGGGGTAAGGGCGGTGCAGCGAAATCTCAGCCATGCTCTCAGTCACCCTTGGCCTTCACCATATCCAGCGCAACATCGACGATCATGTCCTCCTGCCCGCCGACCATCTTGCGGCGGCCGAGTTCGAGCAGGATTTCGCGGGTATCGATCCCATAGGTTTTGCTGGCCTTTTCGGCGTGGCGCAGGAAGCTGGAATAGACCCCGGCATAGCCCAGGCTCAAGGTTTCGCGATCGACCCGCACCGGGCGGTCCTGCAGCGGGCGGACCAGGTCCTCGGCCGCGTCCATCAGCAGGCTGACATCACAGCCGTGGTTCCAGCCCTTGCGGTCAGCTGCAGCCACGAAGACTTCAAGCGGGGCATTGCCAGCGCCCGCGCCCATGCCGGTCAGGCTGGCGTCGATCCGCACCGCGCCGCACTGGGCCGCGACAATCGAATTGGCGACACCAAGCGAAAGGTTGTGGTGCGCGTGCATGCCGCGCTGGGTTTCGGGCTTCAGCACCCGGTCATAAGCCTCGAACCGGGCGCGCACGCCGTCCATGTCAAGCGCGCCGCCGCTGTCGGTGACATAGACGCAGTGTGCGCCATAGCTTTCCATCAGCAGGGCCTGCTGTGCGAGCAGCTCCGGTTCAATCATGTGGCTCATCATCAGAAAGCCAGAGACATCCATGCCCAGGTCGCGGGCGATGCCAATGTGCTGCTTGCTGACATCCGCCTCGGTGCAGTGAGTCGCGACGCGGACCGAGCGGACGCCAATGTCATAGGCGCGGCGCAGTTCCTCGACCGTGCCGACGCCGGGCAGGATCAGCGTGGTAAGCACGCATTTGTCGAGCACGTCGGCCACGGCCTCCAGCCATTCCCAATCGGTATGGGCACCGAAGCCATAGTTGAAGCTTGCGCCCGAGAGGCCGTCGCCATGCGCCACCTCGATCGCATCGACCCCCGATGCCTCGATCGCCGCGGCAATCGCGCGGACGTGGTCGATCCCGTACATGTGGCGCACGGCGTGCATGCCATCGCGCAGGGTAACGTCCTGGACATAGAGCTTGTCACCTGCTTCGACGTTGAACGTGCTCATTGTGCCACCCCCCCCTGCTTCATTCGGCGCGCTGCCAGCAGTTCGCCGGTGGCCTTGGCTGCAGCGGTCATGATGTCGAGGTTGCCGGAATAGCTCGGCAGGTAATCGCCCGCGCCTTCTACCTCGAGCATGATCATCGACTTGATGCCGGTGAATTCGCCCATTCCGGGGATCTTCAGCTTGTTGTTGTCGCCGAAGCGCTCGAACTGCACTTCCTGCTTGAGTCGGTAGCCGGGAACATATTTCTGCACTTCGGCAACCATTTCTTCGACCGAGCGGCGGATCGCATCCTCGCTGCCGCCTTCGGACAGGGTGAAGACCGTGTCGCGCATGATCATCGGCGGTTCGGCCGGGTTAAGGATGATGATCGCCTTGCCCTTGGTGGCGCCACCGACGACTTCGATCGCCCGCGCCGTGGTGCGGGTGAATTCGTCGATGTTGGCGCGGGTGCCGGGGCCGGCTGAGCGAGACGAGACCGAAGCAACGATCTCGGCATAGTGCAGCTTGTCGGAGACGCGGGCGACGGCGGCCACCATCGGGATCGTCGCCTGGCCGCCGCAGGTCACCATGTTGACGTTCGGCTGATCGAGATGCTGGCTCATGTTGACCGGCGGCACGGTGAAGGGGCCGATCGCGGCCGGGGTCAGGTCAACCACCTGGATGCCGTCGGCGCGCAGCGCCTCGTCGTGGCCCTTGTGGGCATAGGCGCTGGTCGCATCGAAGGCGATGCCGATTTCCGGATAACAAGGCAGCTTCTTCAGGCCTTCAATCCCCTCGTGCGTGGTGGCGATGCCATGCTCGCGCGCCATCGCCAGCCCTTCGCTGTTCGGGTCAATCCCGACAACTGCCGCCAATTCCATGTTCTGGGGATACTTGATCATCTTCATCATCAGGTCGGTGCCGATATTGCCCGAGCCGATGATTGCGGCCTTCACGCGTGCCATTGCTGCTTCCTTAGACAAACCGTGCCGTGCAGGTGCCAATACCGTGCAGGGTCATTTCGAAGACGTCGCCTTTCACTGCCGGCTCCAGCGGAACCAGGCTGCCGGACAGGATCACGTCTCCACCATTGAGCGTCACGCCATAGGCGCCCAGCGTGTTGGCCAGCCAGGCTACGGCCTGGGCCGGATCACCCTGGACCGCGCGGCCATAACCTTCGGACAGCGGCGCACCGTTCTTGGTGACCGTGACATGCAGGGCCGGCAGGTCATGGTCGCGGGGATCGACCTTGGCCTCGCCCAGGACGAAAACTCCGCATGAGGCGTTGTCGGCCACCGTATCGACAATCCCGATCTTCCAGTCGCGGATCCGGCTGTCGACGATCTCGAAGCAGGGGGTGATATAGTCGGTGGCCGCTACGACATCGGCGGCGGTGATGCCGGGCCCATTGAGGCTGTCCTTGAGCACGAAGGCAATCTCGGCCTCGGCGCGCGGGGCGATCAGGGCCTTGGCATCGATGTCGATTTCTTCGCCGGTACGCATCCAGTCGGTCAGGAAGCCAAAGTCAGGTTGGTGCACGCCCAGCATGTCCTGCACTGCCTTGCTGGTGACGCCGATCTTCTTGCCGACCACCCGCTCGCCATCCTGGCGGCGGCGGGCGAGGAAGCCGAGCGAGATGGCATAGGCATCGTTGATGGTCAGGTCGGGATAGCGCTCGATCAGCGGGCTGACCACGTGGCGGCCGCGCAGCGCGTCGTAAAGTTCGCCAGCCAGGCGGTCATTGCGGTTGTCGGTCACAGGTAGGCTCCGTCCTGGTAGATCAGGGGCGTCACCGCATCGCTGACCGTGGCGCGCAGGACGCGGGCGATGACGATCGAATGCGTGCCATAGGCCAGCATGGCATCGATCACGCAACCGAGGTTGGCCTGGGCTCCGACGAGCTCAGGCACGCCATCCGGGCCTTCGCGCCATTCCCCGATCCGGAAGCGCTCATCCTGCGGAACGCCGCCGCCGAAAGCCGCCGAAACATCCTGCTGGTCGCGAGCGAGCAGGTTGACTGACAAGGGGGCGGTCGGCACCAGCAAGCCATGCAGGGCGGTCGCGCGGTTGACGCAGACCAGCACGGCAGGTGGATCGATCGTCAGCGAAGTCACCGAAGTTGCGGCCATGCCGACTGGGCCGTTCTCACCACGCGCTGCCACGACAGCCACCGAGGCTGCGAGCCGCCGCATCGCCGCGCGGAATTGCGCCGGCAATTCCTCCGGGATCAGCGGATAGCCGTCAGCCACGCAGAAATTCCAGGCTGTAGCGGTTGAACTCTTCGGCCCGTTCGACCTGAACCCAGTGGCCGGTGCGGGTGAAGGTCATGCAGCGGGCATCGTCACAGCGATCGAGGAAATGGCGCGCGCCGCTTTCGGGGCAGAACTCGTCATTCAGGCCCCACAGTACGAAAATTGGCACCTTCAGCTCGCCCACCAATGGCCCGAGGTTGGGCGTGCGCATGCGCATCAGCACGTCCTTTGGCTGGGTCCGGGCCACGGCAAACCGCTCCTCGACCAGGGCATCCGGAATTTGTGCGGCGAAATCGGGATGAACCAGATTGCTGATCAGGCGGCGCTGCTCATCCAGATTGAAGTCCGGCCCGCCGAAGTTGGAGACCATCTTGGTGATGCCCGGCATCTTGAAGTAGTCGGCCTGCTCCTCGATGCAGCCGGGCGCCATCAGGATCAGCCGCTCGGTGAACTCCGGATGGTCCAGCGTCAGATGAATCGCCACCCCGCCGCCCAGCGAATTGCCAACCAGCACCGCTCGCTCGATGCCGTGCGCCCGCAGCGCCTGGTACAAGGTGTCGGTGAACAGCTGGAGGGTGTAGTCGATCCCCTCAGGCTTCGAAGAGGCGCCATAGCCGATCAGGTCGGGCAGGATGACCTGGTAGCCGGCCTCGACAAAGGCCGGCCAGTTCTGCCGAAAGTTCGAAGCCCCCGATGCACCGGGGCCGCTGCCGTGGACAAAGACCACGACCGGGCCTTCGCCCGCCGACTTGAGGTGGATCCGGTAGCCGCCATCGACCTCGTAGGTTGCTTCCGCCAAGCCAGTCATGCCGCGCTCCTTACAGGAAAGGGTTCAGCGGGGCCTGGCCCAGCATGGCGTTGACAGCATCGCTGGTGCGGTTGCCAGGATCGTTGGCAACGTGCGCGCGGCCGGCATGAAGATCGAGCCAGGGCTGAATGATGTCGCTGCTGGTATAGATCGCGCGGCCGCCGAACAGCTGCACCACATCGTCGATCAGGCCGGCCAGCCGGCGCACGACAGTTGCCGACTGATAGGTATAGAACGCCCGCTTTTCCATCGGGATGTCCTCGCCGCGCTCGGCGTAGCCCATCAGATCTTCGAAGGTCAGGCGCAACGTGATTTCCATTTCGCGCTTTTCAGCCACGGCCCGGGCAATTGCGGCATGGAGGATCGGATCGTCCTTCGATGCCTTGCCGGTATTGGTCGAAACGCGGCTCTGCATGATCGCCATGGCCGCATTGATCGCGGCCTGAGCCCCGCCGAATGCTGCTGTCGAAACCGAACGGACGAAAACCTGAGCCCAGGGCAGCCGGTAAAGCGGGCCGGTGTTCACTTCCTGCCCCGGATTCTTGCAGAGGAACCCGTCGATCGAGCGGTGGGTGCGGTAATCGGGCACGAAAACGTCATCGACAATGATGTCATGGCTGCCAGTGCCCTGGAGGCCGAACACGTGCCAGGCGTCTTCATCGATCGCGTAGTCGCTGCGCGGGAGCAGGAAGGTCCGCATCTCGGCCGGGGTGCCATCGTCCTTGGGCGGGCAGAACGCGCCCAGCAGGACCCAGCCGCAGTGACTCGATCCGGTCGAGAAGCCCCAGCGGCCAGACAGGCGGAACCCGCCTTCGACGTGCGTGACCTTGCCGACCGGCTGATAGGTAGACGAAACCAGCATGTCCGGGTTGCCGCCCCAGACTTCTTCCTGGGCCTTGTCGTGGAACAGCGCCAGCTCATAGGGGTGGCAACCGACGACGCCATACATCCAGCCGGTCGACATGCAGCCTTCTGCCAGCGCCTTCTGGACTTCGAAGAACACGTTGGGGTGCATTTCATAACCGCCCCAGCGCTTGGGCTGGACGATCTTGAAAAAGCCCGCCGCTTGCATCTCGGCAATGGTCTCGGCCGGGACGTTCCGGTTGCGCACACAATCGCGTGCGCGCTCCTTTAGAACGGGGATCATCGCGCGGGCACGGCTGATCAATTCTTCGCTGGTCGGCACCGAGCCTGAATGCTCGGCCTGCAGGGCTGCGGTGGCCATCTCCCGGATTCCTTTTCCTTGCTTCGACTCAGCCCCTCTGAACGCGGGCTTCGTAAAATTTTCTAACGTTTGATACGCAAATCGTCAATTGAAAAGCCGTTTGACTTCCGATAATGCGGATTCAACACAGAGTTGGTGTCGCGATTCACTGAAGCGGACCATTTGGGAGAATTGCCGGCTTGACCCAGGGAGTGCACATCGACCTTGCAGGGAAAGTTGCCCTGGTCACTGGCGGAACCCGCGGGTTGGGCCGGGCGATTTCGGCGCGGCTGGCTGAGGCTGGCTGCACGGTTGTTGCTTGTGCCCGGAATGCACCGGACGACCTGCCGCCGGGCGTATCCTTCCAGGCGGCCGACATCCGCGATGCCGATGTGGCCCGCGCGCTGGTCGACGGCATTGCCGACGCGCACGGCCGGTTCGATATCCTGATCAACAATGCCGGCGGTTCGCCCGCAACGGCAGCCGAGCAGGCCAGCGCGCGCTTCATCGACGCTATCCTGAAGCTCAACCTGGTTGCTCCGCTTTACCTGGCCCAGGCTGCCTATCCGCACATGGTTGCGGTGGGCGGCGGCGCGGTGGTCAATATTGCCAGCGTTTCCGGAATTCGTCCGTCGCCCGGCACGGCAGTCTATGGTGCCGCCAAGGCGGGGCTGCTGAACCTGACGCAAAGCCTGGCGCAGGAATGGGGTCCCGCCGGCATCCGCGTCAACGCAATCATTGCCGGGCTGATGCAGACCGAGAATGCCGAGGCAACCTATGGCGATGCCGAGGCCCAGGCGGCGGTCGGCCGGTCGATGCCGCTGCAGCGCATGGGTACCGGCGATGATCTGGCCGGGGCCGTGCTGTGGCTTTGCTCCCCGCTTGCCGCCTGGGTCAGCGGCGCAAAAATCAACGTCGATGGCGGGGGCGAGCGCCCTTATTTCCTCGACCTCGTGAAAGGACACTGATGCCCATGGCCATCAAGGCACTTGGCTATGTGGTTATCCAGACGGCGCAGTTGCAGCGCTGGGACCACTTTCTGACTCAGGTCGCCGGCGTGATGCGCGCGGCCGATGCCACTGACGGGGCGCATCTCTACCGGATCGATCAGCGCCCATTCCGCTTCCGGATCGAACCGGGCGCGCAAGACCGCTTCGTGGCCGCTGCATACGAAATTGATGACGCTGCCGCGCTGGCCGCTCTGGCGGAGCGGATCGCCGCTGCTGGACGGCCGGTCGAATTCGGCTCTGATGCGGGCGCGGCCCTGCGCGGTGTTGACCGGTACTTTGCAACCAGCGACCCGGCCGGCAACGGGCTTGAATTCTATTGCGGCGACAGCGTGGCCGAGGCGCCCTTCGTTTCGCCGCTGGGGATCCCGGCCTTCGTAACTGGCGAAATGGGAATGGGTCACGCGGTGTTTTCCGCCCCCAACTTCAATGAATGCGTCACTTTCTATCGCGACGTGGTCGGCTTTCATGAAACCGACATGCCGCGGTTCTTCTTCGGTGACGGCAGTGCCGACGATCCGGGCATGGGCTTTGCCTTCATGCACGCTGACAATGGCCGCCATCACTCAATCGCGCTGGGCGAAGGACCGGTGCCGCCATCGGGCTGCGTCCACCTGATGCTCGAACTGCCCAGCCTGGTTGAGGTGGGCAAGGCTTATGACCGCATGAAGGCGCTGGGCTATGCCGAAAGCGCTTCACTGGGCCAGCACTACAATGACGAGACGGTCGGCTTCTATGTGCAGA
Source organism: Pseudomonadota bacterium (assembly GCA_029550345.1). GTDB lineage: Bacteria > Pseudomonadota > Alphaproteobacteria > Sphingomonadales > Sphingomonadaceae > Novosphingobium. The sequence goes on from JAKPHK010000038.1 coordinate 48,280, forward strand.
CCCCCGGCGGCTTCGATCTGGAGATCGGCTGCGACAGCCTGGTGATCGACCCGGCCACCTGGGAAGTTACCCGACACAAGGGGATCAGCATCTGGGGCCATGAATGGGCCTGGCAGAAGGCGATGAAAGAGCAACAGGCGGCAGCGGAATGACCATGTTGGACAAACGCATGACCCCGGCGGACATCGTCGGGCGGCTGAGCGACGGGATGACGCTCGGGATCGGGGGCTGGGGTCCCCGACGCAAGCCGATGGCGCTAGTGCGCGAGATCCTGCGCTCGGAACTCAAGGACCTGACCGTGGTCGCCTATGGCGGGGCCGATGTCGGGATGCTTTGCGCTGCGGGCAAGGTGAAGAAGCTGGTCTTCGCCTTCGTCTCGCTCGATGCGATCCCGCTCGAACCCTGGTTCCGCAAGGCCCGTGAGGCCGGGCAGATCGAAGTGCTGGAGCTGGACGAAGGGATGTTCCAGTGGGGCCTCAAGGCCGCCGCCTTTGGCCTCCCGTTCCTGCCGACGCGGGTTGGCCTGGGCACGGACCTGGCCGAACTGGGCGGACTCAAGACCGTGCAATCACCCTATGACGATGGCGAAACGCTGATCGCGATGCCTGCGCTGAAGCTTGATGCGGCGCTGCTCCACGTCAACCGCAGCGATTGGCGCGGCAATATCCAGGCGTTCGGACCGGACGTCTATTACGACGAATGGTTCGCCCGCGCTGCCGCCAAGACCTATGTCAGCTGCGAGGAACTGGTTGATCGGATGGAAGACCACTATCCCGAGCAGGCCCAGGCCAACATCGTGGAACGCGCGTTCATCAGCGGTGTGACGGAGATCGCTGGCGGTGCGCACCCCAGCTCAATGCCCCCGGCCTATGGCTGGGACATGAAGGCCTTCAAGGCCTATGCCGATGCCGCGAAGGACCCAGGCGACTGGGATGCGGTGCGTGATCGCTTCGTCGGAGCAAGCGAGGAAGCCTACCTCGCCGGCTTTGGCGGCAAGGAGGCGGTGGCGGCTTTGCCGTTGCCGATTTTCTGATGACTGACGTTTCCCTCGCAGAACTCTGCATCTTCGCCTGTTCGCAGGCCTTCCGGAACAATGGCGAGATCATTGCCACCGGCGTCGGCCCCGTGCCGCGCGTGGCGGCTGGTCTCGCCAAGCTCACCCATACGCCTGAGCTGATAATGACCGATGGTGAAGCCTACCTGGTCGAGCAGCCGGTGCCGCTGGGGCCGCGCCGGTACGAGGACCGCAAGCCCGCGGGCTATCTGCCGTTCTCGCGCTTCTTCGACGCCGCGGTCTGGACCGGGCGCCGCCATGCCATGGTTACGCCGACCCAGATTGACCGGTTCGGCCAGATCAACCTCTCGCAACTGGGCGGTACCCACCGCCAGCCCAAGACCCAGATGCTGGGCGTGCGGGGCTTTCCGGGGAACACGATCTACCATCCCAACAGCTTCTTCTTCCCCAGCCATACCCCCCGGGTCTTCGTGGCCGGCGAAGTCGATATGGTCTCAGGGGTGGGCTACAATCCCGCCAAGCGGGTGCCGGGCGGGAACTATTCCGCAGTCGACCTTCGGACGATTGTCACCAACCTGTGCGTGATGGACTTCGGCGGACCGGACCATGCTATCCGCGTGCTCTCGCTCCATCCCGGCGTTACGTTTGCCGAGGTCCAGGAAGCAACCGGGTTCGAACTGATCGACGCAGTGGCAGCAGAAACCCCGCTGCCCGATGCCGAGGCCCTGTCGATCATCGCCAGCCTCGATCCGCACAATATCCGCGCCAGCGTGATCAAGGATAACCCGCCTGCACAGCGACAGGCCGAAGGGAGTGCCGCATGAGCAAGGGCAACGATCTGGTCGAACCGAAACAGGTCGACATCGTCTACGAAACCGACCAGCCGATCCGCTATGAGGTGATCGATCACGTCGCCTGGGTGACGATGACCCGGCCGACCTTCAACAATGCGCAAAACGGGCAGATGACCTATGCGCTGGACGATGCCTTCAATCGCGCCGTCAAGGACGACGACGTTCGGGTGATCGTGCTGGCGGGTGAGGGCAAGCATTTCTCCGCCGGGCATGACATCGGCACGCCGGGGCGCGACCTGCATCATGAATTCGACAAGCGCCTGATGCTGGCTCCGCACACCAACAAGCCGGGGGCCGAACTGCTCTACACGCGCGAGCAGGAACAGTACCTGGGCATGTGCCGCCGCTGGCGCGACATCCCCAAGCCGACCATCGCGATGGTCCAGGGCGCCTGCATTGCCGGTGGACTGATGCTGGCCTGGGTCTGCGACCTGATCGTGGCCAGCGAGGACGCGTTCTTCCAGGATCCGGTCAATCCGCTGATGGGCATTCCCGGGGTGGAATACTTCGCGCACGGCTTCGAACTGCCGACCCGCGTGGCCAAGGAATTCCTGCTGCTGGGCGAACGGATGAGTGCCGAGCGCGCCCACAGCTTCGGCATGGTCAACAAGGTGGTTCCGCGCGAGGAACTGCGCGAAGCGACCGCTGCTTGGGCGGCCAAGCTGGCGGCTAACCCGCGGTTGGGCAACTGGCTGACCAAGCAGTCGATCAACCATGTCGAGGAACTGCGCGGCAAGCGCTCGGCGATGGATGCGGTCTTCCACATGCACCACTTCGCCCACGCCCATAATGACCTGGTTACCGGGGATTCGATCGTCGGCGTCAGCGGCAAATCAGCTGCTGCCACCAACAAGAAGCAGCAGGCGGGCGAGGGCTGAACCTTGGCTGATCCGCTCGCCACGGCCCTGACCAGGCGGCTCGGTTGCCGCTTGCCCGTGATCCAGACCGCAATGGGCTGGATCGCGACGCCGCAGCTTGTGGCCGCGACCAGCAATGCCGGCGCCTTTGGCTTTCTGGCCGGTGCCGTGATGAAGCCGGCCGAACTGGGCGAGGCGATCGCCCGGCTCAAGGACCTGACGCCGCACGCCTTCGGGGTAAACTTCCACTCGTTCCAGCCCGGCGCGGCCGAGATCGTGGAGATCATCCTGGCCAATGCCGATCGGGTTCGCGCGGTCAGCTTTGGCCGGGGGCCGGACGCGAAGATGATCGGCCGGTTTTGCGATGCCGGGATCCTGTGCATTCCCACCGTTGGTGCGGTGAAGCACGCCGAAAAGATGGTCCAGCTGGGCTGCGAGATGATCACGGTCCAAGGCGGCGAGGGCGGGGGCCATACCGGTTCGGTCCCGACTACCGTGCTGTTGCCGCAGGTGCTGGACGCTGTCGATGTGCCGATCGTTGCGGCTGGCGGCTTTGGCGACGGGCGCGGCCTTGCCGCAGCGCTGGCTTGGGGTGCCTGCGGGATCGCCATGGGCACGCGCTTCCTGATGACCGCCGAAAGCCCGGTTCCGGCGGCGCCCAAATCGGCCTACGTCAAGGCCGGCACCGGCGACATCATCGTTTCGACCAAGGTTGATGGCATCCCGCAGCGGATGATCCTCAATCCCCTTCTGCGTCGGATCGAGGGGTCCGGACGGACCGCGATGTGGCTGCGGGCGATCGAGGCGGGCCTTGAGATGAAGCGCCAGACGGGGATGACCTGGGGCGAAGTGCTGGGCGCAGCCCGCGGCATGACCAGCCATGGGGAAATGCCGCTCAGCGCCGCGATGATGGCGGCCGCCGCGCCGGTCATGATCCAGCGCGCGGTTGTTTCCGGCGATGCCGAGCAGGGCCTTATGGCCACCGGCATGGTCGCCGGGCGGCTGACCGACCTGCCGACTGCTGCCGAACTGCTCCAATCGATCGAAACCCAAGCCCGCGAACGCATCGCGGCGCTCTGCGCGAAGGACTGAACGCCATGCCGATCACCACCACGATCCAGGATCGCATCGCCGAAATCATCTTCGACGTGCCCCCGGTCAACGCCTTCGACAGCGAGACCTGGATGTCGCTTCCCGCGATCATCACGGCGGCAGCCAGCAACCCCGAAGTCAACTGCGTCCTGATCCGCGCCGCCGAGGAGGCCCGCGGGTTCTGCGGCGGGGTCGATATCAAGGAGATGCAGGCCCACCCCGAGCGGATCACCGTGCTCAATCGCGGCAATTACCTGACTTTCAAGGCGATCCGCGATGCCGAAGTGCCGGTCGTGGTGGCCGCTCACAAGTTCGTGATCGGCGGCGGGATCGGAATCTGCGGCGCCAGTGACACGATCATCGCGGCCGACGATGCCTTCTTCAGCCTGCCCGAGGTCGATCGCGGGGCGATGGGCGGGGCGAGCCACCTTTCGCGGATGTTGCCGCTGCACAAGGTCCGCGCGGCCTTTTTCACGGGTGGAAATATTCCGGCGGAAGAAGCTTACCGCCTCGGCGCGGTCGAAAAGGTCGTGCCGCGCGCTGACCTGGTGGCCGAGGCCCGTGCGTTTTGCGCAGTCATCGCCAGCAAGAGCCGCAAGGCACTGGTCATCGCCAAGGAAGCTCTCAACGGCCTCGAGCCGCGCGATGTCGATCGTGGCTATCGCTGGGAGCAGGGCTTCACGCTTGAAATGTACATGCACGAAGACAGCCAGAAGAGCCGCGATGCCTTCGTCGAAACGGGCAAGGCCGCGAAGTTCTGATGGACCTGGCCTATACCCCCGAACAGCAGGCGTTCCGGGCCGAAGTACGTGCGTGGATGGACGCGCACGTGCCGAAGGAGCCGCTTGTCACGCTGGAATGCCGCGAAGGCTATGACCAGCATGTGGCCTGGGAGCGCACGCTTGCCAGCGGCAACTGGGGCATGGTCACCTGGCCGGAAGCCTATGGTGGACGCGGGCTGGACCTGATCCAGTGGCTGATTTTCGAAGAAGAGTACTTCCGCGCTGGCGGCCCCAACCGGGCCAACCAGAACGGCATCTTCCTGCTGGGTCCGACCATCATGGAATTCGGCACCGAGGAGCAGAAGGCCCGCTTCCTCCCGCCGATGGCGCGCGGCGAAGTGATCTGGGCCCAAGCCTGGTCTGAGCCGGGCGCCGGCAGCGACATGGCCGCGATCCAGTCCAAGGCGGTGCGGGATGGCGATCACTACGTCATCACCGGGCAGAAGACCTGGTCGAGCCGCGCCGCCTTTGCCGACTGGGGCTTTGGCATCTTCCGGACCGACCCTGACAGCAAGCGCCACAAGGGGCTGACCTTCATCCTGTTCGATCTGAACAGCCCGGGCATCACCCGCCGCCCGATCCGCCAGCTCCACGGCGATACTGGTTTCGCGGAACTGTTCTTCGACGAAGTGCGGGTGCCGGTCGAGAACTGCCTGGCGGGCGAAGGCGAGGGCTGGAACGTAGCCATGGCCACAGCCGGGTTCGAACGCGGCCTGATGCTGCGCTCGCCGGGTCGGTTTCAGGCGACTGCCAAGCGCCTGGTCGAGCTCTACCGCGCGCATGAAGCCGAGGCTTCGCCGGCCGCGCGCGAAGCCGTGCTGCAAGCCTGGATGCAAACCCAGACCTATGCCTACAATACCTATGCCGTGGCCTCGAAGATCATGGCTGGGGGCAAGATTGGGGCCGAGGCCAGCCTCAACAAGATCTTCTGGTCCGAGCTTGACCGGATGATGCACCGCACCGCGATGCAGATCCTGGGTGCCCATGCGGAGCTGAAGCGCTTCGGCAACGGCAAGATTAACCAGTGGCTGGAGGGCTACATCTTCTCGCTGTCCGGGCCGATCTATGCCGGATCGAACGAGGTCCAACGCAACATCATCGCCGAACGCTTGCTGGGCCTTCCGCGGGTGGGAGCAGGCTGATGGACTTCCGCTTCAGCGATGATCAGCTGACCCTGACTGAAAGCGTCCGGGAATACCTGGCCGGAACGCACGGCCCCGAGGTGCTGCGCCGCCTGGATGAACAGGGCAACCGCGATCCGGCAATCTGGCAGGGACTCGTCGAGATGGGCCTGACTGGCCTGTTGGTGCCCGAGGAGCATGGCGGGCTGGGCCTTGGCCTGGTGGAAGCTGCGCTGATAGCTGCCGAATGCGGCCGCGCCTGCCTGGCCGAACCGCTGGTCGACACGGCCTTTGTTGCCGTGCCGTGGCTGGTTCGGAGGGGCGAGCTGGGTGATCTTGCGGCCATCGCTGCGGGCGAGCGCCAGGTGCCGCTGCCGCACGTGTTAAATCCCTGGGTGGCAGATGGAACGGGCCAGCCCATCCAAAGCGTCGACCCGCTGCGCAACCTGGTGATGTTCCCGGCCGCGGGCAGTTCCGACCCCTACCTGCTCGATCTTGGCGCACTGATGAGCGCGGCTCAACTAGTAGGCCTGGCCGATGCGATGCTTCATCAGGCGGTCGAATATGCCAAGATCCGGACCCAGTTCGGCCAGCCCGTTGGCGCGTTCCAGGCGCTGAAGCACCAGCTGGCCAGCTGCGCCGTGGCGATCGAATTCGCCAAGCCGGCCGTTTGGCGCGCCGCCCAAGCGCTGCAGGATGGAGGCGACAGCGCCTCGGTCCATGTCAGCCATGCCAAGGTCGCTGCGGGCGATGCCGCCCTGCTGACGGCCGAAACGGCGATCCAGGTCCACGGCGCGATGGGCTATACCTATGAAGTGGACCTGCACTTCTGGATGAAGCGGAGCTGGGCGCTCAACGGCGCCTGGGGCGACCGGGCCTGGCATCTCAAGCGGATCGATCAAGCGGTGATCGGCGGCGCCCTGCCGATCGGCCCCGAACACACCTTTGCGTGAGGAACACCATGGCTGAAGCTTATATCATCGACGCTGTCCGCACGCCCATCGGGCGCAAGAAGGGCAGCCTGGCCCATCTCCACCCGGCTGATCTGGGCGCGCACCCGATCAAGGCCCTGGTCGAACGCACCGGGATCGACGCCAATGCCGTCGATGACGTGGTCTGGGGCTGCTGCGACACGATCGGCCCGCAAGCGGGCGACATCGGCCGGACGGTCTGGCTGGTTGCCGGACTGCCGCTGCACGTGCCGGGCACGACGATTGACCGCCAGTGCGGATCGAGCCAGCAGGCCGTGCACTTTGCGGCTCAGGGGGTGATGAGCGGTACCCAGGACCTGGTCGTCGCCGGCGGCAGCCAGGCGATGAACGCGATCCCGATTTCGGCGGCGATGTTTGCGGGTCAGCCCTATGGCTTCGACAATCCGTTCAACACCAGCAAGGGCTGGATCGAGCGGTTCGGCGACGGCATCCTCAACCAGATCAACTCGGCCGAGATGATTGCGCAGAAGTGGGGGATCAGCCGCGCGGCGATGGAAGAATTCGCGCTCACCAGCCACCAGCGCGCCCATGCGACCAGCGAAGGCGGGCTGTTCAAGAGCGAGATTGCCCCGCTGGAAGGGCTGGAAGCCGACGAGACGGTCCGACCCGGTACTACGCTCGAAGGACTGGCCAGCCTTAAGACGGTGCAGGAGGGCGGGGTGATCACCGCTGGGGTCGCTAGCCAGAACTGCGATGGCGCCGCTGCTCTGCTGATCGCCAGCGAACAGGCAGTAAAGGATCATGGCCTGAAGCCGCGCGCCCGCATCCACCACATTTCGGTTCGCGCCGATGATCCCGTGTGGATGCTCACCGCCCCGATTCCCGCCACCCAGCACGCGCTGAAGAAGGCCGGAATGACGGTTGCCGATATCGACCTGTTCGAATGCAATGAGGCTTTCGCCTCGGTGCCGATGGCCTGGATGAAGGAGCTCGGTATCCCGCATGAGAAGGTCAATGTCCGCGGCGGGGCGATCGCGCTGGGCCATCCGCTGGGCGCTACTGGTGCGCGGCTGATGACCACGCTGCTCAACGCGCTGGAGGCGACTGGCGGCCGCTATGGGCTTCAGACCATGTGCGAAGGCGGCGGCCAGGCCAACGTCACGATCATCGAGAGGCTGTAATGGGAATCTGTGCAAACCGCACCGTCATCATCACCGGCGCCGCGCGCGGCCTGGGCCGGGCCTATGCCCTGGCCTTCGGCGCGGAAGGCGCCAACGTGGTGGTCAACGACATTGGCACATCGCTCCACGGCGAAGGGCGTGACACATCGGCCGCCGACGCCGTTGTTGCCGAGATCATTGCCGCCGGCGGCAAGGCGATCGCCAATTACGAGGACATCACCGACTGGGATGCCGCCAAGCGGATCGTCGATGCTGCGCTTGAGGCGTTTGGTGACCTGCACGTGGTGGTCAACAATGCCGGGATCGTGCGGGACCGGATGTTCGTTTCCGCCACGCTCGAGGAATGGGACGCGACCATGCACGTCCACCTGCGCGGGCATTTCTGCCTGGCACGTCATGCCGTGAATTACTGGCGTGAAAAGCAGAAGGGCGGTGCCAATCCCGATGCCCGGATCATCAACACCTCGTCGGGCGCCGGGCTGCAGGGCTCGATCGCCCAGGCCGCCTATTCAACCGCCAAGGGCGGGATTGCCTCGCTGACACTGGTCCAGGCAGCCGAGCTGGGCCGCTATGGCATTACGGCCAATGCCCTGGCCCCCTCTGCCCGTACCCGGATGACCGAGCAGGCCTTTGCCGACAAGATGGCGACCGAAGGCCAGAGCTTCGACGTGATGGATCCGGCGAATATCGCCCCGACCGTGGTCTGGCTGGGCAGCGCGGCAAGCGCCGATGTCACCGGCTGCGTCTTCGAACTCGAAGGTGGCAAGATCATGCTGGAAGACGGCTGGCGTGAAGGTCCGGTCGTAGACAAGGGCGCGCAGTGGGCGCCGGCCGAAGTCGGCCCGGTGGTCGAGCGACTGCTGGCGGAGCGGGTGCCGCCGCGAAAGGTTTGGGGGACTGCGTAATGGAATTCGTCTTCACCGAAGAACAGGCGATGATCGGCGAGACGGCGCGTGCCTTCTTTGCCGAGAACGCTACCAGCGAACGGACCCGCGCGGCGATGGCCGCCGACGGCATCGACCGGGCGCTGTGGACCGCCTTTTGCCAGGAATTGGGCCTGTCGGGCATCGGTATAGCCGAAGCCGCTGGCGGGGCCGGACTTGGCTTGGTCGAACTGGCGATCATTGCCGAAGCAGCGGGCGCGCAGGTCGCCGCACTGCCGATGCTTGGGTCCTTGGCGCTGTCAGCGCAGGCCATCGCGGCAGGCGGCAGTGCGGCGCAACAGGCGGCGCACTTGCCCGGCCTGCTCTCGGGCGAGACGATAGCCGCCTATGCCTACGATGCCGGGCTCAAGGCCGATGGCGATCGCTTGACCGGCACAGCGAGCTTTGTGGCTCATGGCGCTTCGGCGCACATCTTTGTCGTCACCAGCAACACTGGCGCCTGGATCGTTCCGGCCGATGCGGCTGGCGTTACGGTCTCTGCGCTCACCACCATGGACCAGACCCGTCCCTATGCGCGGGTTGCCCTGGATGGGGCCGTCGGCGAAGCGCTCACCGATCAAGCAGCAGCGATCGCCGCAGCCCATCGGGCCGGGTTTGTGACGGTCGCGGCTGAGGCACTCGGCGGCGCCCAGGCTGCGCTCGACCGGACGGTTGCCTATGCCAGGGAACGCGTCCAGTTCGGGCGGCCGATTGGTTCGTTTCAGGCCTACAAGCACCGCCTGGCCGACATGATGATCGAGATCGAACAGGCCCGCTCGGCGGTCTACTGGGCTGCCTGCGCGGTGGACGAAGGCTCGGATGAGGCTGAACTCGCAGTCCATGCCGCCAAGTGCTTTGCGGCCGATACCTATTTCATGTGTGCCGGTAACATGATCCAGCTCCATGGCGGGATCGGCTTCACCTGGGAGCACGATGCGCACCTTTACTTCAAGCGCGCGCGAGCGATCCAATCGATGCTTGGCAGCGGCGAATGGCATCGTGAACGGATTGCCACGATGATCCTGGGAGAAGCAGCATGAAGCTTGGTTTTTCACCAGCGGATGAACTGTTCCGCCAGGAATGTGCCGACTGGCTCAACTGGCAGATGGCGGGCGAATTCCGTGACATCAAAGGCATCACCAAGCTGACGGCGAGCCCCGAACGTCGCAAGGAATGGGAGCAGCAGCTCGCCGCCTACAAGTGGTCGTGCATTGGCTGGCCAGAGGAATGGGGCGGCCGCAATGCAACGCTGGCCCAGCAGGTGATCTTTGCCGAGGAATATGCCCGTGCCGGCGTGCCTGGGCGGGTCAACCACATCGGCATCGAGCTGGCCGGTCCAACGATCCTGGCTTTCGGCACTGACGAGCAAAAGCGCCGGTTCCTGCCCGATATCGCCGCCGGCAAGACGATCTTTTGCCAGGGCTTCTCCGAACCTGGCGCCGGATCGGACCTCGCTTCGGTCCGCACCAAAGGGCGGCTCGAAAGCGGGGAATGGGTGGTCAACGGCCAGAAGATCTGGACCAGCCTGGCCCATATCTCTGACTGGATCTTCGTTGTCACCCGAACCGAAGAGGGATCGAAGGGACCGAAGGGTCTGACCTTCCTGATGATGCCGATCGATCAGCCCGGCATTGAGATACGCGGCATCAAGCAGATCAACGGCGATGCTGAGTTCAACGAGACATTCTTCACCGACGCGCGCTGTCCTGCGGACAGCATGATCGGCGGGGTCGGTGATGGCTGGAAGATCGCGATGGGCCTGCTCGCCTTCGAGCGCGGGGTATCGACGCTGGGCCAGCAGATGGCGTTCCGCAACGAGCTGGACGAGATCATTGCGGCAGCCAAGGCCAACGGTGCGGCGCGCAATCCGCTCATCCGCCAGCGCATTGCCCAGGCCGAGATCGGGCTGCGGCTGATGCGCTACGGTGCGCTGCGGATGCTCTCCAACACCGACCATTCGAAGATCGACGGGGCTGCACTGACCTACAAGATCCAGTGGGCCACCTGGCGCCGCAGCCTGGGCGAGCTGGCGATGGACGTGCTGGGCCAGCAGGGCGAAGTGGCGGACGGCAGCGACTATGAATGGGGCACGCTGCCCAACCTGTTCCTCTATTCGCGCGCCGACACGATCTATGGCGGGACCAACCAGATCCAGCGCAACCTGATCGCCGAACGCGGGCTCGGGATGCCCCGCGAACCGCGAGGAGACGTGTGATGGCAGCTCCGATCCCGCCCTATCCGAAGGGGCGCAACCTTCTCGCCGGCAAGACCGTGGTTGTGACTGCGGCCGCTGGCACAGGCATCGGCTTTGCTGCCGCCAAGCGCGCCGCCGAAGAAGGTGCAACGGTCCTGATCAGCGATTTCCACGAGCGGCGGCTGGGCGAAGCCGCTGACCGGATTGCCGCCGAGGTGGGCTGCTCGCGGCCTGCCACCGTGGTCTGCGATGTCACCAGCCAGGCGCAAGTCGACGCGCTCCATGCCGCTGCCCTGCAGGAACTCGGCCGCATCGACGTCCTGATCAACAATGCCGGCCTGGGCGGTGAGGTCGCGGTGGTCGACATGACCGACGAGCAATGGTTCCGCGTGCTCGACGTCACACTCAATTCGGTCTTCCGGATGACCCGGGCTTTCCTGCCCAGCATGTATGCGCAAGGTTCAGGCGCAATCGTCAACAACGCGTCGGTACTTGGCTGGCGGGCGCAGAAAGGTCAGGCCCATTATGCTGCGGCCAAGGCTGGGGTCATGGCCTTCACCCGTTGCTCGGCGGTCGAGGCGGCGGAACACAACGTCCGCATCAACGCGGTAGCGCCCAGCATTGCGATGCACGCGTTCCTGGCCAAAGTGACGACGGACGAATTGTTGGCCGAGCTCTCTGCCAAGGAAGCCTTCGGTCGCCCGGCCGAGGTTTGGGAAGTGGCGAACGTGATGATGTTCCTGGCTTCGGACCTGTCCTCCTACATGACCGGCGAAGTGCTCTCGGTCTCAAGCCAGCGGGCCTGACGATGGCGAAGATCTTCAGCAATCCCCGCGATCTGATCGGCCAGGAAGGGACCCAGTTGGGTCCGACCGACTGGCTCATCATTGACCAGGACCGGGTCAACGGCTTTGCCGAGGTGACCGGCGATCATCAATGGATCCACGTCGACGTAGAGCGGGCCAAGGCCGGACCGTTTGGGGGGACCATCGCGCACGGCTATCTGACGATGAGCCTGGTCAACTTCTTCCTGCCGGATCTGATTGAGGTTCGCGGCTTCACCCACGCGGTGAATGTCGGGGCAGACCGGCTGCGTTTTCTGGCTCCAGTCAAGGTTGGCAGCCGGATCCGCGGGGTTGGCGAGATTGTCTCGGTCGAAGAGGTCAAGGGCGCGATCCAGTCGGTCGTTCGCGTCACGGTCGAGATCGAGGGTAGCGACAAGCCGGCCTGCGTTGTCGACACGATCAGCCGTTATTTCCCGGAAGGATGACCATGCCGACGCCCGAACAGATCGAAGCGGCAGTCCACGCCTATGTCGAGGCCTTCGCCAAGGGTGATCCGGAACTGGCCGTCGCGATTTTCGCCGAGGATGCGACGATCGAGGATCCCGTCGGCTCGCCGCTGAAACGCGGTCATGACGAGATCCGCGCATTCTATCAGGCGTCAATGGCGACCGGGGCCCGGCTGGTGCTCGACGGTCCGATCCGTGTCGCCGAAGGCCATGCTGCCTTTGCCTTCCACGTGCCCTTGCACTTCGACGGCAAGGACATGGAAATCCACGTGATCGATACCTTTGCGTTCAATGCTGCCGGGAAAGTCCGCGAAATGCGGGCCTTCTTTGGTCCGGGCAACATGATCGCGAAATGATCCCGCCGACCATTCCCCACGCCGCCGAGGCAGCCGCCAAGCGCTGGCCGAACGAGCTGGCACTGATCGAAGGGCGCGAAACCCGCACTTTTGCGCAACTTTGGGCCGAGTGCCGCCGCACGGCATCCGCTCTGCTCGAGGCCGGGATCGGGCGTGGTGACCGGGTTGCAATATGGGCGCCCAACTCACGCCAGTGGGTTGTAGTGGCAGTCGCTGCGCAGAGCTGCGGCGCGGCCATTGTCCCGCTCAACACGCGGCTCAAGGGACGCGAAGCGGGCGACATTCTGCGCCGGACCCGGAGCCGCATGCTGCTGACGGTGGAGAGCTTCCTGGGGATCGATTACCCCGCTCTGATTGCGAAGGAAGACCTGCCCGACCTTGAGCAGACCGTGATGCTTGAGCGGCTCGACGAATACAGCGCAATCGGTGCGGGCGAGAACGATCCGCGCATCGATGCGGCCCTGGCGGCAATCGGCCCTGACGACATCTCCGACATCATGTTCACCAGCGGCACTACGGGCCTGCCCAAGGGGGTCCTGATGACCCATGGCCGGATCCTGCCGCAGGTCGGCGTGTGGATCGGCAATACCGGGCTGGCACACGGTGAGCGTTACCTGATCGCCAATCCGTTCTTCCATTCATTCGGAATGAAGGTCGGCTGGGTTGCCTGCCTGCTGGCCGGGGCGGTGATGGTGCCGATGCCGCAGTTCGACGTGGCCGAAGCGATCCGGCTGATCGAGCACGAGCGGATCGCCTTCCTGCCCGGTCCGCCAACGATCTTCCAGATGCTGCTGGCCGAGCGCGAGAAGCAGCCGTTCGATTGCTCGTCGCTGCGCGGCGGAACGACCGGCGCGGCGACGGTGCCGCCGGTGCTAATCGAGCGGATCCGGAGCGAGCTGGGGATGCGCGACATCATCACGGCCTACGGCATGACTGAATGCGTCAACATCACCTCGTGTCGTCCGGGCGATCCGGTCGAGCTGATCGCCCAGACCTGCGGCGCTGCGATCCCCGGAAACGAAGTCATCATCGCCGGTGACGACGGCCGCGAGGTGCCGCGCGGCGAAACTGGAGAAATCTGGGTCCGGGGCATTGGCGTAATGCTCGGCTACCTTGACGATCCCGCCGCGACGACCGAGGCGATCGATCCCGCTGGCTGGCTCCACACCGGCGATGTCGGGACCATGGATGCCAATGGCTATGTCCGGATCACGGATCGCAAGAAGGACATGTTCATTTCCGGCGGATTCAACGTCTATCCCGCCGAGGTCGAGAAAATCCTCGCGGCGCATCCGGCGGTCGGCATGATCGCCGTTGTCGGCACGCCGGATGAACGGATGGGTGAAGTGGGCGTGGCCTTCATCGTCCCCCGGCCCGATGCCCGTGTCGTGCCGGAAGAGATCATCGCCTGGTCGCGCGATAACATGGCCAATTACAAGGTGCCGCGGCGGGTGGTCGTGGTTGATGATCTGCCGCGGAACGCTTCGGGCAAGGTTCTCAAGATCGATCTTAAGCCCTAGACTAGCGTCGGTAAGGGAGAATACGCGATGACCGCAGGCCTCATTGCAATCACCGGCGCTGCGCACGGCATCGGCGAGGCCTTGGCGCTCGAGGCTATTGCTCGCGGCTATCGGGTGGCTTTGTTTGACCGAGACCAAGCGGCGCTTGAGAGACTTTCGACAGGGGCTGGATCAGGTCAGTGCATTGTATGCGCGGGCGACGTTACCTGTGCGGATGATCTCAACCGTTTGAGAGACGCAGTCGCCCGCCAGGCTGAACCGCTGCGCATGGTCTTTGCCAACGCGGGAATTTTGCGCGCGGGCGAAATCCTTGATCAGGACATCGCCGATTTCGAGCAGATGTTCGCAGTGAACGTGTCCGGTACCATTCTCACTGCCCAGGCACTGGTTCCCTCGATGGAGGCGCAGGTAGAGGCTTCCGTGTTTGTAGTTACAGGTTCGACTTCGATGCTTTCGGCGGGACCGGGATTTGGCGGATACGCTGCCAGCAAGCACGCCTTGCTGGCTTTGACCGAGGCACTCGATGCCGAACTTGTGCGGCGAGGGTCCTCGGTGCGGGCTGCCTTGCTTTGCCCCGCTGCGGTCCAGACTGAGATCGCCGATGGAGGTTCCGAATTGCTCGACAAGTTGAAGCGGCGAATGGCGACCCACGGCATCACGCCTAACGAGATGGCCAGGATTGCTTTTGATGAACTGGCCAATGGCCAAAGCGTCGTGTTTTCCAGCGAGCCATCCAAGGTGGTTGCACTAGAGCGATTGCAGAGCCTGCTTTCCGGCCGCTTCATAACTAGCACGCGCGCACCGGAGACTGGTTCGCGCTAGGATGGCACTGCCGCCATCAATGTAATCTCGTTGAGCTTAGGCTAAGGACTCATTTTCGGCGCCCGAAGCACACTACGGCTGCTATCGAGATAGCCGATACGAAAGTGTGCGCGTACCGGTCATGGCGCGTCGCCAAATGGACCTAGGATTTAGACCTTCCGAACACGTTCCCCATCTCCGAGCTGCGATCCTTCGTGCAACCGGCGAGACACAGATCTCGGCACTCTTCAGCATATCGTCACTACGGTCGGATTGAGTTTGGGCTAAGATGCTGGCGGTAGTTGCAGCCGCTGCAGGCAAAATTTCTCATGATAGGTCAGATGATCTGGTGATGATAATCGAGCGTGAGCACGCAGACGGTCTAGTCAAACTGCACCGCTATAAAGGTTTCTTTCAAGCGCCAATTTGGCTGTGCACCGTTCGGAATTTAAGTTCATTTTCCCGAAAATCGCGAGCAGCAGCTTTTTGAAATAACTCGCACGAATTGGAAACAGATTCTGGCACACCGTACCCGGGAGCCCGGCGTTGAGGATTGGCGCAATTCAGCCATTGGATAGCTGATCGGCGCCCTGTCCCCGCCTGATGTCATCTGATGTCAGGCCAGATTGCCCAACTCAGATCAAAGTAGGTTGCGCCTAAAGCATTGATCCTATTTTGATAAAAACAACTTTCCTACAGCCTTAAACTGGCAGTAGCGTAATGTCTCGAAGCTGAGGGGTTTCCGGCCGAGGTGGGCGGCCAACGTGAGTGAGCCCCATGCGCTTTGCGCTGCAATGCTATGTCGACCGGGAGCTTTTCGAGGCCGTGAAGGCGGCTGCCGAGGCCGCGCATATGAGCGTCAGCCAGTGGCTCAAGCTGGCAGTGATCGGGACAATCGAAGGACAGGATGAGGCGGCGTTCAGGGACCGGCTGATGTCCCATCTGCTGTTCACCTCGGCCGCCGCCGATGGCTTGCTGATGGCGCTATGCGACAAGGAGATCAGAACAAGAGTGCACGCGGCTCACGGCAAGCGCTTGCGCGAATATCGCGAACGACTTGCCCCTTCAAATGGAGGCGATTGAGTCATGTTATCGGTCGCCAATGTCCGCTCTGCCGGGGGCGCCGCAGGGTACTTCGCCAAGGACAACTATTATGCCCAGGCCGATGCCGACCGGTCGGGCGTATGGGTCGGTAAAGGAGCCGAACGGCTGGGCCTGGCGGGGGTGGTCGAGCCCCGCATGTTCGAGGCAGTCCTGCGCGGTGAGCTGCCCCAGGACGGGCGCATCGGACGCGAAGGAGTGGCGCATAGAGCAGGTACCGATCTCACCTTCAGTCTGTCCAAGTCCTGGTCACTGCTGGCCCTCGTCGGCAAGGACGAACGGATCATTGCTGCGTACCGTTCGGCGGTGATCGAGACCCTGCAATGGGCCGAGGCCAATGCGGCATTCATGCGGGTGGAGCGGGGCGGCAAGGAGCAGCTGGTCCAGACCGACAACCTGACCGTCGCCCTGTTCCAGCACGACACCAACCGCAACCAGGAACCCAACCTCCACTTCCACGCCGTGGTCGCCAACATGACGCAGGCAAAGGACGGGTCCTGGAAGGCGCTGCGCAACGACCGGTTGTGGCAGCTCAATACCCTGCTCAACGCCATGACGATGGCCCGGTTCCGGGTCGCGGTGGAGAAGCTCGGCTATGCAATTGGCGAGGTCGGCAAGCACGGCAACTTCGAGGCCAAAGGGATCGACCGGGAGGCGATCATGGCCTTCTCGACGCGGCGGCAAGAGGTGCTCGATGCTCGGCGCGGCGAGGGCCTCGAGGCCGGGATCATGGCGACGCTGGCGACCCGTTCGGCCAAGGCCAGCGGGATCGATCGCGACGCCTTGCTGAGCCAGTGGCAGGACCAGGCCTGGGGCATGGGGCTCGACCTTGTCGGCATGGCAAGGGACGCGCGGGTGCGAAGTTCGGGGCTTGCCACGAGCGAGGCAAAGCTCGCCCATGATCGCCCTTCTCTCGCCGCACGCGGGCGGGTGATGGTGCAGGAACTTGCCGAGCGGCTGGGCCTGAAGAAACGCGATCCGCTGGTCCCGGCACGCATCCATCTGAAGGGCCGCGAGGAGATCGCCGCCGCTCATGCAGTGGCAGCAGCCGTGCGCCATCTGTCCGAACGCGAGGCAGCGTTCAAGGCGATCGATCTGGCCAAGGCGGCACTCGACTTCGGCCTGCCGGCGACCATGGACAAGATCGAAAAACGGATCGCCCAGCTGACCGAGCAAGGAGCACTGCACAAGGGGCGAGGTGCCATGCAGGGGTGGCTGACCAGCGCCGATGCACTTGCCCTTGAAGCGCGCATGCTGGCCGAGATCGAGAAGGGCAAAGGTGCCGCCCCGAGTATCGTTCCTGCGACCGAAGCAGGCCCCCTGCTGCAGGCCAGCGCCAACCTCAGCTTCGGCATTACGCTCAATGCCGGACAGGAGGCGGCGGCGCGGATGATCCTCTCCACGACCAACTGCGTGGTCGCGGTCCACGGGGTAGCGGGTGCGGGCAAGTCGAGCCTGCTGCGGCGCACGGCCCAGATCCTGGGAGAGCATGGCAAGGCAATCATTGGGCTCGGCGTGCAGAACACGCTGGTGCGCATGCTCGAGCGCGAGACCGGGATCCCTTCGATGACCCTCCATCGCTTCCTTGGTCAACATCGCAAGCTGCTCGAGGGGAGCGCGAGCAAGGGCCAGCTCGGCGAAGCCCACAGCGCCTACCGCAATACCGTGCTGGTGCTCGACGAGGCCTCGATGGTCTCGACCCGCGACCAGGACCGCTTGGTCAGGCTTGCCAACCTGCTCGAGGTCGACCGGCTGGTGCTGATGGGCGACGCGCGGCAGCTCGGTGCGGTCGAGGCAGGCAAGCCGTTTGCGCTGGCGCTCGCCTCGGGCACCGAGACCGCTCGGATGGACACCAACCTCAGGGCGCGTTCCGATACCCTCAAGCGGGCCCAGGCCGCCGCCCAGCAAGGGCGCACCGGCGAGGCGCTCGGGCACCTGAAGGACCATGTGATCGAGGCCAGCGAGAGCGGCGCACTGCTAGCCGCCGAGCGCTGGGTCGCGCTTCCACCAAGCGAACGCGAGGCCACCGCGATCTATGCCTCGGGGCGGCGGCTGCGCGCCGAGATCAACGCCGCGGTCCAGACCGGGCTTGCCGCCAATGGAGAGATCGGGCCGTCCTCTCGGGAGCTGAGTGTGCTCTCGCGGGTCAATGCCACCCGCGAAGAACTGCGCCATGTCCGGACCTACGAGCCCGGCATGGTGCTTGAGGTCGGTTCGCGCCAGGCGCGGCAGGGCCTTGCGCGCGGGCGGTACGTGGTGAAGGGCGTGGATGCGTACAAGGGCAACGTCACCCTCACCGACGAGCGGGGCCGCACACATCGCTTGCTCCCGGCCCGGATCGGTGTCCATGGCGACAGCCAGGCCCTGCAACTGTTCGAGCGCAAGGCGCTGAGGCTTTACACCGGCGATACCATCCGCTGGACCGCCAATGACCACGAGCGCGGGCTGATTAACGCCGATCGGGCGACGGTGACCGGGATCGACAAGGACGGCATCGCAGTGCGCAGTGCCAGCGGCATGGAGCACCGCCTGGCAAACGATGACCCCATGCTTGCCCGGATCGATCTTGCCTATGCGCTCAACGCCCACATGGCCCAGGGGCTGACCTCGGACAAAGGCATTGCTGTGATGGACAGCCGCGAGCGCAAGCTGCTCTCGGGCCGGAACTTCCTGGTGACCGTCACCCGCCTGCGCGACGAGCTTACCCTGATCCTCGACAACCGGGACAAAATCGCGGTTGGGCTCGAACGCAACCCCGGTGAGAAGACCTCGGCGCTCGAAGTTGCCGAACGGCTCGGTGCTGCGGCGGCCAAGGGGCAGCAGGCTGGACTGCCGAGGGAAGAGGTACAACCCAAGCCGGAACTCGAACGCTCGATCGCGCGGGTCAAGCCGTTCGAGATCGGGATCTGATTATCGGCTCGGCCAGCCCAGCATCTTGTGCGGCTCGAGGAACGGCTCAAGCAGCATGGTCGCCCAGGCGCCCAGCAGCTCCTTGCGGCGCTCCATGTAGGCGGCGCGGTTGTAGGCACCTTCCGATCCCGAGACGCCCTCGGGGACATGCGCAAGGATCAGGTCGATTACGTGCCGGTCGCCCGCATTGCCCTGCCGCTCGGCCCACTCGTTCATGATCGTCGAGAACGAGGCGCGCCACCCGTGCGGCACGTGCCGTCCCTGGTAGCCGCAGCGGTTGTAGAAATAGGATAGGGTGTTCTCGCTCATTGCCACCCTTGCATTGCGATTGCTGGGAAAGATCAGAGGCCCGCGCCCGGTGAGCACATGGGCGGCGCGCAGCACGGCAACGGCCTCGCTGCTCAAGGGCACGAGGTGCTCGAACCCGGCATCGTGCTTCATGTCCAGCATCAGCTTCATCCGCGCTGGCGGCACCCGCCACAAGGCATCGGGAGCAGGCCCGTCATCCTGCCAGTCGACACCCTCGATCTCTTGCCAGGGCAGCGCGCGGATCATCCCTGGCCGCTGGGCAGTCAGCGCCAGGAACCGCGAAGCAAGCTTGGTCAGCGGCGATGCTGGCTCGGCTTCGGTCTTGCGGATCATGTCGTGCAGCGCCGCAATCGACAGTAGCGCCGGGCGCTTGCGGCTGCGTGGCACGGGCTTCAGCGCCCTGGTCACCACCGCCGCCGGATCGCGCGATCCCGCGCCTTCGGCAATGGCATGCACAAAGACCGCCGAGATCCGCTGGCGCACCCGGTGGGCGGTCTCGATCGCCCCGCGTTTCTCGATCTTGCGCAGCACTGAAAGCACCAATGGCTCGTCGATCTCGGTGACCGGCAGCTTGCCGAGCCAGGGGAAGACCTCTTTCTCGAGGCTTCCGATCACGTCGCTGGCATGGACCGGTGTCCAGCGATCCTTCTGCAAGGCGTACCAACCCCGAGCCAGCGCCTCAAAGGTGTTGGCCGAAGCGACCGCGCGTTCCACCCGTGCCTTCACCGCCTCGATCCCCGGATCGCGGCCCTCGCGCAGCAGCTTCCTCGCATCGGCCTTGCGGTCCCGCGCCTCGCGCAGGCCCAGGTCGGGATAGGCGCCCAGCACCAGCCGACGTTCCTTGCCAGCAAAGCGGTACTTCATCCGCCAGCTGCGATGACCCTTGGCGGTGACGTAAAGGTACAGGCCTTCGGAATCAGCGAGCTTGTAGTCTCGCTCCTTTGCCTTGGCGTTCTTCACTTGCATCTCGGTCAGCATCGATGCCCCCGAATCTCCGGATCACTGCCCCCAGCCGTGCCCCCGGATCACCGTGGAAGCAGGCGGAAGCTATGAAACAAACAGGGAACAACAATGGCCGCAAATCGGCAGAAATGCAAGAGAAATAGACGTTTATGGGAATCTTGCGGAACGCAAGGTGGCGGAGACGGAGGGATTCGAACCCTCGGTACCGGATTTACCAGTACGACGGTTTAGCAAACCGGTCGTAAAGTACCGATTTTTAGGCATATTTTCTGAAATCGGCGCGATTTCCGCACCTTGGGGCCGCCGCACGGGCCGCTTTGGCTGTTTTGGCGCGCAAGGCATTTTGGCACCAAAGTTGTCACAGCAATTCGGCCATCTGAGGCCCCCACCTTGGCCCGATTGGAGGCGAGGGGAACTCCAACGAAAAACCGCCGGAAGGGCTGCCACCCTCGCCAGCGGTCATTTCGATAGCGTCGCAGCTACTGCCTTCTCATACGATATCACGGAATCCCGTGCAAGCGCCGAGCTTGCAGGCGGTGCCGCGTGAGCGCGACCCTTGCTCATGGGGGGCTTCCCGCAGGCGTCAGACGCATCGATCTGCTGACGCTGGTCGAGGACCTTGGCAAGCGAAGCCTTGGCCTGTCCAGCACGGCGACGAGGGTGCTGAGGCACTACGTCTGGCGCTCGCGTGACGATGACTACCGGGCCGGTCGCATCTGCGCGGTCTGGGATCGGGTCTGCCGAACAGCGGATGACCTCGACCTGTGCAGCCGCGCCATCAACGATGCCGAGCGCGAGCTGGAGGCGAAGGGACTGATCGCCCGAACCACGGGCGGCAATGGTGCCCGTTCGGGCCTCAGGAGCGGCGGCATCATTCGCTGGGCGGCCGGGATCAATCTCGCGCCCCTGATCGAACGCTACACCGACCTGAAGGACGCATGGGAAGCACGCGAACTCCAGCAGCAAGCGATCGATACCTGCAAAGTCGAGATCCGCCGAATTCGACGCCTGATCCGCGATGCAGCCGAGCCGGAATTGATGGCGCGCGCCGATGCGATCCTGCCTGATGGTCGGGTCGCTCCTATCCAGCGCATCGACAAGCTGGAGACGATTCGGGCAGCTCTTGAAGCTGTGCTGGCGGAACTCGCAAGCGATCCCCGTGCGATGAAAACTTCCGATCGACCGGAAGAAAACAGCCGACCCAAAATACAGAATCAGGATTCATCACGATCCTGTAGCGGGCGCCCGACCGAGCCGACGATCACGCCTCGCCTGGCGCTGGAACTTGCCTCGGACGAGTTTCGCCTCATTGCCAGCGCCCACGGCGATCCGGGGTGGCCGGGACTGATCGAGGCGTCGCGGCAGACGGCAGGCTGGCTTGGCATTGGCCAGCGGACCTGGGGCAAGGCCTGCTCCTTGCTCGGCAGGGAACGAGCCGCGCTGTGCGTGCTGGTCATCGATCGAAACGCCCGCCTCCAGTCGGGCCACCGCTACCGAGCGAAACATGCGGGCAAATGTCTCAGCGGTATGGTCAGGCGAGCCACGAGTGGCGGCTTCAATCTCGATGGGCTGCTGAGGGCTTTCCAGCGGGATGAACTGGCGGGGTCCGGTGCGGTCTCAGAGGCATCGCCGCCTGAACCCGATCAGGGCCAGAGCATGGCTTCCCTTACAGCCCAAATCCTCTCGCGCATCGGCACCTCCATGGGAGACGCGGCATGAACTCGCACGCCAATTTGGCCCATCCCCTCGAATGGCTGTTGGGCCGTTCTGGTCCCGCTGGAAATGCCCTGCCGGTATCTCAGGGAAGCACCAATGACCTCAGCGGGATCCTCTGGCTTTTTTTGCTTGAAGGGGCACACAACACGCTATGGGGTAGCAGTCCCGAGAGATTCCGGACCCGGCGGAAATCCGCAGTTCTAGGCGCTAGGCCGGTTCTTAATCTGGTCGGAAAAGCTCTTTTCACCGCGAATACGGCTAGAGAGCCGTTCTATAACGTCGCTATTTCAATGAGTTGTGGAATAGGTGTTCCAACCTATCGTCGCGTTCATCCCGAAGCCGGGAGGGTCTGATCATGGGGCAGGTCAACGTCAATTACGATGACTTGGTCCTCAAGGGCATCGACCGGGTGGCGGCATCGCGCCAGCTCTCGCGGCCGGAACTGTTCAGGATCATCGCGGCCGAAACCGTCGAGGCGCACGATGCCGGTCGGCTCGCCTTCCAGACGCAGGACGGCCCCCGGATCGACAGCAGCCTCAATGCGCTCGCGGCACAGCTGCGGGACGCAGTGGTCGAGCTGGATCGGGTCCAGCGATCGACCCAGCGGCACGAGAAGAAGATGTTCGACGCCTGGGTCGCCAGCGAGGACACGATCAGGATCGCGGAGGAAAAGCTCGTTGGCCGGATCAACGACATCAACCGCAAGTCCTATGAGCCGTTTGTCGACCAGCTGAAGCAACTGAGGGCCGCCTTCGGCAAGGTCAGCGATCACCTGACCTCCTCCCAAGACACTGGCCTTCAAAAGATCGATCAGCGACTCGAAGCGGTTCGTGCCGAGGCGACCGCTCCGCGCAATCTCTACAAGGTGGTGTTCCCTGGCGACTTCTCGATCGGGTTTCTGACCTCACTGGGCGCTGTGATCGGTCTGGTCGGTGCGCTGGTGTTCCTGTTCGCCGCGGCCAACATGGGATGGCTGGGCGTACCTGTCGCCCGGAAGCTGCTGCCGACAACGGAACTGCTCTGTGAGGTCGTCAACGACCGGTATGGTGTTCGGGATTGTCAGGTTCCGACGGAGTATCGGCAGGGCCAAGTTCGCACTGCGAGGGCGGGCAAATGATCAACCTTGCGGCAGTCGGCTCGGCCAGCGGCGCGGGCGAATACTACAGCCAGGACAACTACTACACGACCTCCGAACTGACCGAGGCGAGCGAGTGGTTCGGCCGGGGTGCTGAGGCGCTGGGCCTGCAAGGCGCGGTCGAGGAACAGGCCTTCGTCGACGTCCTGTCTGGCAAACTGCCAGATGGCAGCGAAATCCCGGCGGTGCATGGCGAACATCGCCCCGGCCTGGACATGACCTTCTCCGCACCGAAGTCAGTCTCGCTGCTGGCGCTGATCGGCAAGGATGACCGGATCGTCGGCGCCTTTCGCGATTCCGTCACCGCTACCCTCGGATGGGCAGAGAAGAACCTGATCGAAGCGCGCGTATGGGATCCGTCAGCGAAGATACAGGTGGTCGAGAAGACCGGCAACATGGTCGCCGCGACCTTTCTCCACGACGTAAACCGCAACAACGAGCCGCAGCTGCACGTCCATGCGGTCATCGCCAATGCGACCAAGGCATCCGATGGCAAGTGGCACGCAGTCCGCAACGACCAGCTCTACCGGGGCCAGCACCTGCTCGGCGCGACCCACAATGCCGAGCTCCGCGCGCGGATCGAAGGGCTGGGTTACGAAACCACGCCGGCGCGCAATCCCATCGATGGCGCCTTCGAGATCAAGGGGGTGTCGCGCGAGGCGATCGAAGCCTTCTCCACCCGCCGCGAGGAAATCCTCGAAGCCTTGGCGCGGGAGGAGCGCAGCAGCCCGCGCGAGCGCGAACTGGCGGCACTCGCCACCCGGCAAGCCAAGAACCCTGAATTCAGCCCCGAGCAGCGCGGCGCGGAATGGGAGGCGACGGCGGAACGGGTCGGGTTCGATGGTCGAGGTCTGATCGATGCTGCGGCCGAGCGTTCTACCCAGCGCGAGACTGTCTGGTCGCGCGTGGTTGAAGGCGTGCGCGGGATCGGTGCGAAGGGCATGGCGATTGCCGGTGCGATGGGCCTGACGCCCAAAGATGGTGATCCTCTGGTACCCGAGAGACTGGGGAGGCTCGAACCCAAAGGCTTTGCCGCCGCGCAGGCGGTCGCCTCGGCAGCGCGCGACCTTGGTGAGCGCGAGGCGGCGTTCGATCGCAATGATCTGATCCGCACCGCACTGGAGCGGGGTGGCCCCGTCACCGTGACTGACATCGAGGCGCGGATCGCGACGCTGGAGGAGAAGGGCTTGCTGATTGGCGGCGAGCGGCTGATGACCACGCAATCGGCCCTCCAGCTGGAACGCCGGGTCATCGCCCTGGCCGAAGCCGGACGTGATAGCGTGCAACCGCTCGCCCAAGGCAACGACATTGCCGCCAACCTCCAGCAGGCCGCGCGCGATCTCGGCCTCAGGCGCCTGAACCCCGGCCAGGAGCGCGCCGGGATCGATGTTCTGGAATCCCGCGACCGGGTGCAGCTGATCCAAGGCGGTGCCGGCGTCGGCAAGTCGGCTGCCCTGATGCCGGTGGCAGCGATGCTGAAGGCGGATGACCGCAGTGTTTTCGCGCTGGCCCATGCGGGTCGCACCGCGCGTGATTTCGGCGCGAAGCTGGATGTTCCGGCTTCGACGGTCGACAGCTTCCTTGGCCGGTTCAAGCGCGTTCTCGATGGCACGGCCAGCCCCGAGAAGGTCGCTGAGGCGAAGGCTGTGCTGTCCGGCTCCGTCATCATGGTCGATGAAGCCTCGCAGATCGGCAACGAGCGCCTGGCCAAGCTGATCGACCTTGCGAACGGCATGGACGTCGCGCGCCTGATTCTCGCTGGCGACACCCGCCAGCTTCCTGCCATCGAGGCGGGAAAGCCATTCGAGTTGCTTCAGAAGGAGGGGCTCGCCACCGCGACCATCACCGAGAACCTTCGCGCGCAGTCGCCGCAGATGAAGGCGCTGAACGTGGCGATGGAAGATCGCAACCTTGGTCGCGCCTTTGCTGTCCTCAAGCCCAACACCGTCGAAGTGCCCTTCGCCAAGGGGCCGGAGACCGCCGCCAAGCTGTGGGTAAAGCTGCCCGAGGGCGAGCGCGACCGCACTCTCCTGCTCGCATCGGGCCGCGCGATGCGCACCGCCGCCAATTCGGCGGTCCAGCGCGAGCGAATGACGCGCGGAGAGCTGGATGGCGAGGAGCAGCGGCTGAAGGTTCTCGACCGCGTCACCATCACCCGGGAGGGGGCGCGGCAGATGAAGGGCTATCAGGACGGGCGGATCGTCGAGTTCCGCACCGACCTGCCGAGCCAGGGCTTCGGGCGCGGTGAGCGCGGCGTGGTGAGGCACGCGGAAGACGGCAAGGTTGCGCTCGCCATGCCTGACGGCTCGGTCCGCCAGTTCACGCCCGACAAGCTACCCCGCAATCTCGCGCATGATGCCGTCTCGATCTACCAGCAGAAGAATATCGGTGTGTTCGAGGGTGACCGCATCCGCTGGACCGACAACGACCGCCCGCGCGGGCTGCTCAACGGCGACATCGCCCAGATCGAGTCCATCGGCCGCCACTCGATGACAGTGCTGACCCGCGATGGTGAACGGCATGAACTTGGCCGCCTCGATCCCATGATCGAACGCCTCGACCTCGCCTACGCGATCAACGTCCACATCGCCCAGGGCATGACGGCGGACAGCGGCATCATCCTCATGAGCGAGAGGGAAAAGATGCTGAACTCGACCCAGTCGTTCCTCGTCGCCGTCACCCGAATTGCCGACAGCGCCACCCTGGTGGTCGACAACGTCAAGGCGCTGGAACGCGACGTGACACGAAACATCGGCGGCAAAACCTCGGCGATCGAGGTGGCTCAATCGACGCCAACGATCCAGCTGCCTGTCCCGGAAAAGTCCCTGGATTTCGACTTCGGGCTCTGAGCCAGCGCCCACACAGCACATGTTCACACGTCCATATGTGAACATGCCCAC